>JAZQYW010000029.1:0-10237 GCA_045633745.1 Christensenellaceae bacterium
AATCTGGGTGCTTTGTTTGAACGTTGATAGCAGCGCGAATGATTGCTCTTGTTTGCATAACAGCGATTTCTGGATATGTGACAGCCAATCTACAACCACGGTGACCCATCATTGGGTTGAATTCGTGGAGTGATGCGCAGATTTGTCTGATTTGAGCAGAAGTCTTGCCTTTCTTTGCAGCGAGTGCATCGATATCAGCACCAAGTGTTGGGATAAATTCGTGAAGTGGTGGGTCCAAGAAACGAATTGTCACTGGGTGACCTTCAAGTGCTTCGTAAAGTTGTTCGAAGTCTGCTTGTTGCATTGGGAGAATTTGGTCTAATGCTTCTTCTCTTTCTTCTTTAGTTTCAGAGCAAATCATTTCACGGAAGATTTCGATTCTGCCTGGGCCGAAGAACATGTGTTCTGTTCTGCAAAGGCCGATACCTTCAGCGCCAAGTTCACGTGCTTTAGCAGCGTCCTTTGGAGTGTCGGCATTAGTACGAACGCCTAATGCTCTATATTTATCTGCCCACGCCATAATTCTGCCGAAGTCGCCAGAAATTGTTGCGTCAACAGTTGGGATTTTACCATCGTAAATATTACCAGTTGAACCATCGATGGAGATGATATCGCCTTCTTTATATGTCTTGCCAGCAAGAACGAAAGTCTTTGTATCTTCGTTGAAATCTGTGATGTCTGAACAACCAGATACACAGCAAGTACCCATACCACGAGCAACAACGGCTGCGTGTGAAGTCATACCACCACGAGCAGTTAAGATACCTTGTGATGCTTTCATACCTTCGATATCTTCTGGAGAAGTTTCAAGTCTAACAAGGATAACCTTTTCGCCTCTAGCCTTCCATTCTTTAGCATCTTCAGCAGAGAACACGATTTTACCACAAGCAGCACCTGGAGAAGCACCTAATGCTCTAGCAGCAGGTTTAGCATCTTTAAGAGCCTTTACGTCAAATTGTGGGTGTAAAAGTGTGTCAAGGTTTCTTGGGTCAATCATAAGAACTGCTTGCTTTTCATCAATCATGCCTTCATCAACAAGGTCACAAGCGATTTTTAATGCAGCGGCAGCAGTACGCTTACCGTTTCTTGTTTGAAGCATATAGAGTTTGCCGTGTTCAACGGTGAATTCCATATCTTGCATATCTCTATAGTGGTCTTCAAGAATTTGACAAACGTTCTTGAATTGTTCGAACGCTTCTGGGAATTTTTCAGCCATTTGAGCGATAGGCATTGGTGTACGAACACCAGCAACAACGTCTTCGCCTTGTGCGTTGGTTAAGAATTCACCCATAAGTTTCTTTTCGCCAGTAGCAGGGTCACGAGTAAACGCAACACCAGTACCGCAATCGTCACCCATATTACCGAAAGCCATTGCTTGAACGTTAACAGCAGTACCCCAGCTATATGGGATATCGTTGTCACGACGGTAAACGTTTGCTCTTGGGTTATCCCATGAACGGAATACCGCTTTGATAGCACCGATAAGTTGTTCTTTTGGGTCGGTTGGGAAATCACTGCCGATTTTGTTCTTATATTCTGCCTTGAATTGTTCAGCCAAAGCCTTAAGGTCATCAGCAGTCAATTCTGTGTCAAGTTTAACGCCCTTTTCTTCTTTCATCTTGTCGATAAGTTGTTCAAAATACTTCTTACCAACTTCCATAACAACGTCTGAATACATTTGAATAAATCTTCTGTAGCAGTCGTAAGCCCATCTTGCATTACCACTCTTTTGAGCCATAACTTCAACAACTTGTTCGTTTAAGCCAAGGTTAAGAATAGTATCCATCATACCAGGCATTGATGCTCTTGCACCAGAACGAACAGAAACTAAAAGTGGGTTGTCTAAATCGCCGAATTTCTTGCCGGTGATTTCTTCCATTTTTTCAACGTTAGCCATAATTTCAGCCATTATGTCTGCATTGATTTGTTTTCCATCTTCATAGTACTTTGTGCAGGCTTCAGTAGAAATTGTGAAACCTTGTGGAACTGGCAAGCCGATTTTAGTCATTTCTGCTAAGTTTGCGCCCTTACCACCAAGAAGTTCTCTCATTTTACCGTTGCCTTCGCTAAATAAGTAAACGTACTTCATCTATAAAATCCTCCAAAAATTTTACTAAATTTATAAAATCATAAAATTGATTTTTTAACCTACATATTTTACTATAAATTTATATTTTAATCAACTGTTCTAACAAACTTTTTCGTTTTGTTTAAAAAAAATAAATTTTTTTAAGCAAATTTTACTTTTTAAAATATTTTAATTAACTCTTTTAAGGAATTTAAATTTTCTTCAGCCCTATTTGTAATATAATAATCTAAAAGTTTTAATGCTTTTTTTGCACCTTCATCGTTATCGAAAAGTTGGTTTTGCATTGCCTTTTGCATTGCACGAAAGGTGACGATGCTGACTTCTCTGCCTTCGCCACTAAAACAGTTTTCGCACAAAAACGCACCGTTTCTGTAATCAAAGAAAATCCTGCCGTCAATATCGTTTTGACACTCAAAACAGCCGTCAAGCGTGATTTTATACCCAAAATTTTCAAGCGCAAGCGTTAAAAACTTTACTAGTGCCGTCAAGTGATTTTCGGTATAAGCAATTTCTTTTAGTGCATTTACAGTTAAGAAAAACTCTTGCTCATCAACCACTTCTTCTTTATAAAAATGCTTGATAAATTCCACCACCGTGCCAGCGCAAAAATACTTATGTATATTTTCACGAATAGGATAAAAACTGTCTATTAAACTTGCGCCGATGACCGTTCTTTTATCGGCAGTTTTGGAAAAAATATATTCGGCAAAACAAAAAGGCTCGGCGGCAAATTTGAGTTTTGCCCCTGCCTTTTTTACTCCTTTTATTTTAGCACAAACAACACCTTTACCCAAGGTGAATACGTTAAGTATTTTATCATTTTCCGAAAAGTTAACAGCGCCAAGCACTATCCCGCTTTCTTTTTCTTCCATAAAACTATTTTTTACCTATTTCTTTATAAAAAAGATAGTGTGCAACCATGCCCGTTTCCTTAAACAAATTCCACGCCACGTCTTGAAACATATCTTTTTTAATTTTGTTCTTTTTGTTTTCCATATTTCCCCCCAAAACTTATTATGTGGAGAAATATTTTAGTTATTCTTTTGCTAAAATTTAGTTGTCTTGACTGTATCCGTATTCCTTCATAAGTCCAGCCGAATTACGCCAGTCTTCCTTAACCTTTATATAAGTGGTTAAGAACACCTTTTTGCCAAGGAACTTTTCCATATCTTGTCTTGCGAACGAAGAAACTTCCTTTATCGCCTTTCCACCCTTGCCGATTAAAATGGCTTTGTGGTTCGCCTTTTCGCAAACGATATCAAGATTAATTTCATAGGTTTTGCCGTTTTCCCTTAAGGCAAACTTGTTTATGATAATGGCAACGCCGTGTGGAATTTCCTTATCGAACTTAAGCAAAATTTTTTCACGCATAATTTCGGAAATCATAAACTTTTCAGACCTGTCTGAAACGATTTCTTGCTCAAAAAGTTTTTCGCCTTCTGGAAGTTTTTTAACGATAACCTTTAAGAGTTCCTTTAAGTTTTTATTCTTTCTTGCAGAAACTGGAATTATTTCCAAGTTTTCGCTTGCAAGTTCCTTTAATTCGGAAATCAAAAGGCTTTCGCTCATAATATCAGTCTTTGTCAAAACCAAAATGGTTGGGACTTTTAGGCTTGAATATTTTTTCAATAAGGCTCTGTCAGTATCGCTTATACCTTCGTGTGCATCCATTGTAAAGAGCACCAAATCAACGTCTTGACTTGCGTCGGTGGTCGTTTTTTGCATAACCGAATTAAGCAAATTGTCAGCCTTATAAATACCTGGGGTATCAACAAATGCGATTTGATAATCTTCAGTTGTTAAAACACCCAAAATTCTATCTCTTGTCGTTTGTGGCTTTGGTGAAACGATGGCAACCTTTTCGCCAACAAGCACGTTTATAAGCGTGCTTTTACCAGCGTTTGCCCTGCCTACGACTGCAACGTATCCACTTCTCATTGTTCTTCCTTTGGATAAAGTTTTTTCATAACTTCTTTTTCTTTAGCACGCATTTCTTTTTTATCTTCATCGTTTAAGTGGTCGTAATCAAAAAGGTGCAAAAGTCCGTGTGTGACAAGGTATTCTCTCTCACGCTTTTCGCTGTGGCCATACTCAACTGCTTGCTCTCTAATCTTTTCATCGCAAAGTACGATTGAACCTAAAAATATGTACTTGCCTTCAAGTTCAGTCTTGCACTCAACAGGTGTTAAAACCCTGTTTCTAATACCTTCCATACTTGGATAAGACAAAACGTCGGTAATACTGTCGATACCACGTGTGGTTTTGTTTAAAAATTGCATATTTTCGCCGTCGTGGAAAACGATTTCAGCCTTGAAAAAAGCCTTTTGTCCAAGCACTTTATAAACTGCCTTTGCAACTCTTCTTAAGTTGGCTCTTCTGTCTAAACATTCTAATTTTATTCTGCCCATACTGCTCCTTATAACTCCATACCGTCAAGGCTAACCTTTGGATATTCTATTCTGCTGTGATATACACCAGTCAAGTGGTTTACAACCGTGTGAATTATGATGTTAAGTTCGTTAAGTGTGATTTCGCACTCTTCAAATTGACCTAATTGCATTCTTTCGTTAACGATTTGTCTAACGACCTTTTTAACGTTTTCTCTAGAACGGTCTTGCAAACTTCTTGCAGCCGCTTCGCAACCATCGGCAATCATAATAATCGCAGCGATTTTGGTGCTTGGCTTTGGACCAGGATAACAGAATTGTGCAAGGTCAACTTCGCCGTCGGTATATTTTTGCGCCTTGCCATAGAAATAAAGAATAGGCAAAGTGCCGTGGTGTTCTAAACAAACGTCTGCAATAACCTTTGGCAAACGGTTTTTCATAACCAACTCATAACCGTCTTGTGCGTGTGCCTTGATGATGTTTGCAGAAAGTTCTGGGGTTAAATCATCGTGTGGATTTTCGCCGTCGGCTTGATTTTCCTTAAAGAACTCTGGGCGACGCAACTTGCCGATATCGTGATAGTAAGCGCAAGTTCTTGCCAAAAGTCCGTCTTCTTCAATAGCCAAAGCACAGGCTTCTGCAATGTTTGAAACAACGATTGAGTGGTTGAAAGTGCCCGGTGCTTGTTGAATAAGTTTTTTTACGAGTTTTGAGTTGTGTTCGATAAGTTCAGAGAACTTAAAGCAAGATACCTTTTTGAACACCGATTCAAAGATAGGCAACATTATAATCAACAACGCTGCAGAAAGTGGACCAGATGCTGCGCCGGCAACGATATCAACGATAACGCTTTCTTTATCAAGCACGTGTTCAAGCAAGGTCATCGTCACACAAACAAGTGATGGAATTGCAACAACGAAACTCATAACCAAGAGTTTTAATCTTGAAGAAACCTTGTCCATACAAAGAATTGCCAAAACGCCCGAAGTAAAGCCCATAATAAGCGACGGATATTTGCCCGTTTCAACGTTTTGTGTAAAAGAGTCAAACAAAAACACGATTATACAAAAGATAACGTTCATAAAAAATGCTTTTCTTCTGTCTGACAAAAATAAAGTTAGCAAAGCAACTAATGCAAGTGGACGAAGATATGTGTCTGCATAATTGCCACTTACAAAGCAGAACGCAAGCGAAATTTCTATAATCATAAAAAGCATTTGTGAGTTTGCAGCGTTTTTCAAAAAGTTTTTATCTTCATATAGTAAGTATAAAAACATAATCGTGCAAATCAAAAATAGCATAGTTAAAAAACGGAGTGGACTTGCAATGTTTTTTAAGAAAGTTTGCAAATCTTTGCCTTTACCAGCCACACCGTCAGTATAAATAATAAGCAAAAACAACGCACTTATAATTGCAATGTTGAATAGATATACCAACACGTTAAGCGCAATGTCTTTTTTGCCCCATTGTTCAATTTTTTCTGATTTTGTTTTTAACATATTCTTATCCTTTGGCTTTTAATAAAAAGCCTTTCCTTATCCCACGTAAATTATGTATCTGTATTTTACGATAGTTTTATAAATAAAACAATCGTTTTCCCTTTCTTTCGTTGTAATTAAATGTAAAATTTCCTTGTCGGTTAGGGTTGAAAGTGCCAAAAGTTCGGCTTTTTCTTGAGCATTGTCTTCATTTGTAGAAAAAACAAACTCATCTTCAGCGATAATCGAAAGGCTTGCCAAAACGTTGATTTTAACAACTTGTTCTTTAACAAGCATATAACCATCAACGATTAAATCGCCCTTTTTCACGTAATCGCCTTTTTTAAATAGTGCCGTGCCACGATAGACGTTTATTTTTTCTATCACGCCGTTAACTTGGCTATATAGCGAATAAACGTTTCCATCAAGCCTATCCACGCTGTCCACAGCAAGTGCACTGTCAATAAGCAAGGTGTTTCCGTGCTTTTCAATGGAAACGAAAGACAAATTTTTATTGTCTGCCAAAACCCCGTCTTCTATTCTCTCAAAATCAAAGAAAGAAAACCTTTGGTATTCTTTTACGCCGACACTGTTTAGGTAAGACAAAATTTCCCTTTTATAAACACTGCCACTACCCACGAAAGAAAAATCGTATATAAAATCATTAAAGAAAAAAGCCGAAAGGCAAAAGATAATTCCACCGACCAAAATGCCAGCCGATTGCCATAATTTTACCAAAGGTAAAAATTTGCCCTTTTCCTTAATCTTTTTTATATTATAACACAATTCTTTTGCTTTTGCAAAAAAAATTTTACTTTCCTGATAAGAAACGCTTGCAATTAATCGTTTATTGCCGATTTTTTTAACGTTATAAAGGGTTATGCCCTTGCTTTTGACCGTGTTTATAAACCTGTCAAGGTTAAGCCCTTCAATAGAATAGGTATATTTAACGTCAATTAAACCCTTTCCACCTTTTTTATTTTGCCACAAATTACCACGTCCCCCATACAATATTTTTTGATATATAAATACTTCCCTTCAACTTTTAAGCACCCGTTAGATAACGCCAAAACAATTTCTTCTTCAGTATAACTGACAATGCTTTTTATATTTTCAAAATAGCCTGCACTTTCGCCAAACAGCACAGCACGAAAGGTTGGCTCTTTTGGAATTTCCCCCGAACAAAAATTTTGCTTTATATTGTCAATAAACCCCATATTGCCCCCATAATATATTTGTTATATATTTTATGCACAAAGGATAAAAAATAGAAAAAAGGATTTAATAAAACTATTAAACCCTTTTTATTCCATATTGTTTAATTCTTTTAAAACTTTTTAATTGTTCTTTCAATCACATCTGTTGTTTAACAACTTGTTTATGATACCATTTTCCAAATCAGCAATACAAAAAATATTATCCATTGCATCAAATGCTTCTTCTAAATTATGACGTGCAAATTGCCATCCTTGTCCATCGGTAAACCACACAAAAGCAAACCCTTGAATTTCCTTTGTTTCTAAAGCAATGTTTTTATAACTCCTTGCTGTTTCGTTGAGTTTTGACCCTTGACTTGAATAAAAGTTCGTTTCAATAGCGTAAATAGTAGTGCCTTTTTTCACAACAAAATCAAAACGTTTTTCTACCTTGCCTTGATTAGAAATTTTTGAAAGGTCAATGCCCCATTTCTTTTCAATGTCTGAAATGTACATTTCCTTAAAATAATCTATTTCATTTATAAGCCCTGCTTTTTGCAAATATGACTCTACCAAATCTTCCATTGCGTCGCCAGTTCTTGATTTTCTTCCATTTGTATCCATACCAACTTCAACACCCATAACATAATCAACAAGTGAGTGAATTACGTGATTTTTAAGCAAATCAAACAAACCCGTTTCTGCCATAAATTTCGAATATTCATCTATGGTATAATTAGGTGTTTTAAAATTAAATAAATAAGTCTTTTCTGCATCAACAATCCTAATTTCACTTTCACGTTTTGCAATTAAGATAGGTATTGCTCTTAATGTTTGCGGGAATTTTTCAACAATTCTTTTAAATTCTTGCTCGATATTATCAACACCAACTAATCCATTAAGAATATTAAGTTCATCCTTGAATTTATTTGTATTCCTATAAACCTTTTCAAAATCTGTATAGTATTTCCAAGTAGCAACTGTATCTTTAAAATTCTTAAACCATTCCTTAAAATCTCTTTTCATAAGTATGAACTCCTTTAATTACAAATGAGCAATTCTTTTATCTTTCCACGACTATCGCCTTTACTATTAATCGCCCGCATTGCTTCTACCTTGTTTATTGTATATCCTTTATATAAATCTTCAAAAAATGTATCTTGGGGATTTACGTTTTGTGGGTCTGAATTACTAAGCATAATTTTAGCACCACTCAAATTTATTTCATTTATAAACATTGCAAGGCGAAATTGCTCTTTATCATCAAAACAATCAGTATTATACGATGTAAAATTTGCCGTTTGAGATATAGGTCTATATGGTGGGTCAAGATAAACAAAAGTATCTTTATCAATAAAATCTTTTGAAAACGAATAATCTGCACAAACAATGATAACGTTTTGCAAAGCATCGGAAACATTGCGCAAATTCTTTTCATCGCAAATAGTTGGTTTTTTGTATGCACCCATAGGAACGTTAAATTGTCCTCTTTTGTTTACACGATAAAGCCCATTAAAACAAGTTTTGTTTAAGAAAATAAACAAAGCCGCTTTTTCTATTGCCGTGCTTTTGTTTAATGTTAAAGAATTAAACCTGTCTCTTGCATTATAATAATATGTTTTGCGATTGTTTTCATCCATAGAAACAAAATCCAACTGCATTTTGTTAAGCAGGGTTATAAGTTTTTCAACGTTTTCTTTAACGACACAGTATGCATTTATAAGTTCTTTGTTTATATCTCCGATATATATTTTTTCAAGATTGTATTTAGAAAGAATATTGAAAAGCAACGCCCCACCACCAACAAAAGGCTCTGCATACTTTGTTAATACCTTTTCGCCATTAGCATTTATGTGTTTTTCAAGTTGCGAAACAAGTTGTCCCTTACCACCAACCCATTTAATAAATGGTTTTAATTCAACTTTCTTTTGCTTCTCATACCGAATTGTACGCTTGTCAATCGGTTTTTCAGCACTATTCGGTATAAGCCACATATTGCCTAATTTTTTAGCATTTTTTATACGACCTTCCATACAAAAAATGGCAACTCTTCTTTGAGAAATATTCCACTTGTTAGCAGCGTCTTTTGCTGAAACATAATCAAACATATTATCTTTTACCTCGCAATTATATTATATTCTAAATCTCGAACAATAGCAAGTAAATTCTTGTTATTTTAAATCATTAAAACAAAAAAGCCAACTTATCCGTTGTTTTAGATAAGTCGGCTTTTATTTTTTTAATTTTTATTAACCTTTATAGTAGTTAATCAAACAACCTTTAAGGATAATTTGTTTTTCGGCATCGGTTAAAGCGTCCATTTTGAGAGTGATTTCTCTTGTCTTTTCGCCATATACTGTTGCTTTGAATTCTTTTGCACCGTTTTCAATACCTTTCTTAACGTCCTTAATCAAGATATATTCATCAACGTTAAAGTCATTTTTATCAGCAAGAAGTGGCAACATACCCCAGTTGATAAGGTTGCTACGATATCTCTTGGTTGCATATTCAAAAGCAATGTTTGCAACACCGCCTAAAACTCTTTGGCAAGATGCTGCTTGTTCTCTTGCAGAGCCGTCACCCGGTTTAATTGAGCAAACAACACTGCCGTAAGAAGTTTTGCTTTCATCAAGACCTAAATGAGTTGGGAATTCGCCATCTCTAACAGCCTTTGCTCTTGAAACGTACATAGGGTCTTTTCTTGAGAGAGCAAATTCAGCAAGTTTAAGTGGGTTTGAACGATATGATGAAGTTTCGCCAGATGGAATAAGTTCATCAGTTGTTGTCACAGGGTCATTGATAACAGAAACAACCTTTAATAGCAAGTCATCTTTAAGTGCTTGCATCTTTGGCCAGTCTGCAATGTTTGGACCATAAACCAAAGGTTTATCTTGTTCGCCATTGCCAACTGCATTGAACACTCTTGCCCTGTAAATCTTGTTGTCGAAACGATATTTTTTAACCTTGTTTGAATAAATTTCATCCATAGCAGAAGTGATTGCACCGCCATTTTTAGCAGTTGCAGCGATACTTCTTGCGTCCATAAGTGCAACGGCAGAAAGTTGACCGTTTGCTGGCTTACTACCT
>JAZQYW010000030.1:0-4558 GCA_045633745.1 Christensenellaceae bacterium
AATGTGTCAATAAAATCATTGGAAAACGGCTTGTTTAGAACTTGCATTGAGTTATCATATATAAAATTTATATCAAAATGCACATTGTGTCCTATAATAGTCATATCTGAAACAAATTCCATAAACTCTGGAAGAACTTTATCTATGCTTGGGGAATCTATAAGCATATCGTTAGTAATTCCAGTCAATTGAATTATAAAATCAGAAACAGGTTTTGATGGCTTAACTAATTTGGAAAATTTTTCAACACATTCTCCATTTATTACTTTAATAGCACCTATTTCAATAATTTCATCAAAAAATGGGTCTAACCCTGTTGTTTCAATATCTAAAACAACATAGTCATTTAATGTATTAATTAACGACCGACCTTTAAATTGCCTGCCACAATTATAAACAGTTATCATTGTTTTACCTTTGTAAAAATTTTAATAAGATGATTATACCATAATTTTACAAATTTTTCAATCCCTTTAGATATTATAAACAAAAATGAATTTAAATTTATTATTTTTGTACTATGGCGTGTGCTTGTCTTGATACAAGTCGGCTTACTTTCTAACTTTTTTGAATAATATTACATCTTGCCTTTCATTGCGTAGCGTTTTGGGGATAAACTAAAGTATTCTTTGAACTTTCTTGAAAAGTAAAATCTATCGCAAAAACCAAACTTTTCTGCTATTTCCCCAACGTTAAGATTGCCGTTTGAAAGTTCTCTTTCAGCAAGCAACATAATCTTGTCGTCAATATACTTGCCGATAGGCACGTTCATTTCTTGACGCCACTTTTTTTGCAACGTGATTGATGAAATTGAAAGAGTTTTAGCAATGTCGCTGATTTTTAAGTTTGCACTTAAGTTTTTGCTTATATAATCGATAGCATTATACACAGTGTTAGAATAAGGTTTTGCTTCTGGATAAGAATAATTCATTTTGTCAAAAGCAGTTAAAATAATTTCAAAAAGTTTGTTTTTAATCTTAATTGCACTAAAAACGTCTTTGCAATTATAAAGATAAATCAACTCTTCACTAAAATCTTCATCCAACTCTAAAATTTCGTTTGCAAATGAAAAAACGTCAAGTCCGTCCCTACCTAAAACGTTTACATGGGCAAAAAATTTATCCAAAGAATTTTCGCACTCACAAGAAAATTCGGTCATTGCTGGAATAATGGTCACTTTGCCTTTTTTTACAATGTATTCTTTGCCGTTTGAATAAACTTTTCCTTCCCCGCTAGTTGGAATATAAATTCTATTAAAAGGCGAAATAACGTTTTTAAAATTCCACTCATTGCCAAGATTAACGTGCGTAAAGGTATAACACTCAAAAGTCACACTCTTAACATACTGGGAAATACCACTATTTTTAATCAACATTATATATGTTTCTCCATATTTTATATATAAAAATTAATGTAATTATTTTATATTATATGATAAACTTTAAAAAAAAGCAAGGAGAAAAGAAAAAAATATGAGTTCATACAAAATTGAAAAAACTGTTGGCGACACTTCATGGCTTATGCACGATAGATTTGGTATGTTCATACACTTCGGTTCATACGCACTTCCTGCAAGACACGAGTGGATTAAGACCATGGAAAAAATCCCAGATAGTAAATACAACGTATATTTCAAGTATTTTAATCCAGACTTGTTTGATGCAAAAGACTGGGCAAAAAAGGCAAAAGCCGCTGGTATGAAATATGCGATTTTAACCACAAAACATCACGAAGGTTTTTGCTTATTCGACAGTAAATACACAGACTATTGCGTGACAAACACACCATTTAAGCGTGATATCGTTAAAGAATACGTTGAAGCATTTAGAGCAGAAGGTCTAAAAATTGGTTTATACTATTCAGTAATCGACTGGCATCACCCACACTTTACAATCGATGGTATTCACCCATTGCGTGATGACCCTAATGCTGAAGCAATGGATAAAGGCAGAGATATGAGAATTTATGCTGAATATATGCGTAATCAAGTAAGAGAATTGCTAACTAATTATGGTAAGATTGACGTAATGTGGTATGACTTTTCTTACGATACACCTGATTACGTAAGATTTTTGGCATTTGACAAAGGTAATCCACCACCTAGACCAGACCCACTACCTTGGATGCAACACGGCGGTGTTAAAGGCGCTGATGTTTTAGAATCTGAAGAACTTATGGCGTTAACCCGTTCACTTCAACCTGGAATTATCGTAAACAATCGTTTGGGTATCCCTGGCGACACTTACACACCAGAACAAACAACCTTAACCGATTGGCCAGAAAATGCAAACGGCGAAAAGAAAGTTTGGGAAGGTTGCCACACTTTCTCTGGAAGTTGGGGATACTTTAGAGATGAAACCACTTGGAAAACACCAAAAACTCTTATCGATTTATTAGTTAAAGCCGTTGCTTTCGGTGGAAATCTTTTAATGAACGTTGGACCAACTTCTCGTGGATATTTTGACCATCGTGCAGATGATGCGTTAAAAGTTTATGAAAACTGGATGAAATATAACTCTCGTTCAATCTATGGTTGTACTATGGCTGAACCTGAATTTACTGCCCCAAACGGTACTCTTTTAACCCAAAGCGAAGATGGAAAAAGACTTTACGTTCATATATTTGATTATCCATTTAAGAAATTGAACTTTAAGGGTATTGCAAACAAAATTGATTACGCTCAATTCTTGGTTGACGGCAGTGAAGTTTTATATACAAACGACAACAACGACGGCGTTTATTTTGAATTACCTGTTAAACCACCTTGCGAACATGACTCTGTAATAGAAATTTTCTTAAAATAGGAGAACTAATATGAAAAAAGAAGTACATGAATGGATACATAGTTGGTGCGATGAAACTTTGAGTGAAGATTTGCCAAGAGTTTTACTTATTGGCGACTCTATAACCCACCAGTATCAACAACAAGTTAGAGAGTTGCTAAAAGGCTCGGCATACGTTGACTATATTTCAACGTCTTACGGCATTGATAATCCCCTATACAATAATATAATTAAAGCTTTTTATTCAAATTCTAAATATGACCTTGTTCATTTTAATCACGGACTTCACGCTTGGCACTTAACAACCAAGTCATATAAAAATAGAATTGAAAAACTTTTGATAAAGTTGAATTGCAAAAACACCATTATTGCAAACTCAACAGTTGTATATCTAAAGGGAAACAAGGAAATTAATCAAGGCGCACAGAACGTCATTGAAAAACGAAACGTTGCAGTACAACAAATTGCAACCGAAAACGGATACGTTTTTAATGATTTACACTCTGTTTCAAGGACTATTCCCCCTGAATTTAGGACGGAAGAAGGTATTCATTATACCGAAAAAGGCAGTATATATCTTGCAAAGCAAGTTGTAGAAAAAATAATAAAAATAATAAAAGGAGAATAAAATTATGGCAAAAAATAGATACGTTGGCGATTATCCAGTAATCGGTATTCGCCCTATCGTTGATGGAAGAAGAGGACCTATGCAACTTCGTGAAAGTTTGGAAGGTCAAGTTTGGGCAATGGCTGAAGCCGCAAAGAAACTTTTTGAAGAAAATCTTTATTATTCAAACGGCGAACACGTTAAAGTTGTTTTAGCAGACACTACTATCGGTCGTGTTCCAGAAGCAGCAGCATGCGCAAACAAGTTTAAGAAAGAAGGCGTAAGCATTACCCTTTCTGTGACACCTTGTTGGTGTTATGGCTCTGAAACGATGGATATGGACCCTAACACAATTAAGGCTGTTTGGGGCTTTAACGGTACTGAAAGACCTGGTGCTGTTTACCTTGCAGCAGTTCTTGCTGGACACGCACAAAAAGGTCTCCCTGCTTTCGGCATTTATGGTCACGAAGTTCAAGATAGAGACCAAGTTGCTGAAATTCCAGAAGACGTAAAAGAAAAATTATTGCGTTTTGGCCGTGCAGCAGTTGCTGTTGCTACAATGCGTGGTAAATCTTATCTTCAAATCGGTTCTCAATGTATGGGTATTGCAGGTTCTATAATCGATCAAGATATGTTAGAAAGTTATTTTGGTATGAGAGTTGAATCGGTTGACGAAGTTGAAATTCTTCGCCGTATGGAAGAAGGTATTTACAACGAAGAAGAATACCAAAAAGCACTTGCTTGGACTAAAGAACATTGTAAAGAAGGTTGGGACGATAATCCCGATACTGTTCCTTTCTTAGGTAAAGACCATAAGATTAAGTTTACCCGTGAAGAAAAGGATAAACAATGGGAATTTACCGTTAAAATGTACTGTATTATTAAAGACTTAATGGCAGGCAATCAAAATCTCCCGGATGCGTTTATTGAAGAAAGATCTGGCCACAACGCAATCGCAGGTGGTTTCCAAGGTCAAAGACAATGGACGGATCATTGGCCAAACTGTGACTATCCTGAAGCGCTCTTAAGCTCTACTTTCGACTACGAAGGCGCAAGAGAACCTTACACTTTAGCAACTGAAAACGACGTTCTTAACGGTATGGGTATGCTTATGATGAGACTTTTAACTCATCGCGCTCAAATCTTTGCCGACGTTAGAACTTATTGG
>JAZQYW010000031.1:0-19783 GCA_045633745.1 Christensenellaceae bacterium
CATAATTCCAAAAACTATTGTTAAAGACGTTGTCAACACTCTTGAAATCACCAAGAAAGTGGATAGAACAAAAGATATCAAGCGACAAGATATTCCCGAAGAGATAGAGAAGTTAAAAGCACTTATGAAGATAGCGTCAAGCAATCTAGATTTTGAAAAATGTATTGAAATTCGTGATACGATAGCAAAACTTAAATTAAAAATGAGAAAATAAATGAACGAACTTATTATAAAAGGTGCAAGGCAAAACAACCTTAAAAACGTAGATTTAACCATACCAAGGGATAAACTCGTGGTATTTACAGGTCTATCTGGCAGTGGCAAAAGTACGCTTGCTTTTGACACCATTTATGCTGAAGGTCAAAGAAGATACGTTGAAAGTTTGTCAAGTTATGCACGTATGTTTTTGGGGCAAATGGAAAAGCCAGACGTTGAACTTATTGAAGGTTTATCGCCAGCCATTTCTATCGACCAAAAAACCACTTCGCACAACCCACGTTCAACGGTTGGCACGGTCACTGAAATTTACGATTATTTTAGGCTTTTGTTTGCAAGAGTGGGCGTTCCACATTGCCCAGAGTGTGGCATAGAAATTTCCCGCCAGACCATTGACCAAATAGTCGATAAAGTTATGGCTTTTGAAAGTGGCACAAAAATTTTAATTAATGCGCCCGTTGTTCGTGGCAAAAAAGGCGAATATACAAAAAACTTTGAAAGTTATAAAAAGAGTGGCTATGCAAGGGTTATGGTTGACGGCATAGTTTACGACTTGGGGGAAGAAATCAAACTTGATAAAAACAAAAAGCACGAAATCAGCGTTGTTATCGACAGGCTTGTCGTTAAAGAAGGCATTGAAAAAAGGCTTTTTGACAGCATAGAAACGGCAATAAAACTTGCTGATGGGTTGGCACAAGTTCAAGTGCTTGACGGAGAAAGTTATCTTTTTTCAACAAAGTATGCTTGCCCAAACTGTGGAATAAGCATTGAAGAAATAGAGCCAAGACTATTTTCTTTCAACAACCCTTACGGCGCTTGTCCAGAGTGCTCTGGTTTAGGCTTTAGAAATGAAATAAATCCAGACCTTGTGGTTAAGGATAAAAGCCTATCACTTCGTCAAGGCGCAATGACTATCAGTGGCTGGAATTTGGATAACGGCAAGATGGCAAACTTATACTTTGATGCACTTGCAAAGCGTTATAATTTTAGTTTGGACACGCCAGTAAAAGATTTGCCACAAGACGTTTACGATATTTTGCTTTACGGCAACAATGGCGAAATATTAAGACTTGAATATAGAACAAGAACGATGAGTGGCTCTTATGAAAGTTCTTGGGAAGGCATTATACCAAACCTTGCAAGGCGTTATAGGGAAACTTCAAGCGATTATACCAAAATGGAAATTGAAAGGTATATGACGGTAAGTCCTTGCAACACTTGTCACGGAAAAAGGCTCAAAAAGGAAGCCCTTGCAATTAAAATTAACGGCAAAAACATTGCTGAACTTACCGAAATGTCGGTTGAGAACTTATATGCGTTTATCGATGCACTTGAGTTTGATAAAACAAAAACGCTTATTGCTGGACCTATTATAAAGGAAATCAAAACAAGGCTTAATTTCTTGATTGACGTGGGGTTGAATTATCTTACTTTGTCAAGAAACGCATCAACTCTTTCTGGTGGCGAAGCGCAAAGAATTAGGCTTGCAACTCAAATAGGCAGTGGTTTAACGGGCGTTGTGTATATTTTAGATGAGCCAAGCATCGGGCTTCACCAAAGGGACAATGAAAAACTCATAGGAACGCTAAAAAAACTGCGTGATTTAGGAAATACTCTCATCGTTGTTGAACATGATGAAGATACTATGCGCACGGCTGACTTTATCGTGGATATCGGTCCAAAGGCTGGCGTTCACGGTGGCGAAATTGTTGCTACTGGCACGGCCCAAGATATCATTAATGAGCCACGCTCTATTACTGGCGATTACCTTTCGGGCAGAAGAAAAATAGAATTGCCAAAGAACAGGCTTGTTCCAGACGGCAGATGCTTAAGCGTTATAGGTGCAAAGCAAAACAACTTAAAAAATATAGACGTATGTTTCCCTGTGGGCTTATTTACGGCTGTGACGGGTGTTTCTGGAAGTGGAAAAAGTTCGCTTATCAACGAAATTCTTTATCCAGAACTTGCGTCTAAACTCAACAAAGCAAAAGTTCGCACCGGCAAGTGCGATAAAATCGAAGGCATTGAATATTTTGATAAGGTTATCGCCATTGACCAGTCGCCTATAGGCAGAACCCCAAGAAGCAACCCTGCAACTTACACGGGCGTTTTCTCTGCTATTAGAGATTTGTTTGCATCAACACCTGACGCAAAAGAAAGGGGTTATAAAGCAGGCAGATTTTCATTTAACGTTGCTGGTGGAAGGTGCGAAAACTGTGAAGGCGACGGCGTGATTAAGATTGAAATGCATTTTTTGCCAGATATGTACGTGCCTTGTGAAGTTTGTGGTGGAAACAGATACAATAGAGAAACCTTGCAAGTAAAATATAAAGGCAAAAACATTGCAGACGTTTTAAATATGACCGTTGATGAAGCGTGCGAATTCTTTGAGCCTATCGCATCTATTTACAATAAGATTAAAACCTTAAAAGAAGTTGGTTTAGGATATATCAAACTTGGGCAAAGTTCAACCACATTATCTGGTGGCGAAGCGCAAAGGGTAAAACTTGCAACCGAACTTGCAAAAAGAGCAACTGGCAAAACCCTTTATATTCTTGATGAGCCAACGACTGGTCTTCATAATTACGACGTGGATAAACTCTGCAAGGTTTTAGCAAAACTTAAAGAAAGTGGGAACACAATCGTTGTTATCGAACATAACCTTGACGTTATTAAACTTGCCGACCACATTATCGATTTGGGCCCAGAAGGTGGGGATAACGGCGGTATGGTAATTGCAACAGGCTCACCAGAGCAAGTTGCTCAAAATGAAAATAGTTATACGGGAAAATTCTTAAAAAATGTATTACAACAATAAAAGAGAAAACGTTATAGAACCGTTTGATGCAAAACAAGGTGGGCTGTCATTTTCCTTTATGATGGCTGTTTACGTAATAATTGCATTTTTCGTGCAGGCAATTCTTCAGGCTGTGACCGAAGACACAAGCGTTTTATACCTTGCAATTTCTTCAATCTTGTCTTTAATTGCAATAGCAATAGTGCTTGTTTATCAATGTTGGTTTAGAAAATACACTATAAAGGTTTTAAGCATAAACAAATTTAAGGTTAAGTCCCTTTTGCCAACGCTTTTGTTGTGCTTGGGTATGTTTTTAGGGCTTGGTTTTGTCAACCTTAAATTTAGCCAAATAATGGCTGATTTGGGTGTAAAAATCCCACAAACGACAATACCTTTACATAATTTTGGGCAGTTTTTATTGTTTACTTTAACACTTGCAATTCTTCCTGCCATCTTTGAAGAATTGTTTTTCCGTGGGTTATTGTTGTCTTCCCTTGATGAACACGGAAATATTACTAAAGTAATTGCAGTTGGATTATGTTTTGCATTATATCATTGTAATTTAGGACAATTTTTTTATCAGTTTATATACGGTGTTGCATTTTGTTTGCTTGCACTTTACGCTAAAAGCGTTATCCCTTGCATAATTGCACATTTTATCAATAACTTCGTTATAATTTTATGTGAATATTTGGGGATATATATAGATTTGTTTAACCCTATTTTTATTGCGATAGGGCTTGTTGCGTTAGTCGGTTTTATAGTGATTACTTGTCTTTTAAATAAAACCTTAAAGGGTAAAGAAAACAAAAAATTGTCAAAAAAGGGTATTGTTGAATTTTATATTCTTTACGGGATTTTGGGTATACTTATTTGTGCACTTATGATTATAACGTCGCTATTTGTATAGGTGAAATATGGTTAAAGTAAACGTCGTTGCAGTAGGCAGAGTAAAGGAAAAATATTTTGCAGATGGGATAAGCGAATATGCAAAGAGAATAGGCAAATTTGCCAACTTTTCTATTATCGAAGTTGCCGAAGAAAACTTTGCAAAAGTTGATGCTAAAGCCATTGAAACAATAAAAGAAAGAGAGTGTGAAAGAATTTTTCCACACTTAAAAGGTCAAGTTTACGCAATGGCAATTGAAGGCAAAAAGTTTAGCAGTGAAAGTTTTGCCAAAGAAATAAAGTCGCTTGTCGACAAGGGCGAAGGCGTTATAACTTTTGTAATCGGTGGCTCTTATGGACTTGGCGATAAAATAAAAGAAAAAGCAGATAAACTCATATCTTTTTCAGATATGACCTTTCCACATACAATGTTTAGGTTGATGTTAACCGAACAGATTTATCGTGCGTTTAGTATAAATTCGGGCAGTAACTATCACAAATAAAAATTCATACAGTATTGTATGAATATTTTAGATTTAAATAGAAAATTTTATAAAAACTTTAATGGCAAAAAGGGGATAATCGGCTTATCAGAAAAATTTCGCCCCATATATTTTTACGGCGTCGAAAGGGGCGATTATCCAAAAATAATCGTTCAAGCATCAATACACGCAAGGGAATATATAACGGCGTATTTGACATTAAAACTCATTGAAAGGTCAAGTAAACTTTTAGAGTGTGGTTCGGTTTATTTCGTGCCCATATTAAACCCTGACGGAGTGTATATCGCACTAAAAGAAAACCCGTTATATAAAGCCAACGCGCGTGGAGTGGACTTAAATGTTAACTTTGATGCAAGGTGGGGTTCTGGTGCGAAAAACGTTTGGCACAAGTCAAGCCAAAACTACGTGGGTGAATATCCGTTTTCGGAAAGTGAAACACGTGCAATTAGGGATTTCACTCAACTTATTAAGCCAAACTTAACCATAAGTTATCACGCAAAAGGCGAAGAAATTTATTATGAGTTTTTTCAATCGGATTATGAGAAAGAGCAAGATAAAATTCTTGCAAATATGATTGCACAAAGCACGGGATATGCCGTTAAGTCAACCTTAAATTCGGCTGGTGGATACAAAGACTGGTGCATAAGCAAGTTGAAAATCCCAGCCCTTACCATTGAAGTGGGGAACGATAGTTTGTCGCACCCTATAAAGAAAAGATACTTAAGAAAAATTTACAAACAAAACAAGTTTGTTATAGATAAATCAATACAATATTTTTTGGAGTGATAATGGAAGAAAAATTTATGGACCTTGCCATAAAACAAGCACAAAAGGCAGAGTTAAAAGATGAAGTTCCTATCGGTGCAGTAATAGTTAAAGATGGGGTTGTTATTGCAAGGGCGCATAACTTGATGGAAAAAACCCAACTTGCAACTGCACACGCGGAGATTTTGGCTATTAATAAGGCGTGCAAGAAGTTAAATAGTTGGAGACTTGATGGCACAGAAATGTATATAACTGTTGAGCCTTGTTCAATGTGTGCAGGCGCTATTGCAAACGCAAGGATAAAAAAAGTGTATTTTGGCGCGTATGAAACTAAAAGCGGTGGTGCGATAAGCAAGTTTAATATCCTTACCGACAGCGGTTTAAATCACAAAACCGAGTTTGAAGGTGGAGTGAAAGAAGAAATTTGTTCTAATATAATAAAAAATTATTTTAAAGCCAAGAGAAACGCAAAAAAGTCTTGACTTAAAAAATTATTTGTACTAAAATGAAGATAGGTACTATATGTACACAAAGTTACATTAGGAGAAAAATAAAAAATGATTACACACGGCACAAAAATTGAAGTTTTGGCAGGCAACTCTAATAGACCTTTGGCTGAAGCAGTTGCAGCAGAACTTGGGTTGTCATTAAGCACTGCGGAAGTTAGCAAGTTTTCAGACGGTGAAATTTCTGTTACACTTCCACAAACGGTTAGAGGTAGGGACGTATTTATCGTTCAATCAACTTCTATCCCTGTAAACGATAACCTTATGGAACTCTTGATTATGATTGACGCTTGTAAGAGAGCATCAGCAGGCAGAATTACGGCAGTTATGCCATATTTCGGTTATGCAAGACAAGATAGAAAGGCTCGTCCAAGAGACCCTATCACAGCAAAATTAGTTGCAGACATTTTAACGAACGCTGGTGCTGACAGAGTTTTAACTATGGACTTACACGCAGCGCAAATTCAAGGCTTTTTCGATATCCCTGTTGACCACCTTTACGGTGCACCACTTCTTGCAAAATATTTCAAGAAGAAAATGGATGAAAACTGGGTTGTTGTTTCACCAGACGTTGGTTCAGTTGGCAGAGCAAGAAACTTTGCATCAAGAGTTGATGCTTCTCTTGCTATCGTAGATAAACGTCGTCCAAAGGCAAACGCTATCGAAGTTATGAACGTTATCGGTGACGTTAAAGATAAGTGCTGTGTAATGGTTGATGATATGATAGACACGGCAGGAACAATTTGCCAAGGCGCTCAAGCACTTGTTAATAACGGTGCAAAAGAAGTTTACGCTTGCTGTACACACGGTGTTTTAAGTGGTCCTGCAATGGAAAGATTAACGGCATCACCTATCAAAGAAATCGTTGTTTTAGACACGATTAACTTGCCAGATAACGTTAAGAACAATCCAAAGATTAAAGTTTTGTCAGTTGCAAAACTTATTGCTAAAGCAATCACGTCCATCTATTCGGATTCATCGCTATCGGCAATTTACGAATAATTTACTTAAAAAAGAGAAAGCCGTTTAGTTAAACGGCTTTTTTAATGGGGAACTAATTATGAAACTTATCGTTGGACTAGGTAATCCAGACAACAAATATCAAAACACTTTCCATAATTTAGGTTTTATGGCAGTTGATAAACTTGCTGAAAAATTAAACGTGGAGTTTTCAAAAAACAAGTGTCGTGCCTTGATTGCTGAAACAAAATGCGGGGCGGAAAAGGTTATAATTGCAAAGCCACAAACTTATATGAACTTGAGTGGCGAAAGCGTTTATGAACTTGTTAATTTTTATAAAATCGACCTAAAAGACGTTATAGTTATTTATGACGATTATGACCTTACGCAAGGCAGTTTAAGGATAAGGGAAAGTGGGTCTGCTGGCACTCACAACGGTATGCGCAATATCGTTGAAAAGTTAGGCAGTGGCAATTTTGCAAGAGTTCGCATCGGTTTTAAACCTATAAAGAATTTGCAAATCCCACTTATAAATTACGTTCTTTCGGGTATATCCAGTGAAGATAAGCCTGTTTTTGATGACGCTATATCTTTGGGTGCAAGTGCACTTTACGACTTTGCATTTAGCAAAGACATACAAAATATAATGCAAAAATATAATAAAAAGGCTTAAAAACTAACTAAACACAGCATAAAATTATGCTTAAAGGTAGTTATGCTTGATAAAATTTTAGCACTTTCCAAAAAACAAAATTCGGTCAGCGATTTTTGTTCATCAGTCCGCCAAGGGATACCTTTGGCGGTATTTGGCGTGTGCGATTCATTTAAAAATTATCTTTTGTCAGTTTTAGATGACAAGATTTTATACGTCGTTAAAGATAACATAACGGCGCATTTTGCCGTGCAAGCAATGGAAGAATTTGCTAATAAGCGTGCCGTTTATATTCCACCAAAAGATGAAATATTGCTTATGAACAAAGCCTTTTCTAAAGAAAACGCTTATAAGCGAATTTCAGCATTTTCGCAAATTGTAGATGCTGACGTCGTGGTGGTGACGGCTGAAACGCTTATGCAGTCAGCCCCAAAAACCCTATATAGTTTAACCCTTAATAAAGATGATGAACACAACCAACAAGAAGTGATAGCCAAACTTGTTGAAATGGGTTATTCACGTGTGGATACGGTTGTAAGCGCAGGCTGTTTTGCCGTTCGTGGCGATATTTTAGACCTTTTCCCTATAAATTCTGAAAACCCTTATCGTGTTGATTTTTTTGGCGACACAGTTGAAACTATTAAAAAGTATGACGTTGACACTAGGGAAAATCTGGGCTATTTAAGCACCTTGAAAGTATTGCAAGCCACCGAATTTGTATTTAAAAACGACGATTTTTCAATGTTTAAGAGCATTTTGCTCAATGAAGTTAGAAACTCTAAAAATGAGCAAAAATCAAGAAGGCGTGAACTTTTTGACGATATTAGCCTTTTGATAGAAAATAAAGATTACGACGGGCTTGACGTATTGAGCGTGCTTTCAAAAGATTGTGGGAGCATATTTGACCTTTTGCCAAAAGAAACGGTAATAATTTTTGAAGAAAGTAAAAAAGTTTATGAACTTGCAAACTTAAACTATACCGAATTTACCGAAAGATTTAAGTCTTTATCGCAAGACGGCGAAGTTTTTTCTTTTGCTATAGACAATCTTATGTCGGTTGAAAAACTTGTTGAAAAGTGCAAAGAATATCGTGAGTGTGCTATTCAAACCCTTTCAACTGCTATTCCATTTTTTAATCCGTTAAAGATAATCAACCCAGCAAACAGTGGCGTTGCCGATTATCAGTTGGACTTTAAGGAAGTTTTCACTGATATTGACAACTGGCTAAAGTCTGGGTATTCAATAACCGTTTGCACGGGTGACCTTAAAAGAGCAGAAAACTTTAATTATGAACTTTCTTTAAGGGGCATTGCATCTGCAATAGAAAGCAACAGTCGTTTATCAGGCGTGGATATAAAAATCCAAAAACTTATGAAAGGTTTTGTTTTCCACGAAGAAAAAGCCGTGGTTATAGGCAGTGGCAATTTGTTTGCAAAGCCAACTTCTGCAAACCGATTTAAGAGCAAAAAACAAGCCTTTTTCACTGCACCTGAAGTGGGCGATTATTGCGTGCACGAAACACACGGTATAGGCAGAGTTTTAGGCAATAAAAAGATTTCTTCAACCGAAGGCACAAAAGATTACGTTGCCGTTGAATATTTCGGTGGGGATATACTATATATTCCAGTCGAACAAATGGATATCTTGACAAGATATCTTGGCAGTGAGAAAAAACCACGCTTATCAAAAATCGGTGGAAAAGACTTTGAAAATATTAAAAGAAGGGTTAAAGAAAGCATTAAGAAAATGTCTTTCGACCTTAAAAAACTCTATCAAGAAAGAGATGAATTAAAGGGCTATAAATTTACTGATGATGCCGAATTGCAGTCGGTGTTTGAAAGTTCTTTCCCTTTTGAAGATACGCCTGACCAAATGCTTGCAAATCAAGATATTAAAAAGGATATGACAAGCGAAAAGGTTATGGATAGACTGGTTTGTGGGGACGTTGGTTTTGGAAAAACCGAAGTTGCCTTCCGTGCCGTTTTCCGTGCTGTTGCAGACGGCAAACAAGTGGCAATGCTTGCACCAACCACTATTTTAACCGAACAACATTTCAATACGGCTATTGATAGGTTTAGTGCGTTTGGGATAAAAATTGCTTGCTTAAACAGATTTAAGACGGCAAAACAACAAGAAAAGATTATCGATGGCTTAAAAGATGGCAGTATAGACTTTGTTATAGGCACACATAGGCTATTAAGCAAAGACGTTCAGTTCAAAGATTTGGGACTTTTAGTGCTTGATGAAGAACAACGTTTTGGCGTGGAACACAAAGAAAAAATCAAACTTTTAAAAAGCAACGTCGATACCATAACTTTAACTGCAACGCCTATTCCAAGAACGCTTCATATGTCGCTTTCAGGGATAAGGTCAATCAGCACCATAAACACCCCACCAAAAAAGCGTTTGCCGGTGCAAACTTACGTCACGGAAGAAACAGATGCACTTATAAAAGATGCAATTAATCGTGAAGTAAATAGGGGTGGTCAAGCCTTTATACTTTATAACAGAGTTGAAAGTATTTTCACTTTTGCAGATAGGATAAGGTCGCTTTTGCCAAACTTAAAATTCACAGTCGTGCACGGACAAATGGAAGAAAAAACTATGGAAAGCAACATTATGGGCTTTTACCGTGGCGAAAGTGACGTGCTTATTTCAACCACCATTATAGAAAATGGAATAGACTTGCCAAAAGCCAACACCTTAATCGTAATTGATGCCGATAGGCTTGGGCTTTCAACACTCTATCAATTAAAAGGAAGGGTGGGCAGAAGCGATAGGCTAGCGTATGCTTATTTTACCTTTAAGAGAGAAAAAGTCTTATCGCAAACGGCGTTTGAAAGACTTAACGCCATAGTTGAGTTTACTGAAATGGGCAGTGGAATAAAGATTGCCATGCGTGACCTTGAAATCCGTGGTGCAGGCAATATTTTGGGTGCAGAGCAACACGGGCATATGGATAAAATCGGCTATGAATTATATTCAAAACTTTTGCGTGAAGAACTTTCTGGCACGACCGAAATCGTGCCTGAATTGGATATTAGAGTTAACGCATTTATCCCAGAAAGTTATATAGATAGCAACGTTGCAAAGATGGATGCTTATAAGGAAATTGCAGAGTTAAATTCGCTTGTAAAAGAAAGGGAATTCCGTGTGTCCATAGAAGACGCTTACGGAACATTGCCAGAAGAAACGGATAACCTTATTAACATAGCGATAGTGAAGATGCTTGCTATGAAAATCAAGGTTAAAAATATCACTGTTAACAAGGAAAAAGTTGCGCTTGTTTTGGGAGACTTTAACACGCTTGGCAATCAAAAAGTTAGAAATGCTATCGATGAATATGGCGACGGCGTTAAGATAGTTTTATCAAGTGAACCGACTATAGAATTTATTAGGGAAGGGCAAACTAATGCCGAAATGCTTGAGTTGGTGCGTGCATTTTTAGTCGCATCAGTAGAATAAAAAGCATTTTAATGGAAAAAAATTGTTATATGTAATATAAAAACTGAAAAAAATTGCTTAAATGGTTGCAAATTTTTTCTAGATAATATATAATTTAACAAGTATGATAGTAAATGCTACTTATTATGGGAGTTAATATATGAGAAAAATTTCTATTACAATGACAACTTTGTTGATGGCAATATTGATGTGCTTATCAACACTTTTGGGTTGCAATCTTATTACTACTAACTATGAAAGGGACATGAACCAAGTTATTGCCACCATCAAAATTGATGAAAGTGCACCAAAGAAAGTCATATACAAGAAGGACCTTATTTCTTCATATATTAATCACACTTCAAGTGATAATGACCACAACCACTCTTCAGATACAGGTATCTTTGATGAAATCGTTGATGAACTTGTAAACGACGCAGTGTTTGTTCAATATGCAATGCAATATTTTGCAAACAACCCAACCGAACTTGATAACGGTGGTGTTGCTATTACTGAAGAAAACAAATGGGACGTTGAAACCTATTTAAATGCAGATGAATTTCTTGACGCAATTTATTACACACACCAAGATATCAACTATCTTTTGGAAGATTACATTGACCAAGAAGAAGAAATCAGTGATACTTTCTCTGGAACTGTTAGAGTTGTTCCAACGGGTGCCCAAAACGATACTGAAAAGCCAAAAGACAAAAAGGAAGCGTATGCAAACATCGATGCAAACAATCCTTATGGTCACATAAACGTTGATGAACCTGCTAGAAGAAAGGCGTTTGTTAAGGTTGTCAATATGTTGGAAGAAAACGACATTTTAGGCGATGACTATAAAAACGGAAACTTGGAAACAACCGATTACTTTAAACAAGTTTTGGAAAGTTATCAAGAAGACGAACTTTTAAATAAGTTTGAAATTGCCGTTAATAAAAAGGCTCGTCAAACAATTACTTATGACGATGTTCAAGAAGAATATGCAAGATTGTATGATTTGCAAAAAGAATACACAAAAACGGAATTTGAAACGGCTTTAGGCGATGCATTTACTGCACAATCACCTATCCTTTACGGAAGAGAAGGTTATGGCACAGTTTACCACGTATTATTAAAAGCAAGCACTAAAATGACAGATGCTTTGACCGAATGGAAAGAAGAAAAGAACGTTGAAAACGGCGCTTATATGAACGCTGAATACAGTGCAAAGAGAGCAGAATTGTTTAAGGATATAACTGCAAAAGACCAAAGAGATACTTGGATAAAAGCAGGTTATGATTTTAACGGCACACACTTTACTGGCGATTATGCTTTATATGAAGACAGTTTACAATTCTTTGGCGACGTATATCACTTAAATGCTGACGATGCTACTAAAGATGATTATAGAGCAAAATATCGTGTTGACAAAGTTAACGAAATGTCTTTAGAAGATATCCTTGATTTAATAAACGATTATTTATATAACGGAACTGCAAATATTCCAGCAGATTTGGGAAATATCGACAGTGTGACTTATAAAGCAACAACTGTTAACGAAGGCTACAATAATAGAATAAGAGAATTGATGTTTGCTTTCTCTCAAGACGACAGCACTTCAGCACTCAACACCTATAAAGGATACGTTATTAAGCCACAACCAGATGCTGATGAAAAAGACGATTGGATGTTAGAGTTTGCTGAAGAAGGAAGAAAATTAATTAAAGAAGATAATAAAACCTTTAAGGTTGTTGCAACCGACTATGGTTATCACATTATGTTCTTTGGTGAAAACTTTAACCCAACAAAGAATGATATGCCAGCATATGATTTCCCAACTCTTGAAAGTTTCTTAAATCATCAATTTGATGAAAACAAACCTTCTTGGGAAGATGAATACAGCGTTATGATGAATAACTGGGAAGAATATGAAGACACCGATAGTTATTTATACGTTTTAATCAACAGTTTATCATCAACTGCTGTAAACAAGGCATATAAAGTAATCGAACAAGAAGTTTTAAGAGATTACGTTTATAACAGCAAAGTTGTTAAGAAGTATAAGGATGCTTATAAAGATTTAATTGAAGAATAAGATTAAGGGCAAAACGAAGTGCGTTTTGCCCTTTCAAATAAAATTATGATATTATATTTTGATACCGAAACGTCAGGGTTAAAACCTGGTCAAATATGCCAACTATCTTACATAATGCAAACTGAAAAAGGTTTTTTCTCAAAAAACTTCTTTTTCACGGTTGATTTTGTTGAAATGAGTGCGCAATTAGTGCACGGCTTTTCTGTGTCAAAATTAAAAGAATTATCAAAAGGTAAAAGGTTTAAAGACTTTTTTGATGAAATTAAAAGTGATTTTGAAAGTGCCGATTTAATAGTGGCACATAACACGGCTTTTGACTTTTCGTTTATGAGAAAGGAATATGAAAGATTAAACGAAATCTTTTATATAAAAAACGAATTTTGTTCAATGAAAAAGTCCACGCCTATTTGCAAACTTTTAAGAAAAAGTGGCACTGGTTATAAATATCCAAAACTATCTGAACTCTGTGAGTTTTTATCTATAAACAATGCTGAAATCTTGTCTTTTTCACGCAAGGCTTTTGACAGTGAGTGTGGCTTTCACGATGCAAGGTTTGATACTAGTGCAGTTTGTTTGGCTGTGAATAAAATGATGAAAAATGGCTTTTTTAATGAGTTAGAAGAATTTTTATGATGAAAGTTGAGTTGCATTGCCATACTGACGGGAGTTCGTGTGCTGATTACACCATAGAAGGCATAATCAACGATTACTTAAAGGCAGGCTATGGCGGTATTGTTGTGACAAATCATTTTGCACATAGGGAATACGTTAGACAAGGTTTTTCTTGCCCACAAGAATATGCAAAAACATTTTTAAGTTGGATAGATAATGCTGAAAGGGTTGGTAAAGAAAAGAATATTAAAATCTTTTACGGTATGGAAGTTAGGCTTACTTATAATAATACCGAATATATGCTTTATGGTTTTGAAAAAAACTTTGTGATAGAAAATCCTGAAATTTACAACTTAACTCAAGAACAACTTTTTGCTCTTGCGAATAAACATAATATATTTATATATCAAACGCACCCTTTTAGAGATGGCGTTGTTGTTGGAAATCCAAAATATATGCACGGGGCAGAATATTTTAACGGTCATTATCACCACAACAATAATAATAGCCTTGCCAAAGAATTTTGCGAAAAGAATAATTTGATTAAGGTTGTGGGAACGGACTTTCATCACGATGACCAGCCTATAACCACGGCAGTTTTAGTGCCAGATGATATAAAGGATAGCATTGAATTGACAAAATATATCCGTACGAATAAGTTTGATACCATTGAAGATAGAAAAACTTATATTGAAACCTTATTAAGTTATAAGAATAAAAACGGAAAAGAACTCAAAAGAAGTGATTTGAACGAATAAAAAAGTCGGCTTAACATAAGCCGACTTTAATTTTTGCTTTTTTATTAAATTCCGTCCATTATATGCATATTTCTTATGGAATTATCGCTGATTTTATCTGTCACTGAATAGGCGTGAGTTTCTAGATTATTGCAAGTTGCACTTGTTAAGCCTTGTTTTTTCAACTCATCAATAACCATGCTAGCAATGTCTTCAATTATTCCACACTTCAACTCAAACTCTTGCTTATTGTTGCCATATTCTAAAAGCCCTTCTAACGCCGTTTCACACTCTGCCAAAATAGGCAACTCTCTTAACCCCTTAAACGCCCACTTATAAAAGGGCTGATATTTATTGTTTAAAAGATATATTGCAGATAGAATATGTTTAACAAATTCGCAGAGCGCCAAACTTGCAGAGCCCCTTTCTCCGTGTGCAATGCATCGGCCGTAGTTGTATTGTCCTGACTGACCTGCTAAAACAAGGTGAGAGGCAAGTTTTTTAAGTCTTATATCTTGGGGATATCCTTTAAGCAAACTCTCTCTAACGCCCGAAAAAACGCCTTTATTGTCAAAGAAAATTTTTCCGTTTGTTGCGCTTGCCAGTGAGTGCGATGGCACGAAAAACCACCACGAATTATCTTGTGGAATAGTGCTTGCGCCCAAAAACTTTTTATAAAAATCTTCAATTATTATAACGCCGTGCCTATTGCCACCGACAGGGGAGAGAATTTGGCGTTTATAACCCATAAATTCGTTCGGCAACTTTGCGTACGCACGCTCTAACTTAAAGCCAAAATTATCATAATCTTGCTGTGTTATAAAGATGCAAAATCCCATATCGAAATCGTGGTCTGTTGAAGTTAAATCGTCATAGCCAAAACACTCTGACCCTTCGCCCACAAGCCCAACGGCAAGGTTGTCAAAAACGTCAGCAAAATCACGCTTTAACATAGGAAGACCGTGTTGATTGTAATAGTTAAGGGCAAGTTCAAGTCCTTTCATAAATTTCTCCCGAAAGTTTTTCAAAATCGTCGGCAATTTTATGGTATCCAAATTGCCTAAAAGATGGGGCACACTTCTCTAAAACGTAAGCATAATATCCGTTACGTTCATTTTGCTCATTGTTAAGAAGGTCAAAAGCCGAAAATAAACAATCAACAGTTTTTTGCTTGTTAGATAACGCGTCGTAAAGGTGAGCCATATTAACAAAAGTTATGGCGCCGTCCACAAACTCTCTATCGGTAAACTTTAAGTTTTCAAGTGCCAAATTGTAGCATTTTATTGCTCCGTCATAGTCTTTTAAGTCAACCAAAGTCAATGCCTTATTGTTGTAAAAACCAGAAAGTAAAGGCTTATTCCCATCAATGTCTTTTGAATAGATTGCAAAGGCTTTGTCAAATAATGGAAGTGACTTTTCGGCTTTGCCAAACGCCTTTAGTGTGGTTGCGATATTAAGGTAAATAGTTGCAGATGACACGCTTTCAGTTAGTTGTAAACTTTCTATTAAAAATAGCGCTCTATCTATGATGATAAGCCCTTTTTCAACGTCGTTCATTTTTCTTAAATATCCAAGAAGTTCGTTTACAACGGTTAATTCGCCTTGCATATCTTTTAATACCTTTGCTTCTTCTTGCCAGTAAAATAAAAGCCTGCCCGCTTCTTGCATATCGTTTTTGTTATAGCACTCATCTAACTTTTCTATGACCCTAGAAACAGGAATTCTGCCGATAGGTGCGTTTTCATCAGGATAATAAAAATCTTTGCCACCACAAAGTGCGCAAGACGGTTCTTTATAGTCAAAAGAATCTATCATAATTTCACCATAAAACTTTTTTATATATTTTAACACATAAACGACTTACTTGCAATGGCTTAATAGAAAATAAGTTTTTAGTGCGATAAAAAAATAGTTGAAAAAATTTAACTGATTTGATACAATATAAAAAATAAAGGGGCATCGCCAAGCGGTAAGGCCACGGACTCTGACTCCGTTATTCATAGGTTCAAATCCTATTGCCCCTGCCAAAAAACAAAGCACACCCAAAGCGGTGTGCGTTGCTTTTTTGTGGGGAAAAGCAATAGGGTTTGAATTAGGAGCCAGCAACTTTAGTTGCGTGTTGCCGTTAGGCAAAAAATAGTCCAGTGGACTATTTTGCGGGAGGCTCGAGAGAAGCAAATCCTATTGCCCCTGCCAAAAAACAAGCCACCCAAGAGGGTGGTTTTGTTTTTTGTGGGGAAAAAACAATAGGATTTGAATTAGGAGCCAGCAAACAAAAGTTTGCGTGTTCGCTGACAAGCGTTGGTATATAAATGCAAATATATTCATATAAACAAAAAAGCAAGTCAAACTGACCTGCTTTTTAAGTTTAATTAACTTATTATCAAAGGTTTAACAATACTATTGCAACGACGGCACAAGCAACCCCGATTAACATTTTTATAGTTGGTTTTTCTCTATTTATAATTGAGTTGACAATCATAGTTAAAGCTATTATTGACCCACTAATAATAGGTGTTACAAGGTAACTTGGGAAGTGTTGATAAGCAATAACGTTTACTAAATTATATAAGCCTAACGCACCGCCTATGATTAATGCAACTAATGGTAAATTCCAGTTTCGTTTAATCGTGATAGGTTCTTTTCTAACTTTAACGTTAAACAAAGTGAAAATAAAGGAAAAAACGGATGCGATAGAAAAGATTAAAACGGTGTATGCGCTTTGCCACTTGCTAAATTCACTTCTTGAGAATAAGAGCATAACTACGCTAGATAATCCAAAACAAACAAAAGTTATGGCAGTTAAAATCAACCACTTTAAGTTTGCTTTTTTATCGTTATTTTTGGCTGGTATTAAGCAAAAGGCAACGGACATAAAAGCAAAGCCTACGATAGTAAAAATCGTCCATTGTTCGTTAAAGTAAATAAGCCCTGCAAATAAAGTAAATATTATATTAAAAGAGTTAATAATTGCCGTTGGGGTAATAGGTCCGTTTTTTAATGCCAAAGTATAAAAGGTTTGGGATAAAAAAGAGCCAGTAGCACTTATAAGTGCGTAAATCCACACTTCAAGCGGTGGAAGTTGTCTTAAAAATATTGCTGCAAGTATTAAAGCGGAAAACAAAAAGACTATTGTATTATACAACAAAACGTCCGAAAACGTTTTTATGTGCTTTTGTGAGTATTTGCCTTGCATCGTTACTTTTATAACCGAAAGTAAAGGCATTACGATAAAAACGAAATACATAAATAAAAGTCCTTAAAACTTAATAAACACATTATATCACTTTTATTTTTAATTGTCTAATCTAATAATACGCACAATCTTATTATTTTTTAGCATTATTCTATTGTGACTTGCACGATTGTAAATATATTCATATAAACAAAAAGCAAGTCGGTTAGACTTGCTTTTTTATCAGTGGTGATGATGGTGATGATGGTGGCAATGCCCGTGTGAAACGCTATTTTTAATGTCGCAAAATCTTTCTTGGCAATTTTCTTCTTGGTTTTCCATTTCAATAGTTGAATGCGATATGCCGTGTTCAGCAAGTTCTTCTTTAACTTGACTTTTTATTTTACTATCAAATGTTTGTGTGATGATATGTAAAGTTGCGCAATTTGTTTGTCCGTCAAGCGACCAAACGTGAACGTGATGAACGTCAATAACGCCGTCAATATGCTTTATATGTTCAACTAATTCGTTCACGTCAACGTCTTTTGGGGTTTTGATTAAAAAAATATCCATAATTTGAATTAAATTTTTCATCGAATTAAATATAACGAATAGAGCCACGATTATAGATAAGATAGGGTCTATAATATAAAAAGCAGTAAACTTAATGACTATTGCGCCTATTAAAACTACTAGCCAGCCTAAAACGTCTTCAAGCATATGAAGATTAACTGCCTTTTGATTGATAGAATGTCCACCGTGAGTAAAATAGGTTGCAATCAAATTTACCACCAAACCTATTATTGCAAAAATTAACATTCCATTATAATTTATAATGGTTGGATTCATAATTCTTAAAATTGCGTTATATATGACAATTGCCGAACTTATAAGTAGAATTAAGGTCGTTATTAAGCCACCTAAAACCGAAAATCTTGCATATCCATAAGTATATTTTTGGTTTGGTTTTTTATTTGATAACCTTTCAAGAAAAAATGCTGTTCCAATACTGGTTGCATCGCCAAAATCGTGGATTGCATCAGAAGTTATTGCCACGCTACCAGTGATAAAACCACCGATAAGTTCAAATATTGAAAAGAATAAGTTTAGCAAAAAGGCTATTAAAATATTTCGTTTGGTTTTCATTTTTTTCTCCGTTGACAATTTGTAAAAAATATTGTATAATTCATAAGATATTGAACAACTTGTTCGATATTATTGTATCATAAATTTTTTTGAAATAACAATACAATAATAATTGCAAATTCAATATTGAACAAAAATAACAAATTGTATGGTAAATAAAATGGATAGAAGACAAAGAAAGACAAGAGAAGCAATTTTTTCGGCATTTATATCACTATTATCAAAAAAGAATTTTAATAGTATAACGGTAGGGGAAATAATAGAAATAGCAGACGTTGGAAGGGCAACCTTCTATTCGCATTTTGAAACAAAAGATTTTTTATTAAAAGAACTTTGCAGAGAGTTGTTTGCACATATTTTTAATTCGGCAAAGCAAGGGGAAAAGCAAGAGTTCAATATTTTTAATTGCGATAATCACGATTCTGCATTTTTGCATTTGTTTAAGCACGTTAAGAAAAACGACAATAATATTTGCAAAATTTTATCTTCTAAAAATAACGACTTGTTTTTAGAGTACTTTAAGAGTGAAACAAAAATTTTAGTCAAAAAAAGTATAAATGACTTTGCAAGTAAAAAACCAAGCAATATCCCAGAAGATTTTTGGGTTAATCATATAACTGCAACCTTTATTGAAACGTTAAGATGGTGGATAGAAAACAAAATGAAAGAGTCGCCAGAAACAATAAACGATTATTTTAATTTGTTGATTTGTCAAAAAAATGTTTAGTTAATATTAAGTTAATGTTTTTTGTCTATAATGCAAAAAAAGGCAAGGAGCAAATATGGTTAAGAAAAAGTTGGTGAAAAAAGGTAAATGGTGGTTTCGTGGCATTAAAAGGTTAATGACAATGCGTTATAAAGCCCCACAATTTATCTTTCTTGACGGAAAAGAATTTGAAAATGGTTCTTTGATATTAAGCAATCACGAAGGGACAGATGCCCCTATGTCCTTGGAAATGTATTTGGATAAGCCTATGCGTATGTGGGGTGCGCACGAAATGAATTCGGGCTTGATCCCGTTATACCGCTATCAAACCAAAGTCTATTACTGCGAAAAGAAGCATTGGCATCCGCTTCTGGCGTATACCTTCTGTCTTATCGCCTCGCCCTTGACGCATCTTTTTTATTCGGGCTTTGATTTGATCTCCACCTACCGTGACGCACGGTTTTACAAAACGATCAAGGAAAGCATCAAGGCAATCGAATCGGGAAAGAGCGTGGTGATCTTTCCCGAGGATTCCTCGAAAGGCTATCTTGCTGAGCTTGAAGGCTTTTTCGGAGGCTACTTAATGCTGGCAAAGC
>JAZQYW010000032.1:0-27360 GCA_045633745.1 Christensenellaceae bacterium
ACGCTGATTTCGTGCTTTTTATTTTTATCGAGTTTAATTTCTTCGCCAAGGTCATAGACAATTCCATCAACCATAACCCTTGCAAAGCCACTCTTTTTGTAACTTTCAAAGTTCTTAGAGTATTCGCCCTTTTTGCCACGGACAACGGGCGCATTGATTAAAATCTTTGTGCCACTTTCAAAAGCCATAACCTTATCGACGATTTGGTCGATAGTTTGGCGGGAAATTTCAATTCCACACTCTGGACAATGTGGAACGCCCACTCTTGCAAACAAAAGTCTAAAATAATCGTAAATTTCGGTTACCGTGCCAACGGTTGAACGTGGGTTGTGCGAAGTGGTTTTTTGGTCGATAGATATTGCTGGCGATAAACCTTCAATAAGTTCCACGTCAGGCTTTTCCATTTGCCCCAAAAACATACGCGCATAACTTGACAAACTTTCAACGTATCTTCTTTGACCTTCGGCATAAATAGTGTCAAAAGCAAGCGTACTTTTGCCACTGCCAGAAAGCCCTGTAAATACCACAAGTTTATCTCTTGGAATTTCAAGGTCGATATTTTTTAGATTATTCTCTTTTGCACCTTTAATCTTTATATAATCCATAATTACTTTCTCATTTTCATTTTTAATTTTGCAATAGTGTCACGAATTTCAATGCACTTTTCAAAGTCAAGGTTTGCCGATGCAATTTTCATAAGTGCCTTCAACTTTTCAATCTCTTCAGGGATATCTTGCTTTTTAACGTCCTTTGTTCTATCCACTTTTTTGGTGATTTCCAAAGTGTTTGAAATATCTTTAACTATTGTTTTTGGCGTTATATTGTGCTCTTTATTATACTCTGTTTGAATTTTTCTTCTTCTGTTAGTTTCGTCGATAGCACGCTTCATACTGCCAGTCATATTATCGGCATACATTATAACCCTACCTTCAGAGTTTCTTGCTGCCCTACCGATAGTTTGAATAAGCGAAGTTTCGCTCCTTAAAAAACCTTCCTTATCAGCATCTAAAATAGCAACTAATTTAACTTCTGGCAAGTCAAGTCCTTCCCTTAACAAGTTAATACCACAAAGCACGTCAAACTCTCCACCACGGAGTGCAGAAACAATTTCTATCCTTTCCATTGTGTCTATATCGCTGTGCATATATCTAACCCTAACCCCGTTTTCTTTTAGGTATTCGGTTAAACTTTCAGCCATTTTCTTGGTTAAGGTTGTGATTAAAACCCTGCCCTTTTCTTTAACTGTGTTGTTTATTTCAATCAAAAGGTCATCAATTTGATTTTTGGTTGGGCGAACGACAACTTCAGGGTCGATAAGCCCAGTCGGTCTAATAAGTTGCTCAACCACTTGCCCTGCTTGGTTTAATTCATACTTTGCAGGGGTTGCAGAAACGCAAATCATTTGCCCCACACGGCTATCAAATTCTTCAAAGGTAAGCGGTCTATTGTCAAAAGCCGATTTTAATCTAAAACCATATTCAACAAGGTTGGTTTTTCTTGCCTTGTCGCCGTTATACATTGCACCTATCTGTGGAATAGTCATATGCGATTCATCAATAAACACGATAAAATCTTTTGGGAAGTAATCAAGAAGTGTGAAAGGTGGTTGACCTATTTCACGGCCGTCAAAATAACGGCTGTAATTTTCTATGCCCTTACAAAAACCGATTTCTTTTATCATTTCAATATCATAATCGGTGCGTTGTTTTAAGCGTTGGGCTTCGATAAGTTTACCTTGCTCATTGAAAAAGGCAACTTCATCATCTCTATCCCTTTCGATTGCAAATACTGCAAGGTTCAATTTTTCTTGTGCAACGGCATAGTGACTGGCTGGGAATATAACGGCGTGTTTTAACTCTGAAATAACCTTTCCAGAAACGAATTCCACTTCCAAAACCCTATCAACCGTATCGCCAAAAAACTCAACTCTAACCACGATTTCGGTGTTTGATGATGGAAAAATATCAACGATATCACCCCTTACCCTAAACGAAGAACGTGAAAAGTCCACGTCACGCCTTGTGTATTGAATTGCCACAAGCCTTCTCATCAACTCATCTCTGCTGATGTTGTCATCTGGGCGAATAGATAGTGCAAGCCTATAATATTCTTCAGGTGCACCTAATCCGTAAATACAAGAAACTGACGCCACAACGATTGTATCGCTCCTTTCAGAAAGCGAACAGGTTGCAGAGTGGCGAAGTTTATCAATCTCATCGTTTATAGCAAGGTCTTTTTCGATATAAGTATCCGTGCTTGGAATATATGCTTCAGGTTGATAATAATCGTAATATGAAACGAAAAATTCCACTCTATTGTTTGGAAAAAACTCTCTAAACTCATTGCAAAGTTGGGCTGCAAGCGTTTTATTGTGTGCAATAACTAGTGCAGGACGATTAACGTTGTTGATAACGTTTGCCATCGTGAAAGTTTTGCCACTTCCCGTCACGCCCAAAAGGACTTGCGTACGCAAGCCGTCGTTTAAGCCTTCGGTAAGCATTTTAATTGCTTGTGGTTGGTCGCCCGTTGGCTGATATTTAGATTGTAAATTGAAATTTCTTTGTTCCATAAACTAAAATATCTTCTTTAGAATTAATCCTACTAAAAAACTAACTATGGCAAAGCCTATCGTCAAAAACAGCCTTGCAACAAGGTTTCTTTTTCTTTGTTTTTCACTTCTTAAAAAGCCCTTGCCCCGCTCCAAAAGGGAAATGCAATACACCGTTTCGCCCCTTCTATCCGAATAAACAAGGTCAAAGTATCCGTCAGTGCTTAAATCGTTTATAATCTTTTCCAAGCGTGAAATCGTAAGGTTTTCCACACCGACCATTTTAAGCAAATCTAAAGGACTGATTAATATTGCAGTTTTATCTTTTAACTCATTGCACAAGGTTAGAACAACCTTTTTTTCTATTCTATCAAGCATTAAATTCCCCCGAATAATTTGAATATTAATGCCAAGAAAAAGGTGCAAACGCCACCTAAAAGTGCACCCAGAAAGGAAAAAAGAAAATGCTTTTTATTTTCTTCAAATCTTTCTATTTGAGCGTCAAGCCTATTCTCACTCTCCAGCCTTCCCTTAACAAGCGAACACAAGCAAATTTCATTTTGGTCTTGATATTTAACGCTTATATATTGATGAAAGGCAAGCAAGTCTATGCACTCAAAAAGCCCTTCTTCATCAACGAAAAGGTGTTTTGGAAGGCAAGATAACAAGTCGGATACAAAAAAGACTTTATACCCACCGTTAAAACACTCTAAATTAATAATATCTAACAAAGCAAACGACCTTTCATCAAGCATAATTCACCTTGATAAATATTTTGCTTATTTTGTCAAATATATATACATAATTATAACATGTAAGCCTTTTTTTGTAAATAGAAAAAGTGCACATTTAACTGATACAAGCAAAATTTAAGCCGTTGTCAAAACTGACAACGGCTTAACTGTTATTTAAGTTTATCGATTATAAAATTCGGTATTCGCTTTATTTTTCGTGGTTATGATGTTTGATAAAACCAAACATTTTTGCTAATTCCATAAATAGCAATGGAGCAAGTGATAAGCCCAAACCGATTAAATACAACCACCATTCAAGTCTCATCATTCCAAACACGCTTACAACACCAGGAATAAAGATAACGAATGCTGTCAACGCCGTACAAACCAAGAATGAAAGGTTCATCATCTTATTTGAGAAGAATCCAACCTTAAATAGTGAATGTGATGAACGCATATTAAGGGCTTGAACAAGTTGACTCATAGCAAGTATCATAAACGCCATAGTGCTTCCTGCAGTGTGATTTAACGCACCAGAAGAATCTTTCATAACAACTGCACCAAGAACGTATCCAGCCAAAGTAGTAATGGTTAACAAAACACCGTTAATTCCTATTTTAACACCTAATCCGTGAGCAAACAAACTTTCGTTTTTATGTTTAGGCTTATGATACATAATGTCGTTTTCTACTGCTTCCATACCTAAAGCGATAGCAGGAAGGGAGTCGGTAACAAGGTTAATCCATAAAAGTTGAATAGGAATAAACGGATTTCCTAGTCCTGCAATAGAACCTAAAAGTACGGTTGAAATAAACACTACTAAAACTTCTGCAAGGTTGGTTGAAAGTAAAAAGCCTACAACCTTTCTAATGTTTTCAAATATACCACGACCTTCCTTAACAGCGTCAACGATTGTTGCGAAGTTATCGTCAGTCAAGGTCATATCAGCAGCGCCTTTAGCAACGTCAGTTCCAGTTATACCCATAGCACAGCCGATATCCGCCGCCTTTAGTGCAGGTGCGTCGTTTACGCCGTCACCAGTCATTGAAACAACTTGACCTTTCTTTTGCCAAGCCTTAACTATTCTAATCTTGTTTTCTGGAGAAACACGTGCGTAAACTGAAATATCTTGAACTTTAGCATCAAGTTCTTCATCACTCATTTCATCAAGTTCTGCGCCTGTTATAGCCTTATCCCCATCAACGTAAATGCCAAGTTCTTTTGCTATTGCTGTTGCCGTAACGATGTGGTCTCCCGTAATCATAACAGGTTTAATTCCTGCTTTTCTACAAGTTTCAACTGCCACTTTACATTCTGGTCTTGGTGGGTCTATCATACCTACAAGCCCAACAAACGTAAGACCATATTCCAAATCTTCAAACGTTGGTTTGTTTGGAACAGCATCTAATTCCTTGTATGCAACGGCTAAAACTCGAAGAGCATTTGAACTCATTTCATCGCAAGCGATTTTTGCCTTTTCAACGTCACCTTTAACCGTTCTCTTTGCAATAACGTCAAACGCACCTTTTACAATTGCTATAGGCTTGCCGTTTATAACGTTAACGGTTGTCATAAGTTTTCTATCAGAGTCAAAAGGAAGTTCCCCAACTCTTGGGCTTTCTTTATTCAATTCATCTTGAACGCCACCAGCCTTGTGTGCAGCAAGAACGATTGCCGTTTCGGTTGGGTCGCCAATGTGTTTTTCCGCACCACCTTCAAAAACAACTTTGCCATCAGAACAAAGACTACCATAACAAAGCATTTTATAGGTATCACCTTCAGCACTTCCCTTAAAGTCGATAATTTCGCCACCATCAACGTAGGTTTTTACGAGCGTCATTCTGTTTTGAGTTAACGTTCCCGTCTTATCCGAACAAATAATTGATGCACTGCCAAGTGTTTCAACAGCAGGAAGTCTTCTAATAATAGCGTTCTTTTTAACCATACGTTGAACGCCGATAGATAAAACGATAGTAACAACTGCAGGCAATCCTTCTGGTATTGCAGAAACTGCTAATGATATAGCAGACATAAACGAACCAATTATGTTAGGGAAATTCAATCCGTCTCTTATGATTTGCACTAAAAACATAACGAAACAAATGCCAAGCACAAGAATACCAAGCATACTGCCGAGTTTTGCAAGTTTTTCTTGCAAAGGAGTTTTTGTTTCTTCTTCGTTAGCAAGAATTCCCGCAATTTTTCCCATTTCGGTTTCCATACCCGTTGCAACAACTATTGCAACTGCCGTACCGTAAGTAATAGAACAACCAGAGAAAACCATATTAGTTCTATCGCCAATAGGTGCTTTTTCTTTAACTTCTGCTTCTGCGAATTTTTCAGATGGAACAGATTCACCAGTTAAAGCAGATTCTTCAGATTTTAAGTTTACACTTTTAATAAGTCTTGCGTCAGCAGGCACAAAATCACCCGCTTCTAATTTTATAATATCGCCAGGAACAAGTTCGGACGACATAATAATCTTTTCAACCCCGTCACGAATAACACGTGCGTGTGGTGCAGACATGTTCTTAAGTGCATCAAGTGCCTTTTCCGCTTTACTTTCTTGCACAACACCCATTATCGCATTGATTAAAACGATAGCAAGAATTAAGAAAGGTTCTATCATTTCAACGACATTAAATCCGTGGCTTATGCCATCATAGATAGCAACGCCAAGTGATATTGCCGCCGCAATCAATAAAATGATAATCATTACGTCTTTGAATTGCTCCATAAATTTAGCAAAGAAAGACTTTTTCTTTTTCTCTTGCAACTTGTTTTCGCCAAATTGTGCTCTTTTTTCTTCAACTTGCGCCGTGGTTAAGCCACTAACTTGGTCGGAAGAAAAATGTGATAGAATGCTATCAACACTGTCTAAATGTGGTTTCACTTTTTTATCTCCTTAAAAATTTCTTTTTAATAATTTCACACAATCTTTTTAGTTTATGCAATACATTATATATTTTAACATAAATTAAAAATTAATTCTACTTTTTTATAAAAAAACCGAGCAACTTTTTATAATTGCTCGGATTTATTTTTTAATATAAAGACCGAGCCTGCCTATTAGCAAGTCTGGTCAATTAAGAACAGCCAGAGATTTCTCTCAAGATGTTGACTGTTCCCCAAATTTCTTGGGCGACTACTCCCTTAACGATTATCATTATATCATTAATTAACTAGCATTGTCAAGAAGTTAGTTTGCAAATTAAAATTTTATTTCAAGCCCCAAATATTTAACTATTTCAAGCGAAAAGTTAAATGCACTCTTTGGTCCGTTTGCCGTGATTAAGTTTTCATCTATTTCAACGTCAGCACCCGTGTAATTTTCGCCCATCGTTTCAATAAATTGTTTTGCTGGATAACAAGTTGCTTTTTTGCCCTTAATAAATCCGTTTGCCGATAAAACAACTGCTGGCGATGCACAAATTGATGCTATCAACTTGCCACTTTCAACTGCATTTTTAATCAAAGTAATGGCATCATTGTTGCTTGCAATATTTGTTGCACCGGGCATACCACCGGGGATAACAACTGCATCATATTCATTTTTGTCTATTTCATTTATAAGTTTATCTGCTTTTATAACGATATTATGTGAGCCTGTTAAATATTTATCCCCAACCGACACTATATCACAAGTTGCACCTGCCCTTCTCAAAATATCAACGGGGGTTAAGCCTTCAATTTCTTCAGTGCCGTCGGCAAATAAAACTGCTATCTTTTTCATAATTTTCTCCTTTTATCACATTATACAAAATATAATACCTTTTGGCAAGGCTTAAATTTGGGTTTAACATTAAAAGGCTAACTTTTTTTAGTTAGCCTCTAATTAAAAATTATTTTAATACCATCTTGCTTGTACACCCCACTGAACAGGACATGTTGTGTTAAAACCGGAAATTATATTCCATGTGGAATACCATCCACTTGGTTGAAGCATTGTTTCGCAAGCAATACTTAAATTTTCACAACCACTAAAAACATAACCACCCATTTTTGTCACACTTTCAGGAATATATATCCAAGTCAAACTGTCACAATCAGAAAAAACCCCGTCCCCTATAGTAGTTAGCCTTTTTGATAAGGTTATACTTTCCAATGAACTACAACCCTTAAACGCATAGTTCATTATCGTTGTCACGTTGTTGCCCATTTTAACAGTTTTTAATAAATCGCAATAAGAAAAAGCATTATACTCTATAACTTCAACACTGTCTGGAATAACTATGCTTTCTAAACTTTCACAATTGTCAAAAGCCATTTCACAAATTGTTATAATTCCGTTAGGGATATTAACTTCTTTTAGTTTACTCGAATAAATAAACGCACCTTTTCTAATTTCAGTTATTCCATCGTGTAAAACAACTTTTTCAAGTTTACTTCTCCTAAAACAATTTCTTTCAAGAACAGTGACGTGTTCTGGCACAGTAAACAAAGTTCCAACCTTTGATGCAGGATAATAAATAAGCGTCTTTCCGTCCTTGCTATAAAGAACCCCATCAATCGATTTAAACGTTTGATTGTCTTCATCAACGATTATTTCTTCTAATCCAGTCGTACCAAAAAAACAATTATTGCTACCACCAATGTCGTTGACGGTCGCTGAAATTTCAATCGAAGTCAACCAACCATTATAATTAAATGCATTTCCAGAAATAGTCGTGTATCCATCTGTCACAATAATTTTACTAATACTCCTCACTTCCCTAAAATCTGACACAACCGTTATTTGATGTCCCTCATAAATGTTTGGCAAAACAACTATTTCAGGGTATTCAACGTCTTGTTTTGCTGATATTGAGTAAACGTCATTATAAGCAGAAACTGTGAAATATTCAATAGGTGTATAATCCCACTCCCCACAAGTTGAACACTTATAATCAACAAAATTGTGTCCTAAAGCATCGGCAGTTTGTTGTGCAATTAATACTTCTTCACACCTAGAACAATGCTTGCCTTCTGTTAAACCTGTTTGTGTGCAAGTTGGTTCTATCTCATTATCAATAACTTCTATATGTCCCAAAGCGTCAACGTTGTCCGTTGTATAACTGTCACCACAAATACAAGCGTGCAATATGTAGCCTTCTTCCGTACAAGTTGGGGCTACTGTTTTAAGACTTGTATAATCGTGACCTAGTGCAAAAACGAAATCATCATTATAACTATATCCACAATGACAAGTATAAATTGTATAACCTTGAGTTGTACAAGTTGGGGCTATCGTGCTTGTTTCGTAATCGTGACCAAGCGCATTAACAAAGTCGGTCTTATAACTATCCCCACAGCCACAAGCGTGCAAAATATATCCTTTTTCGATACAAGTTGGGTTTATCGTTGTCGTGTTATATTCGTGACCTTTTGGCATACCTATTGCTACGCTATTTGTTGCAGTGTTTTGCACTTCAAATGCTGAATTTGTAAAGGTTGCTTGATAATGCCCTTTTTCTGCACTTGTACAAGTTGCGTCTGCGTCCTTAACGTACTCTGCAGTTGCAGTTTCTTCTTCCACGTGTTTACTATCCCTTATGCAAACTCTTTTTTGCATAACATTTATCGCCACTCCAAACGTAAGTTGGCGTTGCAAAATCGTGACCTAATGCCGTTTCGGCTTTTGTTTTTGTATCAGTCACTTCACAATCTTCTCTAGAACAGGTTGCTGTTTCCGTGCCATCAACTTCACAAGTTGCATCTTCGTTATACGCATAACTGTCGAAAGAGTGACCTAACGCTTCACCACCTTCAAAAGTCTGTGTTCCTTTTTTACCACAAGAGCAAGATAAATAATACGTTGCTTTTTCTTCGCAAGTAGCATCTGTCGCCTTAAAATCATCACTAACGACTTGTTGATTATACTTATGTTCGTGTTCATTTCCTGCACACGCAGTAAGCGTGAACACACACGTACATAATGCGAAAATTGATATTAAAATTGACAAGATTTTCTTTTTCATCAATCTTTCTCCTATTTTTGAAAGGCATAAAACATTTTATGTTTTAATGATAACACTTTTACGCATTTAATTCAAGTAAAATTTACAAATCAAAAAAATATTGCCCTTATTACACAAAAAAGGTATTGTCTTTCACCTTGTTTCAAAATTGCATGGTCTTTTTTATCCTTAAAAAAGTGTACTTTTGTGCATAAAAAATCGGCAGTTTACACTACCGATTTTAATAAGTTTTAATTAAATGCGACAATAATCCAACTTATTATAGTTGTTTCACCTATTCTACACAAACGAGCCAGTAATACAAATTACCTCTGCTCAAAAAATTCATTATTTCACTTAATTCTAATAGTTCACTAACTTCTGATCCTGCAAGATTTTCATCAGACTTAAATATCCACCAACCACTTGTTTTTTCAAAAACCATATTAACTGGTTGTCTCGTAGGAGAATCACCAAATAAAGCCCCTGAAATCGCCTTAACACTTGTAGGTATAATTATCTCTGTCAATCTATTAGAAGGGCTAAAAACCCCATATCCAAGCTTAACCAATTTGTTATTTAAAACAACGTTTTCAATGAGTGTACAATCACTTAAAGCGAAACCGCTAAGTATCTCTGTATCAGCGTGTAATTGAATACTTGTAATGTCCGTTGATTTTCCCCTTACAAATACTTTATAAGGATTGTTCGGTGTTCCAATATAATAGGCATTATCATATTCTGCCCCTACTAATGAAGAACACAAAGCAAAAGTGTTTGCACCAACATATTCCACGTTATTACTCAACGTAACACTCGTTAAGGTTTTGCACCCAGCAAATGCCCAGTCATTTATTCTTGTTGCCGTTATATTAGCACTTGTTAACAACTCTCCTTTAATACAAAAACTTTTAGATGCATTCATAAAAGCATTATAAGACCCATAAGTTATTCCAACCCACTGATTAACAGTTCCCAAATAGTTTAATTCTTCTATTTCTCTTATAAAATTACTACCGATATAGGTAATAGTTTCTGGAATTGTAATGCTCTTGAATTTTATAAAATTGTTTCTAAAAGCATTATCTGCTATCGTAGTCACAGGTTTATTTTTATAAGTTGCTGGAATTTCAAGTTCAATTTCTTCATTCTGTGAAATAGGCGAATATCTAGTTAAAATATAATATTTTCTATTAGGGCTTAAATTAAAAAGCATACCATCTACGATATTATTACTTTCATCACCTGGTGGATTTATGTCAAAATTTATTAGTTTACCGTTCTTATTCTCAAATACTAATTCGTTAAAGCCGTCGGTGATACTGTAATAAAACTTCTCACAATGATGGCTCCAATCTGTCTCATACCAAAGATTTTTGAAAACATATTTTATCGTGTATTCAACCCCTTCATACGTGCCCAATTTGCCAACGTATCCACCACCTTGTGAGTTTAAACTACCTTTAATACCGTTAACAAATGCAGTATATTCTGCATCATTTTTAACCAAATCAATTTTTAAGGCTTGCGATAAAATAGAATTTAATTGACTTTTTTCTAAATATAAAAAGTGTATGCCATTATCATTTACCACATACTCTATTTTATTTAGTCCATACTCAACGGCTGTATCCATATAACTAATTTCACGAGCATTGCTTAAATCCATTATTTCACTTTCTTCACGAATTCTTAAATGGCTAGTCTTTGCATATATATCGGCATACAAATTTGCAAAGCGTGTTTCGTTATCATTTTCGGCAACACTTGGCACACCTTCACTATTTAAATCACTGTCTTGTTTCCACATTGCATTAAAATTCAATTTGCTTGGCGATAACGTAATGTTGGACTTTACTAACATAATTCCAGAATATGGATATTCGCTTATTTGTTCATAGGTAAGTTCACCACTATTAAACAACTTAACGATTTCTTCTTTACTTGAACAGTCTTCCCAAGTTTCTTGACGATAGCATTCCATAAAATAAAATTCATTTTTATTAAAATCCATCACTGTTGCAACTAATACATTATTGTCTTTTGTAAATTGCCACGTCATTGAAATTTTATTGATTTTGTGTTTATGATGGTCATATTCTATATCACCATCTACCATAATAACCGTATTATACATAGGTGCAATCGTAGCAATTTGTTCCCCACGCCAGTCCCAGTCTACAACAAAATGAATTCCATTTTCTACTTCATCTACACGTATCGCCATTGTTGGCGCACCTACTGTTGGGTCTGAATAAAATTCATTCAATTCTTGGTTAATAGTTTTATTTGCCTTACCGTAAATAATTTCACCTGTCTTAAATTTTTCATTACTGTTTTTTACAACCTTGTTTTGAAATAGAAAGTCGATTACGTTGTAAACGTAATTTGTGTAAACTTGTCTCTCCATTACTGTTCCACACCAAAGGTCTGTAAAGGTGATATCCGATATTGAAGCAGAAAAACAAGTTGCCTTTGAAACAGCATCTGTAGAGAAAGTTTCACCATTTGTTGATGAAAATGCGGATGGCTCCGCGCCCTCCGTTTCCATTGCTAAAAACATCATCTTACTAACGTAATCAATTTTTTCAACAGCTTTTGACATAATTACGTTTGCACTATCAGTCTCATTTTTACAAGCTGTTGCTGTGAACGCAAGAGTGCATATAGTCAATATTGTTATTAAAATTGATAAGAGTTTCTTTTTCATAAATCCTTCTCCTTTTTTTGAAATGCATAAAACATTTTATGTTTTAATGATAACACTTTTACGCATTTAATTCAAGTAAAATTTACAAATCAAAAAAAATTTGCTAGGCGTTTTCTCTATAGTATTGAATAGATAAAGCTTATTTTTGCAAAGAAAAAAACCTAAAACGATATGTTCGTTTTAGGTTTTGATTGGTGACCCCTACGGGAATCGAACCCATGTTACCACCGTGAAAGGGTGGTGTCTTAACCGCTTGACCAAGGGGCCTTATATATTTATTTTTACGCCACTACGACGATTTGTTTCTGGTAGCGGCGGTCAGATTCGAACCAACGACCTGCCGGGTATGAACCGGCCGCTCTAACCAACTAAGCTACGCCGCCATATCTCTTTTGTCAATGCTTACTGACAAATGCTTATGTATTATACCCAAAAAAATAAATATTGTCAATTACTTTTTAGCCACTTTTTAAAAAATTTTTTAAATATCTTAATTTTTATTTTTTTACTTGTGTTTTTCTTTCTCTTTTATGCAACAATACCCCCGTCTAAAAGCGCTCTAGACGGGGGTAAATGCCTTTTTTTCTTAATCCTAATTATTAGCAATTAAAATACTTTTCAAACTCAACAGGATGTGGTACTTTTGAAATTTCGCTACATTCTTTGCGTTTTGTTTCAATGAATTTCTTGATTAAATGTTCTGGGAAAACTCCACCAGCAGTCAAATAATCGTGGTCTTTTTCTAATGCGCAAAGTGCTTCTTCAAGAGAAGTTGGTAAACCTTGGAGTTTAGCCTTTTCTTCTTCAGGTAAATTGAACAAGTTAAAGTCATAAGGACCCCAACCATTTTCTTTAGGGTCAATCTTGTTTATAATACCATCAATACCAGCCATTAAAAGTGCTGAATAGCAGAAATATGGATTGCAAGTTGCATCTGGGTTTCTAATTTCAAATCTTCTTTCTTCAGGTTGTTTTGCGTATGCTGGGATACGAATTACAGCACTTCTGTTAGAAGTTGCATAACCAACTGTCACAGGCGCTTCAAAGCCTGGTACAAGGCGCTTAAATGAGTTTGTGCTTGGGTTTGTAATAGCGCAAAGTGATGCAATGTGCTTTAACAAACCACCCATAAAGTAATGTGCTTCCTTGCTCAAGTGAGCATATCCGTTGTCATCAGCGAAAACAGGCTTGCCGTCCTTAAATAAAAGCATATGAACGTGCATACCATTACCCGCTTCACCATAAACAGGCTTTGGCATAAGAGTTGCTGTTTTGCCATACTTTAATGCAGTGTTTTGAATAATATATTTAATCATCATTGTGCCGTCAGCCATTTTAGACATTTTGCCAAGTTTTGGTTCGATTTCATATTGACCAGCAGCGCCAACTTCTGGGTGATGATATTTAACAGGAACACCAGCCTTTTCGATAAGCATACACATTTCGCTACGGCATTCGTAAGAGTTATCAAAAGGTTTTGCAATATGATAGTTCTTTTGTTTTGGAACGACGATGCCGTGACCTTCTTCCCCACTGTTCCAGTAAGATTGAGTGACATCTAAATTCATACCTATGCAGTATGGTTTAACTTCCCAACCGATATTATCGAAAAGATAGAATTCGAATTCTGGAAGAATAAACATTTCATCTGCAATGCCTAAATCTTGCATATACTTTTCAGCAGCAACAACGATGTTTCTTGGATATTGTGCAAGTGGACGGTTTTCTGGGTAATCAATAATCATTGCATTACCACTCATAGAAAGGGTTGGCACTTCGCAAAATGGGTCTATCATTGCAGTATCAGGGTCTGGGATAAATACCATATCACTCTTTTCAACCACTGCATAACCATAGTTAGAAGCGTCAAAACCGATACCATCACGCATAATATCTGCAGAAAAACTGTTTGCAGGAATTGTCACGTGGCGGAATTGACCATTAATATCAATCATTTTAAAGTCTACCATTTGGATATTTTGTTCTTTAATCATATCCAAAATATTTTGAATTTTCTTATCCATAAAAAACTCCTTAAATAATATAATGTTTGATAAAATCAACAAAACGTTAATTTTAACAACTAGAAAAAAATGTAAATCACGGCAAGAAAAATCTTGCCGTGCTAGTATTAGTTTTTCTTTTTAGGCTCATAGTGAGTGTGCAATAATTCGTGTGCTTTATGGCCACCAACTTCGCCCAAGAAATTGTCATAAAGTGCCTTAACAGCCTTATTATCGTGACTCTTTCTGTTTGATTTATTTTGGTCATCATCATAAAGACCTTTTGCTCTTAAGCCTTTATAGTCGATATCAGAACGTGTAAATGCATCAACGAAAGGTTGACCACCACCGTTTATACAACCGCCTGGGCAACTCATAATTTCTATGAACTTATAATCAACTTCGCCCTTTCTAACCTTGTCACAAACTTCTCTTGCGTTCTTAAGACCACTTACAGCAGCAACCTTAACTTTCAAGCCTGCAACGTCATATTCGGCTTCTTTAACACCTTCCATACCACGAACTGCCTTAAATTCAACGTCGTTAAGTTTTTCGCCAGTAATAGTTTCAACAGCAGTACGAAGAGCCGCTTCCATAACGCCACCAGATGCACCGAAGATAACGCTTGCACCAGTATATTCTTCAAATGGGTTGTCTGGAGTTGTTTCTGGCAAGTATTCAAAGTGAATACCATGTTCCTTTATCATTCTTATTGCTTCTTGAGTTGAGATAACGAAGTCTACTGCACCAGCAAACTTTTCTCTCTTTGCTTCGTCCTTTTTAGCAGCACAAGGCATAATAGCAACGTGAACGTGTTTCTTTTCGCCCTTATACATAGCCTTAACTGTTGCACCGAGCATTTCCATAGGGCTCTTGCAAGTTGAAATGTTATCCAAAAGGTCTGGATAAGTTTCTTCAGCAAATCTAATCCAAGCAGGACAGCAAGAAGTAAACATAGGCAATTTGCCACCGTTTTTAACTCTGTTAACAAATTCATTTGCTTCTTCTACGATAGTAAGGTCAGCACTGATATTTGTGTCGTAAACCTTATCAAAGCCCATTTCTTTAAGAGCAGTTGTAAGTTTACCCATAACGTTTGTGCCTTCTGGGAAACCGAATTCAGTACCCAAAGCAACTCTAACAGCTGGAGCAACTTGAACTGAAACTTCAACGTCTGTATCACCGATAGCATTCCAAACCTTATCAGCACAGTCTCTAATAGTGATAGCGCCCGTTGGACAAACTGCAGCACATTGACCACAGCCTACGCATGGTGATTTTGCAATGTCGTCATCGTAAACGGTTGAAATTTTCATGTTTGAACCACGGAAAGCATAGTCTATTGCGCCAACCGATTGAATTTCATTACACATTCTAACGCACTTACCACAAAGAATACACTTGCTTGCAACTCTAACGATACTATATGAAGAGTTGTCAGCAGTTGAAACGGTTAAGTTGTTTGGAAAACGAACGTCTTCAATATTGAATTTATATGCGAATTCTTGCAATCTGCACTTGCCGTTCATGTGACAAGTTGTACAGTCACGACAGTGGTTAGCAAGTAAAAGTTCAAGAATCATTTTTCTATATTTTCTTAATCTTGGCGTGTTGGTTTTGATAATCATACCATCTCTTGGCTTACAAGAGCAAGAGGCATCAAAACGACCTTTTTCATCTTCAAACATACACATTCTGCATGCGCCATAAATAGAGAGTTCTGGGTCATAACAGAAGGCTGGAATTTCAATACCTGCTTTTCTTGCAAGTTCTAAAATATTCTTTTCGCCTTCAATTTCAACTTTAATGCCATCAATAATCATATATTCGCTCATAAAATTAAATCTCCTTTATAGCCTTAAATGCGCAACTTGAGAGACAAGCGCCACACTTGATACACTTATCGTTGTCAATAACGAAAGGTTTCTTAATTTCGCCCTTAATTGCACCAACAGGACAATTTCTTGCACACTTTGAGCAACCTTTACAAAGTTCAGGGTCAATCCAAATAGTTTTAAGTTTTTGACAAGCACCAGCTGGGCATTTCTTATCGTAAATATGTGCTCTATATTCATCTTCAAAATACTTAATGGTAGAAAGTACTGGACCAGCAGCAGTCTTACCAAGACCACAGAGAGCAGTTTTAGAAATGGTTTCACCAAGTTCTTTAAGCATTTCGATATCGCCGTCACGACCTTGTCCATCAACGATACGATTTAAGATTTCAAGCATTCTCTTTGTACCTTCACGACAAGGAACGCACTTACCACAAGATTCCTTTTGAGTAAAGTCCATAAAGAATCTTGCAACTTCAACCATACAGGTATTATTGTCCATAACAACAAGACCACCAGAACCGATAATAGCGCCTGCCTTTGAAAGAGAATCAAAGTCAAGTGGCAAATCGAGATGTTCTTTTGTTAAACAACCACCTGATGGGCCACCGATTTGAACGGCTTTAAATTCTCCACCGTTTCTTACACCACCACCAATTTCGAATATAATTTCTCTAAGAGTAGTACCCATAGGAACTTCAATAAGACCAGTGTTGTTAACGTTACCAGTAAGAGCAAAAGCCTTTGTTCCAGAACTGGTTTCAGTACCAATACTCTTAAACCAAGCACTACCCTTATTGATAATTAAAGATACGTTAGCAAAGGTTTCAACGTTGTTGAGTACGGTTGGTTTATCGAACAAGCCGTTTTCAACCGTTCTTGGAGGTTTTGTTCTTGGCATACCACGTTTACCTTCAATAGATGCGGTAAGAGCAGAACCTTCACCACAAACGAAGGCACCTGCACCACGATTGATATGAAGATTAAACGACTTTCCAGAGCCTAAAATATTATCACCTAAAAGCCCTAATTCAACTGCTTGCTTAATAGCGAGTTGCAATCTTGCAACTGCAAGTGGATATTCTGCACGAACGTAGATATATCCTTCGGTTGCCCCTGTTGCAACACCGGCGATAATCATACCTTCAATCATAGAATGTGGGTTGCCTTCCATAACAGACCTATCCATAAATGCGCCTGGGTCACCTTCGTCACCATTACAAACAACGTATTTTGGGAAGTTAGTTTGTCTAGCAACTTGACTCCATTTCTTGCCAGCAGGGAATCCACCACCGCCACGACCACGAAGTCCAGATTCTGTAATTTCGTTTACAATTTCTTCGCCACTCATTTCAAAAAGTGCTTTTTCAAGCGCTTCGTATCCACCACGCGCTATGTATTCGCAGACGTCTTCAGAATCGATGTGTCCGCAATTTTCAAACACTATACGCGTTTGTTTTTTATAGAAAGGAATTTGTTCTTGAACAGCATAATCAACATTTTGAACGTAAACCAATCTTTGAATAAGCTCGCCGTTCATAATTGATTTTTCAACTATTTCTTCACAGTCTTCCACTTTAACTTTGGTATAAAGCCAACCTTGTGGGTCTATTCTTACAAGAGGACCTAATTCACAGAAACCATTACAACCAGTCTTTTTAGCGCCTACTGGGTGGTCAACGTGGTTTTTAAGCGAAACTTGGATATTTAAACCCCTTTGTTCGCAAAGTTCAACGAGTTTATTATAAATATTAAGAGAACCACCTGCAATACAACCCGTTCCTGCACAAACCAAAATCTTTTTTGCTTGTGAATCAAGTTCTTTTTTGCAATTTTCTCTAAAGGCTTTTAATTCTGCCACACTATTAATCTTAGACATTTTCCGCCTCCTTAATACTATTTATAATACCCACAACTTTTTCAGGGGTCATCGCTGAGTAAACAGTTTCATTTATCATCATAACTGGTGCTAATCCGCACGCGCCAAGACATGAAACTGTTTCTACGGTAAATAAGTTGTCAGAAGTTGTTTTTTGTCCTTCTTTAAGTCCGAGTTGTTTTCTTAGTTCATTAAGAACAGGAACAGAACGACGAACGTGACAAGCAGTTCCGTCACAAACCTTAATGATATACTTACCTTTTTGTTCTAATGAAAAGTTTTCATAAAAGGTTGCAACACCGAAAATCTTCGCTTCGCTGATAGAAAGTTTTTCTGCTAAATATGGAAAAACTTCTTTTGGCAAATACCTATAGTTTTCTTGTGCATATTGAAGTATTGCAATCAAAGACCTTTCTTGGTTGCCATATTTTTCAATCGCTTTATCTAGTATGGAATAATCAAACATATTTCCCTCCGTAGTGTTATAAAAATTAGTTTTTTTATTTATCTTTTAACATAATTTAATCGTCCAAAAGGTTTTTTTGGGCGATTAAATTAAAAATAACAAATTTATTTGTTTAAATATTCATCAATTGCTTTAGCAGCAGTTTTACCTGCACCCATAGCAAGAATAACGGTTGCAGCACCAGTGACTGCATCGCCACCAGCATAAACTGCTTGTACAGAAGTTAAGCCGTTTTCATCGGTAATGATACCGCCGTGCTTATTAACTTCCAAACCTTCAGTCGTTGACTTAATAAGTGGGTTTGGAGAAGTACCGAGTGCCATAATAACAACGTCTGCTTCAATATCGAAATCACTGTCTTTAACTTCAACAGGACGACGTCTGCCAGATGCATCTGGTTCGCCAAGTTCCATCTTAACGCAAGTGCAAGATTTAACCCAACCGTTGTCATCGCCGTTAATCTTAACAGGATTTGTCAAAAGGTCGAAAATAACGCTTTCTTCCATTGCGTGTTCAACTTCTTCCTTTCTTGCTGGAAGTTCGTCTAACGTTCTTCTATAAACGATATGAACTTCACCGCCTAATCTCTTAGCACATCTTGCTGCGTCCATAGCAACGTTTCCGCCACCAACAACAACTACTTTCGTTCCACGCTTAATAGGTGTTGTTGCATCGTCCTTATATGCTTTCATAAGGTTGATACGTGTTAAGAATTCATTTGCTGAATATACGCCGTTCAAGTTTTCACCAGGGATATTCATAAACTTTGGAAGACCTGCGCCTGAACCAACGAATACAGCCTTAAAGTCGTATTCTTTAATAAGTTCGTCGATAGATAAAACTTTACCGATAACCATATTTGTTTCAATCTTAACGCCAAGTTCTTTCAAGGTGTCAATTTCCTTTTGAACGATGCTCTTTGGAAGTCTAAATTCAGGGATACCGTAAACCAAAACGCCACCAGCCAAGTGGAATGCTTCAAACACGGTCACTTCATAACCTTTTTTAGCAAGGTCGCCCGCACAAGTTAAGCCTGATGGACCAGAACCGATAACGGCAACTTTCATGCCGTTAGATTGTGGTTTAACAGCCTTTTCTTTGCAATTAGCATTGTGATAGTCTGCAACAAATCTTTCAAGTCTACCGATAGCAACTGGTTCGCCCTTAATTCCACGAATACAATATTTTTCGCATTGAGATTCTTGTGGACAAACTCTGCCACAAACTGCTGGAAGTGAAGATGATTCAGAAATGATTTGGTATGCACCTTCAAAGTCCCCTTCCTTTACCTTTGCGATAAATTCTGGGATATGAACCATAACAGGACAACCGTTCATACAAGGTTTATGCTTACAGTTCAAACATCTTTCTGCTTCGTCCATTGCTTGTTCTGGGGTATAACCCAAAGCAACTTCTTCAAAGTTCTTATTTCTAACGTCTGCCTCTTGATGTGGCATAGGATTTTTCTTTAATGACATATTTGGCATAATTATTTAACCTCCTTCTTGAAAAGGTTGCAAGTTTCTTCATACTTGTGTCTTTCCCATTCTTTATAAGTTGCACCACGTTTCATCGCTTCGTCAAAGTCAACTAAATGACCGTCAAATTCAGGGCCATCAACACAAGCAAACTTGGTTTCGCCACCAACTGTTAATCTGCAACCACCGCACATACCAGTGCCGTCAATCATAACAGGGTTCATACTTACAACAGTCTTAACGTTGTATTCCTTTGTAAGTTTGCAGATAAATTTCATCATAATAACAGGTCCGATAGCGATAACTTCATCATAATTTTCGCCACTTTCGATAAGTTCTTTTAACGCATCAGTCACAAGACCTTTTCTACCAGCAGTGCCGTCATCACTCATAAGAACGTACTTATCGCTAACTGCCTTAAATTCATCTTCTAAAATAACAAGGTCTTTGCATCTAAAACCAACGATTGAGTGAACTTCGCAACCTTCTTCGTGCAATTTTTTAGCAACTGGGTATGCGATAGCACAACCAACACCACCACCAACAACAGCAACCTTCTTTAAGCCTGCAGTATGCGTTGCATTTCCAAGTGGACCAACAAAGTCTGCAACGTAATCGCCTTCGTTAAGTTGGTTAAGCGTGTAAGTCGTTGCACCAACGATTTGGAAAATAACGGCAACTGTGCCCTTTTCTCTGTCGTAATCTGCAACCGTTAGTGGAATTCTTTCACCGTCTTCCGTTGCCCTAATGATAACGAATTGACCTGCTTGTGCTTTTTTAGCAACAAAAGGTGCATAAACGTCAATTCTAGTCACAGTAGGATTAAGAACTTGTTTGTTAACAATTTTAAACATAAAACTCTCCTTCTAAATGTACCGAATAGATTAAATAATTTTTTGCCTTTTTCAGTCGTTTTATTATACCTAATATATTTTAACACATTTATACTTTCATTTCAAGTGTTTTTTGCAATAATTATACTTTAAAAGTAGTAAATTTTAGTCTTTATTTTTTGCTTTTATAAATATATAAAAATTTTGCAATCATCTCTCTTTCAACAAAAAACACGCCACATTAAAATTAGTGGCGTGTCAATCGTATTTAACTGATATTATTAATATTTTACGCTGTATAAAATATCTTCATAGGTTGGGAAATTAATATATTCTTTACCGATTAAAAGTTCCATTTGGTCGGCGTAAAATCTTAAATTTTCCATATCTAACACTAAATTATTTTTGCAGAATTTAGCCTTTTTAAGATTATCCCAAGTCTTGTTATATTTCTTTTCATCTTCAACAAGTTTTTGCAATGATTCATAGAATTTATCTGTCAAATCAGATAAATTTTCCAACAAATCATCTTCTAATTTGCTAGATAATTTATAAGGATAAGCCTTTTTCAAATTAACTTCTCTTAACAAAAATTCTTGATATGCAATGATAGATGGCGTTATGTGTTTTCTTGCAATATCAATGGCTGTAAGCGCTTCTATATGCACGATATTTGAATAGTTTTCAAGCAAGATTTCCATACGTGAATGGATTTCATTTTCAGATAAAATCTTGTGCTTTTTAAAGAGTTCAATATTCTTTGCTTGTGCATATAAAGGAAGAGCATCAACCGTGGTTTTTAAGTTCAAAAGCCCACGTTTTTTTGCTTCTATTTGCCACTCTTTTGAATAGTTATTTCCACTAAACAAAATGCGTTTATGTTCTTTGATTTTTTGCTTAATAAGTGCGTTTAAACTGCCTGTAAAGTCGGTTGCACCTTCAAGTTTATCTGCAAAATCTTTTAACTCATCTGCAACTATCGTGTTAATAATAAAGTTAGGGCAAGCGATATTCGTTGATGAACCAACCATTCTAAACTCAAACTTATTACCAGTAAAAGCAAACGGAGAAGTTCTGTTTCTGTCCGTTGAATCCTTTGGAATAGGTGGCAATACAGATACGCCGATTTTTAATTCGCTTTTCTTTTTTGCATTGTAAGTAGAACCACTTTCAATAGAGTTTAATATGCTTTCAAGTTCTTCGCCCAAATAGATTGAAATGATGGCTGGTGGCGCTTCATCTGCACCTAATCTGTGGTCGTTTCCAGCAGATGCAACGCTTATTCTAAGCAAGTCTTGATGCTTGTCCACAGCCGAAATAACAGCCATAAGGAACAACAAGAATTGTGCGTTTTCACTTGGTGTTGCACCTGGGTCTAAAAGGTTTTCGTTTGTGTCTGTTGAAATAGACCAGTTGTCGTGTTTACCACTGCCGTTAACTGATGCAAAAGGTTTTTCGTGCAACAAACAAACCAAGCCGTGCTTGTTTGCAACGCTTTTCATAAGTTCCATTGTGAGTTGGTTTTGGTCTGACGCTATATTTATAGACGTGAATACCGGTGCTAATTCATGTTGTGCTGGTGCAACTTCGTTGTGTTTTGTTTTAGCATAAACACCAAGTTTCCAAAGTTCGTTATCAAGGTCTTTCATAAATGCTGAAACCCTTGATTTAATAGCACCGTAATAGTGGTCTTCAAGTTCTTGTCCCTTTGATGGACGTGCCCCAAACAACGTTCTACCGCAATGTATTAAGTCCAAACGCTTTTCATAAACACTCTTATCAATCAAAAAGTATTCTTGTTCAGAACCACAAGTTGGCATAACCTTTTTAACGTTATCCTTGCCAAAGAGTTTTAAAATTCTCTTTGCTTCTCTATCAAAAGTTTCTAAAGAACGGAGAAGTGGTGTTTTCTTATCCAAGGCTTCCCCACCGTAAGAACAAAACGCCGTTGGGATATAAAGACTGCCGTCTTTAACAAAAGCATAAGACGTTGGGTCCCAAGCAGTATAACCCCTTGCTTCAAAGGTTGCCCTTAAGCCACCTGATGGAAAACTAGATGCGTCTGATTCCCCTTTAACAAGTGATTTTTCAGAAAATTTCATTATGACGTCACTCTTGCCAAAAGGCTCAATAAAACTGTCGTGCTTTTCTGCAGTAATACCTGTCATAGGCTGGAACCAGTGCGTAAAGTGTGTTGCGCCCTTTTCAATCGCCCAGTCTTTCATAACCGATGCAACGACTTTTGCACTATCGTGTGAAAGTGGCGTGCCGTTTTCTATAGCCATACAAACGGCATCATACGCTTCTTTTGGCAAGCGTTCTTTCATCACCTTATCGTTAAATACCATTGAACCGAAAATTTCAGGAATATTAACTGTGTTCATATTTTTCTCCTTGGAAAAAATAAATCTAAATATACTTCTTTATTGATTATAGCACAATTAAACAAAAATTTAAAGCAACTTATCTCATTTAAGCACATAAAAAAATGATATTTTCTCACTTTTTCAAAAAATCAATAAAATATCATTATATTTTGTAGTTAATCTTAATATTTACATTATTTATTAGCCAAAGATTTAATTACAAGGTCAGCAGTTGCAACGTTGGTTGCAATAGCAACGTCGTAAACGTTTGCAATTCTTAATAGTGCCTTTACGTCTGGGTCGTGTGGTTGGGCTTGGAGTGGGTCGCAAAAGAAAACTACTAGGTCAATTTCACCAGTTGCAACGAGTGCACCGATTTGTTGGTCACCACCAAGTGGCCCTGATAAATATCCTTTCACGTTAAACCCTGTGGCTTCTTGAATACGTTTTGAAGTTGTGCCCGTGCCACAAAGGGAAAACTTTTTTAAAATTTCTTTATTTTTCTTTGCCCATTCAATAATTTCAGGCTTTTTATTATCGTGTGCTATGAGTGCAATCGTCATAATTTCCTTACTCATTTTTTATTCTCCTTTTTTCATTTGTTAGTTATCAAGATAAGTTTAACATAAAGGCAAATAAAAAAGCAACTATTTACGACTAGAAAATGGCACAAACCACCTATTGAAAAAGCATCGATTTCATTTGACAAAGACACAAAATATGGTATAATATTAAGGCAATTTAGGAGAGTTATTTATGAGATTATTTGACACAAAAGTTCAAAAATTGAAATATAAAGTTTTAAGAGAAGTTGCACGTCTTGCGTGGGAAGGAACTTTGAACGAAAAGATTTTGGATATACCTAAAATTATTGTCCCTGGAAAAGAACCAACTATGCGCTGTTGCATTTATAAAGAACAAGCAATCGTGAACGAAAGAGTTAAACTTGCTATGGGTGGCGATAAAAACAATAAAAACGTTATTGAAATTATCGATATCGCTTGTGATGAATGCCCTATGGGTGGATACGAAGTCACCGATGCGTGCAGAGGTTGTTTAGCACACCGTTGTGAAGACGTTTGTAAAAGGGGTGCTATTACTTTTGACCGAAACCAAAAGGCGCATATTGACAAGGAAAAATGCGTTGAATGTGGGCTTTGCGCAAAGGTTTGCCCTTACAGTGCAATTATAAACCACAAACGCCCTTGCGAAAATGCTTGTAAAGTTAAAGCCATCACAATGAATGAAAATAAGGCTGCTAAAATCAATGATGAAAAATGCATTGCCTGTGGCGCTTGCGTTTATCAATGTCCTTGGGGTGCTATAAATGATAAGTCTTACATCCTTGACGTTATAAACATTATAAAAGAAAGCCAAAACAACCAAAATAAAGTTTATGCAGTTATTGCCCCAGCAATAGCAAGTCAGTTTGTTTATGCAAAATTAGGTCAAGTTATTTCTGGAATTAGAAAACTTGGTTTTACAGATATCGTTGAAGCGGCTTTGGGTGCTGATATCGTTGCCTTAAACGAAGCCAAGGAATTAGTCGAAAAGGGCTTTTTAACAAGTTCTTGTTGCCCAGCATTCGTTTCTTACGTTAAAAAGCAATTCCCAGACCTTGCTCAATACATATCACATAACCTTTCGCCTATGGCAACCATTTCAAAACGCATAAAAGAAACCGACCCAACTGCAAAAGTTGTGTTTATAGGTCCTTGCACGGCAAAGAAAATGGAAATAAAAGATGAGAAAGTTTCCCCTTACGTTGACGTGGTTATTACTTTTGAAGAGTTGCAAGCGTTGTTCGACAGCAGAGATATTGAAATAACTGCACTAGATGAAGAAAACATTGCAAACGCATCTTATTATGGCAGAATTTTTGCAAGGAATTGTGGCTTATCCGAAGCAGTTGCAGAAGGTCTTAAAGAAAAAGGTCTTGTAGATTTTGACCTTAAGAGCGTGCCTTGTGATGGAATTGAAGCGTGCAGAGTTGCCCTTCTTAAAGCATCAAAGAAAATACTTGACGGAAACTTTATTGAAGGTATGGCGTGCCACGGTGGTTGTATAGGTGGCGCAGGTTGCTTAACCCACGGTGATGTTAACAAGGTGCATATTGAAAAGCACGGAAAAACTGGTTTTTCAGCAATTACCGACGCAGTAAACGCTATTGACAAAGAATAAAAATAAATCACAAAAAAACAAAAACCCCCTTGGCAAGTTTGCCAAGGGGGTTAATTTTATTTTAATTAAAGTAAATTAACTAATAAGTTGCAAGCAATAACTATCAAAACCAATGCGATAGGATATGTTGATGCATAAGCACTTGCAACGTCATCTGTTTCAGCAGTTGAAATCAAAGTTCCAAGAGCAGGAGTAGACGTCATACCACCAGTGATTGAACCAAGGTTGTTAAGAAGTGGTAATTTCAACACGTATTTTCCAAGGAAGAAACCAACTACCATAGGAATCATAGTGATTATTACACCACCTACAAAGCCCCAAACAACGATGCTTGCATTATCACCAACAGCAGAAACAAGGCTAACGCCACCGTCAACACCAGCACCGATAAGGAACAACATTAAACCTAATTCTTTTAAGGTTTTAACTGTTGATTCTGGTACTTGTAAAGACATTTTTCCGATTTTGCCAAAATGACCGAATACCAAGCACATAATAAGCACGCCACCAGTTGTGCCGAGTGAGAAGTTTACGCCAGCAAATAGTGGGATTTTAATGCCACCGAGAATTAAACCACTTACGATTGCAAGTGCAAGTGGAGTGAAACCGAAGTCATCGCACTTAAAGAGATTGTTTGCTTTCTTTTCTTCGCGAGATTCTAATATTCCAGCCTTTAACAAACTTCTTTCGTGTGCCATATCTACCTTAAGGATTTTAGGAAGAAGTTGAACGAATAAAACAACGCCGATAACACCGAAAGGATATGCGATTGCGTGGCCAAGAGTGACCAAAGTGTCAGAGCCAACACCATATTTTTCAACCATTGCTTCTTGTGCTGCTGAATAACCTGGGGTTGTTGTGAGCGAACCTGATAAAATACCAGACCAGAAATCTGAACCATAAGGTGATGCAACTATAAAGATTATTGTCACAACCGTTCCAATTACGATAACAGAAACACCCATTAAAATATATGTTTTGAAGTTTTTAGCCAAATCTCTAAAGAATTTTGGACCAGCAATAAAACCAACAGAACCAACAAATAATACCAAACCTACGTTTTGAATAACGTTTTTGAAATATTTAACGTTTGTTGATGCTTGTTGAATAACGTTTCCTGCAGCATCTTTAATTTCGCCTTGTAAATGAAAAGCACCTAAAACAGGTAATTTTTCAGGTATTAAAGTGCAAAGATAACCGAATAAAATTGCAACCAAGAAAACGCCTGCAGTACCCAAATTAACGCCTTTAATAGTAATTCTACCAAGCAAATAGCCAAGTGCAACTACTACGAAAATGCTAGTTAAAAGAGTAGATAAACCAAAAATATTTACCGTGCCCTTTTCGTTTACTGATGCATTAAGACCACACCAAACACCAATGCCTGCAACTACAACGATTGCAATGGCAATCCAAAGCCATTTAAGGCTTTTTTTATTTTGATTTTCCATAGTAACTCCTAAAATTTATTTCATCAAAATCTCTATCATAATATAATTGTATTTAAGGATTAGATACAAGTTGGGCTAGGCTGTCTTTATGCAAAACAACCTATTCTAGCCCCTACTTTAAGGTTTTAGAAACGAGCAGGTCAAGGCGCATAAGAATTTTGACGGGGCGCGTACGTCCGTACGTAACCCAAGAAATTCGAAATGCAACAATGAGATGCGAAGTTTATAAGACCTTAAAGCCTTAAATGTCTTTTTGTTTTGTGTAGTTAGGAAGAAGTTGTGGAGAAAGTTTTGTTGGATTTAAGCCTGCTGATTTGAGTTCAGCATCAAATTCCTTAACGTGATTTAAGGTCATTTCCTTAACTTCAATGTCCTTATAAATCTTACCAACACTCTTACCTGCATTTCTACCGAAAACAATAATATCAAGCAAACTGTTTCCCATAAGTCTGTTTCTGCCGTGGATACCCCCAACTGCTTCGCCTGCAACGAACAAGTTTGGAACAGTTGTACTCATACCGTCAGCACTAATATCAAGACCACCGTTTTGATAGTGCAAGGTTGGGTAAATAAGAATAGGGTCCTTTCTAATGTCAATGCCATATTTGATAAACATACGGAGCATTGCAGGAATTCTCTTTTCGATTGTACCTTCGCCGTGAATAATATCAATCATAGGAGTGTCAAGCCATACGCCTTCGCCATCAGTTGTTTTGATGCCGTTGTTTCTTTGCTTACATTCTCTAATGATAGAAGATGCAGTCACGTCACGTGTTTCAAGTGAGTAAACGAACGCTTCACCATCTTTATTAACAAGTTGTGCACCGAGTGAACGAACTTTTTCAGTAACCAAAGCACCGAAAATTTGTGTAGGTTCAGCAACGCCTGTTGGGTGATATTGAAGTGTATCAGCATAGAGAAGTTTTGCACCTGCTCTATA
>JAZQYW010000033.1:0-111500 GCA_045633745.1 Christensenellaceae bacterium
GCTTCCCAAGAAAAGCCCCAGTCTTTTCTTGTAGTTGCCGTAGGTCCTGGTGGAATCGTTGATGGCAAAGAAATCCAAATGCAGGTCAAGGTTGGCGATAAAGTGCTTTGCTCTCAATACGCTGGTTCGCAGTTCAAAGTCGACGGAAAAGAATTTACAATTATCCGCCAAAGCGATATTCTTGCCGTTATCGAATAATTTTAAGGAGATATTATTATGGCTAAACAATTAAAACACGGCGAAGATGCAAGAAAGGCACTTCAAAAGGGTGTTGACACGCTTGCCGATACCGTAAAAATTACGCTTGGTCCTAAAGGTAGAAACGTCGTTCTAGATAGAAAATACGGCGCACCCCTAATCACCAACGACGGCGTTACTATTGCAAAAGAAATCGAACTTGAAGACGCTTTTGAAAATATGGGCGCAGGCCTTGTAAAAGAAGTTTCAACCAAGACCAACGACGTTGCTGGCGACGGCACGACGACGGCAGTTATCCTTGCACAAGCAATGATTAACGAAGGTTTAAAGAACGTTGCTGCTGGTGCAAACCCAGTTATTCTTAAAAAAGGTATTGCTGGTGCTGTTCAAGTTGCAACTGATGAACTCAAAAAGATTTCAAAGCCAGTTAAGGATAAGAACGCTATCGGTCAAGTTGCATCAATCTCTGCAGGAGATAACACTGTTGGCGAACTCATTTCTGAAGCAATGGAAAAAGTTGGCAAGGACGGCGTTATCACTATCGAAGAATCAAAGACAATGAAAACCGAACTTTCAACTGTTGAAGGTATGCAATTTGACAGGGGTTATGCATCTGCTTATATGGTGACCAACACCGATAAGATGGAAGCAGTTTTAGAATCTCCTGTAATCTTAATCACAGATAAGAAAATTTCTGCAATTCAAGAAATTTTACCAGTAATCGAACCTATCGCTCAACAAGGTATGAGACTTCTTATCATCGCTGAAGAAGTTGAAGGCGATGCTCTTGCAGCACTTGTTGTTAACAAATTAAAGGGCGTGTTCAACTGCGTTGCTGTTAAAGCCCCAGGCTTTGGCGACAGAAGAAAGGCTATGCTTGAAGATATCGCTATTTTAACAGGTGGTACAGTTATTTCTTCTGAACTTGGTTATGAATTCAAAGACGTTACTATGAATATGCTTGGCCGTGCAGGAACTGTTAAAGTTGATAAGGACAACACGACCATTATCAACGGCGCTGGCGACCCAGCACAAATCGATGCAAGAAAGCAAGCAATTAAAGCTCAAATCGCAGAAACAACTTCTGATTACGATAGAGAAAAATTGCAAGAACGTCTTGCAAAACTTGCTGGTGGCGTTGCAGTTATCAACGTTGGTGCAGCAACCGAAGTTGAAATGAAAGAAAAGAAACTTCGTATCGAAGACGCACTTAACGCAACAAAGGCAGCAGTTGCTGAAGGTATTGTTCCAGGTGGTGGTATTGCTCTTATTTCAACAATGAAAGCACTTAACGCTTATATCGAAACACTTTCTGGTGACGAAAAGACTGGTGCATCAATCGTTCTTAAGGCTGTTCAAGCACCTTTAAGACAAATTGCATTAAACGCTGGTCTTGACGGTTCAGTTATCTTAAACGAAATCTTAAAGGCTGATAAAGTTAACTTTGGTTTCGATGCTCTCACAAATCAATACGTGGATATGGTTGAAAGTGGCATCATCGACCCAACTAAAGTGACACGTTCAGCATTAGAAAACGCAGCATCTGTTGCAGGTGTATTCTTAACAACCGAATCAGTTGTTGCTGATATTAAAGAAGCAAACCCAATGCCACAAATGCCAGCAGGCGGAATGGGCTTTTAAGGGCTTATAAACGGCGTTGCAGGTCGTTTACTGCTTTAACAAAACGACTTCGATGACCAGACGGTCTATCTCATCCGTTTTGTTAAGCGAGCCTACTGCAACTTGTTTCTAATCCCTTAAATACTTTAAGGCCTTATAAACTTCGCAATACTGCGTTTACTGCAAAGCGTTTTGATTTCGATGAACAAACGTTCTATCTCACCAAAAACCCTTTGCGAGCCTTGTCTTGCTCGTTTCTAAGGCTTAAAAAATAAGTTAAAACAAAATATAAACGCCGTTTTTTAACGGCGTTTTTTGTTTAGTTTTTCAAGTTGTGTTTGAGCACTTTTGATTGTTTATCAATCTTTTAGCCAAAAGTTGACAACCGATTTTGATTGTTTTATAATATAACAAGATAAACTAATAAGTAGGATAATTTTATGGATATTCAAGCATTATTAAAAGGCATTGATTGTAATTGTGGAAGAAAACACACTTGCGACATCAAGTATTGCTATATTGAAGAAGATGCGTGCAAAAGACTAACAGAACTTTGCAAAGACTATAAAAAGATTTTAATTATTGCTGATGAAAATACTTTTAAGGCAAGTGGCGAAAATGTTGTAAATGCCATAGACAAGCCTTACGAAAAAGTTATTTTTAGTGGCAAGACCGTGCTTATCCCAGATGAAGTGGCAATCGAAAGGGTTGAAAAAAACTTGGGCGATGCCGACCTTATTATCGGTGTTGGTTCGGGCGTTATTCAAGACCTTTGTAAATACGTTTCATCAGAGAAAAAAGTGCCATATTTTATCGTGGCAACTGCTCCTTCAATGGATGGATATGCGTCAAATGGTGCAGCGATGATTTTGGGTGGTATGAAAGTCACTGTTCCTGCTGGTGTGCCAACTGCGTTTATTGCAGACACCAACGTTTTGGCAAACGCACCACAAGAAATGATTAAGGCTGGTTATGGCGATATCGTTGGCAAATATTCTTCACTTAACGACTGGAAGTTGGGCAAAGTTATTTTTGGCGAATATTTTTGTGAGTACATATATGATTTAGTTAAACAGATGCTTGAAAGAACGCTTGAGTTGTCAAGTGGTTTATTAAAGAAAGACAAAGAAAGTGTTAAGGCTTTGACCGAAGCGCTTGTTGGGGTAGGAATTGCTTTAAGTTATGTTGGCAACTCACGTCCAGCATCGGGCAGTGAACACCACTTATCACACTTTTTTGAAATCACTGGCATCGTGTTTAACCAAGAATACTTCTGCCACGGTTTAGACGTTGCTTATTCATCAGTTATAACGGCAAAAATTAGGGAAGAAATTTTAAGTAAGCCTTTTAGCAAAACTCAATTTGTTGAAGACAAGAAAGACTTAATGGCTAACCTTGAAAAAGTTTACGGCAAGGTTGCAAAGGGTTGCTTTGACCTTCAAACAAAACTCAATACTTACGATGCAGATAGAATAAGCCTTTATCTTGAAAAGGAAAAAGAAATAAGAGAAGTGTTAAAAGAAATGCCAACGGCAAAAGAAATGGAAAAACTTCTTAATGCAGTTGAAATCGATATGAAAGACTTTTACACACTCTATGGCGAAAAGAAGATTAACGATGCAATTCGCTATGCAAAAGACCTTAAAGATAGATACACTGTGTTGTGGTTAAATTACGATATGGGTAATTGCTAAAAATTAAACAAAAAACGCCTTTGGAATTTCCAAAGGCGTTTATAATATATAAACTGTTTTATTAGACTATTTGCATTCGTCTGCTTTGCCAGCGCAACCTAAAACGTTTTCTAACTTATGCTTAACGATTTCTTTAATGTTTGCACGTGCAGGCTTTAAATATTCTCTTGGGTCGAACTTGTCTGGTTTTTCGTTGAAGAACTTTCTAATTGTACCAGTCATTGCAAGACGTAAGTCAGAGTCAATGTTAATCTTACATACAGAAAGAGCAGCAGCCTTACGGAGTTGTTCTTCTGGAACACCGATAGCATCTGGCATCTTACCACCATTTTCGTTAACCATCTTAACGTAATCTTGTGGAACTGAAGATGAACCGTGTAAAACGATAGGGAAACCAGGGAGTTTCTTTGAAACTTCTTCTAAGATATCAAAACGAAGTGCTGGTGGAACTAAGATACCTTCTTCGTTTCTTGTGCATTGTTCTGGCTTAAATTTATAAGCGCCGTGAGAAGTACCGATAGCGATTGCCAAACTGTCAACGCCAGTTCTTGTGACAAATTCGATAACTTCTTCAGGTTTTGTATAACTTTCAGCACCGTGTTCAACCTTAACGTCGTCTTCGATACCAGCAAGAGTACCGAGTTCGCCTTCTACTGTAACGCCTCTTTCGTGTGCATATTCAACAACCTTCTTTGTAAGTTCGATGTTTTCTTCGAAAGGAAGGTGTGAGCCGTCAATCATAACTGAAGTAAAGCCACCATCGATACAAGACTTACAAGTTTCGAAGTCTGGACCGTGGTCTAAGTGCAATACGATAGGAATTTCTGGGCATTCCTTAACTGCTGCTTCAACAAGTTTAACCAAATAAGTGTGGTTAGCGTATGCTCTTGCACCCTTTGATACTTGCAAAATAACAGGAGCGTTAACTTCCTTACAAGCCTCAGTGATACCTTGAACGATTTCCATGTTGTTAACGTTGAAAGCGCCGATAGCGTATCCGTTCTTGTAAGCCATTTCAAACATTTTCTTTGAGTTTACTAATGCCATAATAATAGCCTCCAAATAATATATAATTTTTTTCTCTTTGTAATTTTGAACTTGTTTATAAATAAACAAACTCTTAACCTTTAATATGATATCACTTTTTTAAAGATTTAGCAAATAATTTTCAAATTGAATTAAAAATACTTTATAAAAAACCTACAAAGTTGTATAATAATGATATAAAATAACAAAAAACGGGTGGAATATGCAAGACAATAGAATTTTACAGTTAGCAAAAAACCTAATCAATTATTCGTGTGCATTAAAAAGGGGCGAAAAAGTTTTAATCGAAGCAAAGGGCATTGACTATATGCTTGTCACAGCACTGGTAAACGAAGCCTATAAAGTGGGCGCAATACCTTTCGTTGAACTTTATGACAACAGAGTGACAAGGGCGCTCCTTTTTGGTCAAACAGAAGAGCAAGCAAAGTTAAGGGCAAAGTATGACAGTTTCCGTATGGCTGAAATGGATGCATATATAGGCGTTCGTGGTGGGGAAAACTGCAACGAACTCTGCGACGTGCCTGCTGATAAAATGAAAACTGAAAGCGAATTTTATTCTCACCCAGTTCATCACGAAATTCGTGTTAAAAAGACTAAATGGGTGGTTTTAAGGTACCCAAATCAAGGCATGGCTGGGCAAGCAAGTATGAGCACCGATGCGTTTGAAGATTTTTATTTTAAGGTTTGCAACCTTGACTATTCAAAGATGGATAGGGCAATGGACGCACTCAAAAAGCGCTTGGACAATGCCGATAAGGTTAGAATTATTGCAAAGGACACCGATATATCTTTTTCTATCAAGGGCATAGGCAGTCAAAAATGTTCGGGTTTAAGAAATATCCCAGACGGCGAAATTTACACAGCACCTATTAAGGATAGTGTAAACGGAGTTATTACTTATAATGCACCGTCAATAGAAAACGGCTTTAAGTTTGAAAACGTTTCTTTAACTTTTAAGGACGGCAAGATTATCAAAGCAACTGCAAACGACACCGAAAAGGTAAACGCAATTTTTGACACTGATGCTGGTGCAAGATACGTTGGCGAATTTGCCTTTGGCGTTAATCCTTATATCACAAAGCCTATGGGCGATATTTTGTTCGATGAAAAGATAAGTGGTTCTATTCACTTTACACCGGGGTGTTGTTATGATGAGTGCGATAACGGAAACGTTTCGGCAATTCACTGGGATTTAGTGCAAATTCAAACCAAAGAATATGGCGGTGGGGAAATTTATCTTGACGGCGAACTTATTAGAAAAGACGGGTTGTTCGTTGTGCCTGACTTGTTGTGCTTAAACCCAGAAAATTTAAAATAACGGCTATAAAAAGGTAAAAAAAGGTTAAAATTTAAAAACAAGAGTAAAAAGACGTAAATTCGTTTGACTTGCGTGATTTTTATATATATAATATATAAGATGAAATTTGGACAAAATTTCGCAAAAACATTTAAAAATTATAAAAATTATATTATTTGGAGGACATATTATGTCAAAAGTAACAAAAGTTGCAATTAACGGTTTTGGTCGTATCGGCCGTCTTGCTTTCAGACAAATGTTCGGTGCTGAAGGTTATGAAGTTGTTGCTATCAACGACTTAACAAGCCCAGAAATGCTCGCTCATTTATTAAAGTATGATACAATGCAAGGCAATTACGTAGCACAAGGTCACACTGTTGAATCTACAGAAGATTCAATCATCGTTGACGGAAAGGAAATCAAAATTTCAAAGTGCGCTAACGCTGCTGAATGCCCATGGGCTCAATATGACGTTGACGTTGTATTAGAATGTACTGGTTTCTATACTTCAAAAGCAAAGGCTGAAGCACACATCGTTGCAGGCGCTAAGAAAGTTGTTATTTCTGCTCCAGCAGGTAATGACCTTCCAACAATCGTTTACAACGTAAACCACAAGACCTTAACTGCTGATGATAAGATTATTTCTGCTGCATCATGCACAACAAACTGTCTTGCTCCTATGGCAAAGGCTCTTAACGATTACGCTCCTATTCAATCAGGTATCATGACAACTGTTCACGCTTATACTGGTGACCAAATGATTCTTGACGGTCCACAAAAGAAGGGCGATAAGAGAAGAAGCCGTGCTGGTGCTATGAACATCGTTCCTAACTCTACTGGTGCTGCAAAGGCTATCGGCCTTGTTATTCCAGAACTCAACGGCAAACTTATCGGTGCTGCTCAACGTGTTCCAACTGCTACTGGTTCAACAACAATCCTTATTGCTGTTGTTAAGGGTGCAGACGTAACGAAGGAAGGCATCAACGCTGCTATGAAGGCTCAAGCAACTGAATCTTTCGGCTACAACACTGATGAAATCGTTTCTTCTGACGTTATCGGTATGAGATTTGGTTCACTCTTTGATGCTACTCAAACAATGGTATCAAAGATTGACGACGATACATTCCAAGTTCAAGTTGTTTCTTGGTATGATAACGAAAACTCATACACAAGCCAAATGGTTAGAACTATCAAATACTTCTCTGAAATTTAATCATTATATACTGCGCGATACTGCGTTTACTGCTTAGTGTTTTGATTTAGATAACCAAAAAGGTTAATCTAACCCAAAACCCTTCGCGAGCCTTGTCTCGCTTGCATCTAATGCTTAAATAATTTTTTAAGACGTATAATAAAAAGGTCACTGTAAGGTGACCTTTTTTTATACTCGCTTATAAGCATCGCAATACTGTGTTAACACCACTTGTCAATATGCGTGCTATTGCCTTCGAGTGTTGCCTTGTCTTGCTTGCTTCTAACCGCTTAAAATGGGTTAAATCTCACCCAAAACCCTTCGCGAGCCTATTGCAACTTGTTTCTAACTGCTTAAAAAGGAGTGTTGTCTTGCTTGCTTCTAACCGCTTAAAATATTTTTTATCTTTCTAGTTTCTATTCTATTAAAATAAAAAATCAATAATTAAAAGGCAAGTTTTTAACTTGCCTTTTAATATTTTATCCATTAGTTATTCGTTCCACAAAGGCAGTTGCCTTGAGTGGTTGTAAGTAAGGCAAGCAACAATAACGCCTGCGTTGAGCAAATGGTATTGTTGTTGGTAAGTAAGAACAATAGCGCAATTAGAAACAAATTGTTTGAGTTCATAATGCACCTCCTTAAAAAATTTCGCCATTTTTCTATTATATGCGTGATTAAATTTTAAAATGTATTATCATAAATACGTTAAAATATATGTACATTCATTAATTATATAAAGGGGGGCAAAAATGGAAATATTATTAGATAAAAGGTTGCAAGGTATGGTTAACGATTACGTCCCACAAGGCGAAATTTTAGATGATTTAGTGTGCTTTTTTTCAATGTTTGCAGACTATACAAGGCTGAAAATGATTTCAGCACTTGGGATAAGTGAAATGTGCGTCAGTGACCTTTCAAACTTATTGTGCTTAAATCAAACGACGGTTTCGCACCAACTTCGTTTACTTAAAAACTTAAACGCCGTTAAGACAAGACGGCAAGGCAAAGTGGTGTTTTATTCACTTCGAAACGAAACTATAAACGAAGTTCTTTTAAAAGGCGTGGAATTTTTAGGCTACTAACTACTTGTAAAATATAAAAAAATCGGTTATAATATTAAGGTGGATATACTAAAGGAAAAACTTAAACATTTGCCTGAAAACCCCGGCGTTTACGTAATGCTGGATAAGGCAGGTCATATCATTTACGTGGGCAAGGCGAAAAACCTTAAAAATAGGGTTCGCCAGTACTTTCAAGCAAGCGTAAAGACGGATAAGGTTATGGCAATGGTTTCTAACGTTGCCGACTTTTACTATATCATCGCACCAACTGAAATCGACGCTCTTTCTTTAGAGAATAATCTTATAAAAAAGCACAAGCCAAGATATAATATTCTCTTAAAAGACGATAAAACTTATCCATACTTAAAAATTGACTTAAAAGAACCTTTCCCAACCTTTAAGATAACCAGAAAAATCAAAAAGGACGGGGCAAAATATTTTGGTCCGTTTATGGGTGGCGTGTCTATTCGTGACGTTTTGGAAATAGTCAATTTGGCGTTTGGAATTCGCCCTTGCGATAAAAAGTTAAACCCAGAAAAACCTATAAAAGAGTGCTTAAACTTTCATATCAAAAAATGCGTTGCGCCTTGCACTGGCTGTGTTTCCCAAAAAGAATATATGGAAAAGGTGGATAAGGCCGTTGACTTTTTGTCTGGGGACACAAACGACACGGAAAAATTGTTAAAAGAAAAAATGCTTTTGGCAAGCGAGAGAGAAGAATTTGAACTTGCCTTAAAGTATAGAGATAAAATCAACAGTTTAGAAAAGATTAAACTAAAACGAATAACGTCATTAAACAAATTCTTAAACGCAGACGTTTTATCTTATGCATCAAATGGAATTTACAGCGTTATAAGTATGCTTATCGTAAGAAACGGAAGAATGCTTGGCGCAAAAAACTTTGCCTTTGAAAGTGCCGTAAGTAGCGATGGCGACGCCTTAAATGAGTTTATTGCAAGGTATTATAAGGCTGGGGTGGAAATTCCAGACGAAATAATTTCTTCGGTTGAGATTGCCGATAATGAAGTTTTATCGGGGTATTTTAAGAAAGAGTTTAATAAGTCGGTCGGCATTTTGCAAGTTAAACAAGGCGTAAGAAAGCAACTATGCGATATGGCAGAATTAAATGCAACAGAGCATTTGGAAACGGCTGTGGATAAAATTCGCCACAAGACCGATATGACCATAAACGCTTGCAAAGCCTTGCAAGAAAAACTTAACCTTAACCGTTATCCAAAGCGTATGGAATGTTATGATATTTCAAACATCAGCGGTGTGGATAAGGTTGGAAGTATGGTCGTGTTTATTGATGGTCAACCCGACTTTGATTCTTATCGCAGGTTTAAGATTAAAACTGTTCAAGGGGCAGACGATTTTAAGAGTCACCAAGAAATGATGGCAAGAAGGCTTGAAAGACTTGCTACTGACAGCGAAAAATTCCCTAAACCAGACCTTATTATCGTGGACGGCGGTAAGGGTCAACTTTCAAGCGTAAAGGAAGTGTTTGATGAGTTTAATATTGCCGATATAGACTTAATTGCACTTGCTGAAAGGGAAGAAGAAATCTTCGTTTTAGACAAAAAAGAACCGATTGTTTTAGAACGCCGTGATTATTGCCTTAAAATGTTGCAAAGGATAAGAGATGAAGCGCATAGGTTTGCCATAACCTATCACAGAAAATTGCGTGATAAAAGGGCGTTATCTTCTGTCCTTGATGAAATTTCTGGTTTGGGTAAGGTTAGAAAAAAAGCACTTCTTGAAAAATTTAAGGACTTAAGTGGAATTGCCCTTGCAACAGAAGAACAACTTAAACAGGTGGAAGGCATAGGTTCTAAACAAGCAAAGATTATTATAGAAAGATTAACCAAGGAAGGCTTGAGATGAAATATAAACTATTCATAAGCGACTATGACGGCACGTTAGGTGAAGCCCCAGCAAACGAAATTGATAGCGAAACGCTTGAAGCGATAGCAGAGTTTGAGAAAAAGGGTGGCGTTTTCGTGGTGTGCTCTGGCAGAGAAACTTCATCGATAACAAGAATTTTAAAAAAGTTTAATATAAAGGGCGTGGTTGCATCTTTGCAAGGTGCAAAGATAAGCGATTTAGAAACGGGCGAATATATTTATAGTGGTGGATTGAGCACCCAAACTGCACTTGAAGCCCTTTCTGCTGTTGAAAGCACTGGCTTAACGCCTTTGATTTATTACGAAGGGCAAATGTACTATAGAGAATACAATGCATATATCGGCGTTTATGAAAAAGCCGTGATGCATAAAGGGATTATAACCGACGTTGGCGAACAAATCAAAAAAATCAACGATAAGATAAGCAAGATTTGTTGGTTAGGCCCAGATGAACTTGTAAATGCCACGGCTGAAAGGTTGAACAAGGTTTATAATGGAAAGGGCATAAAGTTCAACAGTGGTGCAAAGTGTTTGCTTGAAGCCATTAACCCAGACTGTGGCAAGGATAACGCAGTAAAGTTTTTGGCAAAACATTTTGGCGTTTCGCTTGATGAAGTTATAACCGTGGGCGACAGCACTAACGATATTCCTTTGCTTTGTGGGGAGTGGCACGGCGTTGCCGTCGGTGACGGAAGAGATGAATTGAAAAAGGTGGCAGATGAAATAACTGTGCCACTTAAAGAAAAACCAGTTTTACATTTATTAAAGAAATATTGCTTATAATAATATTTGAGATACATAAGATAGGTGAATTATGGAAGAAAAAGAAATTATTGAAATACAAGAGCAAGATAACAAGATATATATGCTTGTTGCCTTGAGAGGCAAGGTACTTTTCCCAAAGACGATGCTCAATTTTGAAGTAGGCAGACCAAAGTCTATCGAATCAGTTAACAGGGCAATGGCAGAAAAGTCTGAAATTTTTATTGCCCCACAAAAGAACGCATTTATAGAAAACCCAACCAAAAACGAAATTTTGGACGTGGGGGTTATTGCACACATTAAACAAGTGGTCAAAGGTCAAGGTGCTTCAATGAAGGTTGTCGTGCAAGCCTTAAGGCGTGCAAAGATAGTTGATTACCTTAACGAAAGAGATTACTTTGCCGTTAGCGTAAAAGAAAGCCCATATATCGTGCCACAAGACCCACTTGAAATGGAAGCGTGCTTAAGGGTGGTTAAAAACTGCTTTGCCGAATATTCAATTTTGGAAAAGCGTTTAAATAAAGATATGCTTGCGCTATTTGGAAGCATAACCGACGTTAACGAATATATAGACAATGCACTTTCATTAGTTAATTTTAAGGAAGAAGATATACAAAATATTTTAAGGCTTGACGATACTCTTGAAAGGGTTAAGGCGTTTGAAGAACTTTTCCGTAAAGAAAGCGAAATCGCAAAGTTGGAAAGAAAAATCGCTGGCAAGGTTAAAACAAGCATAGATAAAAGCCAAAAGGAATTTTATTTAAGAGAACAAATCAAGGCTATCCACGATGAACTTGGCGACAATGCTGATGAAATCGAAGAGTTGACCGAAACTATTAAGAATAAAGGCTTGCCAAAGGACATTGAAGAAAAGGCGTTAAAGGAAATTGCAAGGCTTGATAAAATCAATCCGTCTTCACCAGATTATTCAATTATTTTGAACTATCTTGACTGGATAAAAGAACTTCCTTTTTCAGTTAGCACCGAAGATACGGCTGACTTAAAAAAGGCAATGGAAATTTTGAATAAAGACCATTTCGGTTTGGAAAAAGTTAAGCAAAGAATTATAGAATATTTGGCAGTATTGCAACTTACAAAGCAAATAAAAGGTCCTATTTTATGTTTTGTTGGGCCACCGGGGGTTGGTAAAACTTCGGTTGCAAACTCTATCGCAAGGGCTCTTAACAGAAAATTTGTTAGAATGAGTTTGGGTGGTGTTAAGGACGAATCGGAAATTCGTGGGCATAGAAAAACTTACGTTGGCGCAATGCCGGGTAGAATTATTTACGGCTTGAAAAATGCAGGCTCAAACAACCCTGTGTTCTTGCTTGATGAAATCGACAAGTTGTCGTCAGATATTCACGGCGACCCAGCAAGTGCACTTTTAGAAGTGTTGGACCCAGAACAAAACTCAACTTTTAGAGATAGGTTTTTGGAAGTTCCGTTTGACCTTTCAAAAGTTATGTTTATAACCACGGCAAACTCGCTTGACACTATTCCTTATCCACTTTTAGACAGAATGGAAGTCATTGAACTTACTGGTTATACCAAGGAAGAAAAATTGCAAATTGCAAAGCAATATCTTATCCCTAAACAACTTGAAAACAACGGCTTAACAAAGAAGAACATTGCTTTTACCGATGAAGGCATTGAAGAAATTATCACAAGTTATACAAGCGAAGCAGGGGTTAGAAATTTAGAAAGAGAAATTTCAAGCGTAATTAGAAAGATTGCGACTTTGGTTGCACAAAAACCAAAACTTAAAAAGCAAATTGTTGATAGTGCAAAAGCACAAGAACTTTTGGGTATTAAAAAGCATATTAGAGATATTATGCTTGATAAAGATGAAGTTGGTGCTTGCACGGGGCTTGCTTGGACAAGTGTTGGGGGAACGACCTTGACTATTGAAGTTTCCTTAATGCAAGGCAAGGGCGAAATAGTTTTAACTGGTAAACTTGGCGACGTTATGAAAGAGTCTGCTCGTGCAGCGATTAGTTATATTCGTTCTAATGCAACAAAGTATGGCATTGATAACGAAAGGTTTGAAAAAACCGATATTCATATCCACGTTCCAGAAGGCGCAACGCCAAAGGACGGACCAAGTGCAGGCATCACGCTTGCAACGGCAATTCTTTCTGCATTTACCGAAAAGCCTGTAAGAAAGAGCGTTGCAATGACTGGCGAAATTACTTTAAGGGGCAAGGTGCTTGCAATCGGTGGACTTAAAGAAAAGGCACTTGCTGCTTATAGATTAGGGATTAAAGACATCATTATACCTATTTATAATGAGAAAGATTTGGCAGATATACCAGAAGAAATACGAAAGGAAATCAATTTTGTGGCAGTTTCAAGCATTGATGAAGTTTTTGAAAAAGCCATAATAATGTAAGGAAAAATTATGAAGATTAAAGACGCAACCTTTATTACCAGCGTGGCAAGTTCAAAACAGTTTTATCAAACGGATAAGCCGATTATCGCAGTTGCAGGCAAGTCTAACGTGGGCAAAAGTTCGCTTATTAATATGCTTGCAAACAAGAAAAAACTTGCAAAAACTTCAGTCACACCAGGGCGAACAAGATTAATAAATTATTTTGATTTTGGCGAATTCGTGCTTGCAGACTTGCCGGGCTATGGCTTTGCCAAAGTAAGCAAGGAAGAAAAGAAAAAGTGGGGTGAACTACTCGAGAGTTTTTTAGCCACGCAAAAGATTTGTTTACTTTTATCGCTAGTTGATATTCGCCACGAACCGACTAATGATGATAAAATGATGATAAACTATCTTTATAGTTATGCCGTTCCGTTTGCACTAGTGGCAACCAAAGCAGACAAACTTCCAAAAACAAAGGTTAAACCAAGGGTAAAGGAAATCGCAACGAGTTTAAGGGTTGGCTTTGCAGATATAACAGCAACCAGCGCTGATACAGGTTATGGCAAAGAAGACCTTTTAGGCATTATAGAAAAGGCAATTTCACTTCCACAAGAAGAAATCGAAGAATAAAAAATTGTTTATATTTCTTAAACAACATATTTATATAAAAATCGGCTTTTTTGAAGCCGATTTTTCACTTAATCTTAAATAAAAATAAAATTTAATAGTGTTCTTAAATAAACAATTCAAAATCTTTTTGTTGTGGTAATTGCGTTCTTTTATGCTATAATAAAGTTACTCGAGTGAAACAAAAAAATTTTAAGGAGAAAATCAAAATGAATACTGATAAAATTTATGCGGAGCAAATAGCAAATGAATACGCACCTAAACAAGCATCAAAAGTCAAGGCATTGAAGAAGTTAGATGCAAAAGCAAAAAATCCAGCAAATATCTTTACATTTACTTTTGGGATTATTTCATCTCTCGTTTTAGGCACGGGAATGTCGCTATGTATGGGTGTTATCGGCACTGGTTCTTTGTTATCAATGATTTTGGGAATAGTTATCGGTTGTGCTGGAATTTTGGGTGTAAGCATAAACTATTTATTGTATAAAACAATATTAGCAAAATCAAAAAACAAATATGCAACTGAAATTATAAAACTTGCCAACGAAATTGTAAACGAAGAATAATATTTAAAAAACAAAATTTAAGGATATAAAAAATGAAGAAAAATGAAAGTAAATATTTTTATACTGCAAGTTTAATGAATCAAGCGTTATTATATTTGTTGGAAAAGAAAGATATTGATTTTATATCCGTTACTGAAATTACAAAAAAAGCAGGAGTAAATCGTTCTACTTTCTATTTGCATTACGATAATATTTATGAATTATTAGAAGAAACAATAGATAATATCAACAAAGAGTTTATAAATTCTTTTACAGGAAAAATCCCAAATCAAATAAAATCCACAAATGACGCATTTTTAGTTACAGAAGAATATTTAATTCCCTATTTAAGTTTTTGTAAAAAAAACAAGAGAATATTGCAGTTAGTTCATCAAAAGCCACAATTATTTCAAAACGAAAGGGCATATAAAAAAATGTATGATATGATTTTTTATCCTGCAATATCTCAATATATAATAGACGAAACGACAAAGATATATTATCTTGAATTTTTTACACAAGGTGTTGCAGGAATAATTAATAAGTGGATAAAATGTGATTGTAATACTGAAATAGACGAAATTGTTAAAATTATAAAGGATTGTATTGATTACAAATAAAAACAGCCGTGTTTTTTCACGGCTGTTTTTTATTATTGTTAATATATTTATTTTATATATGCTTAAAGCCTTTGCCATAAACTTCGTTTGCGTCGGTCACTATGACGAAAGCATTTTCATCAAGGTCTTTAATCCATTTTTTAAGTAAAATGATTTGGTTGAATTTTACGCAAGTTAGCAAAACGCCTTTTGGTTGTTTGCTATACATACCTTGTCCGTCAACAAGGGTCACGCCACGTGGACTGTGCGAAATCAAAAAGTCTGCAATTTCTTCTGCCTTTTCGGTTATAATATAGCAAAGTTTAGATTTGCCTAACCCCATAACCACAAGGTCGGTCACTTTTGCACTTACGAAAATCAAGATTAAAGCGAACAAAATGTTTTCAAGTTTAGAAAGAACGATTGCACCCATAAGCACAACTATTCCGTCTAAGATAGCAACGTGTGTTGCGATTGTGCCGATAGGGATTACGCTGTGGGTTAATCTGCCCAAAAGTTCAGTTCCGCCACTGCTTGTTTCATACTTGATAAAAAGACCTATGCCTATGCCTTGAAGAATACCACCGTAAAGTGCGGCTAAAATTCCGTCCGAAGTAATTTTTTCTAAAAGGACTGCAGGTTCTGGCAAAATCCAAAACCAAAATTCAGTTGCCAAACTTAACGTGGCTGTGGTAATAAGGCATCTTATTATAAAAGAAAGCCCCATTTTCTTAAACCCTAAAATCAAAATAGGAAGGTTGATAAGTGCGATAAACAAACCTGTTGGAAGACCTGTCACAAGGTGGATAAGCGATGCAGCACCACTTACTGCACCACCTGTGATATGGTTTGGTTCTAAAAAGGCTTTAAGGCTTAATGCATAACTTAAGCAACCTAAAATCATAAATGCATAACGTTTGAGTTCAAAAATAAAAGATTTTTTCATAGTTCCACTTGTGTAAATTTTATGTTAATAATTATAATTTAATACTAATCGTATTTTTTGCCATAGAGTTTAGTGCGCGTTCTTGGAAGTGCCGTTTCGGCTGTGCCAAGTGGTTCGTTTGCGTTTCTATAATCGTGTTTATCGCAAAACTTTTTTAAGTCGGCTTGAACTCTTTCAAGGTTTCGTATTTGCACGCCACTTAAGTTTTTAAGATAGTCTTTTGCAAAAACGCTTGCACACTTTGAGTGCTTAATGAGTTGGGTATAGTGTTTCATACAGAAACCTTTTGTGCCGATAAGCGTTTTATAAAAGTCCTTTTCGTTGGCGTACATTTGTGCGATTGTCTTGTAGTATTTGGTCATACTTTCTTCAACCAAGTCGCATATAATGCAAGTGGAAGATGCTTTTTCAAGTTCTTTTGCCATTTTCAAGCCTTGCTTAACCGACGTAATTTCGCCAAACTGTGCTTGCAACTTTTCTATTCTAGTTCTAACTTGCAAGGCAACCGAAAGTTTATTCGGTCTAATAAAAAGCATATCAAAATGCTTGTCGCAAAAACCTAGTTTACCCACCTTAATTCTAGTGTTGTCTTCCATAACTGCATCGTTTAAGAATTCGTGCAAAAATTGTTCTTCAACCACCCTTTGAATTTCGCAGAGTGGACATTCGCAGTCAACGTTAAATTTTTCTTTGATTAATCCTGTGTCAATATGGTAATTCATATATTCATTATAACAAAGACAGTCTTAAAATTCAAGCAAATACTTGAAATTTAACTATTATTGTGTTAATATGAAGTTAGATGGTGTAATTAAATAGGACTTTTTGGATATAATACGAAAAAACGAAGGCAAAAGGAAACAATTATGGCAAAGAAATTAGGGTTTGCATTAGGCTCGGGTGGCAGTCGTGGCGTCGCTCACATAGGCTTTCTAAAGGCTATGGAAGAAGAAAACATTGTGCCAGATTTTATCAGTGGCTGTTCTATGGGCTCAGTTGTCGGTTCTTTTTATGCAAAGGGCTATACCACGCATCATATGGAGCAAATCGTTAAAAAACTTAAAATAGGTGATATTTTTGACCTTTCACTTGCACCTATCCAAAACGCTGCACTTTTGCGTTCTAAAAAGATGCAAAAGAAATTAAAACAATATCTTGGTCAAACCACTTTTGGCGAAATGAAAATACCGTTTTCTTGCGTGGCAACTGACGTGATAAGTGGAAAACTTGCCCTTCTTAACGGCAAAGATGAAGAAGTTTGCTCTGCCGTGGTTGCAAGTTCTTCTATTCCATCTATCTTTAAGCCTGTGCAAATGCAAGATAAACTTCTTGTAGATGGTGGGGTTTTATGCCGTGTGCCAGTTGACGCCGTTAAAGAAATGGGTGCTGACGTGGTTGTTGCTGTGGACGTTTTGGGCAAGATTAGAAAGTGTGATAAAAAATATAACGTGTTCACCATTATATCCCGTACTTTTGAAATTGCAGATTGTGCATTGACAAAAGCATTTGATTTAGACAGAAAAGCAGACCTTTTTATTGAGCCAGAACTTGGCGATATGAATCAATATAAATTTAAGGATATTGATTTTGCTATTCAAAAGGGGTATGAGTTAGGCAAAGAGTATGCCGAACAAATAAAAAAATTAATTGCAGATTAGTTTAATTTTAATGTTAAAATGATTGCGATTTTGCAATATTTATGCTAATATATTTAGGCAATTATATATTAGCGCTGGTGTGGCTCAGTTGGGGCGACGCGTTAAACAAATAGTCCAGTGGACTATTTGTAGCCAAAGCCGGCGAGAGCTATGCTCGAAGCTTGGAAGAGCCTTAGGCTCTACCGACTAATAGGATAAAAAATAAAACATTTTATTTTAGTTTGCACAATTTAATAATATAGCGCTGGTGTGGCTCAGTCGGTAGAGCAGCTGATTCGTAATCAGCAGGTCGCAGGTTCGAATCCCGTCACCAGCTCCAAAAAATATCGCTACCCCTTTTGGGTGGCGATTATTTTTTGCTGGTGTTTCGGGTGAGAACCTTGGTTTGCCCGTCATATGATAGACAAAACTATTCTATACTTTTTGCAATATAAAAAGGTATCTAAAACAGATACCTTTTGTTTTATTCAACTTTTAATCTCTCAACTGCTGGCTATATAAGGTTTTGTATTTTCCGTTTAACTTAAGCAATTCGTCGTGAGTGCCTTGTTCAACAATCTCGCCGTTTTCAACAACTGCTATGGTGTTGGCGTTTTTAATGGTTGAAAGCCTATGGGCAACCACGATGGTAGTTCTGCCTTTGCAGAGTTCGTCAAGCGATTGTTGAATTAAAATTTCGGTGGAGTTATCTAGCGCGCTAGTCGCTTCATCTAAAATAAGGATAGGTGGATTTTTTAAGAAAACTCTTGCAATAGAAAGCCTTTGTTTTTGTCCACCCGAAAGTTTAACCCCACGCTCGCCAATCATCGTATCGTAGCCGTTTTCAAGGGTTAGAACGAAATCGTGGATATTTGCGCGTTTTGCAGCAAGAATAATTTCTTCTTCGGTTGCATCAGGGTTTCCGTATAAAATGTTGTCCCTTATGCTAGAGTTAAAAAGATATACGTCTTGTTGAACGATGCCTATATTCTTTCTTAAGGAATTCATAGTTATTTCCTTAATATTTACATCATCTATTAATATGTCGCCATTTTCCACTTTGTAAAAGTTTGGAATTAAGTGGCAAATGGTTGTTTTTCCACCACCACTTGAGCCGACAAGTGCAAAAATCTTGCCTTTTTCAATTTTGAAAGATAAATTGTTAAGAACTTCAGCCCCTTCACTGTATCCGTAAGTCACGTTCTTAAACTCTATCTTGCCGTTAACGTTTTCAATATCTTTTGCGTTAGGACTGTCGGTTTCTATAGGTGTGTCAAGAATTTCAACAAAACGCTTAAACCCAGTCGTTCCGTTTTGGAATTGTTCCATAAACATTATAAGTTGGCGAATAGGCGCTAAAAATATATTAATTGAAACGATGAAAACCGAATAGTCAGCCAGTTCGATTTTTCCTGCATATAAGAATAAACCACCTGCAATCAAAACGACAACGTTAAAAACTTCTGTGACAAAGGTCGAAATTGAGTGAAAAATTCCCATATAATGATAAGCCTTTTTTCTTGACTGAACAAAACTTTCATTGCCCTTTTCAAACTTTTCTATTTCAGTGGCAGAGTTGGTGTAAGCCTTTGTCACTCTTATGCCAGAAATACTGCCTTCTAAAGATGCGTTGATTTGAGCAACCGATTTTCTGCTTTCCATAAAGGCGTCACGCATTTTTTTGCGAACGGAAAAAGAAATTATAAGCAAAAATGGCACGCACAAAAAGATAATCAAGGTTAAGGTCACGTTTATTGTAAGAAGATAAATAAATGCTGTGATAAACGAAATGCTTGAAATTATAAGTGTTTCAGGACCGTGATGTGCAAGTTCGCTTACGTCGTTTAAGTCGTTTGTCATACGTGACATAAGTTTGCCCGTTTCGTTATTGTCGTAAAATTTATAAGGCAATTTTTGAAGGTGCTTAAACATATCGCTTCGCATTTGTGCCTGCATTTTTACGCCTATAATGTGCCCAAAATATTGAATAAAATAGTTGAGCAACAATCTTATAAGGTAAATTGCAAACAAAACGATGCCGAAAGTAATAATAAGTTGAACGTTCTTATTTGGAATAAAATCGTTTAGCATATATCTTGTTATAACAGGATATAACATGCCTAAAAGCGACACTAAAAGTGATGCAAGCATATCAAGTGCAAACATCAATTTGTGTGGTTTATAATACGATAAAAATCTCTTTAGCATAAATTCTCCTTACAAAAACATTTTACCACAAAAATTAAAAAAGCACAACTCGTTGGGGTTGTGCTTTTCAGTTTTAATTTTTATTAGAATTTATAATCTTTATAAGGGAATCTTGCGATTTGACGTTTCCCGTTATGAATGGTGTCAAAAGTAATATACTTATTATCCCTTGTAAATCTCATATGAAGGTCGCATCTAATATCGCTATCGTCGTTTTCCAAAGGTTCAGAATAAACGTCCATCAACTTTCTGCATTCGCCAGTTGTTGGGTTCATTGCAAAGATAGGACGGTAATCTGGGAATTCTCTTGGATATCCGTCGCCCATAATGTATTTTCCATCAGGTGCAACAGAGCAGTGAATATCCTTCTTTTGAAGTGAAACGTTTTCTGGCCCTAAATCAACGCCGATAGGTTGATGTTCTTTAATAGTTCCGTCCCAGAAAAATGAAATTACACCAGCGTGGCTATATGAACCAGGTTTGCCGATAGGGTCTGCGTGTGCGATGATTTCATCGTTGTTAACCCACCAGTAGTGTGAGCAGTATTTGTCTTGAAGTAAAGACTTAATGTTGCCGTTTAAGTCGCCAACAGCAAGTGTTGTCGTCCAAGGCCAAATGCCTGGTCTTGGGAAACGGCGAAGAAGAATGTTGTATCTGTCTGAATTAGGGCTAAAGGTAATGTGGTTAACCAAAATTTTATCTTCAGGTTCATAGCCACTAATTTTTAACATTTCTTCATAACTAACCAAAAGTTTTGATTTACCAGTTGCCATATCGGTCAAGAAAATACCATCGTCTTTTGGATGGCCAACGTCAAAGAACTTATCTTTAACACCTGGGTAGCCGTAGCCTGCACGATAATCAAAAATTCTGCTAAAATTTACAGCCAAACCATACTTACCGTCTGGAGAAATAGTAGCCACCGCCTTGTCGGTGTATCTAACTTCACCGGTTTTAAGGTTATGTATAGCCGTTGCAAAATCGTCTTTAGTTCTAACGTTATAATAAACGATATCGTCGTTATCTCTTGAATATTGTAAAAGAGCACCTTGTTGGAAGTTCCAAGCAGTTGTCTTTGCAAAAGGAATAAACTTTTTGTCTTTCAAAATGCCAAGTTCAACTTCATCTTCTGCAACGTTATCTCTATCCATAAAACTAACTCTATGACAAAGGTGGTTTTGCCCTTTGCTGTCAGTTGCTCTCAAGTCATAATAAGCAAAGAAATAATGATAGCCGTCATCAGGTGTAATTATTTCAATTTCGTCTTCTGTGTAGTATTTAGGGTTTAAGTTAATTAGCGCCATTTTCGTTCTCCTAAAAGAATTAATTTAATAATCAAAACAGGTAATGAAAACCTATGATTTATATAATTATAACACGAGCAAAATTGCTTGTCAATAGCAATATTGTTTTTAAGGTTATTAAAATTAAAAAATCCTCGCTTAATTTTAGCAAGGATTTTAATATGTTTTTAGTTTTTTGCAACTTTAATGTTTTTAAGGTCTGAAACTAACAAATTTAAGAATGCATCTCTATCGACGTCGGTCATTATTAAAGTGTTTCCTTTTCCGTCAAAATCGACAAAAGTTTTTCCAGGGGTATGCTCAAGGTCAACGGTCACGCTAACCTTTTCAAACTTAAACATCTTTGGATAAACTAATGCAAAGAGTGCCAAAGAGTCGTTTGTGGCAACTCTCTTATCAGGATAGTTTGGTTCCCAGTATTTTGAATACATTTTTGCAAGCATTTTTCCAGCCTGATTAATTTCACCCAAAGAGTTGACAAAGTCTTCAGACAAGTGTGCCTTTCTTCTTCCCACGTCCGAAGGTATCATAACTAGTGGAATTTTGCTTTCAAGCACAATGTTAAATGCTTCTGGGTCAGATGAAATGTTAAATGAAATATGGTCTGGATAGTTTGGATTGCCAAAAGGCGAACCACCCATAAAGATTATTTGTGGGATTTTGCTTTTGATGTCTGGATATTTTTGCAAGAGATGACCGATATTCGTTTGTGGCCCTAAAATGATAGGAATAATATCGCCGTTGCCGTCCTTTAACACTTGATACATTGCATCAATGGCGTCAATATCCAAAAGTTGAACGGCGTGGTCGTTGTCTGGAATATATCCACCTAAACCTTCTTCTTGATGAATAAACTCTGCATTGATGCTTTCTCTAGTCATTGCTTTAGGCGCACCTTTTGCAACTGGCACGTTAACGCCAAACTTATCCATAAGATGCAAAAGATTTCTTGTGGTTTTATCAAGCGAAGTGTTGCCAACAACCGAAGTTAAAAGTTTGATTTCAATGTTTTCATCAAAAAAAGCATAGGCAAGACAGGCTGCATCATCAACACCTGGGTCGGTGTCTATAATAACTTTATATTTTTTGTTTGAAATTGCGTAATCGTTTTTGTTAAATATCTTGTTCATATAATTATTATATATTGTTTGGCATAAAAATTGCAACCATATTTCAAAAAATTAAGGTTAAATATTTTTTTGGTATTGACAAAAACGCCGTGATTAAGTTATAATTATTAAAATTTTATCTAAAAAACTTGGAGAATAAAAAAGAAAAACAGCAAAAGGAAATTCGGGGCATTTTTGATTGCATCTGTTATGTTTGTGATTGCATTGTTGTCTTTAACAATGGTCGCTTGCAAAAAGCCTGAAGAAACAAAAAACTATAAAGTCACTTATGCAACCGAAAACGTTTTATTCGGTAGTGTTAGTGGTTCTTGCGTTAGTGGGGAAGAAGTTAAAAGTGGCACAACTATCACTTTGACTGCAACACCTGAAGATGAATATGCTTTTGTGGGTTGGTATGTTGAAGACCAGTTAAAATCAAGCGATAACCCTTATCAATTTTCTGTTAAAGAAGAAATTTCTTTAACTGCTAAATTTCAATACGTTGGACATATTTGTTCTTATACCGAACACATTTCTTACGCAATGGATGAAGACGTAGACAATGATACTTTTGTAATTTATCAAACAAAGAAATGCATTTGTGGACAAACTCAAACTGCTGAATTCACTGATTACGTATCTGTAATGGATACTGCAAGTTTAAGAGATGAACTTATCAGCACAGGCGTAAAGAATAGGCTTGTTGTTATGAATAGTGGCTGGACCTATTCGCACCTTGAAATAGGGTTAGATTATTTAGATGAAGGTTTAACTATTATCGGAAGAGAAAGCGTGCTTATGAGTGGGCTTACGATAAATAGTGGCAAAGGTCAATCTGGGGAAAATGCGGCTGACGCACAGACGGATATAATGCCATCTAATGTCACTATTACGGGTATTGAGTTTACAAAGGACTTGCAAGTTTATAATTGTTCTATGGATAAACTTACTATTCGTGACTGCGTGTTCACTGATGGTGCAGGTATAAATATTAGAGCAAATTCTTGGTATGGTACTGATGAAAATATGGTTAGACCATTAAACCAAAGAAATACAATTAGCAACACCACTATTGAAGGTTGCACGTTTGAAAGATATGCCGGCGTAAATGAAAAAACTAAAATCAATCTCTTTGATATTGACGGCGCAACTATTAAAAATAATAATATTTCAAGTTGTGAATACAATGCAATTCAAATAAATCAAAGAAGTAATGGTGGTGTTTGGGGTGATATTGTTATTGAAGGAAATACCATTACCGAAACATATAGTAGAGCGATAAGAATTACCAACATAAAGGGTAATATAACAGTTAAGGATAATAATTTCATGTATATAAACTCTAATGGCGAAGTTCTTAAGGTAAGTTCAACCGAAGATACAACAGTTATTGTGTTTACAGGAAACACTCTCAACAACCAACCGATAGAACAAAATGACCCAAAAATTGTTTGGAAAGAACCTGAAATTGGCTAAACTAAAATAATTAAAGGATAAAAAAGGATAGCAAAAAATGCTATCCTTTTTGATTTAAATGTAAGTTTTAGTTATAAAGCCAAATTGCTAACGCAATTTTCTCCATATTCTCGCCCCTCGGCAAAAAAGAAAAAATAAAAAACTCGCAAAAAGTATCGAAGAACTTTTTGCGATAAGGAAGAACAGACTTTCGGTCAATGTTTTGTTTAAAAAAACAAAACAAGACTTGTTAGTCTTGTTCTGACGTGGTCCGCCATCGGGGACTCGAACCCCGGACACCCTGATTAAGAGTCAGGTGCTCTACCAACTGAGCTAATGGCAGATATATATCACTTTTTCAAGTGATATATGGTGATCCATCGGGGATTCGAACCCCGGACACCGTGATTAAAAGTCACGTGCTCTACCGACAGAGCTAATGAATCAATTTGGCAGGGGTGGCAGGATTTGAACCTACGAATGCTGGAATCAAAATCCAGTGCCTTACCGCTTGGCGACACCCCTACTCAATGGGGCGGGCGATGGGAATCGAACCCACGACCTCAAGGACCACAATCTTGCGCTCTAACCAACTGAGCTACGCCCGCCATTTCTGGTGCGCCTGAAGGGATTCGAACCCCTGACCCTCGGCTTAGAAGGCCGATGCTCTATCCTGCTGAGCTACAGGTGCATACCTTGTTTGTCCCCAAAATATGTGTCAAATGTATTGTTTGGAGCGGGTGATGGGAATCGGACCCACGCAGCCAGCTTGGAAGGCTGGAATTCTACCATTGAACTACACCCGCACCCAGTTGCTATAAACAATGCCTATGAATTATATCAAAATGTTATTTTAATGTCAACTGTTTACAAAAGATTTTTAAAATTTATTAAAATAATTTTCTGAGCCCAAAAATCAATTAAACTTGAATAAAAAAGAAAATTCTTTGACATATCTTTTTTTTATTAGTATAATTATAATATTAGTTAATGTATTATAATCGTTTAAACGGTAAAAACTGATTTTGGGAGAAAATATGTATAAAACTATTTATGAAAGTTGGCTAAACAGCAACCTTTTAACTGAAAAGGATATTGCTGAACTTAAAGCAATTGCAAACGAAGAAAAGGAAATCGAATATCGTTTTGGCAAAGACCTTGAGTTTGGCACGGCTGGTATGCGTGGCATTATCGGTCTTGGAACTAATATGATAAACGAATATACGGTTAAAAGGGCAACGCAAGGTTTAGCAGAATATATAAAAACGCTTGGCGAAAGTGCAAAAAAGCGTGGCGTGGTTATTTCTTATGACACAAGGAAGTTTTCGTATGAATTTGCATATGCATCTGCTTTGGTGTTAGTTTCAAACGGAATAAACGCTTATTTGTTTAGCGACGTTCACCCAGTGCCTATGCTTTCATATGCAGTAAAAGAATTAAAGACCATTGCTGGTATTATGATAACGGCAAGCCACAATCCAAAAGAATATAACGGCTATAAAGTTTATGGCGAAGACGGGGCGCAAATGTCCCCAGAAGCAACGGCTGAAGTGGTTAAGTTTATCGACCAAATCGGCGACCCGTTAAGCGACAAAATTTTGTGCGACCAAGAAAAAGCACATCTTATTAAAGCAGTTAAAAAATCTGTTGATAAAAAATATTATAGAACAATCAAAAAATTGTGCCTTTCAAAAAAGGAAGTTAAAAAGGTTGGCAAAACCATAAAGTTGGTTTACACACCTGTGCACGGCAGTGGATATATCCCAGTCACCACAATACTTAAAAAACTTGGCATTTTTGCAAGCCTTGTTCCAGAACAAACGGTTAAGGACTGTGAATTTAGCACAGTTGAAGTGCCAAACCCAGAAATAAAAGAAACGCTAACTCTTGGCATAAAGATGGCAGACTTTAAAAATGCAGACGTTGTGTTCGGCACTGACCCAGACTGTGATAGGCTTGGCGTTGCCATTAGAGATGACAAGGGCGAATTTTTTGCCCTTTCGGGAAATCAAACGGGCGCATTGCTTTTAGATTATATTTTAAGCAAACTTAAGTTAGACGGCAAACTTGGTCAAAAGGGCTTTGTTGTTAAGAGTTTTGTCACCACGTCGCTTGCAAGTTTGATTGCAAAAGACTATGGTGTTGAAATTATGGAAACACCTGTTGGGTTTAAGTTTATCGGCGAAAAAATTAAGTTGTTTGACGACACTGGCAAAAGGGAATTTATCTTTGGTTTTGAAGAAAGTTGTGGATACTTGCGTGGCACACACTGTAGGGATAAGGACGCCGTTGTTGCAAGCATGTTGTTTGCAGAAATGGTGTGTTATTACACCTATCACAACAAGAGCATTTATCAAAGGTTAATGGAAATTTACGATAGATACGGCTTTGTTTTCGATACAAACGTTAGCACGGCTTACAGTGGGCTTAACGCAATGAAAGAGATGAACGCCGTCGTTGATAAAATGAAAGAAATTCAAATTGAAGAAGTTGGTGGCTTAAAGGTTGTTGCGACAAGAGATTACAGTAAGGCGATTTCAAAACTTGCTGACGGCACGGTTAAAGACGTTGACACAGCCAAGACCAACGCTGTTTATTACGAACTTGAAGGCGGAAGTTTTATTTGTATTCGCCCAAGCGGTACAGAACCAAAACTTAAAGTTTATTATTCGTTAAAGAGCAAAGATATGGATAGTGCAAACGAACTTTTTGAAAAGGTTAAAGCCGATTTTACAAAATACTTAAATTAAAAATAAAAGCGAACTGAAAAGTTCGCTTTTTTTCATATATAAAATTATTCTAAATTTATTTCGGCATAAAGCATAAGCATTGAAAGTGCAGTTATTGATGCCGTTTCAGTCCTTAAAATGCGCTTGCCTAAAGAAATTGATAAACCCACTTCTCTTGCAAGGTCGATTTCATTTTGCGAAAACCCACCTTCTGGCCCGATTAATATGCCCACTTTATCGCCACTTTTTATTTTTGAAAGTGCGTTTTTAGTTGATAGAATACCTTGTTCGTTTTCATAAGGGATAAGCAAAAGGTCAAGCCCCTTTGCCATTTCAAGTGCGTTCTTAAACGAAAGTGGTTCACTTACGGTTGGGATAATGGTGCGCTTGCTTTGTTTTGCAGAACTTTCGGCAATAGAATTAAACCTTTCGGTCTTTTGTTTTACTTTATTGTTTTCAATTTTTGCAATGCACCTTTCCATTTGCACTGGTATAATTTGATGAACGCCCAGTTCAACTGCCTTTTGAATAACAAGTTCAAGTTTGTCGCTTTTAGGTAGCCCTTGAAAAAGGTAAATTTCAATAGGGAGCGAAGTATCGTTAAAATCTTTGTCGATAACTTTTGCAATGGCACAGTCATCATCAAAACAATCAAGTTCACAAAGACTTGATTTTCCGTCAAAACTAACCAAAAATTGTTCGGCTTGTTTCATACGGAGCACGTTTTTAATATGGTTAAAATCAGCCCCGTCTATTTTAACCTTATCGCCCAAAAAGTTTTCTTTTTTAACAAAAAAATTATACATAAAACCACCTTTTACTTGTAAATTGTACCAAATTTTTACAATAAAATCAAGTGATAAAATAATTTTAAATAAAATGCTTTTTTGTGGATTAATTGTTTGCTATATAATGTTTTTAGTGCTAAAATATATTTGAAAAAAGGAGTAAACTATGGATAATCAAGAGTTAACAACTAAAAAATCAAAGGGCTTTGATTATAAATGGGTGGTTATCGGCGTTTGTGCGCTTGTAATTTGTTTGGGGCTTGGCTTTTGTAGTTCAACAAAGGGTATTTTCTTGCCAAAAATTTTGGCAGGTACAGGCTTGGAACGTGGTCCTTTTGGTATTAGCGATACGTTTAGGTACGTCACAACGGCTGTTGTCAATATTTTCTTTGGCGCACTTGTAATTAAACTTGGCGTTAAACTCCTTATGGGGCTCGGCTTTATTTCCTTGGTTGGCTCTATGGTGTTATACGGCACTTCAACGTCGCTATGGCAATTCTATATTGCCGGTGCACTTTTGGGCTTAGGGCTTGCGTGGACCACAACCACTATGATAGGTTATATTATCAACAAGTGGGTTAAGAAAAATCGTGGAACGGTTATGGGCTTTATCCTTGCCACCAATGGTCTTGGTGGAGCGCTTGCAACTAATATTTTTATGCCTATTATGGAAAGTAGCGTAACGGGATATAAAACGGCGTTTTTTATCATTGCTATAACCGTTGCCGTTGTCGGTGTCCTTGCGGTAATTTTTATCAAAGACAAAAAATTAGAAGTTGATGAAACCCCTGCCAAAAAGCAAAAGGGCGATAATTGGGTGGGTATCTCATCTAAAACGGCTTTTAAGAAAACTTACTTTTATTTGGCTATGATTTGCATTTTCCTTACGGGCGTTGTTATCCAAGGTATCACGGGTGTTTTTAATGCCCAAATGGAAGAAGTTGGAATTGCCCCAGACTTAAGGCAACTTACTACGACGATAAGCATGATTATTTTAACTTGCACAAAATTCTTAACGGGATATATGTATGATAAAAAAGGCTTAAGATTTACGATGACCATAAATTATATTTGCGCATTTTTCGCAATGGGTTTGATGGCGTTTATCGGTCCTAGCACGATTGGTATTATTTTGTGTTTCATATATTTGGTTTTGGCAGACATTGCTTTGCCACTTGAAACCATAATGCTCCCAATCTATGCTGGGGATTTGTTCGGCAGAAAAGAGTATGCAAAAATGCTTGGTATTTGCGTTTCGGTTAACACGGCTGGCTATGCTTTAGGCTCGCCACTAATGGGATTTGTCTTCGATGCGTTTGTCTCTTACGTTCCTGCCTTTTACGCTGGCTCTATCTTGATGTTTATAACGGTTGTTATTATGCAGTTTGTAATTACAAGCGCAAATAAGGAAAAGAAGAGAATTGAAAGAGAACTTATGGCGCAAGAAAATATCGCTTAAGTACATAAATAAAACTAAAAAATAAAAACTCGGCAAATTTGCCGAGTTTTTTGTTTCTATCAATTAAATTACCCACTCTCCGTCGGCAAAGATTTGTACTCTTTGTCCGTTTTCTTTTACGCCTATAACCGATAGGTCTGGTGTTCCTATCATAAAATCTTCGTGTTCGGTTGAATCGTTTGCGCCCAACTTTTTGAGTTCGGAAACGCTTAATTTATCGCCACCTGATATGGTTGTTGGGTATGCCTTTCCTATTGCCAAATGGCAACTTGCGTTTTCATCAAACAAGGTGTTATAAAAAAGCACTTTGCTCTTTGCGATAGGGGAGTTTTTGCCTATAAGAGCAACTTCGCCAAGCCTTTTTGTGCCGTTGTCCGTTTCAATCAACTGTTTTAAAGCATCATAGCCTTTTTCTGCACTAAAACTTACGATTTTTCCTTTCTTAAATTCAATGGTAAAGTTGTCTATAATTTGTCCGTTTAAGCAAAGTGGCATTGCACTTTTAAGAACACCGTCAACCCTGTCTTTATGTGGGGCAGTGAAAATTTCTTCAGTCGGCATATTTGCAACGAACTTTATTCCGTCTTTCGCCTTTTCTTCAGCGCACAACCACACGTGGTTTTGACTTAAGCCAACTTTCAAGTCTGTGCCTTTTGAGTTTTTAAATAATAGATAAGAAAACCTTTGTTCGTTCAAGAATTCTGCACGCCTATTCAACTTTTCAATATGTTCTTTCCAAGCATCAATAGGTGATTTGGTGTTTAAGCGCATAGCCTTTTCAATTTGTTTAGAAAGTTCTTGCTCTGGGTCGGTTGAAGTTGGGAAAACCTTTTTCGCCCACTCTTTAGTAGGAACGGAAACCACGCACCACCTAATCGCATTTGCCATAACGCTATCCGAATATTTTTTCAATGCAAGACTTCTTGCTTTTGCCACTGCAAAAAGTTTTTCAGACGGAATATCCTTAAAGGCTTCTGGGTCATCGGCAGATACGGCAACATAGCAAAAGTTTTTTTCAACAAGTTCGTTTCTGCTGTCCACAAGCCACTTAGGTATTTTTGTCAATTCTTCGGTTTTGGCGTAAGTATAGGTGAGTTTTTCAATATCTTCATCGTTCCAACGCACTCTAACAATGCTTGCGCCAGCAAGATAGCCTGCTTTTGTTAAGGCAAGTGCAAAGTCTTTTTTCTCAACAGGGCAAGAAATTTCAAGCCCTTGTCCATTTTGCAAGTTTATGCCGATTTTTATAATGAGTTTTGCATATTCGTTTAAGGTCTTTTGGCTTATCATATTTCACCTTTTAAGTTTTTTTATAGTTTACCTTATCTTTTAAAATTATGTCAAGTTTAATTTGCAAAAATTTTGTCGTTTTTGATACATTAGTTAATTTTTTATATGTTTATCGCACATATTTTATATAAAAGTAGGTTGTGACAGTAGGTTTTTTTTATTTAGCATTGACTTTTATATATAATTAATATATAATTTATTGTGATGTAGTGTGGGGTTGTCTAATCTCAATTTGAAAAAAGGCAACTTTCAGTTGGAGCAAAAATGGGGATATTAGAGCAAATAGAAAATTCTTTAGACATACAAAAACTGAATAATAAAGAGTTGGATATCCTTGTTGATGAAGTTAGGGATAAGATTATAAAAACCGTTAATAACAATGGTGGACACCTATCTTCAAACCTAGGTATAGTTGAAACAACAGTTGCACTTTACAAATTTTTTGATTTCAAAAAAGATAAGTTGATTTTTGACGTGGGGCATCAATGCTATGCGCACAAGATTTTGTCTGATAGAAAAAATCAATTTGATACGATTAGATTAGACGGTGGTATTTCGGGTTTTCCAGACATAACTGAAAGTGAATACGATGCGATGACCACTGGGCATGCTGGCACTTCAATTTCGGCAGGGCTTGGATATTGTATGGCTCGTGATAAAAAGGGTGAAGATTACACGGTTATATCGGTTGTTGGCGACGGGTCTTTCTCCAACGGCTTAAACCTTGAAGCCTTGTTTTCTTCAACTAATAAGCCAAAGAACTTTATCGTTATCTTAAATGATAACGGAATGTCCATTTCAAAAAATAAAAACGGCTTATACAATCACTTGTCAAAAAGTTCAACAAAGCGTGGATATTTAAGCAGTAAAAAGGCTTTCCTTAAAATTTTTGGAACTTCTTTTATTACAAGGGGTTTGGCAAGGTTTAAGGAGTTTATAAAAAGAACTATCAACAAAAACAATTACTTTGAAAACTTTGGGTTTAAGTACGTCGGCGTGGTTGACGGAAATAACGTAAAAGAACTTTCTGCAATTTTAGAAAGAGTAAAGGTGGTTGCAAAAGATAAGGCTGTGCTTTTGCACGTTAAAACTAAAAAGGGCAAAGGTTATAAGCAAGCCGAAGAACAAGCCGATTTATATCACGGCGTGGGCAGTGCTTTTAAAAGTGAAAACGGTTCGTTCTCTATTGCCTTTGGCAACAAGGTTAACGACTTAATAGAAAAAGATAAAAACATAATTGCCATAACTGCCGGAATGAGAGATGGCACTGGCTTAAAAACCGTTGAAGAAAAAAATCCAAACAATTTTATTGACGTGGGTATTGCAGAAGAGTATGCCGTGACTTTGGCATCGGGAATGGCACTGGGTGGATTAAAGCCGATAGTTGCAGTCTATTCGACCTTTTTGCAACGTGCATACGACCAAATAGTTCACGACGTGTGCTTACAAAACTTGCCAGTTATCTTTTGTTTGGACAGGGCTGGTATGGTCGGTCAAGATGGAAAAACGCATCAGGGTGCGTTTGACTTAAGTTTTTTATCGCATATTCCAAACTTAAAAATTATAGCGCCAAATTCTATATTTGAATTGCAAGATGCACTTGATTATGCACTTTCGTTAAATTGCCCTGTTGCTATAAGATATCCTAAAAACGCAACCGAAGTAAAAGAAGAAGTTGCTTTCAAAGAAGAATTATGGAGAATAGAAAAAGACGGAGTTAAGGCAAATATCCTTGCTGTTGGGCCAAGAACGCTTGAACTTGCATTAGAAGTGGCAAAGGATATAGACGGGGTTGGCGTTATTTCAGCAAGAACGGTAAAACCACTTTGCGAAAAAACACTTTTGAGTATCAGCGATAAGCCTGTGATTATACTTGAAGAAAACAGTAAAATCGGTGGGTTTGGAAGTTTGGTTGGAAGTTTTTATTTGGATAAGGGTTTAAACACAAAAATTAAGTGTATAGGCATAGAAGACAAATTCGTTAGACACGGTTGCGTGCAAAAGCAACTTGAAGAAAACGGATTGAAAAAACAAACGTTAACTGAAGAAATTAATAGGTTAATTTAGTGGGTGGAAAAATGAACAAATATTTAAAGACGATTTTGCTTATAATAGGCGATATTGTAATAACAGCATTATCTTCATTTTTGATAATGAGAGTGTTGAATTACGATATGCTGTGGTGTTGGGAAGATTCACGTTGGTTTTTAATTATAGGCGTGGGTATGACCTGCTTATTAAATTTGGTGTTTGGATTATACACTGGTATTTGGGCGTATGCAGGATTTTGGGAAGCAATTAGAATAGGTTGTGCTGCAATCTTAATGTTGTTCTACAATCTCTTCATCGCAGTAATTTCTGAACCTGTGGGCATTGAATGGGCGATAATCGCAACTATATTTACATACATTTTAATGTTCTTGACAAGGTTTATGCCAAGACTTAAAACTTCGGTAAAGAAATATTTGGATAAGCGTGCAGATGCCAACGGATACGTTAGAGTTATGATTGTCGGTGCAGGAAGCACTGGTTCAGCGCTTATTCGTGAAATGCGCACAACCGTTAACTCTAATATGGAACCTATTTGCGCTATCGATGATGATGAAAATAAAATCAAGAGATACGTTAATGGTATTAAGGTCGTTGGCGATACGTCTGAAATTGTTTACTATGCTTATAAATACAATATTCAAGAAATCATCATTGCAATGCCATCGGCAGACAGAAAGGTTGTTAGTAGAATTATTTTAGACTGTCAAAAGACAGGTTGTAAAATCAAAACGGTTAGCAGTATGCTTTACGACAATTCTAAAGTGGGTATGTCTAACTTAAAAGAAGTTGGTATTGACGACCTTTTGGGCAGAGAACAAGTTAGGGTTAACCTTGATGATATTTTAGGGTATATCGAACAAAAAACAGTTGTTGTCACTGGGGGCGGTGGTTCAATAGGAAGTGAACTTTGTCGTCAAATTGCAGAACATAACCCAAAACTTTTGATTATTATCGATATATATGAAAATAACGCTTACGATATCCAACAAGAACTTTTAAGAAAACTTCCAAACTTGAACTTGTTGACCTTGATTGCAAGCGTTAGAGATAGAAAGAAGATTGAAACTATTTTTGAAGAATATAAGCCGGAAATCGTTTTCCACGCTGCTGCACACAAACACGTGCCACTTATGGAAACAAGCCCTAACGAAGCCGTTAAAAACAACGTTGGTGGAACTCTTAACGTTGCTGAATGTGCAGGCAAAAATGGTGCGCAAAAATTTGTTCTAATCAGTACGGACAAGGCTGTTAACCCAACCAACATTATGGGTGCAACGAAGCGTATTTGCGAAATGATTATTCAATCTATCGGCAAGAAATATACCGAAACTGAATACGTTGCCGTTCGTTTTGGAAACGTGCTTGGCTCAAATGGTTCGGTTATCCCACTATTTAAAAAGCAAATTAAAGAAGGCGGTCCTGTGACCGTGACCCATAAAGATATAGTAAGATATTTTATGACTATTCCTGAAGCGGTAAGTTTGGTTTTACAAGCGGGCGCTTATGCAAAGGGTGGCGAAATATTCGTTCTTAATATGGGTGAACCAGTTAGAATTTATGACCTTGCTGAAAACTTGATAAGGCTTTCTGGCTTAGAACCAAACGTGGATATCGATATTAAAGTTATAGGTTTAAGACCGGGTGAAAAACTTTATGAAGAACGTTTGATGGAAGAAGAAGGCTTACAAGAGACTGAAAATAAAATGATTTCCATAGGCAAGCCTTTGGAAATCGAAGAAAACTTGTTTGATAAATTGCAAGTTTTATTAAAGGAAGCAAACGTTGAAACACACGAAATGAAAGAACTTGTTCATCAACTTGTTCCTACTTATAAAATTGACAAGACGAACATTAGAAATTAAAACTTAGGAATTGCTATATAAAGGGGTAGTGGCTTATCGTCGCTACCTTTTTCATTTGCAAGATTTACAAAAGTGATTATGATTGCCATAAACATTAAAACGATATTGAATTCGCTGTTTTCAATCGTACCGTAAGCACCAAACATAAACAACGCAAACAAAGAAAAATGTCCTAAAATAGTATTTCCTTTTGCAAGGCATTTAATCCTTACAACGTAATACATAAAGTAAACGGCAACGCCCACGACACCAGCACACGCTAAAACGTGCATAAGCGTTGAGTGGAAAAAGCCGTTGGACTCGTGTAGTTGTGCAATGGCATCTAAACTAGCACGGCCATTACCCCAGCCTACGCCGAAGATAGGTTGTTTGTTAAAGTTTTCTAAAGCCTTTCTGTATAGATAAATTCTGCCGTTGCCTGAAGATGAGTCAAGAACGTACGCAAAGAAATTATCAAACCTAAACAAGCAAAGATATGAAACAGCCAACGTGCCGAAAGCGATTAAAGCGAAATAAAAGTTGAGTAATAGTTTGCGATTTTTTCTATATGAATTTTTATATAGTGAGTACATTAAAAATGGGGTAAAAACAAGCAATGTTGCAAGGCTTCCGTCACTGCCAGAAAGCATTATTGAAAGGTATAGAAAAACTAGTTCAACAAACCAGCCCCATAAAGTTGATGCTGAAACCATCATATAGCAACAAAGTGGCACGGCAAGTAAAACCATATTTGCAATGTGGTTTGAGTTTGCCCAACAAAATCCACCTGGGACACTGCCATAAGCCCACTTGCCGATAAACTTTTGATAATAAAGAGTATATAACATTTGTGCACAAGCAAGTGAAACGGCTATGATAAAGCAAAAACAAAAATATTTTCTATAATCAACTTTATCGGTAAGCTTAATTTTGTTATAAAAGAAAACGTGAATAGCAATAGGAACGATTGTGGCGATAACAAACAAGTCGATAGCCTTAAAATAATTGTTGAATTCGCCAGTAGAATAGCCACCGAAAACAAAAATTGCCACAATGCCTAAAAGCATATAAAAATATTTGTTGAAAGTCAACTTGATTGAATATCTTAAAAGGTGAAAAATAATTGCCAAAATTAAAACGGAAAAAATGATAATGGCAGGAGCAAGTGTTGAAGGAAGTTCGGTTGGATTTCTAAAGCACATTGGAATCATAAGCATAAAAGGTACGATAGGCAAGAAATCATCGTAAACGATAAACACAAAACTAGCCATAACAACAACTATTGCAAGCCCAACAAGTTGCAAATCTGCAATCCAAAATAAAAGGGCGATAAGTGCCGTTAATAGTGGCGTAAAATAAGAATAAACGTACTTTTCAGTTTTTTCTCTTGCAAGAATTATTAAATTGTTAAATTTTTCTCTGATAGTCAACATAGGTAAATTATATCATAAAACAAATATAATTTGCAACATAAAAAAATAATTTTGATAAAAATAAAGAAATTTATATGGAAAAACGCAAAAAAGTTAAAAATATATAGAAAAACTATTAAAAATGTGATATAATACAATTTAACAAAACAATTAGCCAAAGAGAGAAAAAGATGAAACAAAAAAGCGCTTTAAAATGGATAATGCAAAACACAAAGAAGGAAAACGCAAAAATAGTTGTCCTTCTTGTTGCCAACGCACTTTTTTCAGCACTTTCCATTGTCTTTGCATTTATTATCAAAGAAATTGTGGATAGCGCAGTTTCTTCCAACATGCAAAGGCTAATTTCCTTTGCCATTGCAATAATCGGCATAGTTTTGTTGCAGTTTGTGTTTAGAATATTTACAAACTGTCTTGCAGAACATATTCAAGCAAAACTTGAAATGCAGTATAAAACGGCTTTGTTTAAGTCAATTTTAAATAAAAAGCAAGACAAAATATCAAACTATCACAGTGGCGAACTTTTAACAAGGCTAACTAGCGACGTTGTTATCGTAAGCGATGGCGTTGCAACCATTTTGCCAACGGTGGTTTCTGCATTTGCAAGGCTTATTTGCGCCGTGGTTGCACTCATTATGCTAGACTGGATTTTTGCCGTTGCCTTTACTGTTGCTGGTATGTCTGTATTTTTGGTTATAACTTTGCTTCGCAACAAACTAAAAAGTTTCCACAAAAAGACGCAAGAAACAGAAGGAAAAGTTCGTTCCTTTATGCAAGAATGCATAGAAAACATTTTGGCTGTTAAGGTTTTTTCAGTAAACGACAGAATTGAAAGACAATCTGCTGAACAACAAAAACAAAATTACGATATAAGAATGAAAAGGCGCAACTATTCGGTTTTAGGTCACGCCACTTATAACTTTATTTTCAGTGCAGGTTATTTGTTTGCACTTATTTACGGTGGGGTAAGGCTTCTTGACGGAATAATTTCATATGGTGCACTATCTGCAATTTTGCAACTTGTAAACAACGTTCAAGTGCCTTTTGCATCACTTTCAAACATTATGCCAAAATATTATTCAATGTTGGCATCTGCAGAACGCATAATGGAAATTGAACAGATAGAAGATGAACCAAAGCATAATCAAATAGATAGAAAAGAAGTTTACGATAAGTTAAAGGGCATTTCAATCGAAAACGCAGTGTTCACTTATGATAGAGATAAGGTATTAAACGGTGGTTCAACCTACATAAACAAGGGCGAATTCGTTGCTGTTTCTGGTCCATCAGGGGTGGGAAAAAGCACCTTTATTAAACTTTTACTTGGCGTTTATCCGTTAGATGACGGAAGGGTTTATCTTGACTTAGAAGATAAGCAAGTTGACCTTGACAACAGCACACGTGCAATGTTTTCATACGTGCCACAAGGCAATATGTTGTTTAGTGGTTCACTTAAAGATAACATCACTTTTATAAACAACACTGCAAGCCAAAGTCAAATCGACTTTGCACTTGAAGTAAGCCAAGTTAATGAGTTTATTCATGACCTTCCACAAGGGCTTGACACTGTGGTTGGAGAAAACGGCATAGGCTTATCCGAAGGTCAAATACAAAGAATTGCGATTGCCCGTGCAATACTTACAAATGCGCCTATTATTCTTCTTGACGAAGCGACAAGTGCACTTGATGAACAGACTGAAAAAACAGTGCTCAATAACCTAAAGGCACTTAAAGATACCACTATAATAATAGTTTCGCACAAAAAGGCTGCGATAAATATTTGCGATAGAAATATTCAAATTAAAGATAAAAAGATAAAAGAAGTGGTAAAATCAGCATAATTAAAGACAAAAAAATAAAAAAACAAATAAAAAACCTTGTTTTTTTAACATAATGTGTTAAAATAGAAGTTGCAAGAAAGATATTTTTAGAAAATTTCATAAATACGTTTGGGAGTTATTATGGAAGAAAACAAAATGGAGAAAAATAACGGCGGATTTATTCGTCAAGTGTTATACGTTTTAAGAAGAAACGTATGGTTGATGCTTGTCGTTGTTATAATCGCTACGGGATGTGGTTTGGGATATTCATATATTAGAAACCCAAAATATACCGCCAACATAAGAGTAAGGTTTTCGGTTGAGGGGAATACTAGTTCTGCCATCGGCGAAAATATGCAATATATCAACACGATAGTTGACTTTGCTGATGAAGGCGTTGTGGTTGATAGGGCAAACGCATATTATATTAAGTGGGTTGATGGATACAAGAAAACTGGCAAAACTGTGCAAGAATTTTATAATGACTTTAAAGAAATCAAAACGGTGCCAAACGAAATTTATGATAATTACGTTGCAAAAGACACTTTGTCAGCCGATAGATTTATTTATATGAGTTCTATCATCACCTTGACAAAACAAAATCAAGAAGATACTAACTGGATTTTCCAAGTGGGGTATACTGACGTTAATACTCAAGACGCTTTAGAAAAGGCATACATTTTAGTGCTTGCCTACGAACACGAACTTGAAGGTGGCGAATACTTTAAGGGTACAAGCACGTCCGTTGACGTTAATATAGAAAATTTAGGGTTTGACGGAGTGACGCTTGATGTCACAAAAAGGTCTATCGTGATTATTTCTTTTGCGTTAGGCATTGTGCTTGCATTAATTTTAGTATATTTGAAAAACCTTTTTGATAACACAATTAAAGACAGGGCTGAATTAGAAAGAATAGCAGGGGTTGAAAATCTTGGCTGTATAGATTTAGTTGAGGAGGTTAAAAATGGAAAATAAGATTGAAAATCAAGAAAAAACCTTTCCTTTACTAAAAATATTAAAAAGAAACTGGATTTTAATGGCAATGATAACCGTTTTAATCACAATGTTATTAATTGTATACAGTTTATGTTTTACAAAGCCTGTTTACACAGCGACACGTTCTTTTATTCTTCGCACCGAATTAGTTTCTGGTGGAACAAATATGTCAAACGGGGCTTTGGCTGTTGACGTTTTGTTGCCACAAATTGAAGATAATTTCACAAGCCAAAAATATAACGATATGGCAAACGAAAAATACTTTAATGATAAAGATGGCGAAAATAACGACGTGTACGTTAAATACAACAACACGGCAATTTCAAGGGGTGCAATCAGTTTTGAATATAGTCAAGGCAGTTTGATTGCAAAACTTTCATATACGGATACAGATGCAAAGGTTGCCGTTGAAAAGTTAAAGGCAGTTTTTGATACGGCAAACGAATTCTTTTCACAAGTGGAAAGTAATCAAGATGCATATACAATCGAATTAATTCCAACTGACAACACAGAACACGACAACAGCAGATTTGTTATAACTGAAAACAGCAGTTTGAAAAAGTTTGTTATTATAGGTATCGTTGCCGGTGTGTTTGTTGCGTTCGCTGTCGCTTTGATAAGAAACGCACTTGACACAACTGTTAAGGATAGGCAAGAACTTGAAGAAATTACTGGAACGAATTTACTTGCAACTATAGATAAACAATAGAAAAAAGGCTACAAGAAATCTTGTAGCCTTTTATAATGGCAAACGCTAAACTGATTATAAAATTATATCGCTATCCCTTTCAAACTTGTCGAAAAGGTTGTATCTTTCTGGGTGGATAAGAGCAGTGAAGAGCATATCTCTAACGTTAGGTATATCGCTAGCGATATTTCTAATTAAATCTTTAACGTATTCACGCTTTGTCATTTTATTTGCTGGGCAACAACTTTTAACAACTGGAAGGGTTTTTGAATAGGAAATAACATCCATTTCCTTAATCATAATCATAGGTCTAATTAGGGTTAAATCCATCTTATCAAGATAACTTTTTGGTGCAAAGGTTGAAAGCCTGCCTTCATATAAAAGTGAAAGCATAAGCGTATCGGTCAAATCGTCTGCGTGGTGACCGATTGCCACTTTATTGCACCCCAAACTCTTTGCAAGGTTGTTAAGTGCACCCTTTCTCATTTTAGAACAAAGTGCGCAAGGGTTGGTTTCTTTTCTAACGTCAAAAACCACTTGACCTATATCGGTCTTTTCAATATAGAAAGGCACCGAAAGGCTGTCGCAAAGTTCTTTTATCGGTGTAAAATCAGTTGGGTTATCTTTAAAGTTTAAGTCAACGGATATGGCAATAAGGTCAAATCTTTCGGGTGAAAATCTTTTGTATTCAGCCAAAAGTTTAAGAAGCGTCACGCTGTCTTTGCCACCAGAAACGCCAACGGCAATTTTATCGCCGTCTTTTATCATTTTATATTTTGTAATGCCCTTTCGCATTACCGATAACATTTTTTGAGTTGTCATTTTTTTGACCCACACTTATTGATAAAATTTAACTTGATTTTTTTTATTATTTATATTATACTGTATTTTAAAGAAAAACACAATTTTTTAGGTGATATATGACGGAATTTATTACTGAATTAGTTGGAAACGATTTATGGGCAACAATAGTTATGAGCCTTGTGCCTTTAATTGAACTTAAAGGTGGCATAGTTTTTGCACGTCTTGCAGGGTTTGACTTTTTTTACGCATTTTTATTTGCCTATATAGGTTCTACTTTGGTGTTTTTCCCTATATATTTCTTATTAAAGCCTATACTAAACTTAATCAAAAAAATCAAGATATTTTCACGCCTTGCATTTAAGGTGGAAGATTATTTTAACAGCAAGGCAGACGATGCTTTGGAAAAACAGACCGACAAGAACAAAAAGACTGACGGCGAATTCTTAAAAAAACTCGGCGTATTTATATTTGTGGCAATTCCTTTGCCTATGACTGGCATTTGGACGGGGACTGCCATTGCAGTTTTCTTGAACTTAAAGTTTAAAGATGCAATACTTCCAGTTGTTTTAGGCAACTTTGTTGCGGGGGCGATTATATCAATTTTAGCGCAAGTTTGTATCGTTTTGTGGGATATAAACGTGCTTAACTATATTCTTTACGGATTGTTTGCACTTGCTATAATTTTGCTTGTTGTGGTTATAATTAAAATTGCAAAAAGAAAACCCACAATAGAAAAATAGGGCTTAAAAGAGAGGGAATAAATGGGCTTTTTTGGTTGGCTTTTTAGAAGGAATAAACCCAAAAAAATAAAAATAGGCTTGGCACTTGGTTCTGGTGGTGCAAAGGGGTTTGCACACTTGGGCGCGCTAAAAGCATTTGAAGAAAACGGAATTGAATTTGACGTGATTGCCGGTGCAAGCATAGGAAGTGTTGTGGGCGCTTTTTATTCTGCAGGCTACACTTCAACCGATATCAGCGAACTATTAAAACGCATAGACTTTGGCGAAATTAAAAATGCCTTTATGCTTAAAATGGACACTTCTGGCTTGTTTAACGTTATTGATAGGGAAATAGGTGCAATGAACATTGAAGAATTGCCAAAGCCGTTTAGGGCCGTTGCAACCGAAATAGAAAGTGGCAAAGAACACGTTTTTGAAAGTGGAAGCGTTGCAAAAGCACTTTGTGCATCAAGCAGTATTCCACCATTTTTTAAACCTGTTTTAATAGATGGCGTTAGATACGTTGACGGTGCTTTTTCTAACTCAATCCCCGCCGATTTAGTAAAGGAAATGGGCGCAGATTACGTCGTTGCAATTGACCTTTCAACAAGAGAGTCGAAGCCAAACTTATTGACAAAATTGTTTCCAACCTATAAAGCAAGCGTAAAAGAGCCGTGGGCAAAGGGATATCAGTATAGTGACACAATGTTGCACCCAGACTTAAATGGTTATAGTGCGATTGCGTTTTGGCACGGCAACGAAATGTATGATATAGGCTATAACCACGCACTTTCTTTTATACCAAAGATTAAAAAAGATATTGAAAACTTAACTTTCAAAAAGAAAAAATAGGCAAGATAAAATGTTTTACAAAAGAAGAAAAATCGCTATAAGTTTCATGGTCGTTATAGCGATATTATTGAGCCTATTTTGTGTCGGTTGTCGTAAAGATGATTTGCCACCTATAAAACAAGTTAACGTCTATGAAGACTTTTCGGTAAACTTTATTGACGTTGGGCAAGGTGACTGTATTTTTATAAGACTTTCTGACGGCAAAAATCTTTTAATTGACAGTGGCTTAAACGATACGTATTCGGAAAATATAAAGTATATCAAAAGCATACTCAAGGCTTATTCGGTCAATAAAATCGACTATTTTGTTTTAACCCACCCCGACCTTGACCATATCGGCAACGCCAATGAAATTATCAACAAGTATTCGGTTGGCACGATATATTTGCCTGTAATTTCTTCTGCATTGATGGAAAATTTTGAGCATTTTAAGACCTTATTAGATTTGGTTGAAGAAAAGCAAATCAACAAAGTCGTTTCCGATTATACTTGTTATATTAAGGGCGAAGATTATGCCTTTGCATTTTTAACGCCTATACCAAAAGGAATTCCAGATAGTAGTTATAGCGTTTTAGAAAACACAACTGACCCGACGGATACGCAAATAAACGACCTTTCGCCTATAATTTATTTTGAGTGTTTGGGCAAAAGGTTTGTGTTCACTGGGGACGCAAGCAATTCTCAAGAAAAGATTGTTGTCACAAACGATAAACTAAATCTTTATGACAGTATTTTTAGTTTTTATGGAATAAACGTGAATTTGCAAGAAATTGATTACTTTAAAGTATCGCACCACGGTGCTGATAACGCAACAAGCGAACAATTCCTTGAGTTGTTAAAGCCAAAAAACTTTATTATTTCAGTTGGCAAAGAAAACTTTTATGGTCACCCACGAAGTGAAACACTTGAACGAATTTTAACAATTTGTCCACAAAGTAGTCTTTATCGTACGGATGAAGTTGGAACGATAACCGTTCATAAAAACAAAGAAAATAAGATAGTTTTAAGCACAACCAAACAAAATTAAAAGGTATAGCATTTGCTATACCTTATTTTTTTATGAAAGTCTTAACAGTGTGAGTGACGCAGTGTTTATAGTTGCCGTTTCATCAGACGTGTTGTAAAGAGAAACAGTGTCGCCTGCATTTAAGAAAAACAAAATAGTTTTGCTTGCAAGCCCAGATGGTTGTGTAAAAGTTAAAGTTTCATTTGCGACAGGGAAGTCGTTTATGAATAAACCTACACTAAAGTTATCGGTAGCAACGTCGCCATCGGCAAAGTAAGAAATCAAATAAACGCCCGTTTGGGTTATATTAACAGCGTTATCCGAAACGCTCATTGTAGTATCACTGGTTGCCAACGTTAAAGCGAGTGGGATTATGTCATCACTTAAAACGGTAGATGCAGATATACTTGCATAAATTGCATCGTTAGTGCCAGCAGGACCGACAGGACCTTGTGGACCAGTAGCGCCAGTAGGACCTTGTGGACCGATAGGACCAGTAGCGCCAGTACGACCTCGTGGACCGACAGGACCGATAGGACCAGTCGCACCGGTAGCACCAGTTGCACCAGTAGGACCGATTGGACCTTGTGGGCCAACAGGACCAACAGGGCCTTGTGGACCAGTAGCCCCTGTTGCACCTTGTGGACCGATAGGGCCCCTTGCGCCCGTTGCACCCGTTGCGCCTTGTGGCCCACGAATTATAATAGGATTATTATTGCAACAACGCCTATTATATATATTATCGTTTATAGGGTTAAAACCTTGTCTATTGTTAAAACCATTGTTGCAACCACCGTTGCAACCACATAAATTGCACATAAAAATTCCTCCTTTGTGACTAATACATTATATTCAAAATTTGAACAAATGGTTAATAAAGGAGGAGTTAATTTTTTATTTAGTTATAGGTGGAAAATCAATGTATTCAAAATCTTTTGGCATTTCATAGCACATTTCTTCGTGCTGGGTGCTATTGCTGGAAAAAACCTTTTCAAAAGGAATTTTAAAGTATTTTGCTTCGCCTTGTGCCAAAAGGTTGTTTTCCATATCATAAAGTTCGCCTTTTGCAACAAAACCACGAATTGAATTAAAGGTTATATAAGCACGGGCTTTAATGGTTGTTTCAAGTGGAACGGCCTTTCTGTAAGTAATGTTTAAGGTCGTTGTCACGCCGAACGTTTCTGGCTCGTAAACCCACAAAACTCTGCCCATAAGTTCATCTAACAACGCACTAACCATGCCGCCGTGTGTTCTATCGGGATAACTTTGGTGACCTGTTTTAAACTTAAAAACGCTTGCAACCGAATCGTCTTCCATAATATAAAAAGGCGCTTTAACGCTAAACGGATTGTCCATACCACAAATGATACAATTTTTGCTGTTGTTTTGTGTCTTTATTACCTTTATTTGCATTTTTCTTTCCTTTCTTTTGTAAAAGTAAAATTTATTAAGTTTATTTTACCATAATAAATGTTGTTTGTAAACTCAATATAAACTAATAATCCGCCTAATTCACTTGACAAAAAAATTATAACTATTATAATAGAAGTATAAAAAGTTATACTTTTCATACAAGTGGGAGAAGTGTTATGTTTGAAAAAGATAAAAAATATATATTTGGTGTTTGTAAAATAGGCGAAAAAGGGCAAATTGTTATCCCAAAAGATGCAAGAAAGTTATATGACTTAAAAGCAGGGGATAGTTTGCTTATGTTGGGCGATGAAAAAGGTATGGCACTTATTAAAACAGAAGTGTTTTCAACTATTGCAAGCGAAATATTAAAGGAAGACTAAAAAATGCAAGAAATTATTAGAATAGAAAATTTAAGCAAAAGATTTAAGGACGTTCACGCTGTAAACGACCTATCTTTTAGCGTAAAAGAAGGACAATTGTTTGCCTTTTTGGGCGAAAATGGTGCAGGCAAAAGCACAACCATTTCTATTATGTGCAACACCTTAAAAAAGGATAGTGGCAAGGTTTTCGTTTCGGGTATTGACGTGGATAGTGATAGCGACGATATTAAAAGAAGTATCGGCGTTGTTTTTCAGTCTTCAACGCTTGACAAGTCGCTTTCGGTAAGGGAAAACTTAAGACACAGAGCATCGCTTTACGGCATTTTTGATAAAGAGTTTGAAAAAAGGCTTTCTAACCTTGCAAATTTATTAGATTTTAATGATTATATAGATAGAACTGTTAGCAAACTCTCTGGTGGACAAAAAAGAAAGATAGACGTTGCAAGGGCGCTTATTCACAACCCAAAAATCTTGATTTTAGATGAGCCGACAACGGGTCTTGACCCAAAAACAAGAACAACTATGTGGGGTGTTATCAACCAGTTAAGAAGTCAAACTAATATGACTGTTTTATTGACCACGCATTATATGGAAGAAGCATCAGACGCCGATTACGTGGTTATTATTGACGGTGGGAAAAAGGTTGCAGAAGGCACGCCTTATGAACTTAAAAACCAGTATGCAAACGATTTTATAACCGTTTACGATATTGATGAAGAAGATGCAAAAAAGATTTCTGCCGACTTTGTTAAGTTTGGTGGTGGGTATAGGTTTAGCATAAAAGATACCAGTGTTGCAACTGAGTTAATTAATAAAAACCCTCAACTTTTTGTCGATTATGAAGTTGTTAAGGGCAAGATGGATGACGTTTTCTTAAACGTGACTGGCAAAAAACTCGTGGGGGATAAATAAGTATGCAAGTGCTTTATAGCAGTATAAAAAGAAACACAAAACTTTTCTTTAAGGATAAAGGCTTATTCTTCACTTCGCTTATAACACCACTTATATTGTTGGTGCTTTATGCAACTTTTTTGTCAAACGTTTTCAAATCAAGTTTTGAGCAAGTGTTTGCATCTTTTAACGTTGAAATAAGCGACAAGGCATTAAACGGCTTGGTCGGTGGGCAACTTATGTCGTCACTTCTTGCCGTGTCTTGTGTGACAGTGTCCTTTTCGTCAAATATGCTTATGGTGCAAGACAAGGTTTCAAAGGCTCATAACGACCTTATGATAACGCCGTTAAAACGCTCAACTCTTGCACTTTCATACTATTTGTCAACTACAATAAGTTCACTTATCGTTTGCTACGTTGCGCTTATTGCAAGTTTAGTTTACGTGGCCTTTACAGGCTGGTTTTTAACCTTTGCCGACGTTGTCTTGTTGGTTTTGGACGTGTTGATTATGGTGACTTTTGGAACGGCATTATCATCGGTTATCAATTATTTCTTGAGTTCCCAAGGTCAAATTTCAGCAGTTGGTTCTATCGTAAGTTCTTGCTATGGCTTTATCTGTGGTGCATATATGCCACTTTCAAGTTTTAGCTACGGATTAAGAAACGTTGTTATGTTCTTACCAGGGACTTATGGAACGGGGCTTTTCCGTAATCACGCAACCAACGGCGTGCTAAACGAAATTTCTAAAACTGCACCACAAACCATTACGGGCATAAAAGATTCTATTGACTGCAATCTTTACTTTTTTGACACTCAAGTTCAAACCTTTACTATGTATGCCGTTGTAATTGCAAGCATTGCCGTATTAATCACTGCATACGTTTTAATCAACAAGTTTTGCAAACAAAAGAAAAAATAATATGAACACTTATAAAAGTTTGCTAAACGATATAAAAAATATAGGCATACAAAAAGACGATAAAATTATAATTCACTCTTCAATGAAAAACGTTGGACAAACCCAAGGTGGTGGGGATACTCTGCTTGATGCTTTTTGCGATTATATGGGCAAAGAAGGACTTGTCGTTTTGCCTTGCCATACGTGGAACAGCGTTCAAGCCTATGGAAATGTTTACGACACAAACGTGCCGTCTAACTTGGGAATTTTGCCAAATTTGTTTAGGGTAAGAAAGGGCGTTTATAGGTCGCTTCACCCAACCCACTCTATGTGTGCGTTTGGAAAGGGCGCAAAAGAGTTTGTTGAAGGGGAAGTGGGCAACAACTGTTTTTGTGGCAACGGCAGGTGTATGAGCAAGTTGCTTGATATGAACGCAAAAGTCTTGCTTCTTGGCGTGACTTTAACCAGTTGCACCTTCTTTCATTTGATTGAAGAGCAAACCACCCCAAGCCATTACTGGTTTAAGGATAAGCCCGATATATATAAGATAAAAATGCCTAACGGCGAACTTATCGAAAACCCTGTGTATGACACTAAAATAGACACCAGTCACTATTTTGACAATGCGTTAAGCGTTGTAAAAAGCGAAAAAACAACAAGGCTTGGCAAGATAGGAAATGCCGACTGCATTTTGTTTGAGTGCCAAAAGATTTATCCTTTAATTCAAAATTTAATAAGAAACGACGCCGATATTTTTATGGGCAAAAGATAATTTTATGTAAAACAAAAAAGGTCAAGATTTTTTCTTGACCTTTTTTTATGGTTGGTTTTTTATTTTAGTTGTAAAATGGTTTTTGTGTTTTCATCAACCTTGATTTTGTCTGAAATCGCCACGCCAAAAATCGCCAAAACTTCATTGCCCGTGGCTAAAAGTGGCAAACTGTCCCTTTGCATTATAGGTATTTTTTTGTCGGTTAAATAGTCGTTTAAGGACTTTGTTCCACCACCAAATTTAGTGAACTTGTCGCCGTCAAGCCTTGTCCTAATAACTGCGTTTTGTGGAATTTTGCCCTTGTCGCAATAAAATCCGTTTTTAAGGTCGGCACACTTATCTTGTTGTTCAATGGTAATGAGCGTTTGGTTAAACTCAATTTTTCCTATTGAAAATGGCAAGGATATAGGCGTGCTTTTTGCGTCCTTGTAAAAGGAAATTTTATCGTATTCTTTAACGGCAGTTATTCCGTTTGGCAAATTGACTTTGCTAGAATTCCTTAAGGTTGAAAGTTCGATAATGCTGTCTATATGTGCCTTTTCCCAGTCCTTTTCAACACCTAAACTTTGTAATGCGATTACCGTTGCACGGGATAAAATTGCATCGTGTTGTGGCAAGCTGATTTCAACTTTGTCATTGCTTACGGCGATAGAGTTTAGCGCTTGCGTGTGCATATAGTCGTTTTCCAACTTTGCAATTTGTGAAAGCCTATAAACGCTCTTTTGCGCTTCAGGGAAAAGTTTTTCTATTTCTGGCAAAAGATTTAAGCGAATAGCGTTCCTTGTATATTCATCGCTAAAGTTAGTTTGGTCGTCAACGTAAGGGATAGAGTGCTCTTTTATATAGTCTTCAATTTCTTGCTTAGAAACACTCAAAAATGGACGGATAATCTTGTCCATAAAGTTTTGTTCAATGCCGATAAGTCCTTTTAAGCCTGTGCCACGGAAAAGGTTGAATAAAACCGATTCAAAGTTGTCTTTTTGGTGGTGCGCCGTTGCAATCTTATCACAAGCTTTGCTTTCTAATGCTTGGTTAAAACATTGATAACGCAAAATTCGCCCAGCCTGTTCAAGCGAAAGTTTGTTTTCTTTTGCATAGGTAGGGCAATCAACCGAATAGGTCAAAATTTTTATTTTGTTGTCGTTGCAGTAATTGATAACAAAATTCGTGTCGTCTTTTGACGCTTGTCCACGAATACCGTGTTCAACGTTAATGGCAATCACGTTAAAGTGGTATTTTTTCGATTCAGAAAGCATATAATGTAATAGAGCCATCGAATCACTGCCACCAGAAAGGGCGATGCCAACAGTTTGATTACTGCTTAAAAATTGACTTAAATTAATTTGCATAAATATATTATAACAATTAAGCAAGAAAAATTCAAGCAAAAAATAATTTTTGTTAATAAACGGTTGACAAAAGCAAATTTATAGTATATTATTAATAAGCATCAAATCGCGGGATGGAGCAGCTTGGTAGCTCGTCGGGCTCATAACCCGAAGGTCGTGAGGTTCAAATCCCACTCCCGCAACCAAAACACAAAAACAGTCAATTTTTTGGCTGTTTTTTTGTTTTTTTAAGCATTTTAGCGTTTCGCTAAAGTGCTTTTTTCCTATAAATTCCCCAAAAATAAAAGTTTTTGGGGAATAAATGGGGAATAAAAGTCTTTAATATTCTACCTTTTTTGCTTGCTTGAGCATAAATTCTTTGGGGAAATGAGTGTAAGTGTTATCGGTTATCTTGTCCGTTTTGTGTCCTAGCCACCTTGACACAATCTCTTGAGGAACACCACAAGTCTGGCAACGTGTTGCAAACGTATGCCTTAAATCATAAAGTCTGTATCCAGGAACTAACTTTGCAAATATCTTTCCTATTTCAGTTGTCATATTTAGTGGCATTTCCTTTTTAATTCTCTCTACGTAAGGTTTTAGCATTGGCGTTATAGGTATGGTTTTATATACTATAGCGTTCTTTTTTTGTTTTCGATTCCTGAATACTATAAAGTCATCATCCTTTATCGTTATGCTTTCAAGTTCACAAGGTCTGCAACCGGTGTATAATAAAACTGCAAACGTTAATTCATATTTATTGCCTATAATATCTTTTACAAACTGCTTTTCTTTTTCGATAGGTAATGCTTTGCCGGTCTTTCTTATATGCAACGGTATTTTTACAGCAGTTATAGGGTTTTTATTTATAACGTCTGTGTTAACTGCATAGTCTAGTATCGTTTTTAAGGTATAAAAAAGAGCTTCAGCAGTTCGTTGGTGTCCTGCATCCAAAACTTCGTTTAAGAATTTTTGAATAAATGGTGCTGTTATTTCTTTGATTTTTAAGTTCTTAAAGTTCGGCAATATGTAGTTTTCAAAACGGTTATAATCGTTATAAAAAGTTTTTTCTGCAACGTTCTTTCGTTTAACGTTTTGCATATAGTCTATGGCAAAATTGTTAAAGTTAATATTTTTATCTACTTTTGCAGATTCTTTTAAGTTAAGTTGCTTGCAAAACTCTAATGCTTTGGCTTTCGCTGTTTTATAGTCGGTGCTTGAAAACGATTTATTATGTCCGTTTCTTCGGTATCTGAATTCGTGTAATTGCACGACACTTTTGTATCTATAAGATAGGTCTTTTAATCTTGGCATTTGTTTAATCTCCTTTTCAGTAAATAATTCGTTAATGCCGAGTTTCCCTATTTTTTCATTCAGTTGTGAATCTACGTTATTGCGCAACGGCGCAGTATTATCTCTGGCAATAAAAAATTGCTTTTTAAAGTTCTCTTTTTCTTCTTCTATCCTGGCATTGCGAATATATAAGGATAGTTCTCTCAAAGTGCTTTCAATGTACTCATATTGTTCTTTTTTCATAAGCATAACCTCGCTTTTATTTAGTAAGGTTAAGTTTAATATAAAAAATCACAAGCAGAGTAATATCAGTTTTAACTCATTTACACGGTAAATTAGTTAGAAAATAATTAAATATTATACTCACGTATATACGTAAGTAGGGGTTATGGAATAACGCTAAGAGACAAAAACCCTACCTAATTTTTGGAACGGATTACGATAAGGGAATAAAGCCGTGCTTAAAGTATATACGCTGGTTAGGGTAGAGGCTTTTTTCTTAAAAAGTGGTATGGCTTGACAATTAGAATTCTTTATGCTACAATCGTTAGCGAAGGTGGTTAACGATTAATGAAATTATCTGCATGGTGGTGCAGATGATTTGTAATATCAATGAGATTAGTGTGAGTAATTTCATTGAGAAGTTGACCTCCTTTTTCTTTTATGCTAAAAGCATAAATAAGGCTAATTAGTCAAGTAGGGGAGAAAAAAGACAGCAGTTCGGCTGTCCTTTTTTTTATGCTATTGCGCCATAAGGCTATTTTTTTATTCTGGATTTATTTCGCCTTTTTTGTAATTGTTTAATTTTATTTCTAATGAGGTTTCAGGGTCTTGCATGTCTTTTTCATTAGTTTGAATTAAGGTTATGCCTTTTTCTTTATATTTTGGAAGTTTATATTCTTTTCTTTTTGTATATTCTTCATTGTCTGAGTTATATCCCCAGTGTTCAATGTAGATATCCATGTCTTTCAAATAAAAATCAGGCTTAAATATTTCTGTTCCTATTGGTAATGATTTTTCATATGCATGTGCTATTTTGTGTTCAAATAGATAATTGTCTATTTCTCTTTCAGATTTACTTTTAACTATGTGTCCATCTTTGCAAGTGAATACGCCTTCATACGACTCGTTTAAAAGTTCTAATTTTTGATTTTGGTCGCAAGTTATTTTTAATAATAATGTTTTTCCATGATATTTGTTGTAGCATTTCTTGCAAAATAAATATTTTCCACTGTCATTTTCACATATTAAGCATTTATTTTCTTTTTGTTCTGTAAAGTCATTGTTGCTTTCAATAACATTGTTTTTTTGTTCAGGAACTATGTTGTTAAATATTGTTTTTGGTGTTTTACATTCGCAAACAATGTCTTTTTCGTTCCATTTGCCACAGTCTGGGCATTGTATTATTTCACCGGCATTTGCCATTTTTCCGTGTTTCTTGCATAGTCTGTCTTTTCTTGCGTTTCCCATATATACGTTTGTTGGTTCACCACAAATAGGGCAGGTTAATTTTACTTTTTCCATTTTTTTAAGCTTTCCTTTGTTGGTTTGTTTTTGTTCGTTTATTTGCAAAATATTCACAATCTTCAATTATCTTGTCTTTTTCATCATTATCAAGTAGGTTAAATGCTTTTAATAGTTTCTGTTCTCTATAAGTTAACGTTGTTTGAGGTTCCGGTTTAATATAATCGTCTTCTGTGTTTAAAAGATAATCTGTGCTTACGTTAAAGAATATGCTTAGTTTCTTTAAGTCTTCAAGAGACGGTTCAGACCTTCCTTGTTCCCAGTTGGCATACGTATATCTTGGTATTTCTAGTAATGTGCTTATTTTATATTGTGATAAGTTCTTTTCTTCTCTAATTTTTTTAAGTTTTTCGTTAATTTTCATATTATATTCCTTTATTTTAAAAAAATTATAGCAAAATTTGCTCCAAACTATTGACAAAGAGCAAAATATGCTCTATAATGTGTTGCAATAGAGCGATTATTGCTCTAAATCAATTTAAGAGGAGTTTTTGTTTTGCTTGTTATAACTCATTATTTTAAGAAAAAGGGCGAAAGGGCCTACAGGCGACAATCAAAATCAATTAGTAAAACTAGTGATATTCGTGAATATTTAGGTTTTTTCCCAACAAGTTCAAAGAAACGTAATCCAGATAATGTTGTTAAAACAAAATACAGCAATTTCGGTAGGAAGTTTACTCGTATAGTTAAAAACAATAGAACAGGCAACTCAGGAATGCTTGTTTTAGAAGAAAAATTTTAAATCAATTTATGGAGGTAGTATTATGGCAAGAAAATATTCTAATGCTGAAAAAAGGTCTTTTAAGAGAGGTTTGTTCACAGGTTTATCTGCAGGTAAAAGAAAAACTTGTAAAAGACGCAAAAGAAGATAGTTTTTATTGCTAATTTAATACTGCTACATAATAATTTTTGCTAAAAAAGATGTGTAATATATCTTTTTAATACAAAAGGGCTTTTTTTCGTAGCAGGGAAAAGCCCTTTTTCGATTTATATATCAAGTGTTGGGTGGGCACTTGTTTTGTAAATAAAATTGTTTCTCCTTTTGTAAATTTTTATTTGTAAGAGAAAATCCACCCCTTTCTCAAAAAATAGGGTGGTAATTATGTTAGATAAAGAAAGAGCAAAACAAGTTTTAGAAGATTTAAAAGCAAAGAACTCAGAGTTTAAGAAATCGTTTGATGATGTTGTTAATCAAATGGTTGCTGACTTAGAGATTCCAGAGCGCATAGCAAGTCAAATAGTGTTGGACCAGCTCACAAACGATAATGAAAAAAGGCTTATTCTTTATGACATTTTCAGTCCATCAGTCTTAAAGAAAAATAATATTTAGGCAGGTGTATTTTATGAAAAATAAAAAGAAAAAGATTATTACAAATAAAATGCAAGAGGTTGCTGTTGATATTTTAGAAGACCTTGAAGTTTATTTTATGACACATGATGACGTCCCTAGTGACCTTGTAGATATTTATACTAAGCACTATAACAAGTATGAACTTTGTGATGACCCTTTTACTCAAATGGTCTGTACAACAAAGGAATTCTTTAAGAATAGTCATGAACGTGATAAGCAGATAATGATGGAACGTTATGGCCATTGTGATGGTCTTGATTAAAGTTTGAGGTGTAATTATGGAATTTAAGATAAATTTTGTTTTTATTGTTTGTGTTATTTTTGTAATTCTTTTAGTTGTTTCTTTAGTTGATAACATTATCAAGGCTATTCGTGAAAAGTTCAAGAATAAAGTAGATAAATTGCTATTAGATAATTTGTCAGATACGGTTGCTTGGTTTCAAGGACAATTTTTGATTAAAGAACACGGTTTCACGGATGAACAGTTAGATGGTATGTCTATCATAAATCTTTGTAAACAGTGTGGTTATAAAAACAAGTGTGCATCTGGTTGCTGTCCAAAGTGTTTAATTGCAGATGAAGAATTGTTAGAAAAAAAATCATCGTTCTAAATTTTGATATGTTTTAGGGTGAAAATGTTATGGTTTATTGTTTTTTTGAGCAGTCGGGAATTTTTAAGAACGTTTTTAAGAAATTAGGCTATCAAGCATACGATTATGACATATTAAACGATTTTGGCGAAACTGATAACATAAAAGATTTGTTTAAGGAAATTGAAAAAGCATATTTATCAGAACAATCATTGTTTGATACAATTAAAAAGGAAGATTTAATTATTGCTTTTTTTCCTTGTGTACGATTTACAAGACGTATGATTTTTAACTTTACAAGAAGTGGGGCAGGAAATAAAAAGTTTAGTGATATTGAAAAGTTAGAACAAAACATACGATATTTTGATGAAATGAATTATTTGTATTCGCTTATATCAAAATTGGTAATTGTTTGTTTACGTAAGGAATTAAAAATTATTATTGAAAATCCTTATCATCCAGACCATATTTTATCACAATTTTGGCATATAAAGCCAAAAATAATTGATATGGATAGAAGAAAACGTGGAGATGATTTTAAGAAGCCGACACAGTATTTTTTTATAAATTGTGAACCAAAAAATAATTTCGTTAATGAAGCATATTTTTGTGGTGGTGGAAAGACGATAGAACATACGCATAACAAGGTTGAACGTAGTTTAATTAATTCTAATTATGCAGAAAGATTTATTAAGGAATTTATATTGCCTTAGTTGTTCTAAAATCTGATATAGACGTAAGAACGGTGCGTTTATAAATAAAAAATAAGTATAGTTATTTTTTTCTAAAATCGTTTAAGATAGGAAATCCGTTCTTTTCTATTTTTTATGGCCGTGAGTGATGGCTGAATAAAATAGTCACTCCGTTCCAACGATATAATGTCAGCAGTGCTACCTAAACGGTAGAGTTCGGTAATTCTACCGTTCACTGCTGGCTTTATATAATAAATTTTTTTTAATGTGCAACGTTCTTGCACGAAGGAGTATTTTATGATGTATATTTTTAATCAAACTTTTACCGGTAAAGGTAAGACAAGTGGTAAAGACTTTTATCAAGTTAGATTGTTTGAAAAGAGAACCACACAAGACAAAAGAGATTATTTTAAAGATTTAACGTTGTTTGTTGATAAAGATGTCTTTGACACGATTAACAAGAAAGGTTTTAAGTTTGGCGATATTGTTAACGTTGTTAAGTCTGAACCGCTATATTTTGGTGGTCCTGAACAACTTAAAGACTTAGAATTAGTGGAAGAATCACCTTTTTTTAAGGACTGATACGCGTATAACGGATAAAACGGGTGAAAACGGGTGAAAAGTGTAAGGATTATTATACCCATTATTATAAAATAATAATGCGTGCGCCCTAGACCTTGTCCAAGGGCGCACGGGTGAAAACGGGTGAAAACGGGTGAAACTTTGTTTTTTATTATAGGTAGGTAAAAAATGAGATGTAAGCATTATTGGTTTTCGGTTACTGAGGAATACGTAAAAGAAAACAACATAAAAATATTTGATGTTGTTGACCGGTATAAGTCAATTAAAAAGTGGGCTGTAATTCTTCACGATAAAGATACTTATACGTATAAAGAAGAATTAGAGAACCCAGAACATAAGGAAGGAACGAAAAAGCCTAATCACTATCATATTTATTGTCACTTTGGTAATCAGAGTTTAGACCATAAATATTTTGCTGAGATGTTCGGCGTTAATGAACATAGTGTAAAACGAATTGAAACAACTGCAGCGAACTGTTTGTTATATTTTGTTCACGGAACGGCTGACGCAATCGCTGAGGGCAAATATCCTTATGAGTGGTCAGAAGTTAAGCATAGTTCTAATTGGTTTCCAGAAGTCGTTACGGAGCAAGAGCGCTTTATTGGAAACTTTGATTCGTTCTCATACAAAGAGCAAATTGAAAAGATACATCAGATTAAAGACGTAAGGGAACGAATTAAAATGCAAGAAGTTTTAGATAAGGCCCTTGCGACTGAGCTTAAATACCGTGCAACGTTCATAGATAGGTTTATCCAAGTTATGTTTATTTCCGGTGAATCTGGCACAGGTAAAACAACGTTCGCACGTCAGTTTGTTGAAAAGTTAAATTACTTTGATATTGTTCCAGAACAGTTCTGGCGTAAAAAGTCAACAAGTAATGAAAAACGTTTTAGGCATTTAGATTATGGCGTGTCTGGTTCTTCTAACGACGTATTTGAGAATTATAAAGGTGAAGACGTTTATATCCTGGATGATATGCGTGACGACAGTTTATCTTTTACGGACCTTCTAAAGTTTTTAGATAATCACACTAATTCACCGGTTAAGTCAAGATTCGTTAATAAATGCTTTGTCGGTGTAATGCTTATTATAACGTCAAAGCAACCACTTTCACAATGGTATAGAAAAGAAGGTTTAACTGATTCTACTTTAATGCAATTATATAGACGTATATCAAACTACGTTATAGTTCAAAAGGATAATATCAAGTTATATACTTCGATTGATAAGGAAGGGCGACCTACCGGTGAGTGCAGGGTAATACCTAATAATACTTATGAGTATTACAAAGACAAGCCTAAACCGGTTAACGTTAACAATTTAATTTGCGACTTGTTTGGTGAGATTAAACCGGATGTGATAGTGCAAGATAAAATGGTTTTAACTCAAATTGTCGGTGATGAAGATAGGTTGCCGTTTTAATAAGGGGGAAAAATGAAAAAAAAGAAAAAATATGTTTCACCGGTGATTATTATAGTTTATTTTGATGATAATTAAAGGTAAACAATTTATATGTAAATTAAATGGTTGGAACGTTAAGGCTAATGAGGGCCTTTATCATCCAACCATTTTTTTTATAAAAATTTTTGTGAGGTGTTTTATGAAAAAATCTAATTTATTATTAAAGTCCTTTTTTGTTTTAGGGCTTGCAGTAGTGATTGCAATAGGCTCATTTGCTTTGCTTTTACTTAACAACAATAAAAATAGAAACGTTGGGGAAAGTTTGTCTGTTCCTATTTTGCCAGGGCACGTCGTTGATGACTCAGGTAATACTTTGATTAGTGGCAATGTTTATCGTATGTCAAGCGCTATGACGTTTTCTTCTCCATCTGCTTACTCTGAAACTGCGAATGACGGTGTAATTGTTGAGGCAGTCGTTAAGCCAGAGTCGTTAAAGAATAAAGCCGTGGATTGGGCTGTTTCTTGGGTAAACGCTGAATCAGAGTTTGCAAAAGATAAAGCCGTTGAAACTTATTTATCAATTACTGTTATTGATGATACAAAAGTTCAAATTAAGTGTTTAGAGCCGTTTGGCGAACAAATTAGTTTAACTGCAACGTCAATGCTAGATCCAACTAAGTCTGCAATTTGTTTAATTGACTATGTTAAAAGAGTTATTGCTATTAATTTGACTGGTTCTCCTTATGTTGGAGCATTTTCTCCATCCCCTCAATTTTTTAAAGAATCAACTACTTTTATGAATTATTCTAATTATTTATGTAGTTCTAGTCTTTGGGAATTTTGTTCATCACTTTCTGTTTTTCGTTCAGGGGTTGGTTCTTTAGAACCTACTGATTATAAATTTTCTTATTCTCGTGTTTTTTCTAAGTGTTATGAAGATATAATTTATGATTACATGTCTTCTTCAGAATTGTTTAATGATTATGAAAACGTTGATTTATATTTTGGTGAAAATAATTACGATGGTTTAGATTTTGCTGATTGGTTCGATTATTTAGACACTGAAGGTGGATTTAATTTATTAGATTGCATTTATGTTGGTGGTGTATCTAAGTCTACAGGTGAATTTCAATATGAGCCTTTATTTGCTTATGATGGCGCTTTGCAAGATTTAATTCGTGAAGAATATCTCGCTAATGATAGTCAAGTTCCTTTAATGGCTTTAAGTTTTTATTACGAGGATAATTATACAAGTTTTTCTGTTGAAAACGTTGAAGTGTTTTTGGAAGGTTCAGCATTAACTTTTAGTTCTTCTTTTAACGTTTCGTTAGATACTGAAAATATGGTTTTTTAGGTAATATTTATGTCAAAGTATAAAAGAAAAAACGGTGTGGCAAGCATTTTTTATTACATTTTTGTATTTATGTTGTTTGTTGCTATTACAGGGGTTTCTAGTTCTTTAATTAAGACTAGCTCTCAAAACGTTTATATCAAATATGATGGTCAACGGCTTTCAAATGAAAGCACGTTGTCTTTGGTCTTTAATGAAGATTTAGTTTTTGACGTTTCTTCTATTAGCGCTGTTCCTGATTATACTGTTCAAATTGTGCCTTGTAATAGTTTTAGTTATACGGTTAATGGAAATTTGGCAAGATATGAAAAGGTTATAGAAGATTTTCCAACTGAACTTTATAATGTGACCAAGAGTTCAAGTGGTTTTGTGTTAAGATTGTTTGATTTTAACATATTAACTATTCTGCATGATTATCATGTTGAAGGTTCTGAGATTGTTTTGCCAGAAGGTTTTGATTTATTTGGTAGTTATTATGCTTTGGAAATAACTTTTGATGGTGAGGAAGATGGATATAAAATACCGTTTGATTTAATTTCTCCTGTCGAAGGTGTTGAACTTGGAGGGAATATAGTTTTATGATTTCTAAAAAGAATAAAATTTTTATAACTTTATTTTTGTGTTTTCTTTTATTGTTTTCAAACTTTTTTTGTTTGATTAACGTTGCAAACGCACAGGTTAAAGAAGACTCCGGTGTTTTAGAGGATTTAAGGAAAGATAAAAATTTTAATATTTTAAATTACCCTGAAAATATAATAGATTTTTCTATGAATGTGATACATCTTGCAGAAGGAGAATCTGGTTCATTATACTTGTATGTATATCAGCCATCTGGTACAAGGCGTATGTTGGTTGCTCAAAGTATAAGTTTGTGTACTAAAGATTATATCAAATATTATACTGCAGATAATCCTATATACAATAATTCACCTTTGTTTGTAATTTATAATTTAGAATTAATAGATTATGAGGGAACTTTATTTAAGTATAAAGTTAAAAATTATAATTACAAACAAGATATAAATTTTTATAACGCAGGTGAGTTTGATAAATCTTTAGTTAGAAACTATGAAATAAGTACTATTTATAGACCTTTCATAGAAGGTTTTGACGTTGCTTTAGATTCTTCGGCTGTAGAAACTATTAAAGGATTAGAAGTTGGTAAAATGTTTACTATAGAAACTCTTGATGATAATTCTAATACTATTTCTTCAAAAGCTGTTGATGTGATTTCTGTTAATGATAAATATGTAGGGTCTATTAGATATGATAAAGGGTATTACCTCTTATTTGAGGAAGATGTAGATTCTTGGTATGTATCTTTTTCCACAAATAAAAAGATGGAAACTCTTTTTGAGGTTGATATTTATTATAATTGTACAGATATTCGTAAACATCGCCCTTATAGATTTACAAGGATAGCTAAACTTTATGATTATATTACAAATAATTATAGTAAAGATGTTTCTAAATATGCAGTTTTGCAAACTATAACGCGCAATGATGAGGGCTCTCATGGTGGTGGTTGGTTTTTTGATGAAGTAGATTTTAGGCGAATAATTTCTTCTAATGAGTTTTTGTCCGGCGATGGTTTTCACTTGCCTTCTGATGTAAAACTTAAGGTTTCTACACATGATTGGGTTCTTCGTTTTGCCGAGACGGATGTTTTTGAATCAAATTTAGATTCATCGTATAGTAAATCAGTTATATCTAATGTGGCACTTTTACGTTTTAAATTTGAAACAGATGGTGTTGTGTATAATCTTGGTGTTGTAGATGATATGAGTACTCCTGATGATGTCCCTGATGTTAAAATTGATGGTAGTTGTGCTGGTATGAGTTGGTCACAGCTTTTGCGTTTGTTTTTTATTATTGTTTTGTTGATATTTCTTGTACCGGTATTACCTTACATATTCAATGGTCTTATTATATTAATATCTTGTCCATTTAAGCTTATTTCTAAATTAGTTAAAATATTAAAAAAGGATGGTAATTCTAGTGACAAAGAAACGTAAAAGAAAAAGTAATATTTTGTTTGGTCTGGTAATTATTTTATGTGTTTTATTTATTTTACCTTTAATTAGTTTTTTTTATTCTAATAAAACTGAAAATTCTAATATAGAAGAAAAACCAGAAAATGAAGCTTTTTTATATTATGAAGTTTCATTTGTTGCTGATTGCTGTGAACCAGTTGATTCGATTTTTGTTAAAGTGGGCGAACAACCTATTCTTCCAACAGTTAAAGTTATATGTTCTCATAAAACTTGTGATGATGAAGGGCATTTTTTAGAAGGACATTCTTTTGTTGGCTGGACTTATAATGGTCAATTTATAAATCAATCAAATTGTCCTGTTTTTAATACAGATGTTGTTTTGATAGCTAAAATTGAAACAGTAACGGTAACTGCTTTGAATACTGTTTTTTTTCCTTTGGAGTGGTTAGAGTATGCGAAGTAAATTTTTGAAAATTTTAAAGTTTTTGTTATTCAGTTTTGTGTTGCTTTTTGTTGGGTATATTGTTTTTACGATAGTTAAGTTATGAAAAAAAGAAATTTAGTTTATTTACATTTTTTTTGTGTTTTAATTACGATTGTTTTTTTAATAACGGCTATTTTTGGGTTTCCTTATGCTCTTCCACGTTTATTTGAGAGCATAGGGGACCTTGTTCGTTCAGCAATATATTATTTTTGTGAATTGACTAATACTTCTGTGTCAGGACATGCTGTGCCAGTAGGACCAAGCAACGTTATAAGTGATTCAGTTATAAAACTTCCTGTTGAGTGGGAATCGTTTAAACAGTCTTGGTATTCTTATTGGCGTTTGTTTGCGACTAAAAGTAATATTAGTGCATATTTTATCTTTTTAACTAATGTTATATTTTATTTATGTCAAGTAATATTACTTTTTATACCTTTGTTTATTTTTATTAAGAGGTTATTAAAACGTGCGTTAAAGCACGAAAATAACGATTATAATGAAGACACTAAGCCGTTAAAGGTATTTAAGAAAGCGATTAAACCGTTCGTTTATATAAAACGTTGGCTTTGTGATTTTTTCAGTTTTATTGGCAAAAATAAGGTTTATTGGATAACGTGGATAGTTATATGGTCATATAACTTTAACTTTGTATCGATTGTTTTTTCGTTTTTTTGTTTTTATTTTCGATTCGTTGTAAGTTTCGATTTTGTGCAAATTTATAATTTTATACGACAATTTTTTATCGATTTATCGGTTGTAATGCGTTTTGTCCCTGTGGTGATTTGGGTTGTTATTGCATTAGTTGTGATAGATAAAATTTGTTGTAGAATAGCATATAAGCGCTTAAATCGATTTGAGTTCAGGAATCGTGGCTTTATTAATGCACGTCCTGTTGTTTCAATGAATTGTGGAACTATGGGAAAAAAGAAAACGACTGTAACAACGGATATGGGCCTTTCTTGTGCCGTTATGTTCAGGGATAAGGCTTTTGAAAAGATTTTGGAAAATGATTTAAAGTTTCCAAATTTCCCTTGGATAAGTTTAGAAAACGATATTAAGGTTCAAATTGAGTCTCATAACATATATAATCTTGCGACGTGCAGAAAGTATGTTGCAGAACGTTATCAGGCGTTTATTAATTCGCCAAGTAATGAAAGATTGTTTGATTATGATTATAACAAGTATGGTTATACGTATGATGATAAATTAAATATAGTTGATATTTGGCAAGTAATAGAAACTTATACTCAGTTATATTTCATTTACGTTGTTCAATCTAGTTTATTAATTAGTAATTATTCTGTTCGTGAAGACAGTTTGCTTGAAGATTTAGGTAATTTTCCTATGTGGGATAATGATTTCTTTAAGCGTGATAGCAGATTAATTGATAGTTTTTCTCGACATTCAAAGATTTTAGATTTTGACATGCTAAGACTTGGCAAAAAACTTGTAGAAGAGAACGTTAATGCAAATAGTTTTGAGTTTGGTGTTATTTTAATAACTGAAGTTGGTAAGGAACGTGGCAACACCTTAGAACTTCAAGAAAAGAAGAAAAAAGATGATTGTGCAAACCAAAAGAACGATTTATTTAACAGTTGGCTTAAAATGGTTCGCCATAGCGCAACGGTAGATAATTATCCTTTTGTAAAAGTTATAACAGATGAGCAAAGACCGGAAAGTTGGGGTGCTGATGCTCGTGATTTATCTGATATAGTTTACATAGTTGATTCAGGCGAGCAAAAATTAGCAAAGCCTTTGTTTGGTTTTTTTGAATTTATTCATAATTGGATATTTGATAAGTTTGCCGGTTCTTATTATGATTATCGATTTTATCGTGGTGATAATACTTTGCCTATGTATTTGTTTAAGGGTTTAGTGTCAAGGCTACATAACTATTACGTAAGGACTTATAACCTTTTTGGCTATTGCGTGCTTAAAGGCGCTTTAGAGTCCGGAAGACAAGACGGACCAGTGTCGGTTATAAAGTATTATCTTATGAATAAAAAGATTTACAGTAGGCGTTTTTCAACTGACTGCTTTAGCGATTTCTTTAATGAAAAGGTTTTAAGCTCGAACGTCGGCATTGCTGACTTAGATGAATACGAAACCGAAAAGGCAACGTTTGATGAACTCGGCAAGCAAAACAGCTACTTTATGAAAGATTTACTAAGTGGATTGAAAGATAAAAAATAAATTTTGGAGGGTTTATGGCAAAAAAGTATTTACGAAAGAGTGAGTTTAGGATGGATTTAAATCCTTTACATAAAAATTCTGAAGGAAAGAATCATCCTGCTCATATAACTGCTAAAAAAGGACATAAATATAAGGCAAATACAATAACGCACGCAAGAGTGATTGACGGATATTCAACTTTGGATGTTAAAGAAAATCCTAATAAAAAAAGTAAGGATAAAAGGCAGTCAAAAGTTTCACCACCTTTTTGGCAGAGTGAAAAACAATTTAGTAAAGAAAAACTCCCTAACTTTCGATTTAGTAAACAAAGCAAAAAGAAAATTAGGAAGTATAATAAAAAATTTAAAAAATAAAAATTCAGTTCCGTGCTGTGTCGCCACATTATACTGCCTTATTTAAGGGCTGAACTGAATTCTATTAGTATTATATACGATATTGATAAAAATAGTCAACTATTTTGAATAAAAAATTAATAACCGATGAAAATCGGCTATTATTGGTTAATTATTTGGACACAATTTTGGTTATGTCGATAATTGCTTTTATTACCTTGAAAGGGAATAAAAGGAATAAAGAAATGAGTTCTAAAAATATCATTGTGGAGTCGATAAATTTAGAAGTGTTGTTTAGTTGTTTCATTTAATTAACCTCCGTTAGTATGTACCCTAGTGAAAATCTACTTAGCTTTAACACTATAAGCATAAAATAAGTATAGTATTGTTAAGGTTTAAAGTAATGTTGGGGTAAGTATACGGAATAAAAAAGAGCCATTTGGCTCTTTTACTTTTTTATTTTGTTTTTTTTAAAACTATAAAATATGAGTGATATTTTCTTGCGTGTTGCTGTTTTTTCATTTTAATTGGTCTAGTCTTTGAAAGCAAAATAAACAAATCTTTAATTTGGAACTTTATATCTTCGGCCAGAGATAAAATTTCTTTTATAAATATGTAATTTTTTCTTCCGTTTATAAAGTCTTGACATTTAATTATTAAAATACCACGATTTTTTAATGCTCGCTGCAGCGAGATTAAACTGTCTTTCCAGAATTGTCGTGCTTCAATGATGTTGTTAAAGTAGCCATATCTTTTCCCCATTGTTCCATTTTGGCCGGAGATTATAAATGGTGGGTCAAAAATTATACATTTGAATTTATCAACAAAGGGTAAGTGTCTAACATCATATTTTTCTATTCCTGGCAATAAAGGGTTTATGTCACTTTTAATTTTTGGCTCTTGAACAATCTTGTTTTTGTAGAAACCACCTTTATTATAGCAAGGGTCAAAGTCTATGACATTTCCTTTATTGTGTAATGTTAAAATATCATTTATAAGCTCTTGTTGATTAAAGTTTATGCTTTTTATTATTTTCATACTCTTTATTTTCCTACAATTTTTAAATAGTCTAATTTATAAAATGGTGGTAATGTATCAAAGTGTCTTGTTGTCCCATTGTCAAATAGGACTGTGATTGTTAAATATTTATTGCCAGTCTTAAGGTCTTTTTCGACAATATTTCCAGTTTTTCTTTCTCTGGCTATCATAAAGCCGGTGCACTCATCATCGACTTGTCGTTTGACTACTGTTCCTTCTAGCCCCTCATAAGATACACGAGTTTTGAGTTTGATGTGCCATAATTCCTTTAATGTCATATTTGTTTCTCCTTATATAAAAAATAATAATGATAAAGCGTAATGTTTCGCCTTACGCTTTCTTGTTGGCAGAGAAAATCGCTTTTAAAGTAAATGTCAAGAGGCAATTGGAATAAATTTTATGCCGAGAAAACTCTTGATGTTTACTTTCAAAGTGATAAAAATATAAGTTAATTTTTCAAAATAATCGGTGTGGGTGTGGCTCTACGTGTAGAGTAGGTTGACAAGACTTCTTTTATATGCTACAATATTACCGAAAAGGTGGTTATCGGTATAAGGCGATAATTGAAATTATATTTTCTATTATCATTAAAACTATGTATGTTTGTTCAAAGTTCGACATAGTGAGATGACCTCCTTTTTTTGCTTTCTTGACCAGGATATAAGAGAAGTCTTGACAAGGGTGTGCTTTTGAAGGTGTAAATTGATTTATAATACACAAATTCAGGGCTGAGGCGAACATAGGCAGATTCGCCAGTTCGCCCAGCCCTTTGTCTATTATCAATCATTAAAATTATTGGGGAATAAATGGGGAAAACTCGGTTTTTGTTAGGTTTTATCTAGTGTTTTTTTTGGCTCATAACCCGAAGGTCGTGAGGTTCAAATCCCACTCCCGCAACCAAAACACTAAAACAGCCTAAAAAATGGCTGTTTTTTTGTTTTTTAAAGCATTTTAAGGGCTAATAAAGGAATGTTTTAACCACCATACTTCCCATTTTTTTTAACCTTTTGGGAAGTTTTTGGGAAGAAAAACGCTTTAATATGCTACCTTTTTTGCTTGTTCAAGCATAAAGGCTGGGGGGAAATGGGTGTAAACGGTATCTGTTAAAACGTTGCCGGCATGACCAAGCCAACGGCCGACAACTTCTTGAGGAACTCCACATGTCTGACAACGTGTTGCAAACGTATGGCGCAGTGAGTACATTTTATACCCGGTTAATTTGGAAAAGATTTTTGCAAGGGCGCAGTTTTCACGCAGTGGTAGATTCTCTTTAATTCTTTCAATGTATGGCGCAAGCATAGGCGTGATAGGGATATCCTTAAAAGCCACCTTGTTGTTTTTCTGCTTGCGATTTTGGAAAGTAATAAATCCGTCTTTTTCAAAGCGCATAGAAGAAAGTTCACACGGTCTGCATCCGGTATATAATAGGACCAAAAAATTAAGTTCGTATTTATGCCCGGCAATCTTTTGAATAAAGTCTTTTTCTATCTCAAAAGGTATGGCCGTACCAGTTTGACGTTGGTGCATCGATATCTTAACAAGGTTAACTGGGTTTTTTGTGATAACGTCATTATCATAGGCATATTGAAAAATTGTTTTTAATATATAAAAACAGTCTTCTGCGGTTCGGTGGAAGCCTTTTTCTTTTACACCGTTTAGAAACTTTTGAATAAACGGCGCTTTAATGTCTGCAATATACTTGCCGGCAAACACCGGTAATATATGTACTTTATATCGGTTAAGTAAAACTGTAAATGTCTTTTCTGTGACGTTAACTTTTTTAACGTTATTTAAGTAATTATCTGCAAAGTGTTCAAATAGAACGTACTTTTTATTACCAAAAGCGCTTTCGTTGGCGTTCAACTCTCTGCAGAACTGCAGGGCCTTTTGTTTTGCGACCTTAAAATCAGCGCTGGCAAAACTTTTTTCTAAACCATTGCGCCTATATCTAAACTCGTGAATATTGTCTTTTCGGTATCTGTAGGAAAGTTCTTTTAATTTTGGCATTTGTGTAATCTCCTTTTTTGTAAAAATTTCGGTTATGCCAAGTTCTTCCCATCTTTTTCCGATATTTAATTGTGCAGCATCGTTAACGTTGCGCATCGGCGCACGTAGAATAGAAAAACCGTCAAGATAGTTCTCAACGGTTTCACTAATTTTCGCTTTTTGTTCAAGTTCTGCGTTTTTTAATTTTATTGAAACTAAAAAAGCACTTAACTCTGAAAGCATTACAATAAAATCATCAATTTTTTTCTTTTCCATAGTAGATTCTCCTATAAATTTAATAGGATAATTCTATAACGAAAAAGGCTAAAAAATTCAATATCAGATTAACTCAAATTTCTTGTAAAAAGAAAATTGAGTTATTTTTTTATTGTTTCACTTTCTCTTTTGCCTGCAAGCGCTTTAACCTGGATGAGTATAGATTCTCTTTCAAAGATGTTTAATTTATCAAAACATTCTAACAACATCTTTTCATCTTTGGAGAGTTCTGCGCCGTTGGTGATAACGTTAACATTGTCTAGTTCATCAGAACGGCCAACCAAAAAATCAATGCTAACTTCAAAAAAGTCTGCAAGTTTTACAAGTTGACTATAAGTCGGTTCATTTTCTTTGTTCTCCCAACGGCCGATATTTCGTTGAGATGTGCCGATTGCTTGGGCAAGCGCAGACTGTGAAACCCGTTTTTCTTCCCTCAATTCTTTAATTCGCATATAGTAAATCTCTTTTTTTATTAAATTTTACGACAAATTTGTCTAAAAGACTTGACAAAGACAAAAATGTCTGCTATTTTATTAAAAAAAGACATATTTGTCTTATTTCTCTCACGCAATAAGTTTAAGGACCAAAAAAGGCTTACAACGTGGGTTGTAAGCCTTTATTATTAGGCTGAGAGAGTTTGAAAAGCAAGATTATTTGCTTTTCAATTGTCATTTTATTCTCTCACGACTTTAATTTGCTCAAAAAAGGACAGTAATACCTTTTTTAATACAAAAGACGTTATCAGGTGAGAGAGATAACGTCTTTTTAAATTTTTGACGTAGGCGCTCAAATAGAGCGTTTCAAATAAAAAACACGATAGGAGAAAAGATATGGCAAAAATTATAATCGAAGGGAAAGAAGAAGAAATTTGCAAAGTACAAAGTTCGTTAAACAATTTGTTTAGCAAGGTTAAGAAAGTGGCGCAGTTCAACGTGGGTGACGTTAAGTCAGTTGTGTTTGAAGTTATCCAGGAAGAATCAGGAGGCCTTATAAACGGTTTTACTGAAGAAGAAATTGAACTCGCATTGACTTGTCACTCAAGCAAAGATAGAAACTGTGAAAAATGTCCTTATAGAAAGATTAAGAACTGCATCGAGCAACTTCAGATAGATGCTGCGCTTATGGTAAATAAGAAATGCAGTAAGAGTAGCAAAAAATGATTTTATAAGGAGGTGTAAATATGAAAAAGAAATATGTACCCCCAACTGTTGACATATTAAATGAGCACTCCAAGATTATATCATACTTTGGATATAACAAAGCGCAAGTTATTTTAAATGCTTTGTGCAAAGAGAAAAACTGTTAATTAAGAGGTGAACAATGAAAAAGTTTGATTATGGTTAGTTTTAAGCAACTAAAATTAAAAAATTAAAAGGTGAAAATTATGAAAAAAAGATTTTTGATAATTTTAGGACTGATTATCCTGATGCTTTTTTCATCTGGGTGCACTCAGGTTGAGAAAAAGAAAAACAATCTACAAACGTACGCTGAAGAATTTACCGGCAAATGTGTAATGTATATAGCAAAAGATGATGGTTATTATTATCCAACAATTTATGGTGACGTTACGTTGTCAATTTTGCCTAATCATCTTTATGTTGACGTTGCTGGTCAAACTTTTGAATTACACGTTAAGTCAACAAATATTTCATCAAACGGTTTATACGTTCTTTCATTTAAGCAAACACACATATTTGGTGAATTGACAAAAGGTACATATGAAATAGATTTAATTATTGATTTTGGCAATTCTAGAATAAGGATAGAAGAATATGGTGTGTTTAATGTTGATGATGATTATTTTTTAACGGCTTTAGTTAATGTTGATTTTTCTTCAGGTGTTGTTGCTATGGATAAGAAAAGCAAATGGCTATCTGGTCCTTTAATTTAATTACAAGGAGAAATTAAAATGAAAGTATTTAAGACAATGGGTAATATTGCTTTATGCTTTTTAGCGATTCTTTCAGTTTTAATAACAGTCGCATATGGTTTTTATAGTTATTTCGTTGATGACATCACTATCGGCGTAAACAATATTTCCGACCAAGTTGCAATCGATGTTAAGGCTGCAGAAGACCTATCAGATGAAGAATTATTACAATATGAAGAACGTTGGTTTATGGAAGCCAACTATTATTCAAATAATAAAAAGAATGGCATTGTATTACAAGAATTGAACTTCAATTATTTTACATCGTTTGAACTAGAAGAGAATGACTATCGTTCAACCGGTATGCAAAAAACTAATAAACATCATGTATCACAAAACACTGTAATTAATGCAGATGTAAATTCTAATTTAATTGACCATGGTTATTATTATTATGATTCTGTAAATGGCATTTCTTTTGTTGGTTCTGTTAATGCTGTGACCAGCGTAGCAACTAGGTTAACTAGAAAAACAGATTTGATAATAAAAATAGATAATAAACCATACACGATTAGATTAGATGGATATTATGATAGACCTAATCAATGGTGGGATATATTTGACTGGAATGATGAAAATATATATTTTACATATGGGGATTTATTTGCATCTGTTATGCGTGCTGTTGAAACTAATAGTGCAGGATACGGCGATTATTATGTGACATTAGATTTAAGTAAGTTTTTTAGTATTCGTGAAATGACGTCTGATGGCAAATTTACTGCAGATAACGTTACAGACGTTATTAAAAACTATGCAGTTATAAAATTCCATTATGATGAAAATGGTGCAACTCGCTCAAGTCAATCAATTTTCGGTCAAATTGAATGTAGTAAAGCGTACGATACAGAAAAGGTGGACTATTGGCAAGAGCGTATGGTTTATACATTGACAGAAAAAGATTTAACTTATCGTTATAGCGAAAGTTATGATGGATATTTTGTTTCTTTAGATGCTGAAACTAAAAAGTTCTTTGATAGTATGCCTACAAGCAAATTATTATTGGAGTTTGATTTTGAATCTCTTTGGTGCGCAGATAAAGGATATAACGTTATCGGTTTTGACTATGATGCATTTAGTGGATTCTATATTGACACGTTAACTGTTAAGTCAGCACCAAAAACATTGTACGTTAAAGATAATTCTTTTGATAATGCAACAGTAAAAACATTAAAATATTCTTCAGGTATAACCTGGGAAGGTTTAACTGATATTGGTTGGGAGGTTGTCGAACTATGAAATGGTATTCATATATAATATGTAGCGTTTTAATTTTAGTTGGTTGTTTTTTTGGTATTAAATTCTATCAAGATTTAACAGCGACAAGTTATGTTAACGGTTCTATTGATATAAGCAACAAGTTCAGTCAAGATAGTTTTTATTATGTAAGTTCTTCAGTCGCTTTTTACCCAACTGAAAATTCAGAAGCGTATTCATTTGAAATTGATTGTTTAGAAACAGATAATTTTGATGGAGAACGTAAAGACTATAAAGTAGTATTAAATGATTACGTTTTAACAGATAGCGTAATAACTGGTGGTTCTGTTCGTTCAGTTGTAAAAATGGATTTTTATGACGTTGATGGCAACTTGCTACACAATGCAGAAATGAATTTACTTATTAGATTCTTATCTGAAAAAACACAATTAAAACTTTCTTGTCCAGACAAAACTTCTGCAACCTACTTTGAAAATTATTTTAACGATAATGGTATAAGATTAGGTGTAATTGAATTGCTGGAGGGATAATTATGTCAGCAAAAAAAATTGTAGTAATTGTTTTAAGTTCAACGCTTGCTTTAATTTTAGGCTTTTGCACGTTTTGGGTAATCAATAATTTTGATGCAATTAAATATGCAATGTCTGGTTCGGCGCTATATACTAAATCGGATTTAGATAAGGCATATGAAGACGGATATAACGCTGCAGGCTACGACGTAAAAGATTTGAACGATATAATAACTGGCTTACGTTCTGATTTAGATACTAAAAGTGCAGAATTAAAAAAAGTAAAGTCTGATTATAATAATTTGTTAAAAAACTATAATGACCTTGAAGATTTAACTGAAGAAGAAAAAGCCGAGTTAAATGCTACTATTAGTGTTTTAAATAGAGAAATTACCGAACTTGAAAAAGAAATTTATAATCTCAATATATCTTTGCAAAGTTATGAAGAGATTAAGGCTCAATTAGAAGCCGAAAACAAGGTAATAGCAACGTTTATTTATGATGATGAAGTTGTTTTTGTAAAAGGCTATGAAAAAGGTTCAAAGATGGAAAGCGAAAATATTCCTATTCCTAAAGATACTGATGAAAGAAAGTTTGAGGGATGGATGGTGAATGGCGAAGATGTTGATATAACCGATTACACCATTAATGAAAATACAGTTTTTACTGCAAATATAGGTTATTATGCTAAAAATTGGGTTTTACGTGCAAGTTCTCCTAATGATATGTGGCTGGAGCCAAGTTGTTTATGGACTGACGGAAATAATCTTTATTATTCACTTGGTGACAGTCAGTATGTATTAAACAAAGAAACATCAACATGGGAAGAAAAAACATGGAACGGTTTAGAGCGTCTTAATGGATTAAACATTTGGAGTGATGGAGAAAATATTTATTATTCTGAAGGAATCAGTCAGTATGTATTAAACAAAGAAACGTCAACATGGGAAGAAAAAACATGGAACGGTTTAGAATATTTTAATGGATTAGACATTTGGAGTGATGGAGAAAATATTTATTTGGCGAGTACTTATGTATTAAACAAAGAAACATCAACATGGGAAGGTTGTCTTGGGTCAATGGTTATTCTTGACGAATGGACTGATGGTATAAATATTTACAAGCATGAAGATGGCTCAGACTTTGAAAAAATTCATTATATTTTTAATGAAGAGTTGTCTATATGGCAAGAAATAACAGATTGGGAAATTACTACATTCGAAGCATCTCATGTTGTAAACGTAAAAGATAAAACATATGTACTTTCTTATGAAAATTCATCACTTTATGAATTTTGTCCAGTAAAAATTAGTGACTGATGAAAATTAAAGAATTTATTAAAACAAGGAACCCTGAAGTGCATCCACTATTAAAGGTGGGTAAAACAGCATTAATGGTTAGAATTTTGAAAGGAGAAAATTATGATAAAAAAGAAAAAGACTGCAAAAAAAGCAGTAAAAAAGACTAAAAAAACACCGGTTAAAAAAACTGCGAAAAAAACGGTTAAATCCCCGGTTAAAAAAGTGGTTAAAAAGCCAAAGACAACAGCGCCAAAGAAAGAAGAAGTTGTATTGAAGCGCAACGGTACCGATAAAGAAGGGAATGCACAATTTAGCGCCATAAAAGTGTATAGTAGAAAGCCAAATGGCTGGAAAGAGGCTAGGAACGTCACAGGTGTGCCTAAAGGCTTAAAAATGATACATAATGGCAAGAGTGCACAAAGTGGAGAACGTAGGACAGGCTTTATTAAAAAGAAATAATTATGACCAGAAAAACTCCACCAAAAAGAAAAAACGTTTCTCAAACTATTTCAAATGGAACACTTATAATTACTAATGATAAAGATTTAAGTGGCGCAGATGGTAATAGTACAAAAATACGAATGGCAACGGTTATAGATTCTAACCGTGATGATGAAGTTGCTATAGTTAAATATACAACGTCGAAAAAGCACGGCAGAAAATTTAAGAATAGTAATGGCTTTATTGCGCACGGAGACAGAGTAATAACAAAGACTATAGAGGGTAAGCCAATAACAATCGACGGAAGGCGTTTTGTTATCGGCTCAAAAAATAGAAGCATTACTCAAAATCAAGCAAATGAAATTAAACGTCGTAATTTAAAAGAGTCTAAATATAAAAAAGAAAATCGTAAGTATTTAAAAAACTTGAAGAAACGAACAAAAAAATAATTTAAAAAGAAAAAAGAGGCAGATGCAACTGCCTCTTGTGGAATGGGATATAATACCCGTTAACCTCAGTCCTAACTTTCGCTAGTAATTATATTATATGCAAATAAAAGGTAAAAGTCAATACTTTTTAAGGAAATTTTATGATTACTATAATTTTGGGGCCACCAAGAGCCGGTAAGACAGCGCTAATGGTTAAAATGTTAAACGACGTTGCTTTTGATAAGACAAGAAATGGAGCAATGCAAAGGATTATTATGGACAAGAATGAAAACGAAGGATTTCATTTAACTGTGCCAACGCATTGCGCTGCAGCGAATTTTGAAATAACGTTTAGAAAGCAAGGTTTCAAGCCTAGACAAGCCCGTGTGATAGACCCGAACCGTTTGGGGTTTTATCCTGGGGAAAAAGCCAAAATTAAACCACACTTCATGTTGCCGTATGAAACGTATGGAATTATGGAAGCACAGGGGTATTATAATAGTCGCAATTTTGCAAACTTCCCGGCATGGCAATCTAATTTGTTTGAGCAACACGGCCACAATCACCTTAATTTTATTTTGGATACTCAGCGCCCCGGACTAATTGACGTCAATATACGTGATTTATCTAACTTTATTGAAATACGTGACCTGAACGTTAACTATGATAAAAATGCGTTCTTAAGCAACATTGTTTGGACTGTACGTGAGTTTGATAACGCAGGATTAGTTGATGAATATATGAAATCTGGAAAGCGTGATAAAGCACTTTATAAAGAACGTCGAATTATTACTGAAAGGAATATATTTAGTCAATATAATTCTTGGTCATTAGAAAGTAAATTTTATACTGGGCATGAAAAAGAGGATTTTGATTTGCACTACTCAACGCAATATTTAAATGATATAAAGCAAATAGCATAGGAGAAAAGAAATGTTAGATTATAGAAAAAGTGATTTAATGGATGAATTATATAAACGTTATCTTCAGAGTTATGAATTAACGTTGGAAACCGAAGATATCACTGGTGCATCTGCCTATAAATTTGTATTAGAGTGTTATACTAGAAATTTAAAGTTAGATATTAAGGTTTTGGACACTGAAATGAAATATTATATGCAATTTTGTAAAAAGGAAAGAAAATATCAGGTCAAATGCGAAAATCTTAATTTTGAATATATTGATGATGTAGAATTAAAGGAATATAAACTTATAGAACGATTAAAATATCGTTTTAGGCGTTGGAAATATGAGAATTTAGTTAAGAATTTCAAAAAAACTATACAAAAATATAAACTCTATATACCGGGAGATTGGTATATAGAAGATTCTAGTGAAGAAATTAAAATTGATGCAATAGAAGATATAAAAACTGAAGAAAGTCAAGTTGAAAATCTGGTGCAAGAAGAAAAAACTGGCGATGCTACCTTGTTAGCAAAAAATACTGTCGCTGAAGCGACACAAAACGATGAGATACTCGAAGAGGGCGAACAACTGCAGATTACTCTCGAAGAATTTTTCAGCGACGTTGAAGACATCGATGAAGAAGATAAAGAGTAAACGCAGAATTCATATTTCCATCCACTAGTCGTCGCTGTCTTATGCTTGCTATAGACTGCGCGACAGTGGATGGGAATATGTTTCGGAGTTCAAAGACATACCGATTAAAAAATAAAAAAGAATTAAAACCGAATGAAAAATCAAATTTTTGCGCAACAAAGTGGAGCAAAAATTTTCGATACACAAGGAGAAATATGAACGTTAGCGAAATAAAGAAAAATTTTAATAAATTAGGAATAGAAATTAGAATATTTTTTACATTAGTGCTTTGCGCCGACAAAAAAGGGCGTATTAAGGCAGAAAAAAAAGAATTGCAAAAATATCTTAAAGTATCAATTCAAACGATTGGAAAGTATATTAGAGGCTTTGTAGAGTGTAATATGATGAAATATAAATATTCTGGCGAAGCAATGTTAAATCCGGATTTTTATTATACTGGGGAAGAAGAACAACGTGCATCCATTAGAGAAGAATATAAAGAGTTCAAATCAGACATTACATTTTAAGGAGAAATATTATGCCACCAAAAGCAGTCCCAAAAGAAGATATTGAGTATAAATTTAGGTTTAGAAAAGATAATTTAATACGAATAAGCACACTTATTTATGAAGGAATGAATGAAAAAGGCCGTTGTGTGTTTTTTAATAAATTAAGTAATACATATACGTCTATGACGTTAAAAAGGTTTGCGTATATCCATCGCTTTAACCTGATATCAGAAAAGTCGATTGAAAAAAGGCCCAGTGCTGTTGAACTAGAAAGGCAAAAAGCACGTCAGGAAAGGTTAGAAGAGATAGCAAAGGAGAGAAAGCAAAAAGAAGAAATAAGAAAATATATAATGCAATTAAAGGCCTTAAATAAGACTAAAAAAGAATTAGTTGAAAAGATTGTACAGCGCTCTATTGAAGAGATTATTTTAGAGTTAAATAATGGACATTGGACTTCAAGAACTGCACAAGAGTGGTATAAAATACAACATATTATAACGTGAGGTGTTTTATGTACGATTTAGATGAACTTAATGGAGCGATTGCCTTTATTGAAGATGAATCTAACTATTATTCAATGTTTAGGCACGTAATAAACAGTTGTGTGACTGCAAATACAATTGTTTTAGCATTATGGAACGTAAGCCAGATATCAGATATTGACCTACACAACTATAGACAAAGAATAAACGTTGCAAGGCAAAATGCAATAGAAAAGCACAAAAATTTTGTTTTAAGACGTTTAATGAAAAATGATAATCATACGATAGAAAGTGTCGTGGAATCAGTTTATAACGATATTTTTTATTAACTCAAAAGTCCGGCAATGCCGATTTTGATACAACAAACAATATGCACGTTTCCGGAACGTGCATATTAAAAAAAATTTTCAATAAGGCTTAATTTTAAGTCTATTTTAGCGTGCAAAAAAATTTTTTTTAGCGTACCATCAGGGTAACCCCGACTTTGTCGGGTATCAAAAGATTAATTTAAAAAATCACTTTAGTAACAAGCGATTTATCGCTTTAACCACCTTACGTTAAGTAAGGTGTAATTATATAATTATTACCTATTAAGTGTTTTTAAGTTAAAACAATTAATCGGGGAGAAAATGGGAAGAAACTTGAAAAACGTTAGTGTTTATTTGACTTTTAATCTTGGATAGTTAGCCTCATAACCCGAAGGTCGTGAGGTTCAAATCCCACTCCCGCAACCACTAGATACTCGTTTGAACTTTTTCGGTTCGAACGAGTTTTCTTTTATTTCTTCTAGGTTTTTGCCGTCTATTATCTCTAAGCACTCTTTTTTGTTAAGTCTTTTTGTTTCACGCTTATTGGTGTTATAGAGAATAATAACCTTATCATCAAATAAAAACACACGGTTAATAAACGAGTTAAAGAACTCGTTTTTTTCTTGCCCATTTTCATACTGCTTTCTAGCGTAGTAGTTAAGAAACGTCCTAACGTCAACAAGTTCTAACGGCTTAATTTGTTTAGCCTTTTCAACGGCAATTTTTGCTTCTAAATCTTCTTGCGTGGCTTCGAGTGAGAGTAGTTTTTCTTTCGTGGACTTAGTGTAAATCCCTTCTTCTATCGCAGTTAAAATTTTATCGATTGATTTTTTAACAGTTTTAAGATCTTTTTCAAAAGCAAGTAGTGCCGTTGGTTTTTCAATTTCAGCGTTAAAGTTATCAACTACCGTTTTAGCGATTTTATCAATGACTTTTGGCGTTAAAACGTATTCAACGGTTGCGCCGAAAACTACGCTTTCAATATGGTCTTGCTTAACGTTTTTCTTACTGCAACTATTTTTATCGGACTTTCTTCCAAAACATTTATAGTAGTGGTAAACTCTTCCGTTATGGCTCGTTCCCGTCTCTGCTGTAATGGTGTTGCCACAATACCCACAGTACATTTTGCCACTTAATATGTATGGGTTTTCGTGATAAACTTCACGCTGTCTATGTTTGTGTCCGTCCATAATCAAATTGCACTCCTTAAATAGTCTTTTGTCAACGATAGGTGGAACGACGTCTAAATAGGTTGTCCCATCAACTGTCACAATTCCTATATACTTTTCGTTACGTATCATACGGCAAATCCCCGTCATTGTAAATGCTTTTCCGTTTTTAGGCTTAATGCCTTGACTGTTTAATCTATCGACTATTGATTTTCCTTTTTCGCCGTTACGGTAACGATTGAAAACGTCTCTAACGATTTCCGCTTCTTCGGGGTTAATAACCCACTTTTTGTTTACGATATTATAACCAAGTAGGGTGTAGCCTCCAATAAAATGACCTTTAAGTAAACTTTCTTTAACGCCACGTTTTGTCTTTTGTGAAAGTTCGGCGGAGTAGTACTCCGCCATACTTTCTAAAACGCCTTCGATAAGTATTCCGCTTGCGTCGTCCGAAATGTTTTCCTTTGCCGATAAAACCCTAACGCCGTTTTTCTTTAACTTTGCTTTATAGTTTGCGCTGTCGTACCTATTACGAGCAAAACGGTCTAATTGATAAACTAACACGTACTCAAAATGTTTCTTTTTGCTATCGTCAATCATTTTAAGAAACTGTGGTCGTTTATCCGACGTGCCCGTAAGCGCACGGTCTATGTATTCGGCGATAATTGTAATATCGTTTCTCTTTGCAAAATCATAGCATTCACGTAGTTGACCTTCAATAGATTGCTCGGTTTGTGCGTGTGAACTAAATCTTGCGTAAATTACTGCTTTCTTTTTCATAATTCCTCCTTGTTGCCGAAAAGTGTTTTCGGCGTTATGTTTTTAATATCTCCGCCTTGATTTGCGAAGTCTAAAATTTTGTTTGCAAGTATACTTGCGGCTCTTAAAATAGTGCTTTGGTCTGCTTCAAACGGATAGTTTTCCGTTTCGTTTGTGGAAAGGTTTATTTCCACCTTGTTAATTTCGTCTAAATAATGTCTTTTCAATTCTCCTTAATTTTTTATTTGTGCGGATACAATGTTCTCTTTCCTGATGGTAGAGCACCAATAAACTACACCTATATAGATGCGTTGTGTTTGTTAGTAAATCTTTAACCATAAACCACAATTTTCCTCCTTAATTTTCTTTGATTGGTTTTTGGCTTGCTTTACTCTTAAATTAAGGTTTTATCCTGTTCATTAGGAATTTTGGTTTTGTATCCTACCCTAAATTTTGGAATAAAGCAAGCGATTTTGATTAATATTTTATAAAATTATTAAATTTTTTCTTCGTGGGTTTTCTTGAAAGATTTTCACGTTGTTTAGCAACCAATTTTACTTCTTCAAGTTCGTTTGGTGCGTATTTAGATAAGAACTTTAAGAATTCCTTGTGCTGTTGTAGTTCGGGAATTTGTTTTTCGTATTTTCTTAGTTCATTAAAGAGATACTCTTTGTCCTTATCGGTCGTTTTCTTTTCTTCTTCAAGCAGTTTGTATTTTGCAATTAAGCCGACCACTTGCTTTTCAAGTCCACTCTTAAAGAAAGTCTTTTTGCCGTTAATAGCATCTTCAAACGCCTTCAAATACTCTTCCAAAGGTTTAAGTTCTTCGGTAAGAGTATTTTTCTTTTCTTCAAGTTTTTTCATTTCCCACTCGTATTTAGTTGTGTGTTTTTTGTTGCTTCCAATCTCGCCACGGTCTAAGCCATAATGATAAGCTACTTGCTCGTAAAAATCGTCTTGTAAATTTCCAAACGAAACTTGTCCGCCTCGCTGTTCCCAAAAGTCAGAAGAACATATTTTAGGGGAAGAGAGAGTGTTGTACTCGTATAATCCTTTCCCATTTATGTCTTTTGCTTGGATGGGAGAGCCTTTTTCGTTTCGCAAAACTTTTCCGTCTATACCTTTGGCATAAACTTTCTTTTTGCCTTGGTCTACTATCGGAACGTAGTAAAGTTGCAAGTGTGGTGTAGTTTCGTCAAAGTGGATTACGGCAGACAAAATATTTTCGTCCGTGCCTTGATAACCGACTTCCCGAAGAACGAATTTATAACAGTCGTTAAAAAATCCTAAAACTTTTGGCGGTGGCTGTTCGCCTTGAATATACCCAAGTTTTTCAAAGAACGCTTTATCCGACGTTACGATTATTCCTTCAAAAGCAACCGACTTTTTCGTGTCTTTAAAAGTAGCGTTGGTTCGTTCAACAATACTTTTCCATTCGGCGTTCATACCGTTTGTGGACTTTTTGAAATATAGATTTAGCGGAGTTCTTTCCACATCTATATCTTGGTTTCGGTTGTTACGAGAAGTTCTTTCGGTTTCAGCACCGATTTTTCCGAGCGAATTTTTTGTAAACTTTTGAACTCTTATAACTTGATAACTAATAATTTTCACCTCCTTTGACCGTTGTCAGTTTTTATTGAGCGTTTGGCTTTAGCCATATCTCACTAGGCTACAAAGTAGCCAGTTCGCTCTGCCGAGGGCTGATTTCCAACTAAAAATCCCGTTCATTAGGAAACAAAAAAAGCGCAAGTGTTCATTACCTGCGCTAATTAAAAAGGAGCACCTAATTGATGCTCCAAGGTTGGCGAAATTCTCCCTCTATAAATCAAGCGGTTAAAACGCCGAAATTATTCCGTAATTTTTAAATTTTTTGCAACAACTTTATTTTTATACTTTTTATCGAGTTTTTTGCAGTGCTCCATAAATGCTGTAAGTTGCTCTTTTATAGGGCGTGTATCCTTCTCATCAACTACTAAAACGTAGTTGTTGTCAAGATATTTTTGATAGCGTTTATTGCGTTTTTCAACGTAAGGTTTTGCGATACGTTCTTTGTAAAACTCTTCTGCCGTGCACTCAAGTCGCTTAACTATCTCGTCATACTTATCTAAAAGTTTTTGAAAGTTTACGTCAGTAGGCTTTGTTTCGCCTCTACGTTTCATATCTTCAATACGTTCAAAGAAAGCGATAAACAACCATTGAAAACACGGTGGTTCGTATTCGTAATATTCGTAAAAACACTCACGCACTTGTCGTGGTAATTCGTTAAGGCGGTTGCCAAGTTCTAACTCGTCGTACTTTTCCCAAACTCTCATAACAAGATATTTGATGGCAAAGTAGCAGTATTCTTTATAACTATAAAACCAAGAACAAATGTATTCTTGTAGTTGCAACGGCATTTCTACACGGAACACGTCCCACAAAATATCTTCGTCACCGTCGGTAACACCTTTATTTTTGAATTTACGCCATTGCTTTATTGCATGAACTTCATCATCGTCTCGGGTTTGAACTTTTAAGTCATCAGTTTCTATTGCAGAAAACATTTCGCTTAATCGTTTAGAAACTTCGCCTTGTGATAAGCCTACTTGTTTGGCAATCTCTTTTTGTGCAAAGTTATCTTCATAAAGAGCATAAATGTCACGGTCAAGTTCGCTAAATTCTCTAAGGAGAAGATTTTCAATATCTTTCTTTCGTAAGAAATCATCTTCAGAGTCAAACTTTTTGCTATGTAAAAAGCCGTTATCCGCACCAACGGCAGGATTAACGTTATCGGTGAGTTTAACCGAGTGGTCTTTATGCCTACGATTTCCGTTATACATTTCGGTATCTAATTCAACTAACTTTTCCCATTGTTCTTCATCAACTGCAATAGAATCCAACTTGTGGTTGTTATAAAAGTAGTAGAGAAACTTGCCGTTTTCTTCGGCAGGTTGTTTTTCTTTATTTAACTTATACGCACGATTAACTTTCATACTTTTCTCCTTTTTTCTTCAGTATAACATAGTAAATATGACAGTTTATGTCATATATTGTATGATATTTTATAAGAAATGAACTTAAATTATAAGTTTGCTTAAAAATCGTTAAACTCTAGCATCTTTTAAAAAGTTTTGTGCTTAGTATTTTTTGTCGAGAGAGACTATCACTTGAAAAAAATATATTTATATGATATAATTAATAAATAAACATATCAATGTCAAGATAAACGTTGGTTATCTTTAAGGAAAATTTTTTATGCGAGGATACATTAAATCTATTGCTGAATTTTTGCAAGATGATTTAGAAAAAATAGTTAATAAATTAGAAGAACTTTATCCTAATTCTAGTGATAGCCAAATCTCAGCATGGAAAACCCTTGTTTTAGATTTGAAAGATAGCATTAAAAAGTCGAATCTAACTCGTGATGCTATAATTGCAATAGAGTATGAATTGCCTACTAGTGGAATGGGCATAGATGTTCTAATATGTGGTATTGATTCAAGCAATGCTAAAACCTGTTATATAATTGAATCTAAACAATGGAATGATTACTATATTTCATCGCGTGTCTTTTCAAACTATAGAGAAGATGAACGAGAACTACATCCTCAAATACAGGTTTCTAGGCATAAATTAAGTTTTTGTGATTATACGGATTGTGGAGGGGATTATAAAACAACTCCATTTGTGTTTGTTAGAAATTGTTCTCATCAAGGCATTGATGATTTAATTACTAGAAATCCAATTGAAAGCACAAAAAATATAAAAATAGTTAATAAACTTGATGATATTATCAAAGTAGCAGAAGAAACAATTGTCGCAACTTCAAACAGTATCATTGAAGAAATTAAGCAGGCAACATATAAGCCTTCTAAAAATATTATTTCAGCAATGCAATCAATATTAAATCATGAAGAGCCTTTTATCTTAAATGAGGAGCAAGTTGAAGTTGTTTCTAAAATAAAACACAGTATAAAAGAAGGAAAAAAAGTTATTAGAATAACTGGTCCTGCCGGCTCTGGTAAAACTGCGATATTGTTGAACTTATATATTGAATTGTTAAGTGGTAATACATTTGGCGAAAATGTTAGCCCTGTTTTTGTTCCAGGTGCACAAAATACGGCTTTTTATAAAAGCAAATATCCAAGAATACAATCTTCATTTGAATATTCTTTTTCCTTAAAAAACGTTATTTCTACAAATGGTAAGAATAAATACTTTATTCTTATGGATGAGGCTCAACATAATCAAGCAGGAATAATAACCGATATAATGGATAAAGGAGCAACGATAATTTTTTGTTACGATGTGGCTCAAGTTATTAATGCTAATAATGCTATTAGAGAACTTAAGCAAATAGAAAATAGAGACGATTTTTGTAGCATTGAACTTAAAACCAGTGCTAGATACAATGGCTCTCAAGTGGCAGAAAATAATATTCGAAACTACATTAAAGGAATTAATAAAATAGAAGAAGACTCTCTTTTTGACTTTAGAGTTTTTAATGAGTTTTCCGAATTTCAAAGTGCCGTTGTCTCAACAATAAATCAGCACTCAGAATCAACAGTAGCAGTTGTTGGACTTTTATCTAACGATTCTAAAAAATACACGGTTGAAAATAATCCACAATCCGTGCTTTATACTGAATGGGGATATAAAACTGAGTGTAAATGGTTGCCATATGTTCGAGATAAAAACTATTTTGGTTCTAAATCAAAATTATGGGTGGGCACATGGTGGATGCCTGGTTTAGATGTTGATTATATTGCAGTTATTATTGGTGCGGATGCTATTAGAACAAGTCAAGGAATTGTTGGAGTCCCAAGTCAGTCGAAACACTACCAAATGTTGATTAGCGTTGCAAAAAAACTTAGTTTTCCGGAAAATTTATTTACATATAAAATAAATGGGTACAAGAAGACGTTAGACACGTTTGCAAGTACGCAAAATATATTAAATTATATAGAAAAACCTGAAAATGTTGTTCAAAAAGAATCATTTATAAATTTGTTTTCGCAGTTATTAAGAAACAACTACTATATAATGATGACAAGAGCCCAAAAAGGTTGTTTCGTTTATTTTGCAAAGGATACTACAAGAGGAGAAAATAATGAATAGAGACCAAATTGATTTAATCTTTGATAAATTAAAAAGATTTTTGCCCGATGTTTGGGAAGGAAAAGAATCAATTCAATATATGAAAGATAATGGATGCCACCATTGGAAACAAATGGAATGGCCTGGATTTTATTTTCAATTCATGTGCGAAACTATTCTTGGCAATGAAGAATTTATGGACATTCCAGGTCCAAGATATGGCAACGTAGAGTTTGATGGATTTAGATTTATTCCGTGGGATTTTAAAGCACATAGTATAGACCCTGCACGTGGTGACGTTGGTAAGATTCCAACTAATGGATATCAAGAAACTATGCAAGCAATAAGAGAATACGGTGAAGTATGCTTTATTATCGCTAGTGGTGAAAGTGAATATGATACTGATGGCAGTTTTAAGGCTTGGCACGATGCATTAAAAGGTGGAATTAGCCGTTATGAAGAAGAAAGAATAACTAGACAAGCACCATCAAGAAGACGCAAAACGAAATTTAATGTTGATGAGTTGATTTTTGTTTTTGTTAATGAAGAAACGATTCAGTACTGTGGTACTTTCCAAGCAAACTTTAGAAACTCTAATGGTATTGCTCGAAATGCTAAAGTTATGATAGACGTAAACAATCCTAATTTGGAAATTTATAAATTTGATTTTAGAGATTAAAAGAAAACAATGAAGAAGAAATTTAAGTTTATTGACCTATTTGCTGGAATTGGTGGTTTTCACCAAGCGCTTTCTAATTTAGGTGGAGAGTGTGTTTTTGCATCAGAGATAGATTCTTTTGCAATTGAAACATATAAGCAAAATTATGGCATTGATTCAGGTATAAATATAAGAGACGTAGATGTAAAAGATATTCCTAAGCACGATGTATTGTGTGCGGGATTTCCTTGCCAAGCCTTTTCTAAGGCAGGACATCAAAAGGGATTCGAAGATGAAATACGTGGAACGTTATTCTTTGAAATAACAAGAATCCTAAAGCATCACAAAACCCCGTATTTTATATTGGAAAACGTTAGAAATCTTACTGCTCACGATAATGGAAATACTTGGAAAGTTATTAAACATAGCCTAAAAGAGTTGGGATACATAATTACTGAAGAACCCGTTATAATAAGTCCTCACCAATTGGGAATCCCTCAAATCCGTGAAAGAGTTGTGATTCTTGGTGTTCACGAATCACTTGGTATAAAAGAGATTAAAGTAGAATTGCCGTATACGGAAAAAGATAAAATTAACTTCCTTGAATCGGGTATTATCGAAACTGAGCCTGTTGATAAAAAATATTTTATCTCTGAACATGAAGAAAAAGTCCTCACCTGTTGGGATGAATTTATTAAAGGCATAAAAGAAAAAGTAATAGGTTTCCCAATTTGGTCTGACGAATTTGGTAAAACGTATGACTATGAAGGACTCGGCTATCCTAAGTGGAGAGAGGAATTTATACGTAAAAGCAGAAGCTTATACGAAAATAATAAAGAATTTATTGATAAATGGCTCATAAAGTGGGATTATTTAAAAGATTTCACTATGACGGAACAAAAATTAGAATGGCAATGCGGTAAGGATTGTTCGTCTGTGTGGGATGCATTAATTCAATTTAGACCTAGTGGCGTAAGAGTTAAAAGACCTAGTGTATTCCCTGCACTTGTTGCAATGGTGCAAATACCTATAATAGGTAAAGTAAAACGTAGGCTAACACCTAGAGAAGCGGCTAGATTACAAAGTTTTCCTGACACGTTTATTTGTAATCTTAACGACCATCAAGCCTATAAACAATTTGGTAATGCAGTCAATGTAAAGGTTATACAATACATGGCTGAACAATTATTCAAGCAAAAATAAAGACAAGCCGACAGTTAGTCGGCTTTAATTCTAGAGAGGATGTATGAAAAATATTTCAGAAATCAAATCAGATATAGTTGAAGCTTTATATCATTATAGTGCGTATGAACTTCCTAGTGTATGTGAAAGCATTGGCTTAGAAAGTGGAACGACACAAGATGCATTTAGCAGTAAAAGAAGATATGTTTCAGAACGATTACATAGTTTCGATAAAAAAACTATACTTGTTATAATTAAAAACATGAAAGAAAAATTAGGAATTGATTTATATCCTATAAAGAACTATCCGTATAAATTGTCTAATGTAACAAAAAGAGATATTATTGATGTTTTAATGAACGGTGTAGAAACAAACGACATATTTATTACGGATACTGTAAAAATAACATGGTATGGTTTATCTGAAGAGTTGGATTTTGTAGAAAGCGTGTGTGATATTAGTAAAATTACTCCTTTGCATGGTTATGAAAGTTTTAAGAAGGAATACATCCGCCATCGAGTAAGCAATGATGATTATGATGAAGATTGGTTTTTCAAAGACAAACGTTTCCCTTTCCACTCTGGTTCTGATAAAGATATCCTTTCAATTATATGTAAAATTTTTCATCCTGAAATTAGAAACGAAAAAGAAAATTGGTTGATAATCTTAAATAAAATCAATGAGTTAATAAGTTATGATGGATTTGAAATATATAAAAGCGGAGAAATGTCTGGTCGTGATATTTTCAGTTATAGAAAATTAAATAGCCCACTTAATTTATCAAAGGATTATAGTGAAGAAATAAAAAATAAATTATCAAGCGAATATATAAATGCTCAAGTAAATTTCATGCAAGATAATGTTGAAGAAAATCCTTATATAGCTATAGGAAAAGCTAAAGAATTACTCGAAACTATCTTAAAAACCATACTACAAGAACAAAATAAAACCTTTGCTTCGGATGTAAAATTAACAGCATTAGATAAAGAGGTGCGTAAATTGCTCAATTTATCTGCAGAAGACAACCCAAGCAACATACCTGGAGTAAAGCAAATTTTAGGTGGGCTTTCTAGTATAACTGCTGGCTTAGGAGAATTACGTAATGCATTTGGAGATGGACATGGTCGACAGGCATCATTTAAATCCTTGCCTCCTAGATATGCAAAATTAGCCGTGGGTTCAGTTAATACATACGTTTTATTTTTATTAGAAACCTATGAATTATATAAAAATAACAATACATAAAAGTGCCACAAAATGGGGTAAAATCGAAGCAGGTAAAGAAAAGTGCCACACTTCATACTTTTGCTCTAAAGCATATGGGAAACCCATATCTCATATCGCTTTCGAAAAATAAAAAATTTTTAAGTTTCGAAAGTGTGATTTGCTCCAGAAAGTTGTAAAAAACACAACTATTTGGAGCAAACGTATAATAAAGTCATCGATTTGCTCCAAAAAATACTGTTTAATGATATTATCTGGAGCAAATGTAATATATATCTAATTTTTTACAAGTTAAAAGGCGAGAAACTTTTTCGCCTTATTTTTTGTAGTGGATATAATTAATGTAGTCATAAACGCAATATATTGTGTTGATATCTTGACTTCAAATGCTAAATCTTGTATAATTGTGTCGAATAAACGGTATGGAGTTAATATGGCAATAACAGTTAATACGGCTTTTTCAGAATTTATGAAAGATTACGTAAATCTAGATTCAAGCAAAACTGAAACGGCTCGCAAAAGTAGAGAAAATCTTAAAAACAACATTCATGATTTAGGAGATAAGGCTGAGTTTTTCAACTTGGCAAGTCAAAATGATTTATATTTTGGTTCATTTAGTAGAAAAACTAAAATTAGGGAACTTGATGATATAGATATGATGATAGGCTTAAATGGGTATAAAACTGAATATAGTTCCAATTCTTGGGACAACGTAAAAATGAGTGTTACAAGTAACGACTGTCAATTCTATTATTATCGTGATTCCGATGGATATATAAGTTCAACTAAAATAAAAAACAAATTTGTATCTGAATTAAAAAAAATAAAAGATTATTACAAGGCGGAACTACATTCTCGAGGAGAAGCGATAACGTTAGAACTTTTGTCGTATGATTGGACGTTTGACATTGTTCCTTGTTTTAAGTGCGCTTCCGAAGATAAATATATTATTCCAAATGGTAAAGGTCATTGGAAATTTACAAATCCTCGCATTGAACAAGAACGTATAACCAGAATAAATCAAAAACATAATGGCAAAGTACTAGACACTATTCGTTTAGTTAAGTATTGGAATCGTAGGGGGAAAATGCCAACGATGGACTCATATGTATTGGAAACAATGATATTGGATTATTTTGATAGTGTTTCAACATCTTCTGATTGGATTGATATACGCTTTAAAGATGTGTTAAATTATATAAAAAACAATATTTGGAATCCTATTAATGATTCTAAGGGGATTGAAGGAGATATAAATACTCTAACGTCCACCGAGAGATTTTCTTTACAAATTAGAGCAAAGAGTGATTATGATAAAGCATGTAATGCTATAAGCGCAGAAACAAATGAAAAGAATCATCAAAAGTCAATAAATATCTGGAGAGATATATTCGGGAGTGATTTTCCAAAATATGAATAACGATAGTAAATTAATTTTTGAGCGACAAAATCAAATAGGTTTAGTAGAGGTCCAAAAAACAGCGGCATATTGTTATGCATGTGGGAAAAAACTAACTTTATGGTTAGCGCTTGTTTTGATACTGGTGCCATTGATTATAAATGTGTTGCTGTTATTCCTTGACAATGTTATTTTAAACGCAACATTAAGTGTTTTATCTTTCTTATCCTTAATATTAGCAGGAGTATTAAGAAAGCAGATAGGGCAAGCAAAATTTAATGGAGCAGGATTACAACAATATTTTGATGAACTTGTTTTTATGTTGAAAAATTCTTTTAGAAAGTATTTGGTACCTAAAAAACTTATGTCAACGGAAAGATTGAATTTGATTTGCAAATATAAAGAAAAAGATTCAACACCCTATAAAAATTGGTATTCAGATTTTTCTGCATTGCCATACGAACAAGCAGTATATCAATGTCAAAAACAAAATATCAGATGGGATTTATCGATAAGGAAGAAATATCGCATTTTCTTAACAGTGGTAACATTTATTTTGTCTATATTAATTATATTGAATTCAATATGGCAAAGACACGAGATAACGTCTTTAATAACGGTAGTTGCTTCTATTTTTCCACTTTTTTCATATTTTTTTAATAGTTTTAGAAAACTTAACTCAGATATCACATTGCAAGAAGAATTGTATAATCATATTGAAAGAATAGAAAAAAATATTACAACAAAAAAAGAAATTTGGGATGAAGTAGAAGAACTTCAAGTCGAGATATTCAATTACAGAAAAAAGGCATATCTAATTCCAGATTGGTTTCATCAAATATTAAAAAAGGACACACAAAAAAACGAAGACGAATTTGCAAAATTGATTAGCAAAGATAAAATAGAAAATCAAGAAAAAATTTTTTAATTACTTAATTAGAAATTGTTTTTTAAAATATTTTAATATTACAAAAAAACAATGGCACATAATTTTAACAAGTTAAAAGGCGAGGAATTCCTCGCCTTTTATGTTTATGGTTTACAAACTTAAAATTACGCCGACTGCCCATTTATAACTAAATAGTTCAATTAAGTTAGCGCTTGTGCAACCAAAACACTAAAACAGTCTAAAAAAGGCTGTTTTTTTGTTTTTAAATCGCTAAAAAGGGGTAAAATAAGGCATTGTTGCCCACCACGTTCCCCAAATTTTAATCTTTTTGGGGAACGTTTGGGGAATAAAACGCCTTTAATATACTACCTTTTTTGCTTGTTATAGCATAAATTCTGGGGGAAAGTGCGTGTAAACGTTATCGGTAATTCGACTTGTTTTGTGTCCTAGCCAGCGTGAAACGATTTCTTGAGGCACACCACAAGTCTGGCAACGTGAAGAAGGTAAGAAAAATTAAAGATCGCGAGAAAAAATAAAAAAATATTCCCAGAGTATGACACTGGGAACTACATAGCATCGCCTATTGGCGAAGATTGTCCTAAGACACTATTATTATATGCAATAAATTTATAAAAGTCAATAATTTTTAAAAAAATTTTATGATTACTATAATTTTTGGACCACCACGAGCCGGAAAATCGGCGCTAATGGTTAAAATGTTAAACGACGTTGCTTTTGATAATGCAAGAAATAGAGCAATACAAAGGATTATTATGGACAAGATTGAAAACGAAGGATTTCATTTAACTGTGCCAACGCATTGCGCTGCAGCGAATTTTGAAATAACGTTTAGAAAGCAAGGTTTCAAGCCTAGACAAGCCCGTGTAATAGACCCAAATAGACTGGGCTTTTCCCCTGGTGAAATATCCAAAGTAAAAACACATTTTATGTTGCCATATGAAACGTATGGCATTATGGAAGCGCAAGGGTACGAGAGTTAAAGATACTAAAACTACGCATAATTGGAGACTTGAAAACAACACAGGCGATAATCCATATAAAGGTATTACAAAAGATACTTGTAGGGTTGATTTAAGTAAAATTAAAGGTCAAAACATTATCTTGGTTGACGATATTTACACCGAGGGTGTTAACGTAATTGAAGATTGTATTCAAAATCTATTTGATTTAGGTGCAAAAAGTGTTATACTATACGTAACGGCAAAGACAAGGTAAAGGTTATGAGTTCAAATATTTCATTAAAACTTTACAATTTAATAAAAACGGGCGTTATAAAATCTAACGCACACTTTTGGAAAGCGTATTATAATGAAAACATTATAAATACTTTCCTTTGCGATTTGCAAGAGGTAAAACAAGAACTTGAAGAAAAAGGGATAAATATTATTAGCGTTTTTGATGAAAATTTTCCTCGCTCAGACGTTAAACTAAAAAATAGTGAAAAGCCATTTTTCTTTGCGTATAAAGGCGATATAAGTTTGCTTAAAGACATTGATAAAAATATTGCAGTTATAGGTGTTTTAACGCCGACAAAAGATATAACAGAAAGAGAACAAAAGGTTGTAAAAAGTTTAACTGAAAAAAGTTTTAATATAGTAAGTGGGCTTGCAAAAGGTTGCGATACGGTTGCTCATAGCGAAAGCATTAAAAACAATGCAAAAACTATTGCGTTTCTTCCATCAACCATAGAAAATATTTATCCTAAAGAAAATATTGGCTTAGCAAATCAAATCGTTGAAAATGGTGGACTTATCATAAGCGAATACGTAAACGAGCCTAAAAACAAATACGAAAGCATTAAAAGATTTATTGAAAGGGATAGATTGCAAGCACTTTACTCTAAAGCTGTTGTGTTAATTGCTAGTTTTCGAAAAGGCGAAGGGGATAGTGGCTCTCGCCACGCTTTTGAAAAGGCAAAAGAATATGGCAAAAAGAGACTTGTTATGTTTAGAGAAAGCGATTCTAACGACTTAACATTTGGCTTAAACAAAGATTACGTTATGCAAGGTGAAAAAGTTGTTTCGCCTAAAGAAATCGAGGAATTATAATTGGTTTACGTTGTAGATTTAGATGATACTTTAGTTTCAACGAAAAACCTAAATAACGATGCTTATAATTTTGCTTTAGAGAATAACGGTCGTAAAAGACTTAAAACAGGCAAAAGACTAACACGTGAGAACTTAGGGGGAACGCCTAACGAAAAAATAATAACCGACAAGCAAAAATATTTTGCTCAAAAATGGTTTAAATATAGAGTTGTAGTTAACGAATATATATTAAATATTATACAAAAACAAGGCAAAGAAAATTGCTATCTTTGGACGAGCGCAGATAAAAATCGAACCGAATATTTATTAAAAGAATTGGATTTAGCTAAATACTTTAATCAAATTATTTTTGACAATAAAAAAGATTTAGACACTTCATTAAAAAGATTAAAAGACATTACAAAAAGTAATGTCTTTATAATTTTTGAAGATAGTAATGCTTTATATAAGAAAAAGGGCGTAAATTTTATAGGGAAAGATAATAGCGAAATCTTTAATATAAACACATATTTTTATCAGTAAAATCTAACGAAATTGACAAAACGGTTCTTTTAGTTAGGCACACTTGCAACCAAGTGAGACACTGTTGGGCCACCTATGGTTCAACAGTGTTTTTATTTAAAACAAAAGCGAATAGGTTATCTATTCGCTTTTAATCATTTTTTAATCCTAAAATATAATTTGCATCTAAATCAAGTTCTTTGCATAGGTTGGCAAAAGTATCAAGTTTAGGCAACTTTTTAGTAGTTTTATATTGAGTTATCATTTCGGGTGAAACGTTTATGCGTTTTGCAATTTCAATAGTGGTTAATCCACTATTTTTTATTTCTTCCCCTAATCTTTTTTTGATAATGTTTTCTTCCATATAAACATTATATAACTATTGGTTAGAAAAATACTTGACAACTAACCAATAGTTAGTATATAATCAAATAAAAAGGAGAACAATTATGGGGTTAAAAGATTTTATCAAAAACGCAATTAATAAAGTATCAAAAGCAGGGTATAATTATAAACCTTATAAAGTAGATCAAAAAGAAAAAGAGTGGTATCTATCTGAACAGGGTAAAACAAAGTTTTTACAAATGATGGAAGAATATCGTGAGGATATGGCTGAATCTTGGAATAATGATAGAGATGACTTTATTTGTTTCTATTCTAAAAGGTGGGCGCCAACGCCACAAGAAAGAGAAAGATTAATAGAAATGTCTAATTGGCCATGTATATTTATTAGAGATTGCTTGTATGCGTTAGGATATAGTAGTTATTGTGATGATGCGTACGTAGGGGTAATGACTGTTGCTCTTTTTGAATCAGGAGTCTCTTTTGAAGATATATTTTCTTCAAACAAAAATCCCTTCTTAAAACTTTTTGTCAATTGGAAAAAAACATTTGCAGAAGATATTTCATATGTAGTTATAAGAAATCTCGTTTATGATTACATATGGAAAGCATATAAAAATGGAGTTGATGCAACAAACGAAAGTTGGATGTATGAAAAATCAACTTATTTGACGGATGATGAAATAAATATTATTGAGCCGATAAAGTTTGTAAAAAATATTAGAGGTAGAGTAAAGTATCCCAAATGGTTAGTTAAACTTTCAGATGAAGAAGAACATTATTATGACCCAGAAAACGTAAGGGCAAGAAAAATTATGGCGGCTTATGAAATAGAACAAGAAAAAAATAGACAGCATGCAGAAAAATTAGCAAAAGAAAGCGCTGAAAATTCAAAGAAATTAGCTGAAAAAGAAAGCCAAGCGGCTGCGGCGAGAATTCGTTGTGCAAAATGCGCATCATATAGTTTTTGTGCAAGCAGACATAAAAATGTATTTCCATATTGCCCAAGTTTCAGAGATAAAAAATAGGAGAGAAATAATATGAATAATTTTGAAAATGAACTTTTTGCTATTTTGGAAGACTTATTAAGCAATAGACAAAAAGATATTAGTGGTGAAGTTGTAAAATATTGTAAATCTGATATTGAGAAGTATATAGAGATAATTAAAAATATAGAAAATAAAATTGATAGCAATATAGAAAAAAACAATAGCTCCAAAGAACTATTAAAAAGTATATATCTAGCAATAGTGAAAATCTTAGAACAAAACAAAATATAGCATTAAAAGAGTTAGTTCTTACTAACTCTTTTAATATTAAGGTTCTGCTGGTTCACCAGCCTTTCAATCAAATGAAAACGGATAGGTAAAGCCTGTCCGTTTTTTGTTTTTTTGAAAGGATATAAAAGCGGGGGTTGAAATGTTTTAAATATAAGAAAAAGCAATATAAAAACGCTTGATTTTTACTTTTGTTTGGTGTATTATAACCTTATCAAAAATGGAGTTGTTATGCACAATCTAAAAAGACATTTCATAAACTTAATATTTCCAGCATTTATTTTTGGGGCTATCACAGGCGTGCTTACAGCCCTTGTGGTAATTCTTTATAAATTAGTTGCAAAATACGTTATTAATGGCTCAAAAGAGTTTTATGTTTTTCTTGCAGATAGGTTTTATTTTATCCCACTAATCTTAATTGCATTTTTTGGCATTGCAGTGTTATTTTCACGCATATACAAAAAAGAACACAGAATGCGTGGCGGTGGAATTCCATCTGCAATAGCCTTGTTGCGTGGCATAGTGACTTTTAAGTGGTTAAGAACGTTAATCGGCGTATTCTTTATGTCTATGACGGCATTTTTGATAGGCGTGCCTTTGGGCAATGAAGGTCCATCAGTTTTAATGGGTACGGCAGTCGGCAAAGGTAGCGTTAAAACTTTTGCAAAAGGTCACCCAGCGTGGAGCAGATATGCTATGACAGGTGGTGCGTGCGCAGGTTTTGCCGTGGCAACTGGCGCATCTATATCAGGCGTATTATTTGCCGTTGAAGAAGCGCATCAAAGAATTTCACCTATGATTTTATTAGTGGGTGCAATCTCTGTGTTGTTTGCACAAGTCGTGTGTGAAATATTATGTCCTATCTTGGGTTTAAGCACTTCTATTTTTCCAAATATGAAACTTATCGATTTGGCAATTAAAGATGCGTGGCTTTCACTTGTGGTGGGTTTGGTAATCGGCTTTTTTGCAGTTCTATTCTTAAAATATTACCACATAATTAACACCTTTTTTAACGTAAAACTTAAGAAAATATCACGCAGTATAAAGATATTCTTTGTATTTACATTATCACTTGTTTTTGGCTTGCTTTCATTTTCATTTATATCAACAGGCCACGAAATATTTTCTTTGCTTTTAAGAGATAACTTGATGATTTACGGCTTAATCGTTTTGTTGTTGGTGCGTATGACCTTAACCTTATTTGCAAACACAAACAAGTTAACGGGTGGTGTGTTTGTTCCTATTTTGGCTTTGGGTGCAATTATGGCAAGCATTATAGCAAAGAGTATGGAAACCGTTTTTGGTTTATCAAACGACTATTACACTGTAATAATCGTATTAGGGGTTGCATCTTGTATTTCAGCAATGATGAAAATGCCACTTACAGCAATGATTTTTTCAATAGAAGCGTTGGGCTGTGCAAACAATATTCTTCACGTTATGATAGCCGTTGCAGTGTCATACATAATAACCGAAATATTTAAGGCAAAGGGCATTAACGACGGAATTATTAAAAACATCATTAAATCACAAGAAGAAACGCACGAAAGAATTATTATCGACACGCACGTTGTTATTAAAAAAGATTCTTTTGCAGATAATATGCACGTTAAAGATATCTTGTGGCCATCAAACTTCTTTTTGCTTTCAATAATTCCAAGCAAAACCAGACAAGTTCAAATCGACCAACAGGGCGATAAATTCTTCCACGCTGGCGACACCTTGCATATACGTTATGAAACCTTTGATGAACCACACACCAAACTAGAACTGACGGCGCTTGTCGGCGAACAAGATTATGATGAAACAACCACTGTTTTAGAATAAAATAGGATAGCGAATTCGCTATCCTTTTTTGTTTAAGAAAAGTAAGTTTTTCTATATGTTAGGGGACTTACGCTCGTTTCTTTTTTGAATATCCTTGAAAAGTAATTATAATCGTTAAAGCCCACTGTTTCAGCGACTTCAATTAAGGATAAATTTCTTTCAATTAGCAAAGACTTCGCTTTTTCTATACGCTTTTTAATAAGATAATTAGTAATTGAAAGTCCCGTTGTCTTATTAAAGACCATTTCGCAATGTGAAACAGAGTAATGCGTTTGTTTGCTTATTTCAGTTAGGGTAATTTTTTTATCTAAATTAAGCCTAATATAATTTTTGATTTGGTTAACAAGTGCTGGCTCTAATTCGATAACCCTTTGAACTTTAAGTTGTTTTATAATGCAAGATAAAAGCAATGTAAATCGTTCATCACGCAAATTGTTTGTGTATTTAAATATCAAATCAAAGGCATTGATTATTTGGTGCACAAGGTCATTTGCGCCACCTTTAAGGACTAATGGCAAGTCAAATTCTTCTTCGCTTAAAAAGTTAAAACTAAAGTAATCAGTGTTATCTGCCGTTTCACGTTGTCTAACACTGTCCTTTTTAATAAAAATAACGTCACCCGCAAGCACGGAAAGTTTTTCGCCGTTAACCGTGTAGTTGAGTTGCCCTTTTAGCACGATGGTCAGTTCATTAAAATTGATTTTGGTTTTGTTAAGTTCAGCGTGCTTTTCTTTTTCGTTGTGCCTATAATAAATTAATTCAATCATAAGATAATGCTAAAAAATAATAAAATAGTATATGTTATTTTGCATAATTTAATGCTATAATTAGTATAACAACAAAAAAATTAAATGTCAAGAAAAGTCGGCTATAAGAATTAGTGTATCTTATTGACAAAAGATTTTTGATTAAGTAAAATAGAAAATGAAGATAAAAAGGAAAACTATTATGTGTAAATATCAATTATATGGCGATGGAATAAACGACGATACTCTTGCAATACAAGAAATGCTTGATAGCAAAGTTTCAGAAGTTATTCTTCCTGCACCTAAAAAACATTACTGTATAAGCAAGACCTTAAAGATTTACAGCAATCAAACACTTCGCCTTGCTAATACCACAACTATTAAACTTTTGCCTTTCAGCAGTTGCCCTATGATACAAAACGCTGAACAAGGTGCACATGATATTTCGGTTATCGGTGGTATTTGGGATTATGATAACGTTAACCAACAAGAAAACCCACTTTATTCTAAAAGGGAATTTATGCAAAAAATCACGCATAATAACGGCGACCCAAATAACGTGGTGACTTACGATAAAATCGGGTATTTAGGTGTTGTTATTCGCTTTGCTCACGTGGAAAGATTGCGTTTAAGCGATATGACTGTTAAAAACCCAGTCACTTTCTGTGTTCAATTAGCATACGTGACGCACTTTACTGTGGAAAACATTTTCTTTGATGAAAACTTTGGAAACCCAACTGCTGAAAATATGGATGGTATTCATATTGACGGTGGTTGCCGTTTCGGCTCAATAAGAAACGTTCAAGGCACTTGTTACGACGATATAGTTGCATTAAATGCAGATGACGGCTACGATGGACCTATTTCGGATATTTCAATAGACGGAGTTTACGGTGCAAACTCTTTGCGTGGGGTAAGACTTCTTTCTATTAAATCACTTGTTTCAAACATTTCTATTTCTAACGTGTTTGGAACTTTCTATCAAAACTGTGTGGGCTTAACTTATTTTTATCCAAAGAACGGTGTTCGTGGAAAGATGAGCCACATAACGATTAAAAATATTTACGGCAAAAACGCATCAAGAAGACCAGAATATCAAAAGGGTGACGATTCTTTCTTCCGTTTTGCTTTTGTTTGGGTGGACGGAGCACTTGACATTGATGCAGTTAGCATTGATAACCTTTATAGAAATGAAGAAATATCGCACGTTGAAACTATTAAAGTTTGCAATGGCGCAAAGATAAAAAGGCTTTCACTCTCTAACATCGTGCACCAAAATTCAACAAAAACGCCTATTACTTTTATGCTTAACGAAGGCGAAATTGAAAACCTTTATATGTATAACGTGGACACTTCTAACGAAAAACGCATTGAAAACAACGGCGTTATCGGTAATATCGTTGATATTTAATAAATTAATAAAAAAGGATTATTATGATACACTCATTTTTACTAATCGGACAATCAAATATGGCTGGTCGTGGTTATCTTGCAGATGCCGAGCCATTTAATAACCGTGATGAAAGGCTTAAAGTTTTAAGAAATGGCAGATGGCAAGGTATGTTCCGTCCTGTTAATTTTGACAGAAGTTTTTCAGGCACTTGCCTTGCTGAAACGTTTGTGGAAAGTTATGCTGACGAACACCCAGACGTTGAAGTTGGCGTTATCCCTTGTGCTGACGGCGGAACAAGGCTTTGCCAATGGGAAGAAGGCACAATCTTGTTTGACAATGCAGTTTTTCAAGCAAAACTCGCTATGAGAACTTCTAAATTAGTTGGCATCTTGTGGCACCAAGGCGAAGGCGACTGCAGTGAAGAACATTATTCAACCTATTTAGCAAGAATAACAAAGATGATGACTGCTCTCCGCAGAGAACTTGGCGAAGATATCCCTATTGTTGTTGGTGGCTTGGGCGACTTTTTGAAAGATAGAAAGGAAAGTCCTACTCTTGTTAATTATCATTACGTAAACTCTGCGCTTGAAGAGTTTGCAAAAAACTTTCCAAGAACGGCTTTTGCATCAGCAAAAGGGTTAACTTCAAATCCAGACAACTTGCACTTTAACCATAAGTCATTAATGGAATTTGGGGTTCGCTACTATTCGGCTTTCAAAACAGTTGAAAACAAAGAATTGACTGTTGATGAAAAGAATATGGTTGATGATAGCAAACGTTCTGCAATGGAAAAATTATAAAAAGTAAAACGGATAGGAAAAACCCTATCCGTTTTTTATTTTGTATTATATTGCTTTTTGTTATAAAAAGATTTATAATGATAATATAAAGGCAACAAAGGAGAAAGATTATGGCTATCGTAGATGCTAAATGCACGTTATGTGGAGAAAAAATCTTGGTGGACAATCAAAAAGATGCAGACATTTGTCCACATTGTAAAAATGCTTTTGTCACCGAAAAAGCAATATCGTTATACGGTGGGGAAATAAGCCCTGTTTCCGTGGTAAAGAAAAGGCATATCTTAAAATCTCTTGGCAAGGGATTGTTAATGGTCGCAGAGTGCATAGGGTATTTAATTTACGTTCTTTGTTTGGTATGGCTTTTTGTGGATATAACGGATAATTTAACAAAAAAGAAATAAAAAATGAAAAAAGCGTTAGCCTTTGACTAACGCTTTTATCTTAAGTAAATGATTTTGCTATACTTAAAATAAAAATTTTATATTTTTTGTTGCATTTTATCGTAGTATTTTGATATAATTAAGAAAATTAAAAAAAAGGAGATAAATATGGGTGCGTTTAAAGAAGAAGCGTTATTAATCACTAACGCAGACGTGCAAAAATACCTTTCTGTTGAAGACGTTATAGAAACTGTGGAAAAGGTTTGGACTTGGTTTGGCAGAGATGAAATCATCATGCCACCAAAAATTACAACAGACATGTCAAGTGCAGGAGTTGACGGCTGGTTTAACTCTATGCCAAGCTACATCAAGCCCATGGATATTGCAGGCATTAAGGTGGTTGGTGGGTATAACGGAAACAAGGTTAAAGGCATGCCTTACATAAAGGCAAACGTTTTACTAACAGACCCACATAGCGGTATGTTAAAGGCGCTTGTCGCAGGCGATTGGATTTCTGATATGAGAACGGGCGCACAACCTGCAATTATGTGTAAAAAACTTGCTTATAAGACCGACGTCGTCACAATTATAGGCGCAGGATTACAAGGCTATACAAGTTTACTTTGTATGACCAAACTTTTGGATATAAAGAAGGTTAACGTTTGTGATTTAAGCGAACAAGCAAGACTTAATTTCATTTCAAAATTTGATGGAACGGGCATTGAATTCGTATCTTGCACGGATAATAAAAAGGCATGCGAAGAAAGTGATATTATAGTCACCGTTACCACGGCGGACGCTGACCTTGTTAAAGCGTCTTGGGTAAAAGAGGGCACGTTAGTTATCACTATGGGTTCGTTTAAGGAGGTTGAGTTTGACGTTGTTCGTCAAGCAGACGTAATTGCCGTTGACCACGTTGCACAAGCACTACATAGGGGCAACTTAAAGCCACTTGCTGAACTTGGCGAAATAACTGAGCAATCTTTTGACGTGGAAATAGGGCTCTTGCTCGCGGGCAAGCAAACTTATACGCCAGACCCTAAAAAGCGTGTTTACGCACAAATAGTAGGCATGGGGTGCCCAGACGTTGCCGTTGCTGAAATAGCAAGATTGCGCGCTGAAAAGGATAAAGATAACATAAAAGTTTTTGATATGCAAGGATAATTGTTTATAATAAACTAAAACACTGTTGAAATTTTCAACAGTGTTTTTTGTTTAAGTGTTTAGTTAAATTTTAATTGTTAGCCCTTACGCCACGTGCGTGGGATAAAGAGAATTAACATAGGGAATATTTCAAGCCTTCCTATAAGCATAACTAAAGAAAGAATTATTTTAGAAAAATATGAAAAACCCATATAGTTGCACATAGGTCCAACCAAATCAAAACCTGGGCCGATATTGCCGATACAAGAAATGGTTGCTGAAAAACCAGAGAATAAACTGTCTTTTATGTGTGGGTCAAGTGAAAGCAATAAGGTTGCAAGGATAACAATAAGCACCCAAACCACAAAATAAGTTCTAACGTTTCTTTCGGTTGAAGGATTGATAGGTTCGCCATCAAGATGCGAATAGATAACTGCACGTGGGTGAACAAGTTTTTTAAAGTCAGCCGTTGATGACTTGCATAAAATCATCATTCTTGACATTTTTATTCCACCACCAGTAGAACCACCACAAGCACCAATAACCATCAACACCAACAATATGCCTTTTGAAAGGTTTGGCCACAAGTTGAAGTCTGTTGAAGAAAGACCTGTGGTTGAAGAAATAGCCGTCACTTGAAAGAAAGAGTGCTTAAGCGCTTGGCCAAAGTTTGCGTAAACGTTTGCCATTGCCGTATAAAGATTAATTGCAATGGCTATAACGGCAACAAGCACCATAATAAAGAAAGCACGCACTTCTTCAAGCGCAAAAATCTTGCTAACGTTGCCGATAAGTAAAAGGTAATAAACGTTAAAGTTAAGGGCAAATAGGAACATAAAGACTGAAAGCACAATTTGAATATAAGATGAATAACTTATTGCACTATCACCCAAAATGCCAAAGCCACCCGTACCTGCCGTACTAAACGACATAAGGAAACTGTCAAGCACGCTTAAGCCACCACAGTAAAGCATTATCGCTTGAATAAGTGTTAAAACGATATAAATGCCGTATAAAATTCTTGCAGTAAACTTTAGTTTGGTTGCAAGTTTATCAACTGATGGACCCGGTGCTTCCGAACGGAACACGTGCATAACGCCAGCATTGTTTGCTGGAAGTATTGCCAAAACGAAAACGAGTATGCCCATACCACCAATCCAGTGTGTGAATAAGCGCCAGAATAAAAGCCCCTTATCCATACCTTCAATTTGAGCGCTACTTAAAATAGATGCACCAGTTGTGGTAAAGCCAGAAACCGTTTCAAAGAAAGCATCAATATAATTTGGGATAACGCCGTTTATAACAAAAGGAATTGCACCGAAAAGGGATAATAATATCCACGAAAGAGCAACTATAACAAAGCCTTCTTTTGCGTAAAGGGTGTTATCTTTTGATTTTAGCCTTGATAAAGGCAAGCCGATTATAAAAAGTGATAAAATCGGAATTAAAAATGCAAGATAATTATTTTCTTGGTAGCCTATCCCAACAATAAGTGGGATAAGCATAAGCCCTGCTTCAATGAGCAAGGTCTTTCCAAGTATTGAAAAAACAACTTTGTAATTCATATTATTTTAATATTTGATTTAATCCTGTAATTTGTTTGTCTATGGTAAGCACGATAACTTTATCGTTTAGTTTTATAGTTGTTCTGCCTTCAGGAAGAATAAACTCTTCGTTTCTAACGATACCACCGATTAAAACGCTGTCGTTAATATTTAAATCTTTTAATGGAATGTCCGTTTTTTCAAATGACTGGTCAACGCTAAACTCAAGCGCTTCTGCCATATCGTGCAATTTATAAAGCGTTTTAATATTGTTTGCTGTGCTTGTTTGGTTTGCACGAACAAACCTTATGATTTGGTTTGCAATAATATTTCTTGGGGAAATAATCGTATCCAAATTCAATTCGCCTATCAAATTTAAGGTTGCAAGTTTGTCAACCTTTGTGATAACCTTTTGAACGCCTTTATTTTTTGCGTAAAGCGAAGTGATAACGTTTTCTTCATCCATACCAGTAAGTGCAACGAAAGCATCGCTATTTTGCAACTTTTCTTCATCAAGATATTCTTGATTAGTTGCATCAAAACACAATATAGTTGCCTTTGAAATAGATTGTGCAAGTTCGTTTGCTCTCTGTTCGTTATTCTCAACGATTTTAACGTCTATTTTAGAATCAAGCAATTCTTTTGCAAGATAATATGCAATTTTGCCACCACCAACTATAAACACAGACTTTGCACTGCGTTTAAAAATCTGCAATTTTTTGGTAATATTATAAAGCGAACTTTCTGCAGTGATTAAATGCACTGTGTCGTTTGCTTTTATAACAAAGTTGCCGTGGGGGATATATGCTGTATCGCCACGCTTAACCAAACCGAAAAGAAAGTCTTTGCCATATTCTTTTGCAATTTGAATAATCGGTTTATCAGCAAGTGGACTGTCCTTTGTGATGACAAACTCAAGCATAGATGCCTTTCCGTCTGAAAAGGTTTCCACACTCTTTGCTGATGGATATTTTAGAACTTGAACGATTTCCTTTGCTGACTGAAGTTCTGGGTTAAAGAAAAAGTCAAGCCCAAAGATTTCTTTCATATTGTTCATTTCTTTGAAAAATTCAGGGTCTCTAACTCTTGCAATAGTGTGTGTTGCACCTAATTTTTTTGCAAGTGCGCAACACAAAATATTCTTTTCATCTTGCATTGTGCAGGCAATAACAAAATCTGCTCTTTCCACACCAGCCGATAAAAGAACGTCCCTTTCAAGACCACTGCCAGTTATTCCGTTAACGTCATATTTGTTAACGAAGTTTTGCACGTTGTTAGCGTCAATATCAATTATAACAATGTCGTGATTTTCTGTGATAAAGTTAGAGATTAATGTTTCGCCAACTCTACCAACACCTATAATAATTAAATTCATAATCTTCCTTTATAGTTATATAAATATACTAACATTATACCAAATAAAAAGGGCAAAAAACAATTTTTTTTAAAAAATATTGAAAAATTTTAAAAAAAGTCAGTTTATACCTAATGATTGTCCATAAAAAAACACGTTCCAAAAAGTTGGAACGTGTTAAAATTTTACTTAAATTTTATTGATAAAATTATTCTTCTTTTGTTGCAACTGCTTGTTCAGCATCTTTTTTTGCATAGTAGTTGTTTGCAATTTTCTTTGTGACAAAGAGTGAACCAATCATTATAGCGATGCTTAATGGAAGCATAATTAATGCGTTTGGAACAAAACCAGCAACTATAAAGCAAACGAAAGAAACGATTGCAACGTAAACTGCGTAAGGAATTTGTGTTGAAACGTGATTTAAGTGTTCACATTCAGCACCAGCACTTGACATAATAGTTGTGTCTGAAATAGGTGAGCAGTGGTCACCACAAACAGCACCAGCAAGACAAGCAGACATACAAACTGTACCCAAAGCACTAGATACTGGGAACATTGCGTCAACGATAGGAATAAGAATACCGAAAGTACCCCAACTTGTTCCAGTTGCAAAAGAAAGGAAACAAGCAACAAGGAATACGATAGCAGGTAAGAGCTTTTGTAATGCACCAGCGCCTTCAACCAAGTTAGCAACGAAAACGTCTGCACCTAAAAGACCTGTGACGTTTTTAAGTGAAGTTGCAAAGGTCAAGATTAAAATTGCAGGGAGCATAGCCTTAAAGCCTTCTGGAATAGCATCCATTGATTCCTTAAATGAAACAGTTTTGCGAATAGCCAAATATACTATTGTTATAATTAATGTGATAAGACCAGCCCAAGGAAGAGCAACCGTAGCATCGGTATTACCAAATGCACCTATAAAGTTGCCTTTATAATCTGCTCCACAATACATATTTTCGCCAAAGAAACCGCCAACGTAAACTAAAGCAAAGAAACTCAATGCTATCAAAACGATGATAGGGAAAAGAAGGTCGAACACTTTGCCGTTAGCAGATGGTTGATAATTCGTATCGTTAACTTTTCTTCCAGAGAACAAGTCGCCGTTAATAGCATTTATTTCGTGTTGTCTCATAGGACCGAAGTCAAATTTCATAAGGATAAGAGCGACAACGAAAACTATGGTTAAAATTGAATAGAAGTTAAATGGAATAGCAGCGATAAACAAGTTCAAACCTTCACCTGTTTTAGCGTAATCTGCAACGGCTGCCGCCCAAGAAGAAATAGGTGCTATCATACAGATAGGAGCGGCTGTTGCGTCGATAATAAACGCAAGTTTAGAACGGCTTATCTTGTGCTTATCGGTAAGTGGACGCATAACTGAACCAACGGTTAAGCAGTTAAAGTAGTCGTCGATAAAGATTAAGATGCCTAAAACAACTGAACAAAGTGCAGCGCCAACTCTTGTTTTAACGTGTTTTTCAGCCCATTCACCAAATGCTTTAGCACCGCCTGCTTTGTTAACGAGTGCAACGATAACGCCGAGTTCGATTAAGAAAACAAAGATACCAGCAGTACCTGCAACTGCACTGATAATACCGGTAGTAACAGTGTGGTCAACAACTTCTAATGGTGCTTGAGCGGCTAAGATTGCGCCTGAGAAAATACCGATGAAAAGTGAAGAATACACTTCTTTTGTGATTAGAGCAAGACCGATAGCAATAACAGGTGGGAGTAAAGCCCAAGCCGTTTCATTTATGTTTCCAGTCAATCTTGCAACTAATAGTAGGACAATAATCACTGTGCCTGCAATCCAAGTTGCAAGTGTTTTGCCCGAAAGTTTTGCTTTTGAGTTTAACATAACTCTTTCTCCTTTGTAAAAAATTTTTTAAATAAAAAATCACGATACTATTAAATATCGTGAAAGTATATCTAATAGCCCAACGCAAAAACTTTTGCGACAGTCGAACGTATATTCTGCGTTCGCCCAGATATTTTTTCTTTGGCACAAGAAAAAACTCTTCGGCAACTTTCCCTATCGATGCTTTTATCGTGCCCAAAAAGCAGTTTAATGAAAGTTGCACCTCTATTTTGTGAATATTCTATTTGCTATATAGTATAACATTTCAAAATTTTTGTCAATACTTTTTAATCAAAAGGCAAAAATGCACCCCATTTTTTTTATGAATAAAAAAACGCAAATAAAATTACGTCTTTTTTCTTGACAAAATTTAAATTATTTGTCATACTAATATCAACAAACATATTTGTCTTTGCATGACTGACGGATAACGTGAATAACACGATGAAATGCAAAGCGTAAAGTCGACCGTCTGGGCAAAGCAGTTATAATACTGGTTTGCCTTTTTTGTTTAAGATATATTTTACAAATTAAACTAACTAAAACTTAAAAAGGAGATAACTATGGAACACGAAAACTGGAAAGGATTTAGAAGTGGCGTTTGGCAAGAAGAAATAAACGTGCGTGATTTCATACAAACCAACTATAAAGAATATACTGGCAATGCAGACTTTTTGGCAAAAGCAACCGAAAGAACTTCTGCACTTATGGATAAGGTGCAAGCGCTATTTAAGTTGGAAAGAGAAAAAGGTGGTGTGCTTGATATAGACACGAACAACGTCACTTCTCTTAAAAACTATGCTCCGGGGTACGTTGATAAGGAAAATGAAATTATCGTGGGCTTGCAAACTGATGCACCTTTAAAAAGGGGTATAAACCCTTTTGGTGGTATGAGAATGGCACGTCAAGCAGCAAATGCATACGGCTATAAAATTAGCGATGAAATCGAACGTGCATTTTCATATAAGACAACGCATAACGACGGCGTGTTCAGTGCGTATAGTGATGAAATGCGTCTTGCAAGAAGATGCCACGTTATAACAGGTCTTCCTGATGCTTATGGAAGGGGAAGAATTATAGGCGACTATCGCCGTGTTGCCCTTTACGGTGTGGATAAACTTATTGAAGAAAAAGATAAAGACAGATGCAAGTTGGATAAAATCGAATTTTCTGTGGATAGCATAAGATTAAGGGAAGAAATTTTCCGTCAAATTAGATTTTTGGGGTATCTAAAAGAAATGGCTTTATCTTATGGCTACGATATAAGTATGCCAGCAAAAAACACTGTTGAAGCAGTGCAATGGACTTACTTTGCATATCTTGCGGCAATAAAAGAACAAAACGGTGCGGCAATGTCGCTTGGCAGAGTTGCAACTTTCTTTGATATTTATATTGAAAGGGATATTCAAAACGGCGTTTTAACCGAAGAAAAAGCACAAGAAATTATCGATGATTTTGTTATAAAACTTCGTTTAGCAAGACACTTGCGTACGCCTGAATACAACGAACTTTTCGGTGGCGACCCTATGTGGATAACCGAAGCAATCGGTGGTATGGGCGTTGATGGACGCACACTTGTCACAAAGAGTAGTTTTAGAATGCTTAACACCCTTTATACTTTGGGAACTTCGCCAGAACCAAACTTAACTGTGCTTTGGTCAACTTCTTTGCCAGAAAACTTTAAGAAGTTCTGCGCAAAGGTTTCTGTTGATACCGATTCTATTCAATATGAAAACGACGATTTAATGCGTCCACTCCACGGCGATGATTATGCTATCGCTTGTTGCGTTTCTGCAATGACAATCGGTAAGCAAATGCAATTCTTCGGTGCAAGATGCAACTTGCCAAAATTGTTGCTTATTGCCTTGAACGGTGGTTATGATACAACAAGTGGCATACATATCGGCCCACAAATGTCGGTGCTTGACGGGGATAATCTTGATTTTGACACAGTTATGCAAAGATATAAAATTTATATATCTTGGCTTGCAAACTTATACGTGAATACAATGAACGTTATCCACTATATGCACGACAAATATGCTTATGAAAAGATACAAATGGCACTTCACGATACCGAAGTTGAACGTCTTATGGCGTTTGGCGTTGCAGGGCTTTCTGTTGTTGCCGATTCTTTGAGTGCAATTAAGTTCGCAAACGTTAAAACTATCAAAGATGAAAACGGGTTTATCGTGGACTTTGATACGCAAGGCGATTTTCCAAAGTTTGGCAACGATGATGACAGGGTGGACTTGCTTGCAAAAGAAATGACACACTTGTTTATCACCGAATTGAGAAAAACCCCAACCTATCGCAACGCAAGGCACACTCTTTCAGCACTTACCATAACTTCAAACGTAATGTACGGAAAGAACACTGGCGCAACCCCTGACGGAAGAGCAAATGGTCAGCCTTTTGCACCAGGTGCAAACCCTATGCACAACCGTGAAGAAAACGGTGCGTTGGCATCACTTAACTCAATAACCAAACTTTCTTATGAAGATTGCCGTGATGGTATTTCAAACACCTTCTCAATCACACCAGAAGCACTTGGCAAAACCGAACAAGAAAGAGTTGATAACTTATCTCAAATTTTAGACGGATATTTTGCTAAAAAGGCACATCATATCAACGTTAACGTTTTGAATAGAGAAACGCTTATCAAGGCTTATGAAAATCCAGAAGATTATCCAAACCTTACTATCCGTGTTTCTGGCTATGCAGTTAACTTCAACAAACTTTCAAAGGAACAACAAAGGGAAGTTATTTCAAGAACTTTCCATGAAAGCATATGATAGGCAAAATTCACTCTTTTCAAAGTTTGGGCACGGTTGATGGACCGGGTGTTAGATACGTTGTGTTTATGCAAGGTTGCCCACTCCGTTGCAAATGCTGTCATAATCCAGATACTTGGGACTTTGACGGGGGCAAGCAATTTTCTGCAAACCAAGTTTTAGAAAAAGCAGTAAGGTTTAAAGAATATTTTGGTGCAGACGGCGGAATAACCGTTTCTGGTGGCGAACCACTTTTGCAAAGTGAGTTTGTAAACGAACTTTTTTGCTTTTGCCACGATAACGGTATAAACACTTGTCTTGACACGGCTGGATGCGTTATAAACGACGGGGTTAAGAAACTTCTTAAAAATACCGATAGGGTGCTATTAGATATAAAGTACACAACCGATTTCGAATATCAAAACAACGTTGGCTGTAAATTTGAAAACGTTTTGGAATTTTTAAGTTTGCTTGATAAAATGTGTATTCCAACTACTGTTAGGCAAGTTATTATCCCAACGGTTAACGATAGCGAAGAAAATATTAGAAGGCTAAAAGAAATTGCAAACAAGTTTAAATGTGTGGATAAAATAGAACTTTTGCCATTTAGGAAAATTTGTCAAGTTAAGTATGACAATATGGGGATAGAATTTCCATTTGGTTCTAAAAAAGAACCAACAAGTGAAACTATGTTTAAGTTAAATCAATTATTAAAATGAAAAAGGACGGATTTTCCGTCCTTTTCTTGTTTTTTTAGATTAAATTTGTTATAATTTAAGTATGAAAGAGTTTGTTTTTACTGTTGAACAAAAATTTAATAATTATAAATGTATTGATTTTCTTAAGTCGATTAGCATTTCTGCCGAAATTATAGGAAAGATAAAATTCGGTGGTGTTTTTGTGGGTGAAAAACAACTTTCAAATATAAATGAAAGGGTAAATGCTGGTGCACAAGTTAAAATTGTTTTTCCTTTAGATGAGCCAAATCCTTATATCACACCACAAAAATCGAAGTTAGATATAGTGTTTGAAGATGAATATATGATTGCCGTAAACAAGCAAAAGGGCGTTTTAACGCATTCTTCAAAAAGTAATAGTGCACCATCGCTTGAAGAAATGGTTTGTGGTTATTTCTTGCCAAATCCGTTCACGTTTCGTGCGATAAACAGGCTTGACAGGGATACAAGTGGCATAGTTTTAATCGCAAAGGATATGCTTACTGCAAGTTTTCTTGGCGAACAAATGAAAAGGGGTGAAATAAAAAAGACTTATTCGGCTTTGGTTGTTGGAAAGCCAAATGCAAAGCACTTTATTATAGAAAAGCCTATCAAACGGCAAAACCCAAACAGTATGAAAAGGGTGTGCGCTGACGACGGACAGTTTGCAAAAACCGAGTGTTTTGTCGTGGGCGAAATAAAAGACGGATTTACTCAAATTGACGCTAAACTTCACACTGGCAGAACTCATCAAATAAGGGTGCACCTATCTTCCATCGGCTTGCCACTTTACGCTGATGCTTTGTATGGTGAAAAGGTTGATGGAAAGACTTATACTTTGCATGCTAAAAGTCTTGAATTTATTCACCCGTTTACAAAAGAACAAATTAAATTAACTTGTGAGTTGAAATAGAATCGTAAGATTATGCTAAAAAATAGTAAGATAGTATATTGATATTTGCTAAAATTATATTATAATAATTCTAGTGATTAAAGTTTGCTTTTTGCAAATTAAGGAGTTTTTATGAATAAATATAATATTGATGAATTTGGTGCAAAAAAAGGCGAATTGTCAACGAATGCAATTCAGTCTGCAATAGATAAGTGCTTTAATGAAGGTGGCGGTGTCGTTGAAATTTCTGGCGGAAGATATATTTCTGGCACAATCTTTATGAAGTCAAACGTAAACTTACGTATCGAAGGTGGTGCAACCCTTCAAATGTCAACAAATGCGGAAGATTATCCTGATTTTCCTTGTGAGTGGGACGTGAGAAAAGCACCAAGATACAGTGCAAGATGCTTTATATATATCGGCAACTGCGAAAATTGCTCTATAACGGGACTTGGAACAATCGATTGTATGGGTGCAGAGTTTTGCGAAATTAATCCCGATGCCGAAGAGTCTGAAACCGACCCTTTCCTTATAACTAGAATGAAAAGAAAGGCAGATTTGGATAAGTCGATCGGAAGAATGATTTTTGTTATGAAAAGTAAAAACATTACCCTTTCCGATTTTACTATGAAGGATATGGCTGGGGGTTGGGGCGTTTGGATAAACGGCTGTGAATATATAAACGTTCACAACGCAAAACTTTATTGTTGCCCAGATTATCCAAATTCAGACGGCGTGCATATCAACTGCTCAAAAGACGTTTTTGTCACCGATTGTGCTATTCATACGGGTGATGATGCTATTATAGTGCGTGCGAACACAAACACTTTAAATGAAGATATTCCTTGCGAAAACGTTATAATAAAAGGTTGTGCTTTAAGTTCGCACTGTCAAGCGATTCGTGTGGGTTGGATAAACGATGGGGCAATTCGAAACTGTATTTTTTCCGACTTGGTTATAAGCGATTCAAGAGATGCGATTTCAATCGTCCTTCCACCATACTCCGTCCCTGGCGACCTTGGAAAGAACGTGACTAGAATTGAAAATCTTTCTTTTAACAATATCGTGATTGATAGAACTGAACGCTATCCTATAAATATCGTGATTTATGAATCTGAAATCACCAAGTGTGAATACGTTAGAAATATTCAGTTCAACAACCTTGATAGCAAAACTAAATTACCGCCACGCATAATGGGGCGTAAAAGTACTTACGTTGAAGATGTTTCTTTTACTAATTGCCGTTTTGAAGTCACAGAAAAGGTATCTTTAGGCGAACTTCCACGCTATGTGAAAAACTTTAGAACAGATTGCGTTTGGAACATAGACTAAATTGATTAAAAGCATTAAAAAAGCACTGCTATTATGCAGTGCTTTTTGGTTGTCTACGTTCCTTAAATAAAACTAATAAGGTTTTCTATATCGTTCAATAGGGCAAAAATATTGTCGTCGTTCGTTTCATTTTCCGAAGAAAAGAAACGGCAAACTTCTATTAAAGTGTCAAGGTTTTTATTTTCACTCAAACTAAAAATATGGTTTATCATATAAAAACACAAAAGTATAAACGCCAAACGAACTTTTAGGTCAAGGCTATCTATTGCGCGTGATAGGTGGCGAAAAGAAAGGTAACATAAAAGTTGTTCGTATTCTAGTTCAAAGCCACGTTCAATTTGGGCAAAACATTCGGTTTGTGGAATATTATTAAAAGCAAAGTCGTTTATCTTTAATCTTTCTAAATTGCAAAATGTTTCACGCCAAGTGGAAAAAGATTTTTTACTTAAATTAATATCGCTTAAACCTTTTAGTGCATCAAGTCTTTCTAAAAAAGAAATTTTTCTGTTTTGCAAGATAGAGATAACCTTTTTTCTAAATGCAATCACTTTTTTCTCAAAAGGTGAAAGAACGCTTGTTTTTTTATCGTCTTTAATAAGCGAAAGTTTCATTTTTTGTTTAGATACTAAAATAATTTTACATGCTTCTTCGCAATAAAGTCCCAAACCAGTTTCTGTTAGTCCGGTAAAAAAATTCTTAAATCGTGGGTGGGTTTTACAAGTTTTGCAAAGAGATTTTTCGCCGTAATTTTTAATGATATGACACAAATTATCGCCGTCTAAAAAAGGACAGTGCAAACTATCGCTTAACTTAAAAGAATTGTCTAAAAAACTGTTTTCGTTAAACCTTGTGTCCGTTTCCTTTAAGGCTTGGTATGAAGAAAAGGTCTTCTTGTCGATATCAATTTGCCAGCCTATGCAACAGTTGTGCTTACATTTATCGGCTATACAAGAAAAATGTTTGTTATAGTTAAATTCGTATTGTTTCATAATTGATATTTTAATACAAAATGTCTTTAAAAACAAGCATTATCTATTTTTTTGTGGCAAAATTGTCGCAAAAATCATATTGTATAAATAAACGGGGGTATTAATCAATGCTATTTAATAACAATAAATGCACAAAAATTGTTGACACGGGCGAACCGTTAGTTGTCAATATGGAGCAAGTTTCTTTTTGTAATCAAAACTTTAGAACGGCACTTTGGACGGGTAAACATCTTCAAACAACTCTTATGAATATCCGTGTGGGTGAAGATATCGGCTTGGAAATTCATGGCGACACCGACCAGTACATAATGGTTGTAGATGGTTTTGCAAGCGTGTATATAGGAGAGAGTAAAGAAAACTTAAATTATCGCAAGGGCGTGCAAGAAGGCTATGGCATCTTTATTCCTGCTGGGTATTATCATAATATAATTAATACTGGCAATAAAGACCTTAAACTGATTTCCGTTTATGCTCCACCGCATCACCCACAAGGCACCGTGCACGCTACTAAAGAAATCGCTCAAAGAGAAGAAGAATATTAAAATAAATATTTTTACTATGAAATAGGCAAAGTTTTGCCTATTTTATTTTAGGCTTTTGTGACAAAAGCCTTGTTTTTTTAAAAATAACTTGTTTTTACTCTGTATTAATGGTATAATAAAAAACGGAGAAAAATTATGGAAATTGATACAAAACAAAGGGAAAACTATGGAAAAATAGCAAGTGTCGTTGGAATACTTGCAAACTTAATTTTAGCAGGCGCAAAGATAGTTGTGGGTGCTTTGTTTGGAGTTTTATCATTGACGGCTGATGGTTTTAACAACCTTTCCGATTGTGGAAGTAGTTTAATGTCTTTCGTTTCATTTAAACTTTCTAATAAACCAGCAGATAAAGAACATCCTTTTGGGCACGAAAGAATTGAATACGTTTTGTCAATGGTGGTCGCTTTCTTGATTTTAATGATAGCGTTTGAACTTTTAAAAGAATCAATTGGCAAAATCGTTAACCCAACGGATTTATCTTTTTCAATCGTAATAATAGCCGTATTAATTGCATCTATTTTGGTTAAGTTGGCATTGTTTTTCTTTAATATGGGAATCGCTAAAAAAATAAACTCTCAAATACTAAAAGCAACTGCTATGGACAGTCTTTCGGACTGTATTTCAACTTCAACTGTTTTGATTGCAATTCTTGTCGGCAAATTTACAGGTGTTAATTTAGATGGTTATGCAGGTATTTTGGTTGCTGGATTTGTCGCTTATTCTGGTATAGGGATATTAAAAGAAACCATGTCGCACTTGGTGGGTAAAGCCCCTGATAAAGAAGTTGTTGATAGTATTAAAGAACGCATTTTGGCGCATAGCGAAGTTTACGGCATTCACGACTTAAGCGTTTATACTTACGGTCCAAACAAATACTTTGCAAGCGTGCATATCGAACTTGATGCCGACGTGGACGTTTTGGAGTCGCACGAAATTGTTGATAATATAGAACAAGAATTTTTTGAAAACACCAATATCGTTTTAACTGGGCATCTTGACCCTATCGTCGTTAACGATGAAGAAGTTAACAAAATGCGTGTAAAAGTCGCTGATATCGTGACCGATATCGATAAAGATTTTTCTATGCACGATTTTAGAATGGTTAAAGGCCCAAATAACACCAACTTGATTTTTGACGTTGCCGTGCCTTATGAAAACAAACTTTCCGACGAAGAAATTTTGGCTTTGTTAAACCAAAAAGTTGCAAACCTTGACGGAAATTATAGATTGGTTGTAAGAATAGAAAAACAAACACTTTAAGGAGAACTATGAAAAAGTTATTTATTTTTCTAACATTAATATTTTCTTTATGCATAACGTCGTTTAATTTAACGGCGTGTGCTAGCACAGAACAGCACAGCCATACTCCAGATAGCGTCACGGGATTTTGCACTGTTTGTGATGAGCCTGTAAATGCAACTCAAGGCATTTTATATCAGGTGGCTGAGTGTGGAACGTATGCAAAAGTCGTTGGTTATGTGGGAAATTTGAATAAGGTTAACGTTGCTAAAACATATAACGATTTAGAAGTGACGGTTATAAGCGATTCTGCTTTTTCGGGTTGCAGGTCGCTAATGAAGTTGGTAATCCCAAAAAACATAACAAGCATAGGCGATTGTGCATTTTATAATTGCGATTCGTTGGCAAGTGTAGTGTTTGAAGAAGGTAGTCAGTTGACAAGCATAGGCGAACATGGGTTTTATGATTGCGATATGTTAACAAGCATAGTAATACCAGCCAAGACAACAAGCATAGGTGCTTATGCTTTCTTTGGTTGCGATTTACTAACAAGTGCAACGTTTAAAAATCCAAACGGTTGGTGGTATTCAGATTCTTCAACGGCTATGAGTGGAACGACTATTTCAAGCAGTTCGTTGTCAAACCCAACCATTGCTGCGGGATATTTGAGTTCAACTTATTTCTGGAAACGTATTTAACGTAAAAAGTAATTCGATATAAAGGTAAAATTAAAAAGCAAACAAAAACAAACGCCCATCGGTCAGCCGATGGGCGTTAATATTATAAAAAATTCCTTCTGTTATATTATATAATAATGTATTAAAGTTTGTTTTCATCGTAAATTGCTCTAATGCCACCGATAAATTTAGGGCGAACCCTAGCGCAAGTTAAATGCGCACAGCCTATTTCCTTAATAGACAATCTAACTGGCACTGCAACTTGTTTTAAGTGCATACCGATAAAGGTATCGCCAATATCTATACCAGCGTCAGCCTTTATAAATTCAACAACGATAGGGTCGCCGAACTTATGATAAGCAACAGTTGCAAGTGAGCCACCAGCCTTTTTTTGTGGGATAACGTTAACTTCTTCACAATTTGAAAGTGCGGCCCTTTCCACAACGATAGCACGATTTAAGTGCTCACAACATTGAACGGCAACAAAAACGCCGTGTTCTTTAGCCGTTGAATAAATAGCATCAAATATTTGTTCGGCAGTATTTTCATCAGAGTTTGTGCCAATTTTACTGCCAACAACTTCGCTTGTTGAACAACCCACAACTAATATGTCGCCTTTCTTTAATTTTGCCCTTGAAACAAGTTCATTAACGGCAAATTCGCATTGATTTTTAATTTCCATAATTTTCACCTAAATTCATAATAGCATAAAAGTGCTTAAAAATCAATGTTTTTTGGCGTTTTTGGGCTGTTTTTTACCGTTTATTATGACCTGAAAAAATAATGAAAAAAAATTATAAAAAATCTAAAAAAACTTTAGTTAAACGCTTGACTTAGATTTGTTAAAGTGGTAATATATTAAGGCTATCGCTTTGGATAGCAACAATTTTGTGGCGTAAAAATGCCACCTTTGACCGTAGTCAAAGCACCGTAGATTGACAACTGCATAGAAAAATTTTTTAGAGATAAGTTTGTTAAAAACAAATGAAATCGAGAAGACTTAATTTTTAATAGTACATTAAGGCAAAAGAGCAAATAGACTAAACGAAAATAATGAAAAGGTTAATACGAAAAATAAAACGTAGGAAATCATTCACTAAAAGTAGTCGAGTATAGTCAAGGAATAAAATGTAAGCAAATTCGACGGATTGCAAAAATGCAACCAAAAAAGATCAAGCTACAAAGAGCATACAGGAGGATGCCTTGGTACATGGCGCCGAAGAAGGACGTGACAAGCTGCGAAAAGCTACGGGGAGTCGCAAATAG
>JAZQYW010000034.1:0-3743 GCA_045633745.1 Christensenellaceae bacterium
TAATCATTTCGCAAGTGGTGGTGTGGTATTCGATTTGAGTTATTTTCATAACTTCTGGCTTTTTAACTAGAATAGGTGAAAAGCCAACTTGTCCATCGTGATAAGCAGTTATTCTATCTGGAAAGAATTTATGAATTTCGCCGTTAAGAGAATGTCCGTCGGGATTAGCAAAGTTATAAAAAGTGCCGTAAGGCGCAAAGTATTTGTGCGTTAATTTTTGTACTTTAATAGTTTTCATCTTTTATCTCCCAAAATTAATTTTTCTTATCCGTGCTACCAAACCCACCTGTGCGAAGTTGGGTTGCGTCATCATCAACTGTAATGCCGTATTCAACGAACACGCCTTGAGCAAATGCCTTGCCCTTTTCCACAGTCAAAGGCTTGTTGCCAAGGTTAGTAATCTTTATAAAAATATGTCCTTCGTTATCGGCAAAATAATAATCGCTGTCGATTATGCCCACCGTGTTATCAAGGCGCAAGCGATACTTAAATCCCAAACTTGAGCGTGGGTAAATTTTTAGAACCCAACCTTCGTCAATTTTAACACGAACGCCCGTTGCAACTTTAATGGTTTCATTTGGAAGAAGAGTAAATTCTTCTGGTGCAAAGAAATCGTATCCAGCGCTACCAGCCGTTGCACGTTTTGGAAGTGTTATTTCATCATAACACGCCGTGCTTTCCGATTTAATAAATTCGCTTTCGCTAACCTTAAAAAACTGTGCAATTCTTTTCATAAAAACCCCTTTTCCTTATTATACCAAACAATTAAGTTAAACGCAAGGGCAAATTAAAAATTTATTTGTGCCCTGCCGTTTGCAGTTAATCTATTATATATAATGGTTGAAAGCACCATTATAACGAACAAGCAAGTTAGATAAATAGGGAATATTTGTAAGCCAAGCCATTCAGCCAAAAACCCAAAGATAGGTGGCATTATCAAAATGCCGATATTACAAAACGCCATTTGCGAGCCGATAACCGACTGTGAAACTTCCTTTCCAAAATTTCTTGGCGTGACGAAAATTATATTAGGGAAAGTTGGTCCGTTTCCAAACCCGATTAAAAACAAGATTATTGCCTTAAAGTAAATAGGCAACGGCAAGAACAACATAATTAATGCAACGCCCACAATCGAATAGCCGAAAAACACGCTTTTATCAGGTGCGAATTTTTTAGAATAAAAGCCCGAAGTAAACCTGCCTATTGTAATGCCAGCATAGTAAAAAGTCAAATAACTTGAAGCCGTTGCTTCGCTTATAACTTGAGTATTAACAAGATAAGTGCAAGCCCAAATTCCACAAGTAAACTCAAGCCCCACCGATGAGAAAAACAAAACCCAACTGATAACGATGGCAGGCTTTTTCAACATACAAGTAAGCGAAAGGTTTTTAGGTGTAAAAAGTTCTTCTTCAGGTTGTTTTGATTTTACCTTTTTCCAAAGTGGCAACGATAACAATGCGATTAAAGAAATAAACACCATTACCAAAAACACAACTCTATAACCTTGTCGCCAGTCGTTCGATTTTCCAAGTGCCAAAGCCATTAAAAATGGACTTAAAGAAACGCCAACTCCGTAAAAGCAATGCAACAAACTCATGTGCGTTGAAGAATAGTGAATTGCAACGTAGTTATTCAGCGCAGCGTCGATTGCCCCAGCGCCCATACCCAAAGGGATAGCCAAAAGGCAAAAGAAAATCATAGAGTTTGAAAAGGAAAAAGCCAAAACGCAAAGTGCAGATAAAATAGTGCTAAAAGTGGTTAGTTTTGCCGTGCCGAACTTATTTATAAGCCTTGCCGAAAAGAAACTTGCCATAACCGTGCCAAAAGAAATTAAAAAGGTTATAAAGTTGGCATAACTAAACGGCAAATTCAAATCTTGATAAATGGTTGGCCAAGCCGAACCTAAAATCGAATCGGGCAAGCCTAAACCGATAAATATAATACAAATTGCAACGAATAAAACAGTAAACATTTTTCACCTTATAAAACAAAAAGCAAAGTGCCAACCGACGCCAAAAGGGTTGGTATAGCAACGGCACTGCCGTAAAGAACGAATTTCTTAAAAGACATATCAATATCGTATTTTCTTAAAATCTTGCTCCACATAATGCCAGCAAGTGCACCCACAGGCGTTAAAAAAGCACCCACGTTAGAGCCGATTATACTGCCGTAAACTGCAGGCATACTGCTTGAAGAAATAATTTTTTCAAACAACACGCTCATAGGTATATTGTTTAATAGATTTGCACTTATCGTGGATAAAACGCCAAACGACAGAGCGTCTTTATTTTGCCCACTTATCAAAAGTTTGTTAAGTAGGTCTGTTGCCCCACTATTTTTCAATGCAAGCACGATAACGAACATTGAAAGTACGAACGGAACTAATTCGTAAGGTTCTTTTTTCAAACTTTTTAATACCGGGGCTACAGAGTGAAAAACGATTAAGTCATAAACGATATTAAAAAGTGAAAGCGAAAGGGCAAGCACAAGGCAAATCAAATACATTTCCACACCGATTAAGTCGGAAAGGGCAAGTAAGATAATGCACGCCAAAAGATGCGTTATAGCAACAAGCATAGGCACTTTTGCAATTTTTGGATAGCGTGTTGACCTTTCTTGGTTTTGGCGAACGATAGGTTCTTTTAACTGCTTTTTGAAAATCAAAAGTAGAGCAAAAAGACTGGTTAAGCCACCTGCAACGGCAGGCAAAATCATAACCGAAAGATATTCGCTAAAGTTTATGCCGAAAGATTGCGCCAGATAAATGTTGGTTGGGTTGCCGACAATAAGCGCCATACTCCAAGTGTTTGCAGCGATAAATTCGCCGAACAAAAATGGCAAAGGCGAAATTTTAGCCTTTTTTGCAAATATACAAATAGGTGGGGTAAAAGTTAATATGATTATATCGTTTGAAGTGAAAATTGTTAAGATTGAAACGACTGCGTATAAAATCAAAAACAAACGCATTTGCCCACCCTTGCTTTTAATAAACACCGTGTCTGCAATGTAATCAAAAAACCCAGCATCGCCAAGATATACTGAAAGCAACGTCATAGATAAAAACAAGGTTAAAATCTTGATGGGGTTAACCGAAGTGTTTGCCGTTATCCCAGAAAAAACGCTTGACAAATCTATGCACCCACAAAGAAGCATCATTATCGCACCCAAAAGACAAATAAGCCAGTAAAGACCCACTTGAACTTTTGCAATTTTTATATAGGGTTTAGTTAAAACTGCAACGACCATACCGATTGCCGTCACCCCAGCAATAGCCACTGTTAAAATCATAATTACCTTTATTTTATAAATTCAATAGACAAAGTATAACACGAAATTTTATTTTTTCAAAATAAAAAAAGTGCAATTTTCATAAAATTTTAGTTGCTTGCATATTATGTGTTATGGAATTAACTTATAGCGAACTTGCAAAAAAAGACGTAATCAACGTTGCCGACGGCAGATGCCTTGGCAAAATAAACAATGTAAAATTTCAATTCCCACAAGGTTTATTGATAGGAATTTTCGTTCCCGCAAGAAAAAACAAGGGGCTATTTTGGTTTTTGGATAAAAGCACTTTATATATCGAAGTTTCCAAAATCATTAAGATAGGCGGTGACGTGATACTGGTTAATATCAGTTGTGGAAACAACTGTTTGCCGAACACCAAAGTGGAAACAGACCCACCAAAGTGTCCACCACCAAGCCCACCGAATTGCAATCCCTGTCCACCAAAACATAATCCT
>JAZQYW010000035.1:0-22808 GCA_045633745.1 Christensenellaceae bacterium
TGAAAGCGCAGTTGATTTTAAACTTTCAAAAATCGTAGCAGAAGTTCGTAGACTTGATAGGGGCGAGACTCCACAAGACATTTTTGAAAAGAATATTTTAGAAGGCTTGAAAAAAGGCTATTACGATAACGAAGTTATTGAAATTGAACTTGTTGATAATCCAAAGCCAATGGAACTTTTACCGGGGGCTGGGGAAATCAGTATAGGCAGTATTTTTGGCGACATGATGCCAAAGAAAAAGAAGAAGAGAAAACTTACTGTAAAAGAAGCAAAGAGAATTTTGCTTGAAGAAGAAGCAGATAAGTTGATTGATAAAGACTCGGTTAATGAAGAGGCTATTCGCCGTGCTGAAAACGAAGGCATTATTTTCATCGATGAAATTGACAAAATCGCAGCAAGAACAAACAAGAGTGGCGGACAAGACGTTTCAAGAGAAGGTGTTCAAAGGGACATTTTGCCTATCGTTGAAGGTTCAACCGTTATGACAAAATACGGTGCGATTAAAACCGATTATATTTTGTTTATCGCAGCAGGTGCTTTCCATATTTCAAAGGTAAGCGACTTAATCCCAGAACTTCAAGGTCGTTTTCCTATACTTGTTGAGTTAAACAGCCTTTCAAAACAAGACTTTGTTGACATTTTGACTATACCAAAAAATGCAATAACAATTCAATATGCAACGCTTTTAGGGGTAGATGGAATTGAATTAAAGTTTACAGATGATGCTATAAACGAAATTGCAAGGGTTTCTGAAGAAATGAACGCAACAAGCGAAGATATCGGTGCAAGAAGACTTCACACTGTTATGGAAAACTTGCTTGAAGATATTTCTTTTGAAGCGGACGGCACGGGCAAAGAAGTGATAATCGACAAAGAATACGTGTTAAACAAGATGGGCATTGAAGCAAAGACCAAAGATTTGAAAAAGTATATTTTATAAGGAAGACAACAATGATAAATATTCCAAAAGGTACAAAAGACATATTGCCACAAGACAGTTATAAATGGCAATTTGTTGAAAAGACGGCAAGAGACGTTGCAAGAAGATTTAACGTTAGCGAAATTAGAACGCCAACTTTTGAACATACCGAAGTGTTTTTGCGTGGCGTGGGCGAAACGACAGATATCGTAAACAAGGAAATGTACACCTTTTTAGATAAGGGTGGCAGAAGTATCACCTTAAAGCCAGAAGGGACTGCAGGTGTTGCAAGGGCGTTTGTTGAAAACGGCATGAGTTCACAAGTTTTGCCAGCAAAACTTTTCTATATTACACAATGCTTTAGGTATGAAAGACCACAAGCAGGAAGATTAAGAGAATTTCATCAATTCGGCATTGAATTTTTGGGTGCAACCGACGCTAATATCGATGCAGAAACAATTCTTTTAGCAAAGACCTTTTTAGATGAAGTTGGTATCAAAAACGTCACACTTTATTTAAATAGTATCGGCTGTAAAGACTGCAGAAAGAAATATGAAGACGCATTAAAAGAATACTTAAACCAAAACATAGGCGATATGTGTGAACTTTGCAAGGATAGATTGCAAAAAAATCCACTTCGTACGTTAGACTGCAAAAACGAAACTTGCAAAAACATTACAAAAGACGCACCAAAGATTTTAGATTACATTTGCGATGATTGTAAGGCACACTTTGAAAAAGTTCAAAATCTTTTAACCATTGCAGGCGTTGAATTTAAGGTAAACCCAAATATCGTTAGGGGACTTGATTATTATACCAGAACGGTTTTTGAATTCGTTTCAGAAAACATCGGTGCACAAGGCACAGTTTGTGGTGGTGGCAGATATGATGGACTTATCGCACAATTAGGCGGTAATGACGTTGCTGGTATAGGCTTTGCTGTTGGCATTGAAAGAATTTTAATGTTGCTTGAAAACTTGGGTGTGGAAATTCCAAATCCAAACGGCATAGAATATTATTTTGCACCTATGGGTGAAAATGAAAGTCAAAAGGCGTTTGAACTTGTTGACAAGTTGAGAAAGAAAGGTATTACTGCTGACTTTGACCATATGAACAGAAGCATCAAAGCACAATTTAAGTATGCAGACAAAATCGGTGCAAAGAAGGTTGTTGTTATCGGTTCTAACGAACTTGAAAAGGGCGAAGTTAAGGTTAAAGAAATGGCAACAGGCAAAGAAGAACTTTTAACTTTTGACCAAATTTTAAATCAATAAGAAAATTTTGCATTGATTTAAAAGTATCGTTCATAATATTCGTATGAAACTCAAGGAGAATAATATGAACGGTATAGAAGAAATTTTTGATTACACCGAATTTGTTAGAGCGATAAGTCAAGAAAAACCAGTAATCGTTGATTTTTATGCAAGTTGGTGTGGGCCTTGCAAAATGCAAATGCCGATATTAGTTGAATTTGCAAGCGAAACACACGATAAAGTCAAGATAATTAAGGTTGACGTTGACCAAAATGCAGATATAGCAAACGAATATAAAGTGCAATCAATTCCCACAATAGCACTTTTTATTGATGGGGAATTAAAAGAAAAGGTTGTTGGACTTACTTCAAAAGCAACTTTATCTGAAATGTTAATAAAATATTTATGAAAAAAATTTAGGTATTAAAACCAAGGAGAAATAAAATGATTGATTTAACTTCTATCAAAGCATTAGACCCAGAAGTGTACGAAGGTCTAGAAAAGGAACTACAAAGACAAAGAAATAACATTGAACTTATTGCAAGCGAAAACGTTGTTTCACAAAACGTATTGTTAGCAGCAGGAAGCGTTTTAACAAACAAATATGCTGAAGGCTATCCAGCACATAGATACTATGGTGGCTGTGCTTGTGTTGACATAGTTGAAACCTTGGCAATCGAACGTGCTAAAAAGTTGTTCGGTGCTGACCACGCAAACGTTCAACCACACAGTGGTGCAAACGCTAACTTTGCAGTATATTTTGCAGTATTAAACCCAGGCGATACCATTATGGGTATGAGTTTGGCACACGGTGGACACTTAACACACGGAAGTCCAGTGACCGTTTCTGGTAAATACTTTAAGTCTGTTGGTTATGGCGTTAAAGAAGAAACAGGCGCAATCGACTATGATGATTTAGAAGCACAAGTTTTGGAAGTTAAACCAAACATTTTCGTATGTGGCGCAAGTGCATACCCAAGAACTATTGACTTCAAGAGAATTAGAGAAATTTGTGATAAAGTTGGCTGTTATATGATGGTTGACATTGCACACATCGCTGGTTTAGTTGCAACAGGATTGCACCCAAGCCCAGTTCCATATGCAGACTTCGTGACAACCACAACACACAAGACATTAAGAGGGCCAAGAGGTGGTATGATTTTGTGTAAAGAACAATATGCAAAAATCATTGACAAGGCTGTTTTCCCAGGAACACAAGGTGGCCCACTTATGCACATTATCGCAGCAAAGGCAATCGCATTTGGCGAAGCATTAAAGCCAGAATACAAGGCATATATGGAACAAGTTAAGAAAAACGCAAAGGCAATGAGCGAAAAGTTCTTATCATTAGGCGTTAAACTTGTTTCTGGTGGTACAGATAACCACTTGATGCTTTTAGACTTGTCTGATAAAGATTGCACAGGTAAAGATTTGGAAATTATGCTTGATGAAGTTAACATCACTTTAAATAAGAACGCAATTCCATTTGATAAGCAAAAACCATTTGTAACCAGTGGTGTTCGTATCGGTACACCTGCTGTGACAAGCCGTGGCTTTAAGGAAGAAGATTGCGAAAAAGTTGCTGAACTTATCACAAAGATTATCAACGAAAAAGAAAATGCTTTTGAATACGTAAGAGCAGAAGTTAAAAAACTTATTGAAAAATATCCTTTATACCAAGGAGTAATTGACTAGGAGTAAATTTATGGAATATAAATCTACGCTTAACTTGTTGGAAACAGAAATAGCAATAAAGTTTATAAAAGACACGTTTGAAAAGGAACTTGCGAAAGCCCTTAAATTAACAAGGGTTTCCGCACCTTTATTCGTGCAACCAGAATCTGGACTAAACGACAATCTAAACGGCTATGAAAGGGCTGTTAGGTTTGACGTTTTGACCTTAAAAAAGGACGTGGAAATCGTGCAATCTCTTGCAAAATGGAAGAGAATGGCACTTGCAAAATACGGTTTTGAGGAAGGTGCAGGGCTTTATACTGATATGAACGCAATTCGCCGTGATGAAGATTTAGACGCATTGCATTCGGTTTACGTTGACCAATGGGACTGGGAAAAAATTATAAATAAAAACCAAAGAACTATTTCATACCTAAAAAAGACTGTTAAGTCTATTTATAAGGCGCTTAAAAAACTTGCTAAAGCAGTTAACGCAAAATATCCAACGATAACGCACACTATTCCAGATGAAATCACATTTATTTCAACCAAGGAATTAGAACAAGAATATCCAAACCTAACCAGAAAGCAAAGGGAAAATGCCGTTGCTAAAAAATACGGAGCAGTTTTCCTTTACCAAATCGGTTGGGATTTATCTGACGGGAAACCACACGATGGCAGAGCCGCTGACTACGATGACTGGAAGTTGAACGGCGATATAATTTTGTGGTATGACGTTTTAGATTTGGCACTTGAAATTTCTTCAATGGGTGTAAGGGTTAATGATAAGAGTTTAGTTAAACAACTCAAGAAGAAAAAAGAATTACATAAACTTGAAAACCCATATTGCAAAGACATTATTGATGGCAAATTACCACTTACAATCGGTGGAGGAATAGGTCAATCAAGACTTTGTATGTTCTTTTTGAACAAAGCACATATCGGCGAAGTGCAAGCATCTATTTGGTCAGATGAATGCATTGAAGAAAATGCTAAAAAAGGAATATATTTACTTTAATGAGTGCATTTAACCGTGTTGAAAACTTAATCGGCAAAGAAAATTTATTAAGGCTATCGGCATCAAAGGTCGCCATATTTGGCGTGGGCGGTGTCGGTGGCTTTGTCATTGAAGCGTTAGTTCGCTCTGGTATAGGCGAAGTCGCTATTTTTGACGGAGATATCGTTGATAAAACCAACCTTAATCGTCAAATTATAGCAACTGAAAACACTATCGGGCGTGACAAGGTTGAAGTTGTAAAAGAAAGGCTTTTAAGCATAAACAAAGACCTTAAAATACACACTAAAAAAGTATTTTATTTGCCAGAAAACGCCGATGAAATTGACTTGAACGGCTATGATTACATAATAGATGCCGTCGACACGGTAAGTGCAAAAATTGAAATAATTTCAAGGGCAAAAGCCTTAAATATCCCAGTTATTTCTTGTATGGGAACAGGTGGAAAACTTGAAATTGAAAAATTAAAGGTTGCAGATATTTCTAAGACTGAAGGTTGTCCACTTGCAAGGGTTATGCGCAGGGAATTAAAAAAGCGCAACATAGAAAACGTTAAGGTTATCTATTCGGCTGAAGGCGTGAAAAACCAACAACAAACGATGACTGAAAAGGGCAAAAGCGTGCCTTCAAGTATGATTTTCGTGCCTGCTGTTGCTGGGCTTTACATTGCAAGAGAAGTCGTTTTAGACTTGATAAACACTAAAGAGAATTAATTTAGAGAGAATTAATATGAAAATTTTAATCGCATCAGATTTACACGGCTCAAGTTATTATGCCGAAAAACTTATAGACGCGTGCTATAAGGAAAATGCAGATAGAATGATACTTTTAGGTGATATTTATAATCACGGACCAAGAAACGATTTGCCTAAAGATTACGCACCTAAAAAGGTTGCAGAAACCTTAAATGCCGTAAAGGAAAACATAGTTGTTATAAAGGGAAATTGCGATAGCGAAGTTGATAAAATGATTTCGGAATTTTCTTTTATAGAAGATATGTGTATTTTGAGTGCAAATAAAATCGTGTTTTTAACGCACGGCCACGTTTATAATAAAGATAAGTTGCCAGCAACCAACTTTGATGCCATTATATACGGGCATTTCCACACTGGCTTTATTGAAAGACAAGGCGAAACCATAGTTGCAAACACGGGTTCAGTTTCCCTTCCAAAGAACGATACGCCTAATAGTTATATTATTTTGGAAAACGACACGATAACCTTAAAAGATATTGACGGCAATTTAATAAAAGAAATGAAAATTTAGCCATTTATATTTAAATAAAAAAACCGACGATAAATTTGCTGTTTTTAATTTGTTTTTATAGTTTTTTTATTATTAAAAAATAATTTTTTAATTTTAACTTATTAGTTCAAAAAATTTTATGCAAGTGTTATACTTTAGCCATAAATAAAATTTAATTTGATTAATAAGGATTTAATTAAAAAGGAGAAAAACAATGGGAAAGAATTTAACCGTAACGGGAACAGGCGATTCATTATTTACTAATGATTTTCCAGCATCTTACGATGCTGACCAAAAGGAAGTTGCAAATTTAATTGGCTCTTGCGATATTAGAATCACAAACCTAGAAACAAACCTTTCAGAATTTGGTGATTTTGGCAATGCATATTCTGGTGGAACTTGGCTTAATACCGAACCAAAAGACTTTAAGTATTTGGAAGGCTATGGTTTTAACTATTACGGCACGGCAAACAATCACGTTATGGACTATGGTCATCACGGCTTGCTTGATACAATCAAAGAACTTGAAAAAAGGGGATACGCTCACTCTGGCACAGGCATTGACTTGGCAGATGCATCTAAGCCTGCAATAATTGAAGTTGACGGCAAAAAGATTGCAATCATTGCTGTGACAACAGAATTTGAAGTTGCGTCAAAAGCAGGTGTCCCAACACCTTTGATTAAAGGAAGACCGGGCGTAAACTATGCTGGATATACTAAATATTTCCAAATTGATAAAGATGACGTTGATACACTTGAAAAAATTGCTGACAAATGCTTGATAAACGCTCAAAGAAACGCAAGTATTAAGTCTGGTTTTACTAGACCTGCTCCTGATGGGGTTTACGTTTTCGGTGGTGTAAATTTCTGCTATGATGGTTCTAGACCTGAAACACTTTGCATAGAAGCAGACAAGCAAAGAATAGTAAACGATATTAAAAAGGCTAAAGAAGAAAATGATTACGTTTTCGTTATTATTCACTGCCACACTATGAAAGGCGACTCTCGTGAAAACGTTCCAGACCATTTAATAGAACTTTCAAGGGCTTGCATTGATGCTGGTGCAGACGCAATGATAGGCGGTGGCACACACCAACTTCGCCCTATTGAAATATATAAAGGAAAGCCTATTATCTATTCACTTGGTGACTTTATTTTCCAAGGCATGAGAGTTAAGCATTTTCCAGCAGACTTTTTACATAAATGGGGTTGCAGTGAAAATGCAACTGCATACGAAGGGCTTATGGCTCGTTCACAAGGCGGTAAGTACGGCTTGCACGCTGAAGAAACAAGTTTCATCACAGTATTGCCAAAAATGGAATTTGATGAAAACAATAAACTTGTTAAGATGGAATTATATCCTGTATATTTGGGCTTTAAGAGACAAGGCGACTTAAACGGCTTACCATATATCGCTAAAGGCGAAGAAGCAAAGATGATATTTGATATCGTTGACAGATTGTCACGTCCATACGGCACAGATTTCACTTTTGATGGTGAAATTATGACCTTAAACATCAAGGATTAATTAAAAAAATGAAAAACATTGCTAAAATAGTTGAAAAATATTCCGACTTAATATTAAAAGCCGAAAGAGATTTATGGGCAATGCCAGAACCTGGCTATTTTGAATATAAAACAAACGAATACTTAATCAAAGCCTTTGAAGAAATGGGTTATGAACTCACAAAGGCAGAAAACATCACCGGTTTTTATACGGTTGTTGATACCGGCAAACCTGGTCCAACAGTATTAGTTCTTGCTGAACTTGACTCAGTTATCTGCGATTCACACCCAGAATGCGATAAGGAAACGGGCGCAGTTCACTCTTGTGCACACCACGCACAATGCGCATCTTTACTCGGCGTTGCAATGGCACTAAAGGAAAAAGAAACTTTAGAAGGGCTTTGTGGTAAAATTAAACTCTGTTTCGTTCCTGCTGAAGAAGGTATTCAAATAAGCAGAAGAAAGGAACTTATCAACAAAGGTATAATAACTTTTGCATCTGGTAAGGCAGAATTTATTGCAAGAAAATATTTTGAAGACGTTGACCTTGCGTTTATGGTTCATCAAACCACAGATGCACCTGAAGGTTATAAATTCGGCGTTGTTGAAGGACATAACGGCGTTATTAGAAAGAAAACTACCTTTAAGGGCAAAGCAGCGCACGCTGGCGCACACCCAGAAAATGGTATAAACGCGTTGAACGTTGCTTCAACTGCAATAACCACAATCAACTCTTTAAGAGAAACATTTAAAGAAGACGATAAAATTCGTGTTCACGGCATTATTACAAAGGGTGGTAGTGCAACAAATACAGTGCCTGAAGAAGTTGTAATGGAAAGTTACGTCCGTGGCGCAAGCGTTAAGGCGTTAAAAGAAGCAAATAGGAAAGTTAACCAAGTAATTTCATCTGTTGCAGCAGCCTTTGGCGCAAACGCTATCATTGAAGATATAAGTGGCTCTGAACCAATGCACGACAATAAAGATATGATAAAGTGCGTTGAAAATGTTGTGGGCGAATTATATGGCGAAGATGCTTTAAGCCACAGAGGATTTTTCGCATCTTCAACCGATATGGGTGATATAAGCGTTATGTTCCCAGCCGTTCACGCATACGTTTACGGAGTGCAAGGCACTTTCCATGGCAACGATTTTTACGTTACTAATCCAAAACTCGCGTGCGTGGATAATGCGGTTTTCCAACTATCGTTGATTCGTGAATTGCTTATCAATAATGCAGAAAATGCAAAGAAAGTTATCGCAAATTACACACCACAATTTTCATCAGTTGATGAATACGTTAAACATAAAAAAGAAATCAATAAAGACAAACAAACAGTTATCTATAACGACGACGGGACGATTACTTTAGATTTTTAAGGGCATAGATTATGCGCGAAAGATTGAATTTTGCAAATAAAGAAAAATATAGACAAAAGTTAGGCAAAAAATATTTAATAGCCTGCATAACATTTTATATTGTATGTATTGCCGTAAAAGGCGTTTTTGCGGCAGAAACCAGATATTTAATAGAAATTTGGGACTTAACACAAGCGCAAGTTCAACTTGCAAACACCTTTTACTTTATAACTTATGGGGTTGTTCAAATATTATTGTTTATTTTTATGACAAAGATAGACATAAAGAAATTTACCTTTGTAACAATTCCAATTTCAGCCATTTTATTTATCGTAATGGGGCTTGCAAACAATATCCAAACTATGTGGGTGCTTTTTGCCCTTGTTGGTATCTTTCAAGCATCGATGTTTTGTGCCGCAAACTATTTGTTAACCAAATATTTGCCAAGAAAACTATTGCCAACGGCAAACACCTTGATTGCATCAGGTTATGCTATCGGTACGGCTCTTTCATACGTTATATCGGCTTTTTTCGTTGGGTTTAATTTATGGAGAGTTCCTTACTTTTTAATAAGTGGATTAGTTTTAATCACTACTCTTTGGTTAATTTATCAGACCAAAGTTATTGCAAGATTTCAAAAATTAAACAAAAAATTAGATTTAAAGCAAATGCTTGCTGATAGCAATGAGAAACCTAAATCAAAAGATTTGCCATTGCAAAACAAAGAAAAACCTATTGTTTCCCTTTCAAATCAAAAGAGAATAGTGGTCTTTTACGTTGTAATACTCGGCTTATCTTTAATAGTAAACGGTTTATATTATGGTGTAATGGGGTTTGTGACTAGCGTTTTGGTGGATATATATGCATTTCCACAAGATGCATCTATTTACGTTTCTACCATTGTGCCAATCATCATTATTTTAGGACCAATGATTACAATAAAATCTTGCGAAAAACATCAAGATTTTATTAAACAAGGTATAAAATTTTTGTTAATAACCTTGCCGTTGCCAATAATACTAACCTTTTTCTATAAAGTGAACGTGATATTGTATATAGTTGCGATAGTAATATTCTTAATTTTGGCTAACGGTATAAGAGTAATCATAAACAACGTTATAGCGTTCAAGATGAAAGACTATATAAACGTTGCGTCTTTTAGTGCAATAACAAATGCTTTTGCATCAATTGCAGCAAGTGTTTGGCCACTGATTATCGCGCTTATATACAATAATGGAACTTGGGGAACAACTTACTTTGTGATTTCAATTATGACGGTGGTTGTACTCGTTGCATCAATAATTATAGATAGAGTTGTTAACTCAACTTACAAAAAAGATAACAACGGAGAAATTTTAGAATAATAGGAGAAGGGATATGCCAAAAAATTTATTAGGTATTGACTTTGGAACAACGGCGTTAAAGGCTTGCCTTTTTGATGAAAATGGAACTAGAATTGCAACCGAAAGCGCGCAATATAAACTTATCACTAAAGGCGAATTCGTTGAGTTTGACGCTGAAGAATTTTTCAAAATTGTTGAAAACGTAATTGAAAAAATTACGGATAGATACACGGTTGATGCCTTGTCGGTTGATACTCAAGGCGAAACACTTATCGTTTTGGATAAAGCGGGAAAACCACTTATGAACGCTATTATTTGGCTAGATAATAGGGCTGAAAAGCAAGCCAAAGAAATGCAAGAAAAGTTTGGCTTTGAAAAGATTTATAATATTACTGGTCAAGCCGAAATTCCAGCAGGTTATCCAGCACCAAAGATTAAATGGCTTAAAGAAAATGCACCTGAAGTGTTTAATAATGCAGATAAATTCTTGCTTTTAGAAGACTATATCTTATATAGATTAACTGGCAAATTCTACGCATCTCGTTCTCTATATTCATCATCGCTTTTAATGAACGTACATACTGGCGAATATGAAGATGAAATTTTAGATTACGTTGGAATTACAAAAGACCAACTTCCTGTTCTTTCAGAAAGTGCAACTGTGGTTGGCGAATATAAGGGAATAAAGGTTTGCACAAGTGCGCTTGACCAAATTGCAGGTATTACTGGTGCTGGTGTAATCAAAGAAGGATTGATGAGTGAAACTACTGGAACGGCGCTTGCAGTATGCGTTGTTTGTTCGGATTTTCCACCTTATTACGAAGGCTTAAACGTATCCGTTTATTATGTGAGAAAGGGGCTTTATTGCCTATTGATGTGGGCGCCAACTGCTGGGGCAGTTTTAGAGTGGTATAAAAATAATTTCTGTGAAAATTTATCATTAAAAGAACTTGATGAAATGGCTGAAAAAGTGCCTAATGGATGTGAAGGCTTGATTGCAATTCCACACTTATGCGGAACTGTTGTGCCAAACAATCCAAAGGCAAAAGGCGTGTTCTTTGGCGTTGAATTAAAGCATACCAGAGCACATTTTGCCCGTGCAATAATGGAATCGGTTGCATATATGATTAAAGAATACGTTGAATTCTTGGGCGTTGACATCGATGAAATTCGTTCAATGGGTGGCGGTGCAAGAAGTAAACTTTGGTGCAATATCAAAGGTTCAGTATTAAACAAGCGAATTACTACCTTAAAGGAAAATGAAACGGCTTGTTTAGGTAGTGCGATTTTTGCCGGTGTTGGCATCAATGCTTTTGACAGTGTTGAAAGTGCCGTTGAAAATTTGGTTATCAAAAATTTAACCTATGAACCAAAAGCATCAAATTATGATGAACTTTATAAAGACTATAAAGAAAAAGAAGAAAAAATCTTAAAAATATTTTAATTAAAAGATAACGTAAAAGTGGATAGCAATGTGGCTATCCACTTTTTTTTGTGTTTATGGTTGTTGTTAAAAATTATCAACTTGCATTTTTAAAAACCCTAACTGCAAGTGCAGTCATATCGTCTTTAATTTCGCCGTTGTTAAGTGCAATGGCGTGGCTTAAAATATCATCTGCAAGCGACTGTGGGTTTTTGGCTGGCAACGTTCTTAAATAGTCTATAATTGCACCAGAATTATTAAAGGCGTCACTAATTCCGTCAGTAACTAATAAAACCATATCTCCGTCGTTTAAGGTCGTCGTTGCAATCGAAGGTTTTAATCCGTCAATGATACCAAGTGGAAGGGAAGACCCTTCAATAATCTTAATTCCATTTTCACTTATTATAAAGCCGTAAGGTGCACCATATTTAATAAAGTCGGCAGAACAAGAATTTAAGTCGATTACGGAAATATCTAGTGCAGTAAAATAATCTTCTGTGTTAATGGTTAAAAGTTTGTTGACAGTATCTAAAATAAGATTTTCATTTAAGCCAGCCTTGTAAAAACTTTCAATTAGCGAAAGGGAAACCGAAGAAACGTTTTGTGCTTCATTTCCACTTCCCATACCGTCTGATAGGGCAACCAAGTATTTGTCGCAAGAAATTTTAGTCATAGAATAGGTGTCACCGCTTGCAACAGAGCCATCTTTTGTCCTTTTTGCAATGCCGAAAACAGCGTCGTATTCGTTGGCTTTCTTAAAGGAGAGATAAAGTTTTTCTTGACTGATTGAAATTTTATCAACCAGAATCATATTTATGCCAAGTGTTTGAGAAATCAAGTTTTGTAAATTGAGTATAGAAAATTCTTTCATAGTGATAATCAAGTTTACAGTAATTCTGTCTTCTTCACCAAAAAGCAACAGTTCGCTTATTATAAAGCCACCTTTAACCAACTTGTCAAAAAGAAGTCTTTCAAGTTTGTTGTTAAATTTTAATAGTTGGCCAGACTCTAGTGCAAGCCCTTGCAAGATTTCTGCAATGCCAAAGGCTTCGCTTGCAATAAGTTTTCTTCCAACGGCAAGATTTTCGTTTTCTATAAGTCTATTTCGATAGTCTGCAAGCAATTTGTTAAGCCCGTATAAGATATTGTTGGGGTGAATACAAGTTAAAGAAATATCGTTTGGCAGGTCTATTAAGGATAGTTTGCCTTTGGCAAAACCTATATCAATCATTTTGTTTATATCTCCACCGATAATCTTTTCATTTTTCTTGCATCTTAAAAAATTATCACACTCTCTGCAAACGCAAGTTAAAATTTCTTTTTCCATAACGGCTTTAGCACCTTCTTCAGACAGAGTTTTCTTTTGAAAAAGGTTAAATGAGTTTGCCATTTCGCTAAAGATAGAAGAAAGGTCAAAAAGTTTGTTTGATAAAATAGTGCGATTTCTGTTTATGGACTGTCTTACCAGTTGTTTTTCACGAAAGGCGTATAGTCTATCCTTAATTTTTTGCAAGATAGAAATAGGAATAACGCAAAAACACACGCACCCGAATAAAATGCTTATAAAATGAATAGAAGTATATGCAGAATAAATGTTGAAAAAAACTTGTAATAGATAGTCGACTGCAAGCAAGGAAAATGCACTTGCATATTTAGATATTCCCACAAGGGTTTGAGCAAAAATGCCATAAATAAGGTATATAGAAACGTAATTTATATCGCTATAAAAAACTGCTAAACTTATTCCTAAAACGGCTGAAAGAATACTGCCGATTCCAGTGCGATAAACGTAACAACAAACAAGAATAAAAAATATGCTTATAGCCTTAAAAATAAAGGGCGAAAAGGTGTTGCAAACACCAACTCCAAAAATTGCACTTATAATGGCAACTGATAAAACTTCTTCAAAGCATAGTTTAAACTTTAACCCTTTTTCATTAATGGCTCTGCCAGAAATTATTGCTATATAGCAAAGCATAGTAGTTAAAATTATAGTAAAAATGCGTTTTTCCATTAAAATTTCTTTTGTTGAACTTCCTAAAAACAAAAAACCCAACAAACCGACCAAAGTATATGCCAAAAACTCTGCGTAAGATTTTACGTTGAATTTTCTGTATATGTAAGTAATGGGAGAAAGAACAAGTATAAAAATTCCACTTGCACCCAAAAGCCCAACTTCACCTAAAATTAGAAAGGAAAACACGTATAGAATGCTCGTGGTAAAAATTGAACTGCCAAGCACCAAGCAAGCGGTTAAAATTGCCGATGAATATGGCAAAACTTCTTTTTCAAGATTGTTAAAAATTATAAAAACTAAAAGGATAAAAGAATACTTAAAAACGTTGATGTAATCAAAATTTTTGCGAAAAGTTTTCAAAACAATTTTCTCCTTGTATATTGACTTAAGATGCGTTTCATTATATAATATAACAAAGCAGAAAATTTGTATTTTTTTGGCAAAAAATGACTTAATAAATGGTTAATTTTTTTTAATAATGCTTATAAAAAAAACTTTTGCTTAAAAGGTTTACATTATCAAGAAAATAATAGTAAAATATATCCAAAAGGTAGGTATTTATTATGATAAAAGTTGGTATTGTTGGATATGGTAATTTAGGAAAGGGCGTTTGTTTGGCTGTTGATAAGGCAAGCGATATGGAATGTGTTGGTATATTTACTCGTCGTGACCCAAAAACCCTTAAGCCAGCCGTTGATTTTCCCGTTTATTCAATGAACGAACTATCATCGTTTAAGGGTGAAATTGACGTGTTATTATTGTGTGGTGGAAGTGCAACCGATTTGCCAAACACCACGGCTGAAATATTAAAAGATTTCAACACTGTTGACTCTTTTGATACCCACGCAAAAATCCCAGAATATTTTGAAAAATTAGATAAGGTCGCAAAAGAAAACGGCACGCTTTCAGCAATTAGCATCGGTTGGGACCCAGGTTTGTTTTCAATTATGCGTATGCTTTCTGGTGCAGTTCTTCCAGATGGGGAAGATTACACGTTTTGGGGTAAGGGTGTATCTCAAGGGCATAGTGATGCTATTAGAAGAATTAGTGGTGTTAAAAATGCCATTCAATATACAATTCCAAAAGATGAAGCACTAAATAGTGTTAGAAGTGGCAACAAGCCAACTTTAACAACAAGAGAAAAGCACTTAAGAGAGTGTTTTGTTGCGATTGAAGATGGTGCAGATAAGGACAGAATAGAAAATGAAATTAAAAATATGCCAAACTATTTCGCTGATTACGATACCATAGTAAATTTTGTCAGCGAAGAACAAGTTAAAGAAATGCAAAAGAAATTATCGCACGGTGGCTTTGTTTTCCGTTCTGGCAATACTACCCAAGAAAATTCACATTTAATTGAGTTTTCTTTAAAACTCGATTCAAACCCAGAGTTTACGGGCAGTGTTTTAACTGCTTATGGTAGGGCAGTTGCAAGACTTAAAAAGGAAGGCAAGTCAGGTTGCTTAACCGTTTTTGATATTCCATTAAAATATCTTTCGCCTTATGCCGAAGATTATTTGAGAGAACATTTGTTATAAGATTTCGGCGCATAACTTAAATTATGCGCCATTTTTATAGGTGAAAGATGAAGAAAAGACTAAGAATTATGTCCATATTATTAACGCTCGTTATGGCGATAAGCCTATTTAGTGGTTGTGCGGAAATTGAAAAGGTTTTTAACCAAATATTTAATCCAGTAGTTGACCCTATCGAGCCACCTGACTCGCCACCTGACTCGCCACCTGACGTGCCACCGGAAGAACCACCTGAAGAACCACCGCTAATTTTATCAGAAGACGAGTTGTCTATCCACTTTATGATGCTTGGCAACGATTATGCGGGCGATTCAACCTATATCAAGGCAGGAGATATTGATATTTTAATCGATGCTGGGAGTAGGATTAACAGCGTGCCATATATAAGCGGTTATATGAATAACTACGTTACTGATGGTAAGCTTGAATACGTTATAGTAACCCACTCTGACCAAGACCATATTGACGGATTCGTTGCAACCAGCAAGCAACAAAGCATATTCGACCTATACGAGTGTGAAACTATTATTGATTTTAATTTGACTAATAAAAAGATGACCACGGATAGTGGAAACCCAACTTTATATGCAAAATATTTAACTAGCAGAGATGCTGAAGTTGCTGGCGGCGCAACTCATTATACGGCACTAGATTGTTATAATAATCAAAACGGCGCACAAAGAGTTTACGAACTTTCGGATAGTATAAGTATGGAAATTCTATACAATTACTATTACGACCATAAAGCAAGCGATGAAAACGATTATTCGGTTTGCGTGCTATTTAGGCACGGCTCTAAAGCCTTTTTGTTTACTGGTGATTTGGAAGAAAGTGGGGAAGAATATTTAGTTCAATATAACACGTTGCCACAAGTTGAGTTGTATAAGGCGGGGCATCACGGCTCGCCAACATCATCAAACGATTGTTTGTTAAGCGTTATTAAGCCAAAGATTTCGGTTGCTTGCTGTTGTGCAGGTAGTGTGGAATATACCGATAATTTGGCAAACACTTTTCCATCGCAAGCATACATTGATAGAATTGCACCATATACCGATTGTGTTTACGTTCCAGTTTATATAGAAATAATGGATAACCCAGATTACAACCCTGATTCATCAAGGTCAAAGAAGTATAAAAATAGTGGCGAATATAAATTGTTAAACGGAAACATCGTGGTGTACTCTCCAGCAGATACTAAAGATGAAAATGATAACATTATTCCAACGGCAGTCACGGTTATCGGCTCAAACAACAGCACAAAACTAAAAGATACCGACTGGTTTAAGGCAAATCGCACCATGCCAAGTGCTTGGTTGAATTAAATTAAAAATTCTTGCATAAAACAAAAATTCCTTCACATAATACTTGTACGGAGGAAATCGTATGCAAGATACAGGCATAGTTAGAAGAATTGATGAATTAGGTAGGGTAGTTATTCCAAAAGAAATACGCAAGACGTTAAGGATTAAGGAAAGTGACCCATTAGAGATTTTTACGGATAAAGATAGTTTAATTATTAAAAAATATTCACCGATTTCATCTATAGGGGACTTTGCAAAAATCGTTGCAGATGGTATTGAAGAACTGACTGAAAAAGTTTGTATTATTACTGATAACGATGCAATTTTATACCTTTCAAAAGGTAAAATGAAAGATTTAATCGGCAAAAATATTTCAGAAAACCTAACTCAAATCTTAAAAGATAGAAAGAGTGTTGTTTCTTCAAGAATGGACGGCGGAACGATTATACCTATTTATTTAGAAGATGATTTTCAAAGCGAAAATCAAATAATCGTGCCTATAATTTCAAACGGAGATTGCTATGGTGCGTGTATCCTTTTTGATAAGGATAAATCTTCACACTTTGATGGTGAAGACGTTAAAATCGTGCAACTTGGCGCAACTTTTTTATCAAAACAATTTGAATGATTTTTTCCGTTAATGACTGCGGTTTATCCGCAGTCATTATTACATATGAGAGAAAAAAATACAGTTGTTAAAGGTGCGTTTTACCTTGCTGTCGGTGCATTTATATCAAAATTTTTGGGTGCAATTTACAGAGTGCCACTAACTAATATGTTAGGGGGTTTTGGGCTTGGGCTTTATCAAATGGTTTTTCCTGTATATTGCTTGCTTTTGGACTTTTCTGGGGCAGGCTTACCAAGTGCAATGTCAAGGCTTATTGCAAGCCAAACTGAAAACAAGGATAGTACGGCAAAACGTCTGTTAATAAACAGCATAAAACTGTTTTTTCTTTTTGGACTTGTTGGTATGATTATTATGGCTGTTTTTTCAAAGCCTTTTTCTATTTTGCAAGGAAACGAACGGGCAAAAACGGCTTATTTGTTTTTATCGCCATCAATACTAGCCGTGTCTATAATTTCTTGTTTAAGGGGATATTTTCAAGGTTTTATGGATATGAAACCTACTGCAATTTCTCAAATTATTGAGCAGGTTATAAAACTAATTTTAGGCATAGTTTTGGTATATCTTTTAATGGGCAACGTCAGCCTTGCCGTTGGTGGCGCAACCTTTGCTATAACCATTTCAGAGTTTGTTGCCCTTTTTGTTCTTTGGCGTATTTATAAAAAACGCACCAAAAATACAATTCAAGATTTCGTGTATGAGAAAAAGACTTTTTTTACCGATGCTAAAATCATAATAAAGACAACAATTCCCATAACTCTCGTGGGTGTTTTAATACCTTTTTCGCAAGTTATCGATAGTATTTTAACAATAAATATAATCTCTGGATATAGAAATGATGCAACAGCACTTTTCGGTTTGCTTTCTGGCGTGGTTATGACCATTATTAACTTACCAGTTTCTATTTGTTATGGCATAGGTTCGGTTGCAATTCCCAACATTAGCAAATGCAAGAGTGAAGAAGAAAAGAAGAATAGGGCAATAAAGATTTTATTTTTAACCCTTTTAGTTGCAGTTCCTTGTTGTTTAGCAGTGGCGATTTTTTCGCCTCAAGTGATAAATTTGTTGTTTGGTAATTTGCCTATCCGTGAAAGAAAATTTGCCGTTAAATTATTGAGATTGACTTCGCCTTGCGTTATATTTTTATCGGTTTTGCAAGCGAGCAACGCCGTTTTTATAGGAAAAGGAAAATTATACAAGCCCGTTATAAATTTGGCGATAGGCGTTGCTATTAAATTTGTTTTAAGCGTTATGCTTTTGAGTGTTCCATCTATCAATATTTACGGTGGAGCAATCGCAACAAACGCTTGCTATTTTAGTGTTTGTGTGATAAACTTATTATCGATATTTAACACAAAGGTGAAAAATGCAAGCAACTACCCTTACAATAGAAAATTTGCAAATCAAGAATAACGTGTTTCTAGCGCCACTTGCTGGATACACCGATTATGCATTTAGAAAATTATTGATAGAATGTGGCGTGGGTTTATGTTTTACCGAACTTGTTAGCGCAAAAGGGTTAATGTATGAAAGTCAAGGCTCAAAAGAACTTTTGTATTGTGGTGATGATTATAAAAACACTGCAGTTCAAATTTTTGGCAGTGAGCCTTATTATATGCGTAGCGCTTGTGAAAGTGAGTATTTAGCACCTTTTAAAATCGTGGATATAAATATGGGGTGTCCTGTTCCAAAAGTTTATAAAAACGGAGAAGGAAGTGCACTTCTAAACGATATTAAAAAGGCTGAAGAAATTATCAAAGAATGCAAAAAAAGTGGTAAAATAATTACTATTAAGATAAGAACGGGGCAAAAGAAAGGTGATAATATAGCAACCGAATTTGCCAAAATGGCAGAAAATGCTGGGGCAAGCCTAATCACAATTCACGGTAGAGTTAGGGAAGATTATTATTCTGGTGAACCTGATTTTAAGGCGATTGAAGGGGCAAAAAAGTCTGTTAAAATTCCAGTTATTGCAAACGGTGGAATTTTTACCGAACAAGATGCAGAAAATATGCTTGATAAGACTGGTGCTGATGGAATTATGCTTGCAAGGGGAGCGATTGCAAATCCGTTTTTAGCATCAAGTTTAACGGACACGAAAATAGATATTTCCTTAAAAGATTTTATAATACAGCACGTTCAACTTATGGGCACAAGATACGATAACAGGCGTGCCACCAACGAATTTAAAAAGTTTGTGCCATATTACTTTAAGGGTAAGCCAAACGTAAAAGATTTGAAAACTCAAATTTATCAAGCCGAAAGCACGGAAAAAATAATAGAACTTATTAGCAAGCATTTTTAACAAAAATCACCACGCTTAAATAATATGATATATATACTCAAAGTGTGGGAGAAGTTAAATGCAGTTAAGTTTTATTACAAGTGGTTCGTTAAATGAAGTGTTTGAACAAAATTTAAGCGATATTAGTGGCAGTGACGTGGTTGTGTTTGGGTTTAACGGACTTGGTCTTGTAAGTTATAAAAAAGAACTTGATGGGCAGACCGAATATTTTCACGATTTGGCACTTGTTTCTAAAGAGTTATCGTCAGTTGTAATTTCTGGGTGCGATACCGATACTTACGGGGTGTTTCGCCACTCTGCCGTTATTGCCGATAGTGGAAAAATTTTGGGAGTATCGGATATGGCACACTCTATTGACCAAAGTGAGTTTGCAAGTGGTGGAAATTTTAGGGTGTATGACACCAAAGCAGGTAAAATAGGGATTATTGTTGCAGAAGATTTATTCTTTCCAGAATCGGCAAGAGTGCTTACTTTGTGCGATGCCGATATAATAATTTGCCTATTCAAAAAACTTGATAATTATATGCCACAAGTAATGCTTCGTGCCGGTGCTTTTTCAAATGGGATAGCAATGGCACTCTGTGCTAAAAATTACACTTGTATTTCGGATATCCGTGGCAAAATAGTTTTGGCAAGTAGTAGTGAAATTATAAAAACAAATATAAACATAGAAAAAGATTATCATCTTATCAGTTCACGTAGGCGTGGACTTTATAGGGATTTTAATTCGGGGTATTAAGGAGAAAAAATGGCGTTAAATATAGTTTTGGTTGAGCCTGAAATTCCACAAAATGCAGGCAATATCGTAAGAACTTGTGCCGTGACAGGTGCAAAATTACATATGGTTAGACCTTTGGGGTTTGAAGTTAGTGATAAGTATCTAAAAAGGGCTGGGCTTGATTACTGGCACTTTGTCGATATATCTTATTACGACAGTATTGAAGAAGTTATGGACAAGTTCTATAACGGCAACAATTTTTATTTCTTTTCCACAAAGGCAAAGCAAATTCACTCTGATGCCAGTTATAAAGACGGTGACTTTTTGGTTTTTGGCAAGGAAACTAAAGGCTTGCCTGAATCACTTTTGGAAAAACATTATAGTGAGTGCGTTCGCCTTCCTATGATGAACGAGTGCCGTTCACTAAACTTATCAAATTCAGTGTGCGTTGGTGTGTATGAAGCACTTCGCCAACTTGGTTATCCAAATTTGCTAACTGAAGGCGAAATTCCAAAAAGATAAGCATAAAATTTGCAAAAAGTCAAGCAAATGAGCATAATTTTTGATAGAAAAAGGCTAAAATGGAAGATAAAATTTCATTTTAGCCCTATTTTTTTAATTGACAAAAAAACGAGATTTATTGTACGATAGATATGTAATAAATTACAAAGGAGAATTATTTACATGGTTTGGAACGTGTTTTTCATGTTCGGTGGCGTGGCAGTTATGATGTTCGGTATGAAAATCATGGGTGCGGCACTTGAACAAGTTGCCGGTGGCGGAATGAAAAAAATGCTCGGAAAAATAACCACTAATAGATTTGCTGGCGTTGGCGTCGGCGTGGCGGTGACTAGTATAATTCAAAGTTCAACGGCAACCACAGTCATGCTTGTCGGTTTCGTTAACGTTGGAATATTGACGTTAGCCCAAGCGACAAACGTCATAATGGGTGCAAATATAGGTACGACGGTCACGGCACATATCGTGTCGTTATCTGGTGTTGGAGCAATTGATATCGGTGCAATAGCAGCAATGCTTGGTTGTATAGGCGTTTTGATGTCAATGCTTGTTAAAAACGAAAAGATAGCAAACATCGGCAGTATTTTAGGCGGACTTGGTTTAATTTTCGTAGGTTTGGAATTTATCTCAACTTACGCAAAGAAGGTAATGTTCATAAGTGAAAATCTTCCACACGTTTGGGTTGAAACTATTTTCCGTGGCGACCATAATCCAATATTGTTAGTTTTAATCGGCTTGGTGTTAACGGCATTAGTTCACAGTTCATCAACAATCACCAGTTTGATGGTAGTTTTAGCATCAATTAAAGTTTTGACTTTTGACAATGCACTCTTCTTGGCGTTAGGCTCAAATATAGGTACTTGTATAACTGCAGTTTTATCTTCAGTTGGCACAAGCACAAATGCAAAGAGAACGGCTTTCGTTCACTTGTTGTTTAATACAATCGGTTGTTTAATATTCCTTGCTCCGATTTGGATTTGGAAAACTAAAGTAAATAGTTTATTTGCAAACATGAGCCCAGATGCAGGCACACAAATTGCTATTTTCCACACGTTGTTTAACGTTGTTGTGACGGTTATTTTATTGCCGTTTACAAAATACATAGTTAAACTTGTATGCTTAATTGTTCCAGAACAAAAGAAACCACAAGAAAAGCCAAACTTTATGTATTTGGATGACCGTCTATTATCAACACCACCGATTGCCGTTGGTAATATTAGAAAAGAAATCGTTAGAATGGGTGAGTATGCAAAGCAAAACGTAAACGATGCTATGCAAATGCTTTTCGATAGAAATATTGATAACACCCCTGCGATTGCAGAAAGAGAACAAACACTTAACGCATTGAATAAAAACATAACTAACTATTTGACAAAACTTCTTGGCAAAGATTTATCTGATGAAGATGATAAAAAGGTCGGTTCTTACTATAAAGTTGTATCTGACGTTGAAAGAGTGGGCGACTATGCTGAAAACGTTATGGAATACGCAACGCGCTTAAAGGCAAGTGGAATTGAACTATCTAAAGACGCCGTAGAAGAATTGACGTTATTCTTGCAAAAAATCAACGAATTATACGACATTGCTTTCACCGCATTTGATGATAGAAACACTTCTATATTAAACAAAGTGGAAGAAATAGAAGAAGATATAGACGATTATTGTCAAATGCTTGAAGGTCGCCATATCGATAGGGTTAAGCAAGGCAGTTGCACGGCTCAAGCAGGCTCTATCTTCTTGCAAACCATATCTAATTTAGAAAGAGTTGCAGACCACATTAACAACGTTGCAAAGAGTATTAAAATGTATAAAAGCGTTAAATAACGCAAAAAATGTACAAAAACATATAGAAATTAAAACAAATATCCACCGTATTCGTTTGACAATCGGTGGATATTTTTATATAATAAACCTAGTCTAAAAATAGGCTAAATTTGGCAAAAAATAAAGTAAAAAACTTTTAGGAGAATAAAAATGAACAAAAAGTCAATTAAAGATGTACAAGTTAAAGGCAAAAAGTGTCTTGTAAGAGTTGATTTCAACGTTCCTATGAA
>JAZQYW010000036.1:0-23764 GCA_045633745.1 Christensenellaceae bacterium
AGTTGTTTTTAGGAGCAAAGGGACTTGCTTCTCTCGAGCCTCCCGATAAACAGTTCACTGAACTGTTTACCCTACGGGAAATTTGCTGGGGCAAATTTTCTCCTAATTCAAGTCCCTTAAGAGCGAGTGTCAAAAAAATAAAAAACTCGCAAAAAGTATCGAAGAACTTTTTGCGATAAGGAGATGCAGGCTGATAAGTCATTGCTTTTTGTTGAAAAACAAAAAGCAAGACCATAGGCCTTGCTTCTTTGTACAAAAAAATGATAGGCAAAAGTGCCTATCATATTTTTTGGTGCGAGCAAAGGGACTTGAACCCCCACGGTCTCCCACTAGATCCTAAGTCTAGCGCGTCTGCCAATTCCGCCATGCTCGCTTATCTATTCACAACACGATATATTCTACCACAAAAATAAAAAAAATAAAAGCGTTTTTCACTATTAAATTAACAATTTTAACAAAATTAATGGGTTTTAATCTTGACTATTTTGTTAAAAGCATATATAATATTAATATACTTACGAATTTAGTTGGAGGCAAAAAGTGAAAGCGATTATCAACGCAAATATTATTATGCCTGACCATGTTATTCCAAACGGCGTTATTCTTATTGATAACGGCGTTATCGTTGATTTTGGCAAGGCAAAGAATATTGAAATTCCAAAGACTGCTGAAATCATTGATGCAGAAGATAACTTTGTTGGCCCAGGTTTAATCGATATACATACACACGCTGCTGGTGGCAACTATATTATGGAAAACCCTGCCGTTTCTTCAAAGGAACTTTTAAAGCACGGTGTTACCAGCGTTTTACCAGCATTATATTACAGTTTAGACAAGGAACATTTCTTGGATGCTATTGATACAATTATTGATGCACATAAGAAAGGCGAATTTGATAACTTCTATGGTTTTTATATGGAAGGTCCATATCTTAACCCAGCATTTGGTTGTGACCAAGAAAAAAATGCGTGGAGACACGGTGTTTTCAAGAAAGATTATCAAGACTTAATCGAAAGGTCAAAGGACTACACTAAAGTTTGGTGTATCGCACCTGAAAGGGAAGGTATTGAAGAATTCGTTCGTGACGTAAAGAAATCTATTCCTAACTGCGTATTTTCGGTTGCTCATAGCGAAGCAACGCCAGAACAAGTTGAAAAGTTTATTCCTTACGGATTAAAGATTGCAACCCACCACACCAACGCAACGGGAACGATTGAACACTATTCAGAGTGTCGTGGCGTTTGCGTTGACGAAGCGGTTAACTATAATAAGGAAATTTACGCTGAACTTATTTGCGATAGAATAGGTGCACACGTTGTTCCATATATGCAAAGACTTGTAAGAAGAATTAAGGGCGATGACAGACTTATTCTTATTTCAGACCAGTTTATAAGCGACGGACCTGTTCCAGAAGGTTTTGAAGAAGCAACCGACATCAACTTTGACTGGGCTGGCGAAATTGCAGGCTCTGGTATGACGCTTGACCTTGCTTGTAAGAACGTTTTATTCCATATGGGCTGTTCTGTTTGCGATGCGTTTAGATTTGCATCAACAAACCCAGCAAGAGCGCTTGGTATTTGGGATAGGGGATATATAGCAAAGGGCAACGTTGCCGACTTAATTATTGTAAATCATTTATTTGATATAAGGAAAGTAATATTTAAAGGAGAAAAAATATGACTAAATTTGACCCAGCAACAACTTTCAAATTTGAACCAGCAAGTTTTGTTCCATTTAAGGACAGAGAAATTTGCGAAAAACTTCGTAAAATAAGCGGAACAGATTTGGAAAAGCACACAAAAGCAGACCAACACCCTGAATTTAATATCAAGGTTATGATGAACCCACACCCAGTTCTTATCGCTACTTTATTCGCAAGAATCAAAGAAGCATCAGAAAAGGGTAAGAAAATCACTTTGATTTTAGGCAACCCAGAACCTGATACTTATATTCCTTTAGCACAACTCATCAACTACTTCAAAGTTGATTGTAAGAACGTTCACCTTTTCGCAATGGACGAATGGGCTGACCAAGACGGCAACATCGCACCTGAAACATATCAAGCAGGTTTTGCACACTCAATGCTCAAATATTTGGTTTACCAAATTGATGAAAAATTGCGTATGCCATTAGAAAACGTTCACTACCCAACCAACAAGAACATCAACAGTTATTCAGATATGATTACTGATTGTGGTGAAGGCGGTGCAGATATTTGTTCTTCATCTCCAGGTTGGACAGGTCATATGGCATTTATCGACCCAGTTAAAGACTTCTTCCCAGAAGGTTTTGACCCAGCAGTTGAACCTACAAAGGCTCAAATCGATGAATGGCTCAACATGAAGGCTAGAATCGTTGACTTACACCCACTTACAGTTGCTCAAAACTCATTACACGGTGTATTTGGTCAATCTGGTTATATTGCAGACGTTCCTCCAAAGGCTGCTACAATCGGTCCTATCGACGTTAAGAACGCAAGAGAAAGAATCGAAGTTCACGCACTCTTAACAAACGGTACGTTCTCTTCATGGCAAAGAATGACTTCTCGTCTTGTTCTCCATGGACCTATCACACCTCTTATTCCATCATCAATGCTTCAAACAATGAAGACTCAAGTTCTTGTTAGTGATGAACTTGCAGCACCATTTGATTGTTGGGAAAAGGTTGGATATTAATCTAATATCTAATATAAAACAAATAATAAAAGACGGCAAAAATTTGCCGTCTTTTTTTCATAGTAAAAAAAGTTGAAATCATATTTAGAATAAATAAAAAAAGTGGTTAGAAAATCTAACCACTTTTTGTTTAACTTTTTTCTTATACTGGTGAGAAAATTCCCAAAAGAATAATGCCGACAAAGGTCAATGCAATAGCAAGGTAATGTTTCCAAGAAAGTTTTTCTTTCAAGAAAATTCTGCTCCAAACTACTGACAATACACAGTAAGCCGAAATGATAGGTAAGAATTCTTCGTGTGGAGAGAAGATAACTGCCATATAGAAGATTTGACCGATTGTTTCGCAGAAACCACCGATATAAAGTGCACCGTTTTTCTTAACGAAAAGGTTGTCCTTTTTAACGAATTTAACCCAAATAAATGAGAAAATTGCAAGCAAGAAGAAGGTGAGTTCAAACGCAGAGTTTGCTGAATAATCAGAAATATCAATGTAATGGAAGAAAACTTCATCGCCAACTGTTCCAAGTGCGTCTATAATTAAATAGGCGATAGGAAGAAGAAGTGCCAAAAAGCTTTTTGTATATTTTCTGTTTGATGCTTGACGGCGAAGTTCTTTTAGTTCTTGATTTTCTTTACTATCAATATATCCTATACCGATAATGCCTAAAGTAATTGCAACGATACCTATAATTGTAAAAGCGTTGAATTCGATAGGGTCAGCGCCGATAATAGGGAAGATTATCGCACAAAGCAAAACGGCAAGAGAACCAGAACAGTTGCAAATAGGTGATGAAATAGAAAGTTCAATATATCTTAAACCTATATAGCCTAAAACCATAGCAAGTATGTAAAGTGCTGAAACAGGAAGATACTTGAAGAAGTCAACTATTTGGAAATCGGTGTAGAACAAACTTCCAACAAACTTAGGAACACTGTCAACACCACCGTTAGCATTGATAATAGCACCACCGATTAATGTGATAAGGAAATGAATACCCATTATAAGCCCAACGGCAAAGGTGACTTTCCAGTGGCTGTTAGGGTCTTTTTCATCAGTGCCTTTTTTTGAAAAAAGGTCAGACCCACTCCAACATAAAAGCGCAACAAGCGCAAATGCAAAATACATCATATTAAATTATAAAACTCCTTAAAATAAATAATATAAAATTGTGGCAATAAAATGATATTGCCTAAAGCCAAAATTAATTATTTACCCAAGGTGGGAAGATGTGACTTGAAACGACTTTAGCCGTTCTTTTGCTTCTGTAAAAAATAATCGTATCCCCCTAAAAATCATAGCCCCTAGTTTGTGTATTAGGGATATCTTTTCTTAATATTTCTAAAAATTCCAAAGTGGTCTGGTTGTCGACAGGGGAAAGCCCGTCAGCATCTAAACAATTATCGCCCGACTTAAATTTTTGCAAGAAATATTTGTTTGCGCCCTTTATCCACTTGCTAATCTCTATTATGTTTTGTTTTTTGTGAAATTCATTTATGAGAGTAGTTCTAAACTCATAGTTAGAATTTTTGCTTAAGAAATACTCAACAGTTTGTTCAACCTTTTTGGTGTTGTAATGGTCAAAGCCTATAATCTTTGCGTAAGACGATTTATCGTTTTTAATATCCATTGCAAAATAATCACAAAGCCCGTTTTCATCAATGGTTTTAACAAGTTCAGGATTTGTTCCGTTTGTGTCAAGTTTTACCTTGTATCCAAGATTTTTAATCTTTTCCATTAAAAGTGGAAGGTCAGCGTGAAGTGTTGGTTCGCCACCAGTAATGCACACGCCGTCAAGAATACCTTTTCTTTTTTCAAGGTAATCAAAAACTTCCTTTTCACTCAAAGGGTCAAGGATAGCAAAATCCTTAACTAAAGGTGCGTTATGGCAAAATGGACACGAAAAATTGCAACCGCCCGTAAATAAAGTGGCAGAAACGTATCCGTCAAAGTCAACCAGTGACATTTTTTCCATACCCATAATTTTCATATAGAACACCTTCTAATGTTTTATAAATATTATACTATTTTGTAATCTGCTTGTCAAATAATTTAAATTATGATATCATATTAGTAATCAAAGGAGTTAAATATGAAAGCAGTTATTCAAAGAGTTTTAGATGCGGAATTAAGGGTTGATGGCGAATTGATTTCAAAAATAGGCAAGGGGTATGTAATCTTTTTAGGTGTAGGAAAAGGCGATACCACGGCAGAAGCCGATTATTTTATCAAAAAAATCCCACCACTTCGCATTTGTGAAGATGAAAATGGAAAGATTAACAAGTCAATCGTCGATACGAACGGCGAAATTTTGCTTGTTTCACAATTCACGCTTTTTGCAAACACTTCACACGGCAATCGCCCAGACTTTTTAGGTGCTGAAGGTCCAGCAAAAGCAAACGAACTTTATGAATACGTGGTTGATGGACTTATAAAACAAGGTTTGACTGTTAAAAAAGGCGTATTTGGGGCTGATATGAAAATCACCCAAACAAATGACGGACCTTTTACAGTAATTATAGAAAAATAGCATAAAAAAGACGGCTTTAGAATTTTCTAAAGCCGTCAAGTTTTTTTATTTTTTGTCAGGGTCTGGGTTAAGTTTATCGAACTTATATTTTTCAAGCGCCTTTGCAAGTTGGTCGCCACAAGAAGTATTGCTTCTGCATTTAATTCCCTTAAGAAGAGAAATAACTTCGTCAATATCCTTGCCGTCAACAAGCCTTGCAACTGCTTGTAAATTTCCACTGCAACCGCCTATAAACTTTACGTTTGTAAGTTTGTTGTCTTCGGTTACGTCAAATAAGATTTGCCTACTACAAGTGCCACGAGTGATGTAAGTGTTCATTGAAATTCTCCTAAAACTAGTCTACTAAATTCTCATAGAGATTGCGATAAACGTTTGCTGCTTTTTCGCCCCATTTTTTATAAATATCTTTTGCAATTTGTCTGTTTGGGACAACAAGTTTTAATTCCAAAACAGGTTGTGCTGGTTCGATAATTTTAAGATAAACGGTATAAGTGCCGTCCTTATTCATAAAATAGTCTGCAACGCACTCTTGCTTTCTGCGATATTTTGCACGGTTGTTTTTGATAAAAAGCGAAATTTCTTCACGTGTAGAAGCAGGAATGTTGATAAAAAAGTTCGCCAAACAAATTCTTCCGTCGGGGGTGATGGTGTAAAGCGCTTCACCACTGTTGCCGATGTTGTAAATCCAACCACACTCAAGAAGTTGATTTAATATCGGTTGACAGTCCATATACGCAAGCCAGTTATTAGAAGAACAACACATATCAAGCACGGTGTTTTCTGATAACGGAACTTCCATCTTGTCAAAGACGAACAGCAATATTAACTTGTTTAATGATGAATCACCTTTGACCTGCATAAACCCCATCAATCTCCATTTTACTAACTTTCATTATACCATAAAAACTCAATTTGTAAAGAATTTTATGTAAAATTTTGCAAAATAAAGACAAAAAAAGTTTATAATGCGATAAAAATGTGCTATAATATATTCGGTATATTTTCAAATATAAAATATTTGAGAAGTGAATATCAATACCTTTCGGAGGAAAGTATTTTGACTAAAAGAGAAGAATTAGATTTGTTTTTAACCAGTGCACAAGATTTTATTGCATCAAAATATATTCTTGCAGATATTAAAATCGTTAACTTATTAAAAGCGATAGCAAGTTCAGACACGCTAATTGCCTTATTTAAGAATTGCTTAACCGATTTTAATTATGAAGAAGCACAAAAAAAGTATTTAGTTAAAAGCCCTTATCTTTCAAGTGATAAAGGGGAATTTGTTCTTCCACCAAACACCAAAGACTTGCTTGCTTTTACCTTTAATCTTCTTGCAGACTTTGATGCAAAGCGTGTGAATATGAGCACGTTTTTGAATAAGTATTTTTATGTTGACGGCAGTTGTGCCTCTGGATACGATGCGTTTATAAATGCTATCATTATTCCTTTCGTTAAGGCTGTTAAATCGCTTATGGAAAGCGTTATTGACGGCAAGTTGCAAGACCCTGTTGAAGCCATAACCGAACAAGAAAATTTGCGTCAAAAAGAACTTGAAGAGCAAAAACTTCGTGAACAAAGAGAAGCGGAAATTGCAAAAAAATCTTATGGCGATGCAGTTAAAAAGATTAAGGAAATATTGCTTAAAGATAAGCAAAAAGTTAAAGATAAAAAGTTTGCTGAAGAAAAGAAAGAAGAAATGCTTTTGGTTATTGATATGCTTGCAAACGCAATTACAAGCGAAGATAGAGATGCTATAATTTACGCATTTGTTGCATATAAGTTTATGGCAAAAGCACACAAGATGATATTCTTTAATAGAAGTAAAAAAGTTTTCAAGTTGTTAAAGGACGTTTTAAATGGAATTTAAGGAAAAAACGCTAAACAAAAACTATATTTATAAGGGCAAAATTTTGAACTTAAGACGTGACGATATAATATTGCCAAACGAAAAGCCAGCCATAAGAGAGTTTGTTGAACACAGTGGCGGAAGTGCAATATTTTGTTGTCTTGATAACAAGGTTTTGCTTGTTAAACAGTTTAGATATCCTTATGGCGAAGAGTTGTGGGAAATTCCTGCTGGGAAATTAAACCCAAATGAAGACCCAGAACAAACGGCAATTCGTGAACTTGAAGAAGAAGGCGGTATTAAAGCCAAAAAAGTTGAAAAGATGTTTGAAATCTATCCAACCCCAGCCTATACAAACGAAATCATTAGAATTTATAAGGCAAGTGAGTTTGAACAAGGTCAAGTTTGCCTTGATGAAGATGAGTTTTTGAATAGTGAGTGGGTTGATTTACAAACGGCAATACAAATGATTTATGATGGCAAGATAAAAGATGCAAAGACCATAATTGCACTTTTGTCTGTAAATAGTAAGTAGGGAAAATATTGAAATTTTAATAAAGGACTAGAATATTTTGAAAAGAACTGACGTAAGAAATGTTGCGATTATAGCGCACGTTGACCACGGTAAAACAACTTTGGTTAACGAAATGTTAAAACAAGGCGGAATTTTTAGAGATAATCAGGACGTTATGGATAGGGTTATGGACTCTGGAGATTTGGAAAGAGAACGTGGCATAACCATTTTGGCAAAGAACACTTCTGCCTTTTATCAAGGTGTAAAAATTAATATTATTGACACCCCAGGTCACGCAGACTTCGGTGGTGAAGTTGAGCGTGTTTTGAAGATGGTTAACGGCGTTTTGGTTTTGGTTGATGCTTGTGAAGGGCCTATGCCACAAACCCGTTTCGTTATGCAAAAAGCACTTGAATTAAACCATAAATTGATAATCGTTGTGAACAAAATCGATAGACCTGATGCAAGGCTTTCTGAAGTTCAAGATGAAATTTTAGAATTGCTTTTTGACCTTAATGCAAATGACTCTCAAATTGACAGTCCAATTATTTTCTGTTCGGGTAGAGCAGGAACGGCAAGCACAAACTGTAATGAACAAGGCAAAGACTTAACGCCATTGTTTGATGCTATTATCAACCATTTTGAGCCACAAGAAGTGGATATGGACGGACCTTTCCAAATGCTTGTTTCATCAATCGATTATAATGAATACGTTGGTAGAATAGGTATCGGCAGAATTGAAAGGGGCAAGGTTGCAATTAACCAAGAAGTTCAAACTTGCAACTATAACGTCACGGGCAAAGAAGTTAAAGGCAAACTAGTTAGCATTTATCAAATTGAAGGATTAAATAGAGTTGCCGTTGAAGACGCAAAAGCTGGCGATATCGTTTGCGTAAGTGGACTAGAAAACATTTCTATCGGCGACACCATTTGTTCACCAGCACTTGTTGAACCAGTTCCTTTCGTTAAGATAAGCGAACCAACGGTTGAAATGACCTTTAGCGTTAACGACAGTCCTTTTGCTGGTAAAGAAGGTAAATTTGTCACAACAAGGCATTTAAGGGACAGGCTCTTTAAGGAAATGCTTAAAGACGTGTCACTCCGTGTTGAAGAAACAGATTCTGCAGACTCATACAGAGTGTGTGGCAGGGGAGAAATGCACCTTTCAATATTGATAGAAACAATGCGTAGGGCTGGATATGAATTCCAAGTTGGCGCACCAAAGGTTATGTATAAAGAGAAAGACGGCGTTATTTTAGAACCTATGGAAAGGCTTGTTGTGGACGTGCCAGAAGATAAAACTGGCAGTGTTTTCTCAAGCATGGGCGTAAGAAAAGGCGAACTCTTGCAAATGGAAAATATCGGTAGCAGAATTAGGCTTGAATTCAAAGTTCCAGCAAGGGGCTTGTTTGGTTATAAGAGTCAATTCTTGACCGAAACACGTGGCGAAGGCGTGTTTAACACCATTTTCTATGGCTATGAAGAGTTTAAGGGGGATATTGAAAGACGTTCAACAGGCTCACTTGTTGCCTTTGAAACGGGCGAAGCAGTCACTTACGGCTTGTTCAATGCACAAGGTAGGGGACAACTTTTTATCGGCGCTGGCACAAAGGTTTATGAAGGTATGATTGTCGGCGTTTGTCCTAAAAACGAAGATATCAGCGTTAACGTGTGCAAGAAAAAACACTTGACAAATACTCGTGCTTCTGGCTCTGACGATGCACTTCGACTTGAAACACCAAAGATTATGAGTTTGGAAGAAGCGATGGAGTTTATTAACGATGACGAAATGCTTGAAATCACACCACAAAATATCCGTATAAGAAAGAGAACTTTAGACACCGAATTGAGATTAAAGAGAAAGTTTAGGGGTCTTGAATAAAATAAAAAAGATGAGAAAATGATATGGGGTACGATGTTAAGGAAATAATATCACACTTTAACGTGGAAGGGGAACTATCGTCTTGTGAACCTTATGGAGAAGGGCATATCAACCACTCCTATTTGATTGAAACAAAAAAAGACGGCGTAAAAAAGCAATATATATTGCAAAAGATTAATAACAAGGTTTTTCCAAACGTTGAAGGGTTGATGAACAATATTAAGTTGGTCACCGAATTCAATAGAAAAAAGGTTGTTGAAAATGGTGGAAATCCTGATAGAGAAAGTTTAACTATTATTGATGCTCTTGACGGAAAAACTTATTATTACTGCAAAGATTGTGATAGTTATTTTAGGGTTTATAAGTTTATAACTGATGCTATTGCATATCAAGTGGTTGAAAAGCCAGAACATTTTTATTATAGTGCCGTGGCTTTTGGCAACTTTGCAAAACTTTTGGCTGAATTTGATGCAACGCAGTTGTACGAAGTAATTCCAAACTTTCACAACACGGTTGTAAGATTTGCAAACTTCAAAAAGTCCTTAATGGCTGATAAACTTGGCAGGGCGAAATTAGTTCAAAAGGAAATAGATTTTGTGCTTGCAAGGGAAAAATATTGCGATAGAATAGTAAAATTGCTTGAAAGTGGCGAAATGCCAACAAAAGTCACACACAACGACACCAAGTTGAACAACGTTTTGCTTGATAAAGACACGGGAAAACCCGTTGCCGTTATTGACCTTGACACCATTATGGCTGGAAGCATTTGCTATGACTTTGGCGACAGTATTCGCTTTGGTTGTAAAACTGGCACCGAAGATGAACAAGATTTAACAAAAGTTAATTTTGATATCAACTTGTTTGAAGAATACGTTAAAGGCTATTGTTTATCACTTGGCGATAGCATAACCAACATTGAAAAAGATAACCTTGCATTTAGCGCTATTTTGATTACTTATGAGTGTGGTATGCGTTTTTTGGCCGATTATCTTGACGGAGATATTTACTTCCAAATTAAAAGAGAAGGGCATAATCTTGACAGGGCAAGAACACAATTTAAACTTGTGGAAGATATGGAAAAGCATTACGATGAAATGGTTGAAATCGTAAACAAATATTAATTAATATAATAAAAAATGCTTGACAAAAGCATAGAGAGAGTATATAATATCAAGGTGTAAAGCGTTTTTGTTTTACACCTTTGGTTTTATTTATGGAAAAAGATTTTAGATACGTTGAACTTTTCGAACTTTATCAAGGGTTGTTGACAGACCGTCAAAGGCAGATGTTTTCATCGCACTATTGCTATGATTTATCCTTGTCGGAGATTGCAGAGCCAGATGGAAACACACGCCAAAGTGTTTATGCTGTTGTGAAGAACGTTAAGGCAAAACTTGATGAATATGAAAGTGCGCTTGGATTATATAAGAAAAACCAAAAGTTGATGGAACTTGCAAATGAAGAAGGCTTAAGTCAAGAGTTGGCACAAAAAATTTTAGAAATTGTAGGTAGATAATGGCTTTATTTTCAGGACTTGGCGAAAAACTTAATCACATATTCAGCAAGTTGACAAAACACGGCAGACTTACTGAACTTGAAATAAAGACTGCTATGCGTGAAGTGCGTATCGCACTTTTAGAGGCAGACGTTAACATTTCGGTTGTCAAATCATTTGTCAATCGTGTTAGTGAGCGTGCAGTTGGTCAAGAAATCTTAAAGAGTTTAAGCCCAACACAACAAGTTATAAAAATCGTTAATGAAGAACTGATTGAACTTATGGGTAGCACAAACAGTAAACTTGCTGTTAGTAGCAATCCACCAACAGTTATAATGATGGCAGGTCTTCAAGGTGCTGGTAAAACAACACTTGTTGGAAAACTTGGTTTAATGCTTAAAAAACAAGGCAAGAAGCCACTTTTAGTCGCTTGTGACGTGTATCGTCCAGCAGCCATAAATCAATTAAAAGTGGTTGGCGAAAAGGCTGGTTGCACTGTTTTTGAAAAGGGACAAGGCAACCCTGTTAAAATTGCAAAACAAGGTGTTGAACACGCAAAATCGTTTGGTTTTGACACCGTTATTATAGACACGGCAGGTCGCTTGCAAATAGATGAAGACTTGATGCAAGAACTTGAAAACATTAAAAAGGAAGTAAACCCTGCAGAGATCTTGCTTGTTGTTGACTCAATGACTGGTCAAGTTGCAGTTGAAGTTGCAGATACCTTTAATAAGAGATTAGAAGTTTCAGGTTTAGTTTTAACCAAGCTTGATGGTGACACTCGTGGTGGTGCAACGCTTTCTATGAAAGCCGTGACAGGCAAACCTATTAAGTTCTGTTCTGTTGGCGAAAAGTTGGGGGATTTAGAGACTTTCTATCCAGACAGAATGGCAAACCGCATACTTGGTATGGGTGACGTGTTATCTTTAATTGAAAAGGCACAAGACGCAGTCACTGAAGAACAAGCACGCAAAATGGAAGAAAAGTTTAGAAAGAACTCTTTCACTTTGGACGACTATTTGATGCAGTTTGAAACGATGAACAAGATGGGTGGCATAAGAAATTTAGTTGCAATGCTACCAGGAATGGGCAGTAAGTTCAAGATTAACGAAGATGACATTGACGAAAAGAAGATTGCAAGGACAAAGGCGATAATTCAGTCAATGACAATGCAAGAAAGGGAAAACCCAAATTTAATCAATTCATCAAGGAAAAATCGTATCGCAAAGGGCAGTGGCACGACTGTGCAAGACGTAAACAGATTGCTCAAACAATTTGAACAATCAAAAATGATGATGAAACAAATGAAAAACAATAAAATGTTTAAATTTTAATAAAAAATATAAAAATATTTAAGGAGAACAAGAAAAATGGCAGTTAAAATGAGATTGACAAGAATGGGCGACAAGAAATCACCTTTCTATCGTATCGTAGTTACAGACAGCAGAAATGCAAGAGATGGAGCATATATTGACAAAATCGGTCACTATAACCCAACTTCACAACCAGCAGAAATCGTTATCGATGAAGCAAAGGCAAAGGACTGGATTGCAAAGGGTGTTCAACCAACTGAAACAGTTAAGAATATTCTCGTAAACAAGGGTATTATTGCAAAACCAACCAAACTTTCAGCACCAAAAACGAAAGTTCGTAAGTCAAAGTAATAATTACTTGTAAGGAGTAATAATGATTGAACTTATAAAGTATATCGTAAATTGTTTTGCCGAAAAACCAGACGAAATTGATTACGATATCGTTGATGACGGCAAGAACGTTTCAGTGACAATAACGCTTTCAGCAAGCGATATGGGCAAAGTTATCGGACGTCAAGGCAAGATTGCAAAGGCTCTCCGTACTTTAGTGCGTGTTGGTTCGCTTAAAGAAAACAAAAAATACAATATTGAAATCGTAGAACGCGGGGAAAAGGATTAATTTCCCCGTTTTTCTATCAAAAGTAAAAAATGAACGAAATATTTAAAATAGGTGTTATCGTCAAACCACAAGGCATCAAAGGTGACGTTAAAGTTCAACCTTTAACCGACGATATAAATCGTTTCAAAAACTTAAAAGAAGTATTGATTGACGGGCTTTCTTACCGTGTGTTAGACGTTTCTATAGGCGGTGGAATGGTGTTTATGCAATTTTCTGGAATACCAGACAGAAATACTGCGGAATTGTTCCGTGGTAAGTTTTTGTGTGTAAAAAGAGAAGATGCTATCCCTTTAGAAGAAGGCAGATATTTTATCGCTGATATTATCGGCTGTAAAGTTATGACCGAAAAAAATACTGTTGGCGAAATTATTGACGTGACTTCTTCAAGAACGGACGTCATTACCGTTAGGTGTGAAGACGGCAAGATTATGCGTTTTCCTTTCTTAAAAGATTTGGTTGTAAACGTCGATATCGTGAACAAAATTTTTGCAGTTAAGGGCAAGCGTTTAAGTGAGGTCAGTTGCTATGAAAATTGACATATTAACACTCTTTCCAGAGATGTTTACGCCTCTTAAAACCAGTATTATCGGCAGGGCTTGTGATAGTGGAAAACTTGAGATAAACATTATCGATATTAGGGATTACACTCTTGATAAACACAAGAAGTGTGACGACACTCCTTTCGGTGGTGGTGCAGGTATGGTTATGATGCCACAACCTATCGCAAGTGCAGTTGAAAAGGTTGACCCAAACCATACTGCAAGGCGTATTTTTATGTCGCCAAGGGGCAGAACGTTTAATCAAAAAATCGTTTTAGAATATGGCAAAGCAGAGCATTTGCTTTTACTTTGTGGGCATTACGAAGGGGTGGACCAAAGGGTTCTTGACCTTTATTTTGACGAAGAATTGTCTATCGGTGACTTCGTTTTAACAGGTGGCGAAATTCCTGCAATGGCAGTTGTTGATGCAGTTGCAAGATATTGTGATGGGGTTATAAATCAAGACTCTCTTTCTCAAGAAAGTTTTGCAAGTGGATTGCTTGAATACCCACAATATACCCGCCCACAAGAATTTATGGGCTTAAAAGTCCCTGAAGTTTTAGTCAGTGGTCATCACGCAAATATAGATGCGTGGCGCCAAGAAAAATCATTAGAAATAACAAAGAAAAATCGTCCCGATTTATTAAAAAGTGAGAAATAAATGAAGCATTTACAATGGTTTCCAGGTCATATGACGGCAGCGATGCGTATGATGGAAGAAAACTTAAAAGCAGTTGATGGAGTTATGATTGTCCTTGATGCACGTGCACCAAGGGCTTCTTTGAACAACAAATTAAACAAACTTTTTGTCAACAAAAAAGTGCTTTACGTGCTCAATAAATGTGATTTAATAAGTGGGCAAGATATAAAGAAAACCATAAGCGAATTTACGGCTGAAGGCAAGGAAGTTATCGCCGTTAGTGCAATGGATAAAAAGGCAGTAGATTTGCTTTATAACAGGCTATTCTCTTTACTTAAAGACAAGATTGAACGCAATAGAGAAAAGGGTGTTTTTAAGCCTATAAGAATAATGGTTGCAGGTATTCCAAACACTGGAAAATCGACCATAATCAACGCACTTTGCGGTGGCAAAAAGGCTATTACAGGCAACAAGGCAGGTGTGACCAAAGGTAAGCAATGGGTGAGATTAAGAGAACTTGAATTGCTTGACACACCGGGCACAATGCCACCTGCATTTGATAATCAAACACTTGCAAAACACCTTGCTTATATCGGCAGTATGAACGATGCAAATATCGATTTTAACGACCTTGCATTTGAGTTTTTGCAAGAGATAAAAGTCAAGTATCCAGACCTTCTAAAAACCAAGTATAACATTAGCGATTTGGACGTTGAAACACTTGAATTATTCAACGCAATTTGCGTTAGACGTGGTTTTTTGATGAAGGGCGGAGAATACGATTATGAACGCTGTGCAACGGCGATTATAGACGATTTTAGAAAGGGAAGAATAGGAAAAATTATTCTAGACTGATATGGATAAACTTGAATACGAAAGAAAGCATTTACAAGACGGAAAAAAGTATATAGCAGGCGTTGACGAAGTGGGCAGAGGTCCACTTGCTGGGCCTGTTGTTTGCGCATCTGTAATTATGCCTTTAGATGATATTATCGATGGTGTTGACGATAGCAAAAAACTTTCAGAAAAGAAAAGAGAAAGGCTTTTTGAAGTTATAAAAGAAAAGGCAGTTTGTTATTCTATTTATGAAATTTCACAAGAAGAAATTGACCAAATAAACATCTTAAACGCCGTTAAAAAGTGTATGACAATGGCAGTTGAAACTTTGTCTATTAAGCCTGATATAACACTTGTTGATGGCGTTGACACAAACTTAAGTATAAACGCTGAATACATAGTAAAAGGCGATATGAAAAGTTATACTATCGGTTGTGCATCAATCTTGGCAAAGGTTTATAGAGATAACTTGATGAAAGAATATGCAAAAGAGTTCCCAGAATACGGATTTGAACAAAATAAGGGATACGGCACAAAGGCACATACAAACGCTATTAAGGAGATAGGACCTTGCAAATTACACAGAAGAACTTTTATAAAAAACTTTTGGGTGGAGCCGGAGAAAAACTAGCAGTAAAGTTTGTAAAGAAAAAAGGGTTCAAAATACTTAAGAAAAACTATAAAACCCCACTTGGCGAAATCGATATTATCGCTCAAGATAAAGACGTGATAGTTTTTATCGAAGTTAAAACTAGAACAAGCGAAGATTTTGGTTTGCCTTGTCAAGCCGTGGATAAACGAAAACAAGAAAAATATTACAAAATCGCCACCTATTATCTTCAAAGAGAGAAGAAAATGAACAGCGAGTGTAGATTTGACGTGATAGAAATAGAAAATGGAGAAATAAATCATATTTTTAATGCTTTTGGTGTGTAAAACGCTTGCCATAAAGGTAAAAATGTGGTATTATATATAGCGCTTTGGGCGTTCCTCTTGCAAAAATGTTGACAATGAACGCTAATTTAATCGGAGGTAAAAGCAAATGAAAGGCATTATTGATGCAATCAATCAAGAAAACTTAAAGAGCACAATCCCAGAATTCAACGTTGGTGATACCGTTAAGGTAATGGTAAAGGTTATCGAAGGCGACAGAGAAAGATTACAAGCCTTTGAAGGTATCGTTATCGCAAGAAAACACGGTGGCATAAGTGAAACTTTCACTGTTAGAAGACTTTCTTTCGGTGTTGGTGTTGAAAAGACTTTCCCTATCCACTCACCAAAGGTTGCAGATATCCAAGTTGTTAGACACGGTAAAGTACGTCGTGCAAAACTCTACTACTTGCGTGCTAGAACTGGTAAGGCTGCTAAAGTTAAGGAAATTAAGAAATAATTTTTTAAGAAACAAAAAAATGAACTTGTCAAACTGGCAAGTTCTTTTTTTTACTTTAAAATTCTTAATAATTCCCTAATATTTACCACATAATAAGTTTACTTTTAAAATAAAATAATATATAATAATATACTAGAAAAATATAATAGGCGAAATTTGCATTTAGCACAAGGGGAAAAAGATAAAATGATTGCAAAGGTAAACGGCTATACGCTCATCGGATTACAGGGCGTTCCTATTGAAGTCGAAGTTGATATCAACAACGGCTTGCCTGCGTTTGACGTGGTTGGCCTTGCTGATACTGCTGTTAAGGAATCAAAAGAACGCGTGCGTTCTGCTATTAAAAACAGTGGCAGAAATATGCCTATAAAACACATAACTGTTAACCTTGCACCAGCGGACGTAAAGAAGGAAGGTTCTGCACTTGACTTATCTATTGCAATAGGCTTGTTGATTTCAAGCGGTCAGTTGGAAGCAGACGTTTCAAAAATCGTATTTTTGGGCGAGTTGTCTTTAGATGGTGGGTTAAGAAGAGTTAACGGTGTTTTGCCTATTTTGATTTCGGCTTACGAACAAGGCTTTACAAAATTTATTATTCCAAAATGCAATGAAAAGGAAGCGTCTTTTGTGGACGGGGTTGAAGTCGTTGGGGCTGAAAGCCTTAAAGAAGTTATCGACCACTTGTCAGGGCTTAAGGTTTTAGAAACTATAACAAAGCACGATTTTATGGCAGAAGAAAGCAAAAACTTTTATCATAGTGACCTTGCTTTTGTCAAGGGGCAAACTGTTGCTAAACGTGCATTAGAAGTTGCAGTATCCGGCGGGCACAATTTGTTATTCGTAGGTGCACCGGGCACGGGCAAGACAATGCTTGCAAAGTGTATCCCAACCATTATGCCTGATATGACCTTTACTGAAGCACTTGAAACAACCAAAATTCACTCTGTTGCAGGTTTGTTAAAAGATAGTGAAGGTATCGTTATGACAAGACCGTTTAGAAGTCCGCATCATACGGCGACTATGGTTGCACTTGCAGGTGGTGGAAAGAACACTAAACCAGGTGAAATTTCACTTGCACATAACGGCGTGTTGTTTTTAGATGAAATGCCAGAATACACACGTTCAAGTTTGGAAGTTTTGCGTCAACCACTTGAAGATGGAAATATAACCATCTCTCGTGCAAGTGGTTCAGTAAACTATCCAGCAAACTTTATGCTTTGTGGAAGTATGAACCCTTGTCCTTGTGGGAATTATGGTTCGGCAGAAAAGGTTTGCACTTGTTCGCCATCGCAAATTCAAAAATACAAGGCAAAAATTTCAGGACCACTTTTAGATAGAATTGATATTCAAGTGGAAGTTGATGAAGTTAAATATGCTGAACTTACCGATGAAAAACAAGCAGAAAGTTCTAAAACTGTTAAAGAAAGGGTAAATAGAACTAGACTGGTTCAAAAGAAACGCTTTGAAAATGAAGGGATATTAACTAATAGCGATATGGGTGAAAAGCACTTGCAAAAGTATTGTCGCCTTACAAAAGAGTGTGAAGATATCTTAAAAAAGGCTTACGAAACTTTACATTTATCGCCTAGGGCAAGAAGTAGAATTATAAAGGTTGCAAGAACGATTGCCGATATGGAACTTTATGATGATATTCGCCCAGAACATCTTTTAGAAGCGATTAGTTATAGGCATACCTAATATGAAAAAATATACCAAAGAAGAGTTGTGTTTAATTTGGCTTGACAGTTTTGACGGACTTGAATATAAGCACAAAGAAATTATATTCGATTTTATCAAAGATGAAGAAAAGATAACGGACGGGCTTAATCTTGCGAAAGATTATATAGTTGCAAACGTTGGTGAAAATCAATTTAACACAATGCTTGCGTCAGCAAACCAAACTTATCTTAATTACGTGCTAGATGAACTTAATAGAAAGGGCATCACAGCAATAACGTTTTTATCAAGCGACTATCCTGAAAATCTTTTGCATATAGATATCAAGCCTTTAATCCTTTATGCAAAGGGCAACGTTGAACTATTAAAGAGTGAAACGTTTGGGATAGTGGGAAGTAGAAAGAGTTTGCCTTTATCCATTTCACTTGCAGAAGAATACGTTAAGGCGTTATCAAATTCATTTACTTTTGTCACTGGTATCGCAGAAGGTGTTGACAGTGCAGTTATAAAGAGTGCACTTAACGAAAATGCAAAAGTAATTTCGGTTATCGCAGGTGGCTTTGATAATATTTACCCTAGTTCAAACAAAGATTTGTTTGAAAAGGTTTGCGAAAATGGATTAGCGCTTGCTGAATATCCACCAAAAGTTTTGCCAAAGCCATATTATTTCCCAGTTAGGAATAGAATTATTGCAGGGCTATCTAAAGGTGTGTTGATAGTAAGTGGTAGTAAAAAGAGTGGAACTTTATACACGGCAGAATATGCTGGGGAATTTGGAAAAGATTTGTTTGCAATTCCATACAGCGTTGGCATAAAATCGGGTGAAGGTTGCAACGACTTAATAAAAAACGGTGCAATTTTAACCGATACGCCACAAGATATTTTAGATTTTTATAGAATAGAAAACACTCAAAAGAAAGTCGAAGTGACCGACGAAGAAAAGATAGTGTTAAAAGCATTGTCTGAAAATGGACAAATGCACATTGAAAAGTTAGCAACCGTGCTAAACAAACGCACGTTTGAAATAACGTCCATGCTTTCAATTTTGGAAATCAAGGGATTGATAGTAAGGGGCGGAAATATTTACGGGCTTTCCCGTAATTATTCGGAGGAATAGATGCAGTTAATAATCGTAGAATCACCACATAAGGCAAGTACAATAGAAAAATTTTTAACTGGCGATTACAAAGTTTGTGCTTCAAAGGGGCATATTAGGGATTTGCCAACTAATTATATGGGCGTATCCATTGCAAACAACTTTGAACCACATTACGTTATTGCTCAAGAAAAAAAGCAAGATATAAAAAGGCTTGAAACTTTGGCACAAAAAGCCGATAAAATTTATCTTGCAACCGACCCTGATAGAGAAGGGGAAGCAATATCTTGGCATTTAGCAGAAGTTTTAGGACTCGACAAAAATGCTGAAAACAGAATTGAGTTTAACGAAATTTCTGAAAAGGCAGTTAAAAAGGCACTTGCAAGCCCAAGAAAAATCGATATGAATTTGGTTGATGCTCAACAAGCAAGAAGGGTTTTGGATAGGCTTGTTGGATATAGCATTTCACCTGCAGCAAGTTCAAGACTTAACGACAATCTTTCAGCAGGCAGAGTTCAATCGGTTGCACTTAAGATGGTCACCGATAGGGAAAGGGAAATCACTGCTTTTAAGCCTGAAGAATACTGGAGAATAAAAGCAAACGTAAACCCACAAGATAAGAGCAAGTTTGTTGTTGTTTTGGCAGAAAAAGACGGCAAGAAAATAAAGATTGCAAATGCTGAACAAGCAAACTTTGTTGAAAACGAAATAAAAAACAACGGTTTATACGTTAAGAACGTTAAGCGCACCGTTATGAAAACGCATGCGCCTGCACCTTACATTACAAGTACACTTCAACAAGATGGTTCTAATAGATTAAACTTAACAGCACCACAAGTAATGCAAGTTGCTCAAAGATTATACGAAGGTGTTGAAACACCACGTGGTCATATCGCTCTCATAACCTATATGAGAACAGACTCCGTTCGTATTTCCCCAGACGCACAAAAAGAAGCACTTGATTATATTGCAAAAACTTATGGAAATGATTATGTTCCAGCAAGACCAAACGTTTATCGCACCAAAAAAGATGCGCAAGACGCACACGAAGCAATAAGACCTATCGATATAAACAAAACTCCAGACAGTTTGAAAGACGTTTTGGATAAAAATCAATACAGACTTTACAAGTTGATTTACGATAGATACGTTGCATCTCAAATGAGCGAAGCAAAATACGATAGCGTTGTCGTTGACGTGGCATCTGGCGATTACACTTTAAGAACAAGTGGTAAGACTTTGTTGTTTAAGGGTTATACTATTGTGTATGACGATACCAAAAAGGCAGAAGAAGACGATGAAGAAAATGCACTTCTTCCAAACTTAACCGAAAATGAAAGACTTATTCTTAACGGCATAACTAAAGAACAAAAGTTTACAAAACCACCTGTTAGATATACCGAAGCAACCCTTATTAAGCATATGGAAGATAAGGGCATAGGCAGACCATCAACTTACGCTACGATTATGGCAAAACTTTCTGACAAAAAGAGAGAATACGTTAGAAAGGAAAAGAAATATTTAGTGCCAAACGATATCAGTTATTCACTTATCGATTTCTTGGTTAAATATTTCCCTGATATTATGGACATATCTTTCACAGCAAAGATGGAAGATGATTTAGATGATATCGGCTCAAGTGGTAAGGACTGGCATAAACTTATTGCGGATTTTTACGTTAATTTTGATGAACAATTAAGAGAATCAAAAATTACCGAAGTTGTTTGTGATAAATGCGGTGCACCGATGATAATAAACAGTGGTAAATACGGCAATTATTATGCTTGTTCAAACTATCCATCTTGTCAAAACATCAAAGCAGTTAACGAAAAGACGGTTATTCCAACCGATAAGATTTGCCCAAAATGTGGTGCAATGATGGTTGAAAGGGAAGGCAAGTTTGGTAAGTTTCTTGCTTGTTCAAACTATCCAAAGTGCAAGAGCACGGTTAGTATGACAGAAAGCGTTGGCGTTTGCCCAGACTGTGGCAGACCAACCAAAAAGATGACCAGCCGTGGTGGAAAAACTTTCTATGGATGTTCAAGTTATCCAAACTGTAAATTTATGAGTTGGGATATCCCAACTGGAGAAAAATGTCCAGACTGTGGTGCATATCTAATAAGTGTTGACGGTCAAGTTAAATGTTCGTCAAAGAATTGTAAGTATATTAAAGATGCAAAAAGTTAAGGTAATAGGCGGTGGCCTTGCAGGTGCAGAAGTTGCATATTTTCTTGCCAAAAGGGGCATAGAAGTTGACCTTTATGAAATAAAGCCAAACAAGAAAACGCCTGCACACAACAGCAATGATTATGCAGAGTTGGTTTGTTCAAACTCACTTAAAAGCAACGATATATTCGGCAATGCAGCAGGGCTTTTAAAAGAAGAAATGCGTATATTAGGCTCACTTGTTATCGAAAGTGCCGATATAAATAGAGTTCCTGCTGGCAACGCTTTGGCTGTTGATAGAGAAAAGTTTTCAAAATATATAACTGAAAAATTGCACTCTTTAAAAAATATCAACCATATAGCAAAAGAAGTGAAAGATATTGATTTTGATGGATACACCGTTATAGCAACAGGTCCACTTACAACAGATGCTCTTTCAAAAAACATACAAAAACTTGTTGGCGAAAATTTAAGTTTTTTCGATGCGTCAGCGCCGATAGTTGAATTTGAAAGCATAGATATGGAAAACGCCTTTTTTGGCGATAGATACGATAAGGGCGATGGCGACCATATAAATTGCCCTATGGATAAAGAGCAATATTCGGCATTTATTGAAGGCTTGTTAAACGCAGAAAGGGCAACCTTGCACGAATTTGAAAATACGGCTGTTTTTGAAGGGTGTATGCCTATTGAAATAATGGCAAGCCGTGGTGTTGATACCTTAAGGTTTGGTCCGTTAAAACCTGTTGGACTAACAAACCCAAAGACTGGAAGATGGGCTTATGCTTGCTTGCAACTTCGCAAAGAAGATAAAGACGGAAGTATGTATAACCTTGTGGGATTTCAAACAAACTTAACCTTTTCGGCACAGAAAAGAGTGTTTGCAAATATTCCAGCATTGAAAAATGCCGAATATTTTAGATACGGCGTTATGCACAGAAACACTTTCATAAAATCGCCACAAGTGTTAAATCAAGACTATTCGTTAAGAGAGCACGATAACGTTTATTTTGCAGGTCAAATCACAGGTGTTGAAGGATACGTTGAAAGTGCTGCAAGTGGCTTGATGACGGCAATTTATTTATATAACAAAATAAAGGGCAAAAAAGTTCAGCCTATAACCGATAAAACTGTGCTTGGCTCACTTGCTAAATACATAACCACTGAAAACAAAGATTTTCAACCTATGAACGCAAACTTTGGAATTTTGCCACCATTAGATAGGATTGTTAGAGATAAAAAAGAGAGAAAACGTCTTATGGCTGAAAGAAGTCTAAAGGAAACCGAACAGTTTAAGAAGGAGTTAGAAATATGATAGAATTTAAGGGAACGACAATTTGTGCCGTAAAAAAAGACGGCAAGACTGCAATCGCCGGCGATGGACAAGTGACTATGTCGCAATCGGTGATTTTTAAGAGCAATGCAGTTAAAGTAAGAAGAATTTATAACGGAAAGGTTATTTTAGGGTTTGCAGGTTCTGTTTCAGATGCTTTTACCCTTTCAGAAAGATTTGAAGAAATGCTCAACAAGTATTCTGGAAATCTTATGAGAAGTGCAGTTGAACTTGCTGAACTTTGGAGAAGTGATAAGGCAAGAAAACTTGAAGCAATGATGATAACTGCAAACGAAGATACTTTGCTTGTTGTTTCAGGCACGGGCGAAGTTATTGAACCAGACGGGGGCGTATGTGCAATCGGCAGTGGTGGTAATTACGCTTTGGCGGCGGCAAGAGCACTCACTCAAGAAACAGATTATTCAGCCGAAGAAATCGCAAAAAAATCACTTAAAATAGCAAGTGAAATTTGCGTGTTCACAAACGATAATATTACCTGTGAAGTAATTTAGGGGGAATAAGTATGAATTTAAGTCCAAAACAAATAGTTGAACAATTAAATAAATACATTATCGGACAAAACCAAGCAAAGAAAGCCGTTGCAATCGCACTTCGCAATAGATATAGAAGAAGCAGATTGACACAAGAAGAAATGGCAGAAATCACCCCCAAAAATATCATTATGAAAGGTCCAACAGGGGTTGGTAAAACTGAAATTGCAAGAAGACTTGCCAAACTTGTAAACGCACCTTTCGTTAAAGTTGAAGCCACAAAATATACCGAAGTGGGCTACGTTGGAAGAGACGTTGAGTCAATGATAAGAGATTTGGTTGAGTGTGCCGTTAGACTTGTTAAGGAAGAAAGATTTAAAAAGGTCACTGAAAAGGCTGAAAGTGCAGTTGACTTCAAACTTTCAAAAATCGTTGCCGAAGTTCGCAGATTAGATAGGGGCGAAACCCCACAAGATATTTTTGAAAAGAACATCTTGGAAGGCTTGAAAAAGGGTTATTACGATAACGAAGTTATTGAAATTGAACTTGTTGATAATCCAAAACCTATGGAACTTTTACCAGGTGCTGGAGAAATTAGTATCGGCAGTATTTTTGGCGATATGATGCCAAAGAAAAAGAAGAAAAGAAAACTTACTGTTAAAGAAGCAAAGAGAATTTTGCTTGAAGAAGAAGCAGATAAGTTGATAGATAAAGATTCGG
>JAZQYW010000037.1:0-18108 GCA_045633745.1 Christensenellaceae bacterium
CAGGTGTAACACTTGGTTCTGATGCTTTCTTCCCATTCAGCGACAATATTGAACGTGCTGCAAAGAGTGGCGTTTCATACATAACCGAACCAGGTGGCTCTGTTAGAGATGATTTGGTTATCAAGGCTTGTGACGATAGAAATATGGTTATGTCATTTACTGGTATGAGATTATTCCACCATTAAAAAACTGTGAAATACTGCATAATTCATCGTTAAAGCCCTTGTCAAGATGTAAACTCTTGCCTTTAGGCTTTGCCTTGACTTATTTGCATTTGACAGTTTTTGTTAAAACCGTTTACTTATTGATATGATGCTAAATGTTAAACAAGACTGTAAGTAATATAGATTTAAGGAGAGTTCAATATAAATGAAAGTTTTAGTTGTTGGTAATGGTGGCAGAGAACACGCTATTATCCAAAGTTTGAAGAAAAACAAAAGTATAGATGAAATCATTGCTATTGCTGGCAACGGTGGTATTGCAAACGATGCAACTATCGTTGATATGAACGTTAAAGACGTGGAAAAAATTGCAGACTGGGCAGAACAAAACAAAATTGATTTTGCAGTTGTTGCTCCAGACGACCCACTTGTTTTAGGTGCTGTTGACTTAATCGAAGCAAAGGGTATTCCTTGCTTTGGCCCAAACAAAAAGGCAGCAATCATTGAAGGTAGCAAGATTTTCTCTAAAAACTTAATGAAAAAATATAATATCCCAACTGCAAAGTATGAAACCTTTTCAGATATGGAAAGTGCGATTAATTATCTTGAAACTCAAGATATGCCTATCGTAATTAAAGCAGATGGCTTGGCACTTGGCAAGGGCGTTATAATTGCTGAAACGCTTGAAGATGCTAAAAACGCCGTTAAGTCAATGATGGAAGACAAGGTTTTCGGTGCATCTGGAACTAACGTTGTTATTGAAGAATTCTTAACTGGTCCAGAAGTTTCCGTGTTATCTTTTACAGACGGAAAGACTTTAGTGCCAATGGTATCTTCAATGGACCACAAACGTGCGCTTGATTTTGACCAAGGCTTAAATACTGGTGGTATGGGCACGGTTGCACCAAACCCTTATTACACAGATGAAATTGCAAAAGAATGTATGGAAAAAATCTTTATCCCTACAATGAACGCAATGAACGCTGAAGGCAGAACCTTTAAGGGTTGCTTATACTTTGGACTTATGCTAACACCAAAAGGACCAAAGGTAATTGAATACAACTGCCGTTTCGGTGACCCTGAAACACAAGTTGTGTTACCACTATTAAAGACAGACCTTTTTGAAATTATGAAGGCTGTTGCAAGCGAAGAACTTGATAAGATTAACGTTGAATTTTATAATGAAAGTGCGTGCTGTGTAATTATGGCAAGCAAAGGCTATCCAGAAAAATATGAAAAGGGTTATGAAATAACCTTTAACACGGATAGAGAAAACGTGTTCGTTGCTGGTGCAAAACTTGAAAACGGCAAACTTTTAACAAACGGTGGCAGAGTTTTAGGGGTGACTGCTATTGCAAAAGACCTTGAAACTGCAATCGCAAAATCTTATGAAAAAGTACAAAAAATAACTTTCGGCAATGCTTTTTACCGTAAAGATATCGGTCAAAGGGCATTAAAGGCAAAGGTGGAATAATATGGTTTATAGAATTTATGTTGCTAAAAAGGCTGAATTTGCAAACGAAGCAAAAGCACTTGTAGGCGAAATTAAAAACTTACTTAAAATTAACGGTGTTGATGAACTTAAAGTTATTAACCGTTATGACGTTGAAGATATTGAAAAGGAACTCTTTTCAAAGTGTGTGAACGCTGTTTTTTCAGAACCACAAATTGACGATGCGTTCTATTCACTTCCAAAAGCCGATTATATCTTTGCCGTTGAACCACTCCCAGGTCAATTTGACCAAAGGGCTGATTCAGCAGCACAATGTATCCAACTTTTCTCTGCTGGTTCTCGTCCAGTGGTTAAGGCTGCAAAGGTTTACGCTATCGATGGCAAGTTGACTGAAGAAGAACTTAACTCTATCAAAAAATACGTTATCAACCCTGTTGAATGTAGGGAAGCAGACCTAAACGAAAAGCAAACTCTTGCTATCACTTACGATTTGCCAGACAGTGTTGAAACACTTGTTGGCTTTAACAAGTTAGATGCTGACGGACTTAATGCTTTCTTGAAAGAAAAAGGTCTTGCAATGGATATTGACGACTTGAAATTCTTGCAAGCATACTTCGTTAAGGAAGATAGAGACCCAACAATCACTGAAATCAAAATGATTGATACATACTGGTCAGACCACTGCCGTCACACAACTTTCTTGACGACTATTGAAAATGCAGAATTTGAAGATGAATTAGCACAAAAAATCTTTGATGAATATATTGCAACCAGAAAGGAACTTAATAGAACAAAGCCTATTAACCTTATGGACCTTGCAACCATTGCAACAAGATATCACAAACAATCTGGCGATTTGCCAAAGATTGATGATTCAGAAGAAATCAATGCTTGTACCGTTAAGATTAAAGTTAACGTTAACGGCGAACAACAAGACTGGCTCTTGCTTTTCAAAAACGAAACGCACAACCACCCAACCGAAATCGAACCTTTCGGTGGTGCTGCAACCTGTATCGGTGGTGCTATTCGTGACCCATTATCTGGAAGAAGTTACGTTTATGCTGCAATGCGTGTGACCGGTGCTGGCAACCCATTAAAGTCTTTAGAAGAAACCATTAAGGGTAAACTTCCACAAAGAAAAATCGTCACCACTGCTGCAAGTGGTTATTCTTCATACGGCAACCAAATCGGTCTTGCAACTGGTATGGTTGATGAAATTTATCACGAAGGATACGTTGCAAAGCGTATGGAAATCGGTGCAGTTGTTGCTGCTGCACCTGAAAAGAACGTTAGAAGAGAAGTTCCTGCTGCTGGTGATAAGGTAATTTTACTTGGTGGTAGAACTGGTAGAGATGGTTGCGGTGGTGCAACTGGCTCATCAAAATCACACAACTTATCTTCACTTACTTCTTGTGGTGCAGAAGTTCAAAAGGGAAACGCACCAGAAGAAAGAAAGTTGCAAAGATTATTTAGAAATGAAAGGGCATCAAGGCTTATCAAACGTTGTAATGACTTTGGTGCTGGTGGTGTTTCAGTGGCTATCGGCGAACTTGCTGATGGACTTAACATCGATTTAGATAAAGTTCCAAAGAAATATGATGGTCTTGACGGAACAGAACTTGCAATCAGTGAATCACAAGAAAGAATGGCAGTTGTTGTTGAAAATGAATTCGTTGATGAATTTATTGCACTTGCTAACTCTGAAAACCTTGAAGCAACAGTTGTTGCAACAGTCACAGACAATGCAAGACTTAAGATGACTTGGAAAGGCAACACTATCGTTGATATTTCAAGAGAATTCTTAAACTCAAACGGTGCTGAAAAGAAAACTCAAGTTAAAATCGTTAAGCAAGACCAAGACCAAAAACAAATCCCAACCGACTTTGCTAGTGGTATTAAGAGCCTTGCAGACGACTTAAATATCTGTTCAAAGCGTGGCTTATCTGAAAGATTTGACTCAACTATCGGTGCGGGCACAGTGCTTATGCCATTTGGTGGTAAAAACCAAAGAACACCTATTCAAGCAATGGTTAACAAAGTTTCTGTTGAAAATGCAGATACTGACACTTGTTCGTTTATGAGTTGGGGCTACAATCCATTTATAAGTGAAAAGAGCCCACTCTTCGGTGGCTACTATGCTGTTATTGAAAGTGTTTGTAAGTTGATTGCAACTGGTGCAACCTTTGAAGATACTTATCTCACTTTCCAAGAATATTTTGAAAAACCAAACAAGGATGCAACACGTTGGGGCAAGCCTATGAGTGCACTTTTGGGTGCGTTCAGAGCACAAAGAGAACTTAAACTTTCTGCTATCGGTGGAAAGGACTCTATGAGTGGTTCGTTTGAAAAAATTGACGTTCCACCAACACTTGTTTCTTTTGCTATCACGACAAACAGTCTTGATAAGGTTGTTTCTCCAGAATTTAAGAAGGCAAACAGCAAGGTTGTTTTCTTGCCAGCGAAAAAGACTGCTGACGGACTTATTGATACAAAAGACCTTTTAGAAAACTTTGCTATCATTGAAAAATTGAACGCTGAAGGTAAAGTGCTTGCTATGTTTACACCAACTATCGGTGGCATCGCAGAAGGCATTATGAAAATGGCGTTCGGTAATTCTATCGGCTTTGAGTTTGCTGACCTTTCATTAGAACAAATTTTCGGTTATAATTATGGTGGATTTATCATTGAACTTGACGGCGACGTTGAAGTTGAAAAAGCATTTGTTTTAGGTAAAACAATCGAAAATAAAGCAATCGTTTACAATGGTGAAAAGGTTTGCTTAAACGAACTTTTGGGTGTTTATGAAGATAAACTTGAAAGCGTGTTTAAGTGTAATGACGTTGCAACAACCGATGGTGAAATCCCTGAAATTAAATATAGTGCAAGCGACTGGACTTATAGCCCAACCAAGTTTGCAAAACCTAGAGTATTAGTACCAGTATTCCCAGGAACAAACTGTGAATACGACACAAAGAAAGCCTTTGCTAAACAAGGTGCTGACGTTGAAATCTTCGTTATCAAGAACTTGTTTGACGTTAAGGAATCTGTTGATGAATTTGCTAAAAAGATTAAACAAAGCCAAATCATCTTCGTTCCAGGTGGTTTCTCTGGTGGCGACGAACCAGATGGTTCTGGTAAGTTTATTACTGCTTTCTTTAGAAACAAGGCTATTAAAGAAAACGTGACTGACCTTTTGGACAACAGAAAGGGTTTAGTTGGTGGTATCTGTAATGGTTTCCAAGCACTTATTAAACTCGGTCTTGTACCTTACGGCAAGATTACCGATGAACTTAGTGAAGATATGCCAACGTTGACGTTTAACACTATCGCAAGACACCAGTCAATGCTTGTTAAGACAAGGATTGCATCAAACAAGTCGCCTTGGCTTATGCAAACCGAAGTTGGCGACGTTTACACCGTTCCTATTTCTCATGGCGAAGGTAGATTTATTATTAAGGAAGACTTACTTGCTAAACTTATCGCAAACGGACAAATTGCAACGCAATACGTTGATGAATTTGGTAAGCCAACTTACGATATTAAATACAATCCAAATAACTCTTACTATGCTATCGAAGGTATTACTTCTCCAGACGGCAGAGTGTTTGGTAAGATGGGCCACTCTGAAAGAACGGGCAATGGTCTTTATAAAAACGTTTACGGCGAATATGATATTAAGATGTTTAATTCAGCCGTTAAGTATTTCAAATAATTAAAAAGGTAAAATATAATGCAATACAAAAGCGATATTGAAATTGCGCAAAGCGTTCAACCAAAACATATTTTAGAAATTGCTAAAACTGCTGGCATTGAAGATAAGTATATCGAACAATACGGCAACGTAAAGGCAAAAATCGACCTTTCTATTCTTAAAGAAAGTAATCGTGAAAATGGCAAACTTATTCTTGTGACGGCTATTACGCCAACCCCAGCAGGCGAAGGTAAAACCACAACCACAATCGGTCTTGCTGACGGCTTAAAGAGAATAGGCAAAAAGGTTATGGTTGCTTTAAGAGAGCCATCTTTAGGTCCAGTATTTGGCGTTAAGGGTGGTGCTGCAGGTGGTGGCTATGCTCAAGTAATACCAATGGAAGATATCAACCTTCATTTTACAGGTGACTTCCACGCAATCGGCGCAGCAAACAACTTGCTTGCTGCAATGATAGATAACCATATTTATCAAGGCAACAGCCTTAACATCGACCCAAGAAGAATCACTTGGCACAGATGCGTTGATATGAACGACAGACAACTTCGTTTTGTTGTTAATGGTTTGGGTGGAAAGGTTAACGGCGTGCCAAGAGAAGACAGTTATGATATCACTGTTGCATCTGAAATTATGGCTGTGCTTTGCCTATCTTCTTCTATTACCGACCTAAAAGAAAGAATTAAAAGAATTATCATAGGCTACACTTATGACGGAAAGCCTGTCACTGCTGGCGAATTAAACGCACAAGGTGCAATGACGGCACTTCTTAAAGATGCGTTAAAGCCAAACCTTGTTCAAACTTTGGAAGGAACGCCTGCAATCGTTCACGGTGGTCCTTTTGCAAACATTGCGCACGGTTGCAACTCAATTATCGCAACAAAAATGGCACTTAAACTTGGCGACTATGCTGTCACTGAAGCAGGCTTTGGTGCAGACTTGGGTGCAGAAAAGTTCCTTGATATCAAGTGCAGAGTTGCTGGCTTAAAACCAAACGCAGTGGTTATCGTTGCAACAATTAGGGCATTGAAAATGCACGGGGGACTTGCAAAAACTGAACTTAACAGCGAAAACCTTGATGCACTTGAAAAGGGTCTTCCAAATCTTCTCCGTCACGTTCATAATATTAAAGACGTTTATAAACTTCCATCAGTGGTTGCAGTAAATCGTTTCCCAACAGATACGGATAAGGAAATTCAACTTGTTATTGAAAAGTGCAAAGAACTTGGCGTAAACGTAGTGTTATCAACAGTTTGGGCAGACGGCGGAAAGGGTGGCGAAGAACTTGCTAAAGAAGTGGTTAACCTTTGCGAAAAGGAAAACGACTTTACGTTTAGTTATTCTCTTGATGAAAGCATTGCTGAAAAGATTGAAAGCGTTGCTAAAAAGATTTATGGTGGCGACGGCGTTATCTTCAGCGATGAAGCCAAGAAACAAATTAAAACGCTTGAAGATTTGGGCTTTTCTTCTCTTCCAGTTTGTATCGCAAAAACACAATATTCTTTCTCTGACGATATGACAAAACTCGGTGCACCAACTGGCTTTAAGATTACAGTTCGTTCACTAAAAGTTTCTGCTGGTGCAGGATTTATAGTTGTGTTAACGGGAAATATTATGACAATGCCGGGTTTACCAAAAGTTCCATCAGCAGAGAAGATTGACGTTGATGAAGACGGCAAGATAAGCGGTTTATTTTAATGGAAAAATACTGCGAAATACTGTGCGTTTTGTTCAGTTACATACTGTTAAAGTATGCGCCTTCACAAGAACGCTTGTCTTTCTTGCATTTTTCTCATTAAACTATTGAAAAAATACAAATTAAATAAATAATAAAAACTGCCACCGGGTAGTAAAATGCAAAAGCATTTGTTTATATATCGTTAGGTCTTTGAAGATATATATGCAAATGCTTTTTATAAAGGCAAATTATGAAAAAATCTCGTTATTTTACAAATCTAGAATTAGTAATTTGGATAAGTTCGCTTTCGCTCATTTTACTTTCATTTTTCATCTTTGATGGAGAAAATTATTTTAATATGATAGCATCTTTAATAGGTGCAACGTCTTTGATATTTTGTGCAAAAGGCAACCCTGTTGGTCAAATGCTTATGATACTTTTTGCCACTTTATACGCATACATTGCCTTTACTGGACGCTATTATAGTGAAATTATAACTTATTTGTTTATGACAATGCCGATAGCAATCTTTTCGCTTATATCTTGGCTTAAAAATCCTGCAAAAAAGGGTAAAATGGAAGTAAAGGTCAATACTTTAACTAATAAAGAACTTTTATTTACATTGTTGCTTGCAACTGTTGTCACCATCGTGTTTTTCTTCGTATTAAGGGCACTTAACACAACAAATCTTTTGGTAAGCACAATATCAATTTTTACAAGTGCTATCGCAGGGTATTTGACCTTTAGAAGATGTGAGTTTTTTGCGCTTGGTTATGTGTTGAACGACGTTGTTCTTATTGTATTGTGGGGAATTGCAACACTTTCTAGCATTGAATATTTATCGGTGTTAATGTGCTTTTGTGTGTTCTTGCTAAACGATAGTTATACTTTTATAAACTGGCGAAAAATGAAACAAAATCAAAGTAAAATAAAAAATAAAACGGCGTAGCAGTGTGCTACGCCGTTATTCATCTACACCTAAAATATAATCGGTTGTTTCATTAAAAAATTTGGCAAGCGTAATTATGGCAGATGCCGTTGGCTCAGTTTTGCCCAATTCCCACTTTGCTATTGCAGACTGACTAATTTGCAATAAGTTTGCAAGTTGCATTTGACTTAAATTCTTAGCAGTCCTTAATTCTTTTAATCTATCCTTAAATTCCATAATATTATTATATTACAAAACAAGTCTTAAAATACTTGACAAGTCTTATAAGACTTGATATAATTATGAAAAACAAAGGAGAAAAGATATGGAAATTATGGAATACAATCGCACAAAAAGAGGCGTAGAACTAGGGGCTGCTATAACGGCATTTGCATACTGTATATTAGATTTAATATTAGAAGTGTTGACTCTATCAAGAATGATTATGTGGGGAGGATATGGAGATGCAAATTTTTGGATATTTTTCTTTCTTGGAGTTGGGTTAGTTGTTGTTGAATTGATTTTTTCAATCAAACTAATTTTAAAGCCTGTTTTTATTAATAACACGTTCAAAAATAAAAATTCTTCTAGAATTGGTCTAATCGTTATATCAAGCATACTCGCTGTCTTGATGATAATTTTGGGGGCAGGCTTAGGTGTATCAAATATCACATCTATGCTTGGTTTTATAATTTTCTTAATAGTTATTGTTTTGGAATCAATTGCTCTTAGTATGAGTGATTACTCTTGCAAAGAAAATGTTTATAAAGAAAATGCTTTTATTAATTACGGTTCAAGTTTAGAAAGTAAAATTGCTCAATTAAAGCACTTAAAAGAACTTGGTGTTATTGATGAAGAACAATATAAAAATGCCGTTGAAAAGAATATAAAAGAATTATTATAATAGGTATAAATTAACGCCCAAAACTTTTGATTTGGGCGTTTTTCTTTATAAAAAAACAAAAAAATATCTTCCTAAAACACCATTTAGGAAGATATATTTATAATATTTGGTTTTATCTGCACAACTGCATATTATCTAGTTTTTTTATTAAAGCAATTTTGCCTTTTATTTAGTTGCCTTCTTTACGACAACTTGCATAAAGAGATATTCTTACTACCTTGTATGCCTTTGTGCAGGCTTTGATATCTCTTCGATTGAACTGTTCATTGGTCTGCACCCCCTAGAAAAAATTTGTCTGTTTTTTCCATCTCCTTATCTTTATCGTCAATTAAATTGTAGCATAGGCAATGCCCCTTGTCAATATACTTTTAAAAAATATTGCATTTTAAATTTTTAAAAACCTACTTGACCGTGAGTGTTATCTATAGTATAATTATATGTATGGGGCACGGAATTATAGTCATAAATCCATATCAAATTCCAAAGGAAAGTGTGTTTCAAGCACAACGATTAAAGGAAGAATTTGAAAAGAAAAACGTATCGGTGGAAATTATTACCGATACTTTTTTGCGCTCTAAAATTGAAAACGGAAACATTGTTTCTTACCTAACGGATATTGACTTTGCAGTTTATCTTGATAAGGATAAATATCAGTCGCAATTATTAGAGAGTTTGGGGATAAAACTTTTCAACAGCCACGATGCGATAAGGGTTTGCGATGATAAGGGCACAACTTATTTGGCTCTTTCAAATAAGGGCGTCAACTTGCCAAAAACCATTTTCGGTGCACTTTGCTATAATAACGATATACCTATCGATGAAGGTTGGGCAAAAAAAATTGCAGATGAATTAGGCTTTCCATTAATAGTTAAAGAAAGTTTCGGCTCTATGGGAAAGGGCGTTTATTTGGCTAAAAACTTTGATGAACTTTTATCTATAATGCAACAAGTTAAGTTGAAACCACATATTTTTCAAGAGTATTTGGGCAAGAAAAAGGGCGTTGACATAAGGGTTATCGTTATCGGTGGCAAAGCCGTTTGCGCAATGGAAAGGAAAAATGAAAGTGATTTTCGTTCAAACGTTGCCCAAGGTGGACAAGGGACAAAAATTGATTTATCCCCTGAATTTAAAGAAACTGCCGAAAAATGTGCTGATATTTTGGGGCTTGATTACTGTGGTGTTGACCTTATTTTCGGCGATAATAACGAGCCTTTCGTTTGTGAAGTCAACTCAAACGCCTTTATTTCGGGCATAGAAAAGGCAACTGGCTTTAACGTTGCCGGCGAATATGCAAATTATATTATATCTAAATTAAAAAGCGAATAAAAGCAACAAAAATTATACAAACTAAACGTGTCTACTAATAGACACGTTTTTTTGTTTTGCCTTTCTTTATGCAAAAAATTTTAAAAAAATCATAAAAAACTTTTCATAAAACACTTGACAAGGCTATTTTTTTGATTATAATAATAATTGAAATTAGCACTCGGTATTAGAGAGTGCTAACAATCAAAGCAAGAGAGTGCTAAAACTAAAAATATATAAAAAATAAGGAGATAATATTATGAGAAACTATTTAACAAACAGAAATTTTAACACGTTCGATATTTTTGACGACATTTTTGATAACTTTTTTAAGCCAGTGACTTTTTCAAACAAGGTGGGCAATATGAGAGCGGATATAAAGGAAAACGAAAAGGAATATGAACTTGCCGTTGACCTTCCTGGTTTTGATAAAAAGGACATAAATTTAACGCTTAACGATGGATATTTGACAATAAGTGCAAAAACCGAACAAAAAGAAGAAGACAAAGAAAACTATATTAGGAGAGAAAGGGTAAGTTCTTATCAAAGAAGTTTTTACGTTGGAAACGTTGTTTCCGAAGAAGACATCAAGGCAAAATACAACAACGGAACACTTACTCTCAATATTCCAAAACTTGAAAGAAAAGAACTTCCAACAAGGCATATAGAAATTGATTAAAAACATTAAAATGGCACGAAAAACGTGCCATTTAGTATTTTGGCACTAAAAAAGTTGACAAAACTTTTTAACATTATATAATAGGAAATGATAAAATTTTTGGAGATAGAAAATGAAACAATTTAAGACCGAATCAAAAAGAATTCTTGACCTTATGATTAACTCTATTTACACCAACAAGGAAATCTTTTTAAGAGAGTTAATTTCAAACGCAAGTGACGCTATCGACAAGTTGAAGTTTATTTCTTTAACCGACAACAAAGTTAATGGGGACTTTAAGATTAACATAACTCTTGATAAGGAAAACAAGAAAATCATAATTGAAGATAACGGTATCGGTATGACCGACAAAGATTTGGAAAAAAATCTTGGCACTATTGCTGAAAGTGGCACACTCGCTTTCAAAAAGGAAAATTCGGATAAAACTGATAACCAACTTATCGGTCAATTTGGCGTTGGTTTTTATTCTGCGTTTATGGTTGCTGATAAAATCATTGTTATCACAAAGGCTTATGGAAGTGACCAAGCGTTCAAGTGGGAAAGTGCTGGTGTTGAAGGTTATACCATTGAAAGTGCTGAAAAGGACGGCGTTGGCACAAGGATAGAAATTTTCCTTAAAGCCGATGGGGAAGACTGCAAGTATTCAGACTTTTTAGAAGAATTTAAGATTGCAAGGCTAATAAAAGAGTATTCAGATTATATTCGTTATCCTATTCAAATGTTGATGACGCACTCTAAAGTTAAAGAAGGTTCGCCAGCAGATAAGCCTGAATATGAACAAGTTAAGGAACTTGAAACGCTAAATAGTATGGTTCCACTTTGGAAAAAGGCAAAGGCTGAAGTGACGACTGATACCTTAAACGAATTCTATAAAAACGAATTCCACGATTACCAAGCACCACTAAAGAGTGTTTACGCTAAAATTGAAGGTATGGTTAATTACGACACGCTTTTATTCGTGCCGGCAAAAGCACCATACGATTACTATTCAAAAGATTATAAAAAGGGTGTTAAACTTTACTGCAACGGCGTTATGATTATGGAAAAGTGCGAAGAACTTCTCCCTGATTATTTTGGCTTTATCAAAGGTATCGTTGATAGCGCTGATTTAAGTTTAAATATCTCTCGTGAAATTTTGCAACAAGACAGGCAAGTTAAGGCGATTGCAACAAGTTTAGAAAAGAAGATTTTAGCAGAACTTAAAAAAATGCTTGAAGATGATAAAGAAAATTATCAAAAGATGTTCGCTGAATTTGGGCTTTCAATGAAATTTGGCGTGTATGCTGGTTTCGGTATGAACAAGGACAAGTTAAAAGACCTTTTGATGTTCTATTCTTCAAAGAAAGAACAACTTGTCACACTTGCTGAATACGTTAAGGATATGCAAGAAAATCAAGAGTTCATCTATTACGCTTGTGGCGAAAACTATGAAAAAATCGCATCGCTCCCTAACATAGAAAAACTTAAGAATAAGGGCTTTGAAGTGTTGTTCTTTAAAGACGGCGTTGATGAATTCGTTGCAAAAATTCTTATTGATTACGATGGAAAGAAGTTTAAGTCTGTTTCTGAACAAGATTTTTCTATCGACAGTGAAGATGAAAAGAAAGAATTAAATGAAAAGCAAGAAGAAAATAAAGACCTTTTAAGCAAGATGAGTGAAATCTTGAAGGATAAGGTTAAGGAAGTTAAACTCACTTCAAACTTCAAAAACTATCCTGTTGCAATCATTGCAAGTGGAGATATTTCTATCGAAATGGAAAAAGTGTTTGCTTCAATGCCAAATGCCGATGGCAAAATGAAAGCCGAAAAGATTTTGGAAATCAGTTTAGAACACGGTATTTTGGATAGACTTAAAGCCGTTGAAAACGATGAAGAAAAACTCAAGAAATACGCTATCGTATTATACGAACAAGCAAGAATTTTAGCAGGGCTTGATATCGAAAACCCTATTGAGTTTGTAAAGTTTACTTCAGACATCATTTAATGATAAAAAAATACAAAAAATCTACTAAAAAATTAAATTTAGTAGATTTTTTTGTTAAAAAATCAATGTTTCTTTAATAAATAGTGATATAATAATATGTAAACAATAAGTGTATAAAGTAAATTTGGAGAAAAAACAAATGTTGCGTTTACAAAATATAACAAAAAACTATAAAGTTGCTGGCAGTGAGATTAAAGTTTTAAAAGGCTTAAATATTGCTTTTAGAAAAAACGAATTTGTTTCAATTTTAGGGCCATCTGGTTGCGGAAAGACCACCACACTCAATATCGTGGGTGGGCTTGATAAGTATACTTCGGGCGACCTTATTATTTCAGGAAAGAGTACCAAGAATTTTACAGATAGGGATTGGGACGTTTATAGAAACAGACGTATCGGCTTTATTTTTCAAAGTTATAATCTTATTCCACACCAAACGGTTTTGGGCAACGTTGAACTTGCTTTAACTATTTCTGGCGTAAGCAAAGAAGAAAGGGTTAAAAGGGCAATGTCTGCATTAGAAAAGGTTGGATTAAAAGGCGAAGAAAAGAAACGCCCAAATCAACTTTCTGGTGGGCAATGCCAAAGGGTTGCCATTGCACGTGCACTTGTTAACGAACCTGATATCTTGCTTGCAGATGAGCCTACTGGTGCGCTTGATAGTAAAACTAGCGTGCAAATTATGGAACTTATAAAAGAGATTTCTAAAGATAAACTCGTTATAATGGTCACCCATAACGGAGAAATTGCAGAAGAGTATTCAAACAGAATTATTCGCCTTGTTGACGGCGAAGTTGTTGAAGACACAAATCCTTATACTGTTGAACAAGAACTTGCCGAAAGGGAAAGTTTAGAAAAACAAGTCCCACAACAAAAGAAAACAAAGAAAAGCAAAAAAGCCAAAGCAAAGATGAGCCTTTGGACTGCATTTAAGTTGTCTGCAAGAAACTTGTTCTCTAAAAGGGGAAGAACACTTTTGACTTCTGTTGCTGGCTCAATCGGTATCATAGGTATTTCAGCCGTTATTGCAGTTTCAACAGGGGTTAAGGCGTATATTAGTAATATGCAAGATGATATGTTGTCTGGCAATCCTATCACTATTCAAGAAACGGCTTATGATTTAGACGCAATTATGGGCGATATGTCAACTTCCGAAAAGGTTGAATTCCTTAAAAAAGAAGGATACGTTAACGTCGATGCGACTATGGAACAACTTGCACAAAGTTTTGAAAAGATGAACAAAATAGTCGTTAAAAATAATATTACGCAAGATTACGTTGATTACGTTTTGGCAATGCCAAAGGGATATGCTGCGTTTAAGGTTGATTACGGCATAGATATAACCAACAATATTTACACCGATTTTAAAAAAGATGCAAATAATAGTGAAACGGTGTCTATTTCTGCAATAAAAGAAATATACACCAGCATTATGAAAGAAACGGAATATAAAGACCAAGCATCTTTAATAACACAACTTGGCAAGACCTTTATGCAAGCACCTTCAGACAGCGATTACATAAAGACGCAATATAAAGTTCTTGCTGGAGATATTGCCGAAAAGTCTAATGAACTTATGATTGTCTTAAATAAGGATAGGGCATTAACCGACCTTACTTTAGCGCAAATAGGATATTTTACACAAGAAGAATTCTTAAATATTGCCTATCGTGCAGTTAACACTGAAGAAAATCCAAACCCAAATTATAATCCAGATTTGGATAAAATGGAGTTTTCTTATGATGAACTTGTAGGCAAAAAATTTACCTATTATCCTAATGACGTGGTGTTTGAACAAAATGCAAGCCCACTTAATCCGTTCAACTATAAGTACAAGGTCGATGCATCTTTTACAGGTGGTATGACCTTTGAAATCGTTGGTATTTTGGAAACAAAAGATAACCTTAATTTCGGTTGCTTGGAAGCGGGTATATATTATACTCAAGCCCTTGCAGAAAGCATAATTGAGCAAGAAAAGTTAAACCCAAGCAAGATTTCCACCTTCCTTAACGAATATGAAGCATCAAACGACGGAAACAGTTTTACCAGTATGATTTTAAAGCAAAAGGATACGCAAACTGGTGTTGACGTGGAAATTCCTTATGGAATAACTTATAACTATTCTTATTTCTATGAAGACGCTGAAAAGCAAGCGACTGGTTTTGTTGGTTCAACCAGTTTTATGAGCAGTATGATGGGAATGATGGGCGAAATGATGGGCAGTTCTATGAGTTCTGCATCTATGGGCGATTATTATTTCTTATCTGCACGCAACGTCGGTGGTGTTCCAGTTTCTAACGATATATCTATTTATCCTGTCGATTTTTCAACAAAAGATAAAGTTGTTGAATATTTGGATAAGTGGAACCAAGATGGCGATATAGTCGTTGGCGATAAGGTTTTGACCAAAGAACAAAGGGACGAAATTAAATATACCGATAGCCTTGCTTTGATTATGGATATGATTGATTCTATGATAAATATTGTGACCATTGCACTCGTTGCGTTTACTTCGCTATCTTTGGTGGTGTCTTGCGTTATGATTGCAATTATCACTTACGTTTCAGTCGTTGAAAGAATAAAGGAAATCGGTGTTATCCGTTCTCTTGGTGGAAGAAAGAGTGACGTTTCAAACTTATTCAATGCCGAAACGCTTATTATAGGTGCATCAAGTGGTTTGGTTGGTGTGGGTATAACCTATATAATATCACTTATCGTTAACACGATAGTTAAAAATGCCGCAGGTTTTTCAATAATGCTTTTACCTATAACGTCAGCGCTACTTATGGTTGGCATAAGTACGTTCCTTACGGTAATTTCAGGGTTAATCCCAGCAAGAAAAGCAGCACACCAAGACCCAGTTGTCGCTTTAAGAACTGAATAAAAAACAAAGGTTTTTCAAGCACGTTAAACATTATATATAATACTTTTATAAATGCATTTTATTGCCCCCGAAAATTAATCGGGGGCTAATTTTTTTATATGACCAAATTGCAAAAAATTTTGCTCAAATTTTAAACATTTATTTTAAAGTTTTTGTGCGTAAACTCTTGACAAACACACATAATAGTTTTATAATTATCTCACAAGTTAGCACTTTAACCCAAAGAGTGCTAACAAAAAACTTTGTAAAGTGCCAAACGGGGTAAAAATGAAACTTTCAGACAGAAAGAAAAAGATATTGCAGTTGGTGGTTGACGATTATATTGCAACGGCGCAACCTGTTTCCAGCAAAAGCATTGCGGAAAAGTATATGCAAGATATCAGTTCAGCGACCATAAGAAGTGAACTTGCTGGTTTAGAAGAACTTGGGTTTTTAACACAACTTCACACAAGCAGTGGCAGAGTTCCATCTATTGAAGCATATAAACTTTACGTGACCGAACTTATGGACAAATCTAACCTTTCGTTAGAAGACGTTGGGGTTATAAAAGAAAAGTTTAAGAGCCACGCTGATAATTTAGAAGCAGTTGTGCAAAATACTGTTAAGGTTATAAGCGATTTAACTGATTACACTTCTATTGCCTATACTTCAAACAGTGCTGATGATGAAATCGTTAAGATTGATATTTTTAGGTACAAGAAAACGCAAGCACTTTTATTAATCGTGACGGAAAACACCTTTATTAGAGACAGGTTTATCGATATTCCACTTGATATGACTGACGACCAAATTAGTGAAGCAAGTGTTTTAATTTCAAAATTATGCGTTGGCAAAAAACTTGGCGATATAATGTCAATCGGTCAAACCTTTGAAAGTGAACTTGCAAGTTATCGTGATATTTTTGACAGTGTTATGTGGGTAATTGAAGACTGCATTAAGGAAAACAAGTCAAAGATACTTTTAGAAGGCGAAAACAAAATATTAAACAATCCTGAATACACCGATGCTGAAAAGGTTAAAAATTTCCTTTCGGTTGTGACGAGTAAAAACAAACTTGCAAATCTTTTAGAAGATGATAGCGACAACATTGAAATCAACATCAAAATCGGTGGGGAAGAAAAGGATATGCCGTCCGATTGTTCGCTTGTCACAGCAACCTATTCTGCAAGTGGCGTTAAAATAGGAACTTACGGCGTTATCGGGCCACTTCGTATGGACTATCAAAAGGTTGTTTCGGTTTTAGAAGGCGTTGGCAAGATTTTAGAAGATTTAATAGGTAATAAAAAGTAAAGGATATAGAGATGGAAGACAAGAAGAAAAAGGGCACAAAAGAGCCTGTTGAAAAGGAAAACAACCAAGTTTTAGAACAACTTGAAGAGTTGAAAAAACAAAATGAAGAACTTCAAAAGCAAGCCGATGAATACAAGGATAAATGGATAAGAAACGTTGCAGAATTCGATAACTATAAAAAACGCACGGCAACGCAATGGGCAGAAGCCTTTAACGAAGGTATTTCAAGCGTTATAATTAAAATCTTGCCAGTTGGCGATAACTTGGACTGGGCTTTGACACTTGGGCTTGATGAAAAGACGGCTGAAGGAATTAAGAAGGTTAGAAGCAAGTTTGACGACACCTTAAAGTCGCTTGAAATTGAAGAGATTAACCCTGTTGGTCAAGTGTTCGACCCACAAATTGCAGAAGCGGTTATGCAAGTGCCTGCTGAAGACGGGGAAGAACCAGACACGGTTAAGCAAGTGTTCCAAAAGGGATATAGAAAAAAAGATAAAATAATAAGATACGCTACAGTTAGCGTTGTTAAATAAATTTAGCAAATATTAAGGAGATATAAAAATGAAAACAATAGGTATCGATTTAGGCACAACAAACTCTTGTGTCGCAGTTATGGAAAATGGCGAACCAGTGGTTATCGCAAATGCTGAAGGTTCAAGAACAACCCCTTCAGTTGTGGGCTTTCAAAAGGACGGAGAAAGACTCGTAGGTCAAGTTGCAAAACGTCAAGCAGTTTCTAACCCAGACAGAACTGTTGCATCTATCAAAAGACATATGGGTTCTGATTATAAAGTTGCTATTGATGACAAACAATATACCCCACAAGAAATTTCAGCAATGGTATTAACAAAACTTAAGAAAGACGCTGAAAGTTATCTTGGTGGCACAGTCACAGATGCTGTTATCACTGTTCCAGCATACTTTTCAGACAGCCAAAGACAAGCAACTAAAGACGCTGGTAAGATTGCAGGCTTGAACGTTTTGAGAATTATCAACGAACCAACTGCTGCTGCTCTTTCTTATGGTCTTGATAAAGAAGGCAAAACACAAAAGGTTATCATTTATGACCTTGGTGGTGGTACTTTCGATATTTCAGTTATGGAAATCGGCGACGGCGTTTTCGAAGTTTTGGCAACACA
>JAZQYW010000038.1:0-12351 GCA_045633745.1 Christensenellaceae bacterium
TTTTTATTCTTCTTTTCAGCATGTCAATCTGTGCTAGATGCCAAATTTTAAAAGGGGTATTGATTTTTTTACCATTTTATAGTATAATAATGGTGGAAATGCTAGATTTAAGGGGGAAAAATATGAATATAGTCACAATTAGCAGAGAATTCGGCAGTGGTGGAAGAGAACTTGGAAAAAAGGTTGCCGAAATATTAGGTTATGATTACTATGACCGTGAAATTATTGCAGAAATTGCAAAAAGGCACGGCCTTGATGAAAATTACGTTGAACACGCACTTGCAAACCATGCTTGGCAAACGTACTCTTTATCTTTTCATCACTCTTTTATGTCACCTATTTACGTGCACTCTCCAGACTCAAAGTTGTTGCAAGAACAAAAAATCGTTATTGAAGAAATTGCTGAATTAAACAAGAACTGCATTTTCGTTGGAAGAAATGCAGACGTGCTTTTACACGATAGGCATCCTTTGAATATCTTCGTATGTGCAGATATGAACGCTAAAATTAAAAGATGTCAAGAAAGAGCCGAAGGTCACGAAAAAGAACTTACTGAAAAGCAAATTAAAAGAAAAATCAAAAACATTGATAAAAACCGTGAACGCACACGTTTTTTGCTTGCAGACGGCAAGTGGGGTGACAGAAAAACTTATCACCTTATCTTAAATACAACCGACTGGGATTTAGATGAACTTGCCTATGCCGTTGCCGAATACGTTAAAAGGTATTTTAAGGATAAATAATCTTAAAAACATAAAAGACTGCTGTTTTTTTACAGCAGTCTTTTTTTATTATTTTAACTAAATTTTGGAAGTTCGCCCTGTGCATATGCATCGATAATCGCACGTTGCACGTCATCATATTTTTGATATAATTCGGTGTTGGCTTTAAGATTTAGGGCAACCTTTTGCACTGAACGAGAATTGCTTTCCTTATCAAAATCAGCGTATATATATCTTTCCTTTCCTTGAGCGGTAATTTTTATAAACGCTCTTGCTGAAAGTGAAAGAGTTAATGCTTCTTTAGCGTGCATATTTTCCATTACACACGCAAACTCATAATACCCTTCACTATCGGCTATTTGCTGATTTGTCCACTTGTTTGCAAATATTGCCAAACTGGCGTTAGAACTTACCCCCTTAAGTGTAAATTCCCCAGCATTTGTCAAGGCATTTGTCGGTGCGAAAAGTATTCCCACACTAACCGAATTGCCCCAATAATTATCATAAACTTCTTTATCAATTCGTCCCAAAAAACGAATTTCTGTCTTGCCTTTTTGAAGGCTTATTGACGCACCGAAGTTAGTTTTGATAATATCTTTATTGCCATAAGCATAATCTATGCCCACACTTCCGTTTATAGCATTTATTTTAATGACAATTTTTATTTTAGATACGCTTTCATTTGCATTAAAATAGGTTTGCTCATCTAACCACACGTCCACTAATCTTGCACTGCTTTCTTGACCTAAAATAGTTGAAATAAGGTTGTTTGAACTATCAAACGTTTCAACGTCGATTGTGCAAGAATTATCTAGACTTGACGAAATATATTTTACACCTAAAACATAATCGTCTTGCCCGTCTATCTGTATAAAATCAGTCGATTTAACAAGGTATTCCCCATCGCTTAATTGAAGGTATTCATCGCCGTCGTAAGCATTTTGATTAGGGTAAGCAATGTCGTTTTCTTCAAGGCTTTCATCAACTTTTTCAATCGACCAACCATCTTGATTTTCAAAACTTTGGTTTGCAATAAGTGGTAAAATTATGCTGTCTGCATACACGTTTTTTGCGTAAAGAAAACTTGAGTTGCATAGTGAAATCACTGCAACCAAAAGCACAATTAAACCTATTTTAACTTTACGAATTTTACCTTTCATTTTACTCATCGCTTAAAAACTTTAGTTTTTAAAATAATAACATAGACTAATAGTTTTTGTCAATGCAGTGCAATAAATTTTATAAATTTGGGCAAATTTATTGATTTTATTCCTTTTTGTATTGTATAATTTATAAGAAGGTAAACTTATGCAAAAAAATATTACTCCTATCGCTATTATAGAAAACGATTATAAAGAAAAATTTGGTATTCCACGCCAAAGTGGAAGGGCAAAATCGGTTATATCCAAAATAACCTTTGAAAAAGCCTTTCGCTCTATCGATGCCGTGCGTGGACTTGAAGACTTTTCTCATCTATGGCTAATATTTGATTTTTCTTTAGTTAAGCAAGACAAATTTACCCCACTTGTTCGCCCGCCAAGACTTGGTGGAAATAAAAAAGTGGGCGTTTTTGCAAGCCGTTCCCCTTTTAGACCAAACCGATTAGGATTGTCTTGCGTAAAAATAGAAAGGATTGATTTAAGCGATAAGTGTGCACCTGTTATATACGTTTCTGGTGCAGACCTACTTGATAAAACGCCTATCTTTGATATTAAACCTTATATCCCCTTTGCAGACTGCCATTTAGATGCAGTCGGTGGCTTTGCAGACCAAAATGCAGACTATAAACTTGAAGTCGTTTTCGATGATAGCGTAAAGGATAAAATACCACAAGATAAACTCTCTGCTTTAATAGAATGCCTTGCAGATGACCCAAGACCGTCTTATCAAGACGACGGCAGAGTTTATGGTATGTCTTTTGCAAATTTTAACGTTAAATTTAGCATTAAAGAAAGCACCCTTTCCGTGCACGAAATTGAGTTTTTATGATTATATAAAAAAATAAAAAAAGTCTAGCGATTTGCTAGACTTTTTGTTTTAATTTTTATTAACCCCTTGGAGAGTAGTTTGGAGATTCTTTTGTGATAGAAATATCGTGTGGGTGTGATTCAATAAGTGATGCGCTTGAAATCTTTACGAATTGAGCGTTCTTTCTTAAATCATCAATAGTGTGTGTTCCACAGTAGCCCATACCTGCTCTAATACCACCGCACATTTGGAATACGATGTCAGAAAGTGCGCCACGATAAGGAACTCTTCCTTCAACGCCTTCTGGAACAAGTTTTTTAGCATTTTCTTGGAAGTATCTGTCCTTACTACCGCAAGCCATTGCAGGAAGTGAACCCATACCCCTATAAACCTTAAAGCTTCTGCCTTGATAAATTTCAATTTCGCCTGGGCTTTCAAGAGTACCAGCGAACATACTGCCTATCATAACTGCGGCAGCACCACCACCGATAGCCTTTGTGATATCGCCACTATACTTAATACCGCCGTCTGCAATAACTTTCTTGCCGAACTTTTCAGCTCTTTCAGCACAGTCCATAACAGCAGTTAATTGTGGAACGCCGATACCTGCAACGATACGTGTTGTACAAATAGAACCAGGGCCGATACCAACCTTAACCACATCTGCACCAGCATCGATGAGTGCTTCAGTTGCATCAGCAGTTGCAACGTTGCCTGCAATTAAAGGTAAGTTTGGATACTTTTCTTTAATTTTTGATACCATCTTAAGAATATTTTGAGAGTGGCCGTGTGCACTATCTACAACAATAAGGTCAACTTTTGATTGAACAAGAGCGTCAACTCTGTCAAGAGTGTTAACTGAAACGCCAACAGCAGCACCTGCTAAAAGTCTGCCGTTTATATCTTTTGCTGAGTTTGGATATTGAATAGCCTTTTCGATATCCTTAATAGTGATAAGACCTTTCAAATAACCACTTTCATCAACGATAGGTAATTTTTCAATTCTATGTTTACCAAGAATTTGTTGGGCTTGTTCTAAAGAAGTGCCTACAGGTGCTGTGACCAAATTTTCCTTAGTCATAATGTTGCCGATAGGTTGCTCAAAATTGCTTTCAAAACGCAAGTCTCTGTTTGTCAAAATACCAACAAGTTTTCCGTTTTTAGTGATAGGAACACCACTGATGCGGTATTTTTCCATAAGTTTAAGAGCATCAGTCACAGGGTTTTCAGGTTCTAAAAAGAAAGGGTCGGTAATAACGCCGTGTTCACTTCTCTTTACCCTGTCAACGTGTTGTGCTTGTTCTTCAATAGACATATTCTTGTGAATAATACCTATACCACCTTCTCTTGCCATAGCAATTGCAAGGCGTGATTCGGTGACCGTGTCCATTGCCGCTGACATTAGCGGTATATTGAGTTTTAAGTTTGGTGTCAAGTTGGTTGACAAGTCCACGTTTGCAGGAACGATGTCACTGGCTTGAGGAACCAACAACACGTCATCAAAAGTTAAGCCTTCTTTAATAATTCTGCCCATATTAATCTCCTTTTATGGTTTTTTCCTAATTAAATTTATTTAAATCTTCTAACACAAAAGCATTTTGTTCATAAGTCAAAATGGTTTGTTTTAATTGTTCTTTTTGTTCAGCCGTCAAAACGTTAAAACTTTCTTTAACAATCGTTCTAATCGGGTTAAATTCGGTATAAGTAAACATATTAACGTAAGATTTTGACATATTGAGTGCACTTTCAAACTTGCCGTTATCAATCAAAACCGTTGCGTAATACCCAACGAAATAATCTTGAGTTGGCATATCGTTTGCAGGCAAGTTTGCATCTTGACTTTGGCAATACTTATAGAAGTTTTTATGCCAAATCAAACTGGAAAGATATTCTTCAAGTCCATCTTCATCACCGTTGCCATACGCCTTATCAATAAGCACGATTAAATCGTCAATATCGTTAGACTGTTCATACTTCATCTCATAGAAAAACATAGATTGTTTATAGCAACCCATATCTTCAAAAACACTTGCAATAGAAGTTGGCGCAAAGATGCAAAGTGCACCAAAAACTGCGGACACTATGCAAACGATTGCCGAAATTGTGATTACAATTGTTTTAATAATCAATTTTTTCATAGTATACCCTATTCTAATTTAAGTATTTTTTCTATTTTAACAAAGTTTTGTTAAAAAATCAATACTTTAAGCATAAATTTATTTATTTTATAGCATTAGTTTTTATCTTTTCTCATAAATTAGTCAATAAGAGGGATTTTATGAGAAAAAAACTGGTTTTTTTAATTGTTATTTTTTGTTGTTTTTCTTTACTGTTTGGTTGCAGTAAAAAAACAACCTTAAACGAATACGTAAGCGAATTAAGGTCTAACTGTTATGAAAGTTTAGACAATGACTTAAAAATCACAGCAGGTTATGGTTTCGTTGAAGAAAACAATGCACCGGACGGCTCTGTCAATAAAAGATATTACCTTTTAACCTTTAGACTGTTTGGCGTGCAAACTGAAAACGTCACTTACACGTTGTCGCTCAAACACAATGGCAAAGATTACAGCCAAACCTTTAAGTTAAGCCCCGTTTTGCACGGATATACGGCTGGTATTGAAATAGATAATTTTAATGCAAACGAATTTGAAATTACCCTTTCAAACGGCTCAAACACTACAATTGTGCATATGAAGTCAACCTTGCCTAAAAACACCATTTCTTACAAAAAAGCGCTTGAGTGCTTGCAAGATAAACAAAGCAATTTAATAAAGTCTTATTATGATGAAAACGGCAAGTTTACTGCAGAAATTTGTGCAAAGATAATTGTTAAAGACGCTCACCCCTACTGGTACATAGGTTTATCCACAAAGAACAGCACCAAAGCACTTTTAATAGACGGTTTTAACGGCGAATTGCTTGCAATAAGAGACGTTTTTTAACGTATGCACATATATTGCAGGCGTATTTATAACAAAAGTGGCGACCAAAAAGGTCGCCACTTTTTTATTCTTCAATCATATAAACTTTTTTCATAACCACTGGTTCAACAGGAACGTCATCATAGTATCCCCAACGTGTTGTTTTTACACTTGCTATATCAAGTGCAACTTGTAAACTTTCTTCATCACAAACTCTACCAAAAGCAGCGTATTGTGCGTCCAAATATGCTTGGTCGTCAACGCAAATAAAGAATTGTGAAGACGCAGAGTTAGGGTCCATTGTTCTTGCCATAGAAATAACGCCGATTCCGTGATGCAAATCGTTTTTAACGCCGTTCATAGCAAATTCACCCTTAATCGTTCTAGGCGCTTTTTTATCCTTTAAGCCGTTATCATAAATAAAACCACCGCCTTGAATCATAAAGCCTTCGATAACTCTGTGAAAGCAAAGTCCATCGTAAAAGCCAGACTTAACAAGGTCAACAAAGTTGTCAACCGTAATAGGTGCGTGTTCGCTATAAAGTTCCAAATTTATCTTTTTGCCATCAGCAAATTCAATACAAACTTTTTTCATAATTATTTTCCTTATTTTTTAACATTAAAATTATCTTTCAATGAAACGATTTCGCTTATAACTTCCTTACCCTTAACGTCAAGGCGCTTAAAGTAGCCAGTTCTAATAAGTTGATAACAAGTATCTTTATCGTTTTGCATAACGTAAGGTTCAACCTTGCCGTTGAAAATCTTAACGCTTTCCTTATTCATACGGAGTGCAAAGTCTTGCCCTGCATATTCTTCATCGTTCAAAAGATATCCGTATTGACGGATTTCCATATCCACAGCAGTATCAGCATCAACCCATTGAATAACGCCCTTAACTTTAATACCAGAAGTATCGTTTCCACTTCTGCTGTTTTCAACGTATGAACATAAAAGTTCTTTAACTTCGCCATTGTCATCAAGGATAACTTCATCACACTTGATGATATATGCACCCTTAAGTCTTACGTAGCCGTCCTTTTTCAAACGGAAATATTTTGGTGGTGGGTTAAGAGAAAAGTCATCTGCATCGATGTAAATGTTTTTAGAGAATTCAATCTCACGAACACGCTTAACTTCTTCGTTTGGATTGATTTCAAACTCTGCCATTTCTCTCTTGCCGTCAGGGTAATTTGTAATAGTCACTTTCAAAGGCTTTAACACTGCCATAGCACGTTCTGCGTGGATATTTAAGTATTCTCTTATGCACGCTTCCAAATAACTGATTTGAACTTCAGAATTAGCCTTGCTTATGCCTATTCTAGCGCAGAAATCTTTTAATGCGTCTGCTGGCACGCCCCTGTTCCTTAACCCCGTTAGAGTTGGCATACGTGGGTCGTCCCAACCATCAACAGAACCATCTTCAACAAGTTTTTTAAGATATCTCTTGCTCATAACAAGGTTTGTCACGTTCAAACGTGCAAACTCAATTTGACGTGGCTTATTCTTAAAGCCCAAAGTTATACCTACCCAGTCGTAAAGTGGACGGTGGTCTTCAAATTCAAGAGTGCAAAGTGAATGTGTGACACCTTGCATAAAGTCGCAAATAGGATGCGCAAAATCGTACATAGGATAAATGCACCACTTGTCCCCCGTGCGATAGTGTGTTTCCCTTAAAATTCTATAGATAACAGGGTCACGCATATTGATGTTTGGAGATGCCATATCAATCTTTGCTCTCAAACACTTTTCGCCGTCTTTATACTTGCCATCACGCATTTCCTTAAAGAGTTTTAAGTTTTCTTCAACGCTTCTGTTTCTATAAGGACTTTCCTTACCAGGTTCTGTTAAAGTTCCACGATTTGCAGAAATTTCTTCAGGGCTTAAATCGCACACGAAAGCGTTGCCCATTTCAATTTCTTTAACAGCGAAGTTATAAATATCTTCGTAGTAATCAGATGCGTGTGTCACAGCATCGTATTCAAAGCCTAACCACGCAATGTCTTTTTTGATTGCTTCTTCATATTCTTCTTTTTCTTTACTTGGGTTAGTATCGTCTAAAAACAGATTGCACTTGCCCTTATACTTTTCCTTAACGCCAAAGTTTAAGCACAAACTTTTTGCGTGACCGATATGAAGATATCCGTTTGGTTCTGGAGGGAATCTTGTTTGAATAGCAGAAACCTTGCCAGATTCTAATTCTTCGTTAATAATTTGTTCAATAAAATTAGTTGCTTCTACCATAAAATGCACCTTTTGTACTGTATATATGCTTAAGTATATCACAAAATTGAAAAATAAAAAAGCAAAACGACTAGTTTGCTTGACTAATTTTATTATATAATGTAAAATTGTTGTGATTTAATTAATAAAAAGAGGTTAATCATGGAAGAAATTAAGAGTTGTGCTACTATGGAAAAGATTGTTGCACTTTGTAAAAATCGTGGTATCATTTTCCCTGGCAGTGAAATTTATGGTGGACTTGCAAACACTTGGGATTACGGCCCTTTAGGTGTTGAGCTTAAAAACAATATTAAGCGTGCTTGGTGGCAAAAGTTTGTCACTGAAAATAAACTCAACGTTGGGCTTGACGCAGCGATTTTAATGAACCCACAAACTTGGGTTGCATCAGGTCACTTGGCAGGCTTTTCAGACCCTTTAATGGACTGTAAAGAATGTCACGAAAGATTTAGGGCTGATAAACTTATTGAAGACTGGGTGGCTGAAAACGGCTATACTTTAGAAAAGCCTATCGACGCATTTTCTCATCAAGAAATGAAGGCTTTTGTTGAAGAACATAATATCCCTTGCCCTACTTGTAAAAAGCATAACTTCACTGATATCCGTCAGTTCAACCTTATGTTTAAGACTTTCCAAGGCGTGACTGAAGATGCAAAGAATACCGTATATCTCCGTCCTGAAACGGCACAAGGTATTTTCACAAACTTCGTTAACGTTCAAAGAACAACAAGAAAGAAAATGCCTTTCGGTATTGCACAAATCGGTAAATCATTTAGAAATGAAATTACCCCAGGCAACTTCATTTTCCGTGTTCGTGAATTTGAACAAATGGAATTAGAATTCTTCTGCAAACCGGGAACTGACCTAGAATGGTTTAGTTATTGGCGTTCTTTCTGCCACAACTGGTTGTTATCTCTTGGCATTAAGGACGAAAGATTAAGACTTCGTGACCACGACCCAGAAGAACTATGTTTCTATTCAAAAGCAACAACTGACTTTGAATTCTTGTTCCCATTTGGTTGGGGCGAACTTTGGGGCGTTGCAGACAGAACTGACTATGACTTAACTCAACATCAAAACACTTCAAAGAAAGACCTTACTTACTTTGACCCAGAAACAAACGAAAGATATATTCCTTACGTTGTTGAACCAAGTCTTGGCGTTGAAAGAACAGTTCTTGCTATCCTTTGCAATGCATATGATGAAGAAGTTGTAGATAGCGAAAAGAACGACGTTAGAACAGTTTTAAGACTTCACCCAACGCTTGCACCATTTAAGGCTGCAGTATTGCCATTGTCTAAAAAACTTTCAGAAAAGGCTGATGAAGTTTATAGCGATTTAATCAAGTCTTTCCCTGTTGACTATGATGAAGCAGGTTCAATCGGTAAGCGTTATCGCCGTCAAGATGAAATCGGCACACCTTTCTGCATTACCATTGACTTTGATACTTTAGAAGATAATGCAGTGACAATTCGTGATAGAGATACTATGGAACAAGTTAGAATTCCTATCGCAGACTTAAAGAATTACATTGCAGAAAAGATTAAGTTTTAATAATCAATAACAACAAAAAGCCGAGCAAAATTGTTCGGCTTTTTTATTAGCCAAATAGTTTAGCATAAACAAAATGGCTTTTCAAGATTTGCTGACACTTTTAATGAAAATTTTTTTATTTTTTATATTGACAGATTTTGGTATATATTATATAATTTATGTATAAAATTAAAGAAAAAGGAAGAAAAAACTATGAATTTAAAAGGAACAAAAACTGAAAAGAATTTACTAGAAGCCTTTGCTGGCGAAAGTCAAGCAAGAAATAAATATACCTATTATGCATCAAAGGCTAAAAAGGAAGGTTATGAACAAATTGCCGCTTTCTTTTTAGAAACTGCTGATAACGAAAAAGAACACGCAAAAATTTGGTTCAAACTTTTGCACGATGGCATCGGCTCTACAATTGACAATCTTAAAGACGCTGCTGCTGGCGAAAACAGTGAATGGACTGATATGTATGCACGTATGGCAAAAGAAGCTAAAGAAGAAGGTTTTGACGATATTGCAAGATTATTTAGTGGCGTTGCAAAAATCGAAAAAGAACACGAAGAAAGATACCTTGCTCTCTTAAAGAATATTGAAGATGGCACAGTATTTAAGAAAAACCAAAAAGAAGTATGGATTTGCAGAAACTGTGGTCACATTATTGACAGCACTATGGCACCAAACAAATGCCCTATTTGCGACCACCCACAAGCATATTTCCAATTAAGAGTTATCAATTACTAATTTCTTAAGACAGACTAAAGGCTGGCAAATTGTTTTGCCAGCCTTTTTATTATTTAAATTATATATTTTTCCAAGTAAGCGCACCTGTTGTTGCATCGTAATTCCAACAACCTGTATCCATAAACGCCTCAACTGCATCGCTATCATTTTTCATTGCATTATAAAATTTTTCAACAACAATTGATGGTTTAAAACCGCCGGCATACCTTTCAACGCCTGCTGGGGCTTGAACAAGACAAATGTCTTCTGTTGACGCTCTTGGGTCCCTATTTTCGATAAGTGGCTTTATTGCATCCATAATGTAATTGAACTTGTCATAAGCTGTAGTACTATTTTTATAAGAAAAAATTTCTCCATATTCGATATACCCAAGTTCTTCGCCAAATTCTTCAATTTCCTTTTCTGTGACCATAAGCTTAACACCATCACTAAAATCATATTCAGCAATTGCTAAAGGTGATGAGCCGATACAGTGTACGTTTTCATAGGTAGAACCAGTATCGGTATTAAGAAATTGCATATAGTTAGTATTTTTGGTTTTTTCTCCCTCAAGAATAAAACTTTCAAGTACGCAGTCCTTTACGTGAATGGTCCCTTTTGAAAACAACGGAGCCCAATACTCACGGGCATAACCCCAACCATCAACATCTTGACCTTGTTCTACACCACCATTATCGTATTTTTGTTGCTTTAACAAAACGTAAAGATTTTCGAATTTAGCATTTTTAGAAATATCTGCAAAGATGCTTTTATCTTGACCTTGCCAATAGTTGCAAGCACCAATTAGGGCTAGGTTTTTAATCGTTCCGCCATTGATATAGCCAAACATACCAGCACCCCAAGTAGTTAAATTTTCCAACTTATGACCACGTCCATCAAACGTTCCAGTAAAACCTACTTCAGTGTTGTAATTACCTGTAGGAGATTTAAGCCCTTGGTGACCAGAATGGATTACATTTTTATGATTTTGATTATGATTGCCATCGACAGTGCCACCGAGATCAATATTCGCTGCTAAAACGTAATATCCTTCAATTTTTAAAGTTGGTATTCTTTGAGCAGAAGACGTTGATGCTACAGGCATTTCAAAAATATAATCGCTGTGCTTTTCTGCTCTGTTATAGAGTGGTGGAGTTGGAAACTCATCGCGATTTAATGAAAGGTCGTTTACGTTTCTAATAGCCCTTGTCACGTACATATACTTTAAAGTATATTCTTTTTCGCCCTTAACGATTGTTAAAGTATTGTTTGTTGAGCCCAAAACTTTGTTTGGTAAGCCCATAATTCTTCCACCAACAAAGCCGACTTCAGTTGCTCCATCATAAATTACATCTGCATTTTTCAATATTTTCATTGCAGAATTATGAAGACCAACAACAAGACCTTTATCATTATCCGTCATACCTTGTTCAATATATACTTCATGATAAATATCATCAACGTAGTTAATTATATCGCCGACAACGTGATTATCAACTGTTGGCATTTTTTTGCAACCAGCAAACGTGCCAAAAAGCAAAGAAATCACTAGAAATAATGTTAAGAACTTAATCTTTTTAGTAAAATTACTTCTTGCCATTTTTTACCTCTTATCGTAATTTTATTTACTCTTAAACTTTTCGATAATAATTATATCATATTTACTTTATTAACACAACAATATGTATGTGCAAATGTTGTATTTTATAAAACTTAAAGCATTTTTTGTGATAATTTTAAAGAAAAATAACGGCGAGAAATTCTTCTCGCCGTTAGATTTAATTTTGTTCACTAATCAAGTTGATTAGTTAAGCATTATGCTTGTGGCAAAGTCTTCCATCTTACTGTATTGTTGCTGAAGTCCCAACATCCTGCTATAGCATGGGTATTAGCACTGTTCAAATAATTTGTTTCATTCCAACCAATGATTGCCCTTAATGCTTCAGCCGTTGGTGCCGCATTATAAGTACCAGTTACAGCACCTTGTACAGTAAACTTAATGTATTTAAGAGTTGTTGGTGATAATTCGTGGTTTTCAATACCATAAATTATGCCTCGATAACTATCAATACCTTCTGTGATTGCATCGATTTTATACTCTGTTCCAGCAACAACAGCACCTTCAGCAGTCTTAATCTTATTTAATTCTGCTTGAGAAATAGTTAAGGTCAATACGTTTTCTGCTGAGTTAGTTGTACTTGCACCATAAGCGATGTTATGTGCAGAATTACCAAT
>JAZQYW010000039.1:0-1840 GCA_045633745.1 Christensenellaceae bacterium
CTTTTAATATAAAATAAAAAAACTACATTGCTGTTTAAGCAACGTAGTTTTTTCTTTTTTAATCTTTAAGAAATTATTCAGCAACAACTTCTGCGCCAGCTTCTTTGAACTTAGCGATCATTGCGTCAGCTTCTTCTTTAGATGCGCTTTCTTTGATTACCTTGCCATCTTCAGCGAGTGCCTTAGATTCAACAAGACCCAAACCGGTAACGTCTTTAATAACTTTGATAACGCCGATTTTGTTTGCGCCAACAGCCTTAAGAACTACCTTGAATTCGGTCTTTTCTTCAGCAGCGGGAGCTTCTGCAGCCGCAGCGGGAGCAGCAGCAACTGCAACGGGTGCAGCAGCGCTTACGCCAAATTCTTCTTCCAAAGCCTTAACGAGTTCGTTAAGTTCTAAAACTGTCATACCTTTAACTTCTTCTAACATTTTTTGAATGTCTGCCATTTTTGTATCCTCCATTAAATACTTAATTATAATTTTTTAATTTAATTTTTTTATTTTTTTTGTTTTTTAATATTTTAGGCTATTATTGAGCCTTTTGTTCAGCAATTGCATTGAGTGCAACTACTAAGCCACGTGGCATTGCTGTAAGCACGCCAACAAAGTTGGTAAGTGGTGCTTGTAATGAACCGAGCATTTTTGCGATGAGTTCTTCTTTTGATGGCATTGCAGCCAATGTTTGAACACCAGCAACGTCAACCTTGCCACCATCAACAAACGCGCTCTTAACTGCTACTTTGTCTTGATATTTCTTTGCTGCTTCAACGATAACTTTTGATGCACCGATTTCGTCTGCGCCAAATGCAACAGAAGTTGGACCATTTAAGTCTTCGTCAAACTCGGTAATACCTAAGTCGTTGAAAGCACGGCGAATTAAAGTGTTCTTTAATACTTTGTATTCGACGTTGTTCTTTCTAAATTCACGGCGGAGTTCTGTATCTTCAGCAACTGTTAAGCCACTAAATTTAACAAATACAACCGACTTTGAATTTTGAATTTTTTCTTTAATTTCTTCTACTACTACTTTTTTTGCTTCAAAATTTGCCGACATCTGATTGATACCTCCTTAATTTAATGATAGGTTTTGTCCACTGAAAACAATTGATTAGCCTATGGCGATTTAATTAGACAAACACAAGAAAGACACGGGTTTTGTAAGGGCGCATACCCTCTGCGGTCTGCAACCGAGCAAAACGCATAGTATTTCGCAGTGTTTTTCCATTAAAAATCAACTGATTGAAGTGGCAAGACCTAAATGAAAAGCCCTTGCACACCAAAACGGAATACAAGGGCATAAAATAAGCCTTACAAAATTTCCGCCTCGGTTGGTCTGCATATAAGCAAGTTAACACCTACTGTCTTGGGCTATTTAGTTTACTTTGAAATTATAACACTAAAAAATTTAATTGTCAACTAAATTTTAGCGTTAATTTTTACGCCAGGGCCCATTGTGCTTGCAAGGGAAACACTCTTAACGTATTGTCCTTTTGCAGCGGCTGGTTTAGCCTTAACGATAGCGTCCATAAGCGCTTCATAGTTTTCTTGAAGTTTTTGAGCGCCGAAACTCTTTTTACCGATAGCGCAGTGAATAATTGCGTTCTTATCAAGTCTGTATTCAACTTTACCTGCTTTGGTATCTTTGATAGCCTTTGCAACGTCCATTGTGACAGTTCCTGATTTTGGGTTTGGCATAAGACCTTTAGGACCTAAAACCTTACCGATACGACCAACTAAGCCCATCATATCAGGTGTTGTGATAATTACGTCATAATCAAACCAGTTTTCTGTTTGAATTTTTTGAACCATTTCTTCTGCGCCAACAAAGTCTGCGCCTGC
>JAZQYW010000040.1:0-8025 GCA_045633745.1 Christensenellaceae bacterium
GTCTGCTCGTCTAAGCCCTTAATTCTGACGTAAATTTTATTTTTAGCCGATTCAACGCCGTCAACTTTGGATATATACGTGTTTAATTCGTGATATTTAAGTTCAGCCGACAGTTCGTTAAACTCTTTGGCTTTTGCCGCCTGGCGTTCTAACGGTCCAAGTTGGTTTTCTATCTCGGTAAGAATATCCACGTATCTTATAAGGTTTTCATGCGTACGCTCTAATTTTCTTTCAGATTCGTTCTTTCTGGTCTTAAACTTTGCTATACCCGTTGCTTCTTCAAAAATCATACGACGATCTTCAGGCTTAGCCGACATAATTTCTTCAACTTTTCCTTGACCGATTATGGTATAACCTTCCTTACCGATACCACATTCGTGAAGAAGTTCAACGATATCTTTTAACCTTGCAGGTTGTTTGTTTATGTAATATTCACTTTCACCACTTCTAAAGAGTTTACGGGTAATTATAACTTCGTTATAGTCAACACTAAACATTCTGTTAGAGTTGTCAAAGAAAAGTGAAACTTCGCAATAAGAAAGTGATTTTCTGCCTTGCGTTCCGCTAAAAATAACGTCTTGCATACTTGAACCACGCAAACTTTTAGCCGATTGTTCACCTAAAACCCAACGGATTGCATCGGCAACGTTACTTTTGCCACAACCGTTAGGTCCAACAATTCCCGTTATACCGTCGCCAAACTTGATTTCGGCTTTATCGGCAAACGATTTAAATCCGTAAATTTCCACTTTTTCGAAATTCACTTGCTTTTACCACCTTGTTTTTTTAATATTTTAAGCGCATTGTCAGCAGCAACGGCTTCAGCCATTTTCTTGCTGTTTGCACTTCCTTCTGCTATTCTTGTTCCATTTAAGGTTGCAACAACCCTAAATTCCGGTTTGTGCTCTGGACCTTTTTTCCAAAGCAACTCATATTTAATTGAGCCTAGTTTATATTTTTGCACGAATTCTTGAAAAGCATTTTTAGCACTGCTTGAAATTTTAGGCGTACAAGTTTTTTTTGCTTTTCTTGTGCTTTCAAAATCTTTGATAATAGTGTTAACGATAAACTTTTTTGCACTTGCAAGACCACCGTCAAGATATATTCCAGCAACTATGGCTTCGAATATGCTTGAATAAAGTTTATCATCTTTCTTTTTGTTTTTTGCCTGTCCGTTTCCAAGCAAGGCAAAATCCCCAAGCCCTAAATTATGCACCACTTTTTGAAGTGGCTCTTTACTTACGATTTTTGCACGCTTTGAAGTTAAATCCCCTTCGTCGCCACACGCATTTTTATAAAGATAATCGGTGACCACAAATTGAATAATCGCATCGCCGAAAAACTCTAACAGTTCGTTATCTTTACCACCATTTTCATAAGAATACGATGCGTGTGTAAAACATTGACGGAGAAGGAGTTTATTCTTAAAAGTATACCCTATTCTGTTTTCACATTCACTAATATCAAAAATTTGCATTAGTTAATTCCTAAACCTTCGTTTAATTCTAATTTTGCAGTGATTTGTGCTGAAATATCAAAGGTTGCATAGCGTGCTGCTTGCAATACTGCCGCCTTAAACGCTGGGCGTTTTGATGAGCCGTGCGCCTTAATAACAGCCTTGTTTACGCCTAAGAAAAGTGCACCACCGTGGTTGTTGTAGTCGATTTTAGACTTTAAGTCGCCAAACATACCCTTTAGGCATAAACCACCGATTTTGGTTTTTAAAGAAGAATTGATACCTTTCTTTATGAGTTTTAATAGCATTGAAACTGCACCTTCGATACCCTTAACTGCGATGTTTCCACTAAATCCATCACAAACGACAACGTCAACGTCACCAGCCAAAATATCTCTGCCTTCAATGTTTCCAACGAAGTTTATACCCTTAAGTTGCTTTAAGAGTGGAAGTGTTTCGTGAATTAACATATTTCCCTTTTCATCTTCCGTTCCGTTTGATAAAAGTGCAACTTTTGGTTCTTTAACACCAAGTGCTTCGGCGTAAGCCGAACCCATAAGTGCAAATTGAACCAAATTGATGCTCTTACAATCAGCGTTTGCACCAGAATCCAACAAAATAACGTTCTTGCCTTCAACGGCTGTTGGCATTATTGGACAAAGTGCTGGACGGTTAACACCCTTAATTCTACCCAACTTAAGTGTTGCGCCAACCAAAACAGCACCAGTTGAACCAGCAGATACGAAAGCACCTGCGTTTTCGTTTTCCTTTAATTGCTTAAAAGCCACGCAAATAGAACTGTTTGGTTTTCTTCTAACGGCAACAGTTGGTTCTTCTTCACAAGTGATAACGTCTGGCGCATCGATGATAGCAACTCTTTCTTTATCGTATTCATAACCTTTCAAAAGTTCGGTAATAACGCTTTCTTGACCAACGAAAACTGCTCTAAATCCACCTTGTTCTTTTAAAGCGTCAATAGTGCCTGCTATAACTTCTACAGGTGAATTATCTCCACCAAAAGCATCAATCAAAATATCCATAATTTTCTCCTAATTTTAGTTTTCAAGTGTTCCAACTGTTCTTGGGAAAGGCAACACGTCTCTAATATTTGAAACGCCTGTTAAATACATAACCATTCTTTCAAAGCCCAAGCCAAAACCAGAGTGAATAACCCCACCATATTTACGAAGGTCAAGGTAAGACTTATAATCTTCTGCCTTTAAGCCACATTCTGCCATACGATTTTCAAGGATATCCATTCTTTCTTCTCTTTGGCTACCACCGATAAGTTCGCCGATACCTGGAACCAAAAGGTCACTTGCAGCAACCGTCTTGTTATCATCGTTAAGACGCATATAGAAAGCCTTGATTTCCTTTGGATAGTTGGTTAAGAACACTGGCTTTTTGAAAACTTCTTCGGTGATATATCTTTCGTGTTCACTTTGTAAGTCGCAACCCCAGTAAACTGGTGCGTCAAATCTGTCTTTAACCTTTTCTAAAATTTCAATGGCTTCAGTATAGGTCAAACGCTTGAATTCATTGCTTCTAACGTTGTTAAGTCTTTCAATAAGCCCCTTGTCAACGAAAGAATTTAAGAATTCGATTTCATCAGCACAAGAATCCATAACGTAATCAATAATGAACTTAACCATATCTTCAGCACAGTCCATATCATCAGCAAGGTCTGCAAAAGCAAGTTCTGGTTCTATCATCCAGAATTCTGCTGCGTGGCGAACTGTGTTAGAGTGTTCTGCCCTAAACGTTGGACCAAAAGTATAAACGTTTGCATATGCCATAGCAAAGTTTTCAACGTCAAGTTGACCAGAAACGGTCATACTTGCCTTTTTGCCAAAGAAGTCTTTTGAATAATCACAAGCACCGTCAACTGTTGGGATATTGTCAAGGTCCAAAGTTGTCACTTGGAACATTGCGCCAGCGCCTTCACAGTCACTGCCAGTGATGATAGGCGTGTGAACGTAAACAAATCCCCTTTCGTTAAAGAATTTGTGAATAGCGAAAGCCGCTTCACTGCGGATTTTAAACACTGCCTTAAAGATGTTCGTTCTTGGACGAAGGTGTGGCATTGTGCGTAAAAATTCTAAAGTGTGGCGTTTCTTTTGCAATGGGTATTCTGGTGAAGAAGTACCAAGCACTTCAATTTCATCAGCATTGATTTCAAAAGGTTGCTTGTTTTCAGGTGTTAGAATGAGTTTACCTGTCACCTTAAGACAAGCGCCAACGTTTTGTCTTGCAATTTCATCGTAATTATCAATCTTGCTTCTATCAAAAACTATTTGACAATTTTTAAAGCAAGAACCGTCGTTAAGTTCGATAAAGCCAAAAGCCTTGCTATCTCTTATTGTCCTTGCCCAACCGCAAACGGTGATTGTTTGTCCGCCAAATTCGGCAGATGAAGTAAAAATCTTTTTCAATTGTGTTCTTTTCATAGTTGCACCTATATTTATTTAAAATTATACTTGTATATTATATCACTATATTAAAGTTTTTTCAAGGACTTTTGACAACTTTTTGACCCAACTTTCTAATAAAAAAACAAAAAAACTCCAAAAAACTTGGAGTTTATTAAAATCTTTGGTTTTACGACCTTTTTATTGAGTTTTTTAAATGCAAAATTAATCTTCTCTTTGAGTTTCTCTTATTAGCATCGGCGGTCTTTCATCTTTAAGTGCCATTATATACGCACCGTATTGCTCATCGGTTAATTTTACAATCTTGTCTTTAGCCTTTCGGCTGTTCTTCTTTTTTCTTGACATAAAAATTCTCCTTACCTTTTTCTTATTATCGGCTTAAAGAATTTTTTTATACCACTTTACTAACTTTTTGGCGTTTCTTTTTTGTCAAGACCTTTTATCTTTTTATAACTCTTGTCGTTGTTAAAGTCACGCACTTTGTTATATTCGCCACCCAACGCTTCGATGGCAAAACGAAGTTCTTCAAAGTCAGCGTAAGAAATCTTTTCCTTTTCTATTTGAGCAAGCAAAAATGGCAAAGCCCTGTCGTCGCCATATTTTGCCAAATAGCCGGCATAGATAGGAATATTCTTTTCATTTTTTGCAAACTGTTCGATTAAGATATCAAACACCCTATCATCTTTTCCACAGCCAGATAAAATTTCGGTCAAATATTCTTTGGTTTCATCAGTGCTTTCTCTATATTGCGATAAGATTTCTTCCTTAACGGCATCTGCCCTTTCTTTCAAAAATTCAGTTGCAAGTTCTTTTATAGGCATTGAGTAGTCCCAAAGCACCATTTCCAAAAATCTTTTAAGGCAATTTTTGCTGTCCATATCGCAAAGCATATTCATAACGTAAAGCAAGAATTCTTCTTCGCCTTCTTGGTCAAGTGCCTTGATTAAACTTTGTTCGTTTTGGGCGTTTTCGCTTATGCTTTCGCACAAATAGTCAGGGATAGAAACGCCTTGTTCGATATGACTTTTCAAGCACTCAACAAGTTCTTCACCAGAATGGCCTTTATAAAATTCTTCAGGGCTTTTTCCACCTAATTCTTTAAGTTTTTCGTGCCCGAATTTTTCGTATAATTCTGGAATTTTATTTTCAATTTCATCAGGCTTAACTTTACCTATATTTTTATAAACGTAATCTGAAATATACTTGTCAAAAAGGCTGTCGATATCAATTATTTTTATCATTTTTTTGCTCCTTAACGGCAATTTTTGTTAAATTTTTAAGTTTTTTCAATTTATTCACACCCACTTCAAAAATGCGTGCAACTGACTTTTCATCTTTGTATTTTTCTTCGCCACTGTGAAGTAATATTAATCCAGCAAGTTCTTCGTTGTTGATTTCTGCAGAAGTTATGGTTTTTCCAAAGGTTTTATAAAGGTAATTTGTCGCCTTTGCAATCTTTGAAAAATCTTCTATTCCACGGAAAACCATTCTTGAAACGCAGAGTGCATAACTGGTCAAATATATTCTGCTTTCTTCACTGTCTGCAATCGCCAACTTTTTAAGGTTGATTTCAGCGTAATACATACCCGATGCGTGTGCAATTTTGCCTTTATATCCCTTGAGAATTAAGGTGTAAATTAAAAGCCCTTTTGTCTCTAAAGAAACTTCTGGTGCAAGCAAAATTTCAAAGGCAATTTTCTTAAAAGTTTTTTCATCGGCAACAGACAAAATCATTGCCGAAGTTCGCATAATTTCTTCTTTAACTTCCTTGCTTGAAAGCCCCCAAATTATAAGTTTTTGGGTTGAATTTTTTCTTAATTCTTGCGAAAGCTTTTCTGGGTTTTTAAGCAATTTTAAGATGTCGTTTTCTTGCTTTTTAACCACTTTTTTTGGAAGTGTTTTTAGGTATGGAAGTGGCAATAATCTTTCATTTTCGCCATTGCCATTTTTGATATTTTTAACAAAATCTATGTAAAATTCAACCACAAAATCGGCTGGATTTTGTTGATATAAACTCTTTAATTCTTCTAGTGCCTTTTCGTATTCAAACGAATTTATCAATGCGATTGCAAGGTAAAAATGTATGGTTAAATCGTTTGGTTTTTCCTTTAAGATTTTGCCCAAACAAAGCCTTACGGTATCGTGGTCGTTAAGTTCTATTGCTGGGTTTAAAATCTTATAATATTCATCATCTGCATCGGTCTTTAACGACAAGGCTTTTTCATAATAATACTTGCAATTTTCCGTGTCTTTTTTCATTTGTGAAATGGTGGATAAATTACAAAAAGCCCCCAAACTTTCGCCATATTTTTTGATTGATTGTCTTGTCACTTTTTCTGCGCTATCATAGTCTTCAACCATCATATAAGCAATGGCAAAATCGTTTAATTCTTCTTCATCTAAGCACACGATTGGCACGCTTTCAAAAAGGCTTATAGCAGACTTAAAATCGTTCATATTTATGGCTTGCCTTGCCCCTTCAATTTCCAAACTATAATCGGCTTTATCGTGTGGATAAACCACCCTATAACGCAAATCTTTCTTTTCGCCACCCGATAAAAAATCTAAAATTTCTGGGTTGGCAATCTCTTTTGTAAGTGCGCCGTCCGTTTCAAACTTTTGATGAATATAATACGCTGCACCCCACAAGTTGTTAAGTTCATAAAGGTTAGATGCAACGCTTTCATAACAACTTGAAACCTTGTCTTTTGGCGCAGAATACATATACTTAAACCAGTATTTATTTGATAATTCGTATTGTTCTAATTCGCTATATACTTGTGCAATCTTTGCATAAATTTCATAGTTTGAACTTTTTTCCATAGCAGAAAAAAGTAGTGCCAAAGCGCCTACGTAATCTTTTTCTTCTATTCTTTTATCAGCGAGTTTAAAATACCTTTCTTCGCTTTTATCAAACGGTAAAACTTTGCCCATTATTACTTACAAAATCTTTCAACGTCGTCCTTATTAAATTCGTAAATCTTGTCACAGAATTGACAATCGACCTTGATTGAGCCTTCTTTTTCTATAATATCGTAAAGTTCGGCTTTGCCTAAAGATACCAAAACCTTTTCAATATACTCTCTACTGCAAAGACACTTATATTGTGGGTGATATTCTTGATAATCTTTTGCAAAGAACAACTCTTTTGCAACCCACTCTGCCCCGTGTTCTTCAATCAAAGTGGAAATGTTTGCACAGTCTTTTACAATTTCTTCAGCCAAAAATAGTGCGTCTTCGCTTGCAAAAGGCAAGGCTTGAACGATAACGCCACCAGCACCAACACATTTTCCATCTTTGCCTATTTTAACGCCCAAAGCCATTGCAGTTGGTTGTTGTTCGCTATATGCATAATAAGCGGTAAAATCTTCTGCAATTTCCCCAGTAATCAATTCACTGCTACCAGTGTAAGGGTCTTTAAGCCCCATACTTCTAACAACGGTAAGGCGACCGTTTTTACCAACACAACCACCAACGTTTAATTTGCCGTCTGCCCTTAAAGGAAGGTCGGCTTGTGGATTATCGATTGAACCACGCATATTTAATTCGCCGTTTCCACAAACGGTGATTTTACCACCAACCCCATCGCCTTTGATTGTGATTGAAAGTTTGTCCTTTTCATTTTTTAAGTTGCTTGACATAAAGGTAGAAACAGTTAAAGTTCTGCCCAAAGCCGCCGCCGCAAGTGGCGATAACTTATGGATTTTAATAGCATCGTTAACCATTTCGGTCGTATCTAAAACCGAAAGGGTTATTTGATTGTCAAATACTATGGTTTTTAATAGTTTATTCAAAGTGTCCACCTATATAATTTTGTATAAAGTCATCAAAGACGCTTATAAAACTATAAGCGCCTTTTTTGATTATTTATTATTTCTTTTACGTTTTGCAAGTTCTTTCTTTGCCTTTTCAATTCTCTTTTCTCTTTCAAGCCTAATCTTCTCTACTTCTTCATCTTGCGAGATTTGTGTAAAGGCTGGGTCGTTCTTATGCTCTTCTATATACTTTTCGTTATCTTCATAGAGCGCCCTTCTACTTTCGTTAAGTATTTCAATGTCCTTTCTACTAAACGAAGTTGGCAAGTCAGCAAGCGTCAACTCTTCGTCGGTAATAGGTTTGATAGGCTTTGTGCTGAGCGAT
>JAZQYW010000041.1:0-58473 GCA_045633745.1 Christensenellaceae bacterium
ATTCAATTTTGGGGGCTGCGTGGCCAACCATTTATCAAGACTTGAATTTGCCTTTTAGTTATGCCAACTTTATAACCTTTTTGATTTCTTTTGGCACGGTTTTTGCAAGTTTCTTTTCTGCAAGGCTTATAAATAAATTCGGCACGGCAAAACTAACGACTTTTAGCACTATTTTATCTGCACTTTGCATTTTGGCTTTTTCTTTTTCGCACTCTATGGTTTTCTTTTGTCTTTTGGCTATCCCTTTAGGTATGGGTGCTGGGGCAATCGACGCTGCACTAAACAACTACGTTGCAATTCACTATTCTTCAACACATATGAGTTTGTTGCACTGTTTTTACGGTGTGGGTGTTTCGTTAAGCCCTTTTTTAATGGCTTTGGCACTTGGACAAGCAAACGACTGGCGACAAGGTTATAGAGTGGTGTTTTTGGTAATGGTGTTTATTTCATTTGTGGCACTTTGTTCTTTACCACTTTGGAATAAGGTTAAAACCATACAGCCAAAAGAAGAACAGTTCACCCCAAAAACACTTTCCCTTTCCTTTATGTTGAAAAAACCAGCAATAATAGTGAGTTGGGTTTTGTTCTTTTCATCGGTGGGTTTAGAATTCACTTGTGGAATTTGGGCGTGCACTTACCTTGTTAATACCCAAGTTATAACCGAAGCCACGGCTTCAATCTATTTGACCTTTTACTATGCAGGAATAACCATAAGCCGATTTATTTCGGGCTTTTACTCTAAAAAGTTTGCGCCGGATAAAAGCGTGTTCTTCGGCTACACCATAGTCGGCCTTGCCTTGATACTTTTGTTCTTGCCATTGCCTATTCAGTTTAAGGCTGTTTCCTTATTCTTAATCGGGTTTGGCAACGGGCCGACCTTCCCTAACATAATTTTCGTCACGCCAAGAAATTTTGGCAAGGAAGTTTCACAGTCGGTTATCGGCACGCAAATGGCGTTTTGTAATATCGGCATTTTGATAATGCCACCTATCTTTGGATTTTTGGCAGAGTGGCTTGGTTTACAAATATTCCCTATCTATTTAACTTGTCTTTTCGTCATTATGGTGCTTTCAACCATTATATATAATAGATTAACGGCAAACGGCAAAGCGCAAATAAATTTTTAATTTGCCCTTGCGTTTGACTTAAATGTTTGATATAATAATCTAAAGGGGTTTTTATGAAAAGAATTGCACAATTTTTTAAGGTTAGCGAAAACGAATTTATTAAATCGGAAAGCACTGCGTGTTATGATGAAATAACACTTCCAAAGCGTGCAACGGCTGGTAGCGCTGGATACGATTTCTTTGCACCAGAAGAATTTACTCTTCTTCCAAACCAAACCATTAAGGTTGCAACGGGCGTTCGCGTTAAAATTGACGAAGGTTGGGTTTTAAAAATTTACCCACGCTCAAGTTTGGGATTTAAGTATCGCTTGCGCCTTGATAACACGGTGGGCATAATCGACAGCGATTATTATTTTGCCGATAACGAAGGGCATATTTTTATAAAGATAACCAACCTTGGTGACAAGCCTTTGACTGTGGAAAAGGGCAAGGCGTTTGCGCAAGGCGTGTTTGTTGAATACGGCATTACCGTTGATGATGATTGCTGTTCGGTTAGAACGGGTGGTTTCGGAAGCACGGATAAAAAATAATAAATTTGGGAGATAAAAGATGAAAACTATTAAAGTACAAAAATTAACGCATAAAGACTTTGCACCTTACGGCACTTTCTATAACTTTGCAAGCCCTGACGGACACTCTCTTAACGGAGAAATTCATAAGTTCTTCCCTGATAGACTAACTGCTTATCACGATGGACAAGTTGGCTTTTCACCTATTCTAGTTAAAAAGCCAGAAGTTATGAAAATAACTCAAATCGAATACCACACCACCACTTGCGAAATGATTATGCCAATAAACGACGATATGATTTTGCACGTTGCTGAAGCGTCTGCAGGCACACCTATCACCGATAAGACAAAGGCATTTTTAGTGCCAAAGAACACTATGGTTAAAATGAACGCTTGCGTTTGGCATTTAGCCCCACTCCCAGCAAAGAAAGATGAACTTTGCGCAATGATAGTTCTTCCAGAATGCACTTATATGAACGACTGCAAAGTGGTTGACTTAAAAGAAGACGAACAATTTATAATCGAAAGATAGTTTAATAAAAGATAAAGGCTTGACCGAGTTCGGTCAAGCCTTTTTTAATCCGTAACGTTTTGTCTTTCAAACAACGGCGAGTGGAAAAATTCTTCTAACGAAATTTCAAAACCTTCGCAAATTGCGTACAAGGTGCTAATTTTAACAGAGCCACTTCTTTTCTTTTTTATCGAAGTCAAAGTGCTTTGTGGCACACCACTTGCTTTAAACAAATCGTATTTTGTCATTTTTCTCTCTAAACATAATTGTTCTATTCTTAATATAACGGCATCAGCAAGTTTCATTTTATATATCCCCTACATCTAAACTTAATGTTAGTATAAGAGTTATTAAAAATTATTTACTGCTATGTTTAGCATTTATTGTGTTTTTATGAAGATTATGCTATAATTATATTATGAGAGCAACATTTATAGGTCATAGAACAATAAAATTAACTGAAAAACTCAAAAATGAGATTGAAAAAACGATTGTTTCACTTGTTGAATTAAAAGTTAAAGTTTTCTTGTTTGGCAGTAAGAGTCAATTTGATGATATTTGTTTAGAAATTATAAACAAGTTAAAAACAAGGTATAAGGATATAAAGTGTATATACGTTAGAGCAGAATACCCCTATATTAATGAAAAATATAAGAATTATTTGTTGTCTTTTTATGATTACACCTTTTTCCCAAAAAGAATTATTAATGCTGGAAAATACTCATATGTAGAAAGAAATTTTTTTATGATAGACCACTCAACTTATTCTATCTTTTATTTTAATCCTAATTATGACAAACAACCAAGTGGAACAAAGACTGCTTATGAATACGCTCAAAAGTCACGTAAAAACATTATCAATTTGTTTTATAAACAAGATTAAAGGCTTGACCGAGTTCGGTCAAGCCGTTTTTTTGTTTAATTAACACGGAGCACAACAATGAAATACGAGATTTCTTAAGTGAGTTTTTCGCAAAACTTCTTTTAACAACTGTAAAAACGGATTAGATGCGAGTAGGTCAAGGCGTGTTTTGTTTCCTATCACTACTTTTAACAATCTTAAAAACACTTCAAATACGAGTAGGTCGAGGCGTGTTTTGTTTCCTATCACTACTTTTAACAACTGTAAAAACGGATTAGATACAAGTCAGGCGTAAAAACCGAGTATTTTATGCAGAGCGCGTATGCCTATACGCAACCAAATAAAAACGCAAGGTTTTGGCGCATCACGAAGTTTTTCAAATGGATTATTTTCTATCTCGTTTTAACAACTGTAAAAACACTTCAAATACGAGTAGGTCAAGGCGTGCGAGTATTGCGACGGGGCGCATACGCCCGTATGTAACCCGAGCAACACGGAGCAGAACGAAGAGATACGAAGTGTTTCAAGTGTTTTTACTCTATTGTGTATTTATAAAGAGAAGACTTTGATACTCCCCTTTCCTTTGCAACCATTTTTAAGGCTTCTTTTTTGTCAAAACCTTGACCTATATAAAGTTCAATGTGTTCCTTTTCGGTTAGGGCAAGATTTGGGTTTTCCTTTTTGCCACCTTCAACCAAAAGCACGTATTCGCCTTTTGGTTCTTTAGACAAGCCGTTTGCAAGGTTAAAGTGCTCTGCATTTTCATAGAGTTTGGTTATTTCCTTAACGGCAACAGCCTTTCTATCCCCAAACACCTTATAAATGCTTTCAATATCCTTTGAAATATCGTGTGGTGCTGAATAGAAGATAAGCGTCATATCAAGGTCTTTATACTTTTCCAAAAACTCTTTTCTTTCACTTGATTTTTGTGGCATAAATCCTAAAAAGCAAAACTTTGAACTATCAAGCCCACTTAAAACAAGGGCTGAAACAAAAGCACACGCACCTGGGATAACGGTAAATTCCAAGCCGTTTTCAATAAGCATATTAACCAAGATATTGCCTGGGTCTGAAATAACTGGCATACCGGCATCTGTGATTAATGCGATATTTTTGCCGTCTTTCAATTTTTCTATCAACTTTTCGCCCGACTGTTTTTCGTTGAACTTATGGTATGAAAAGAGTGGTTTTTTTATTTCATAAGCGTTCAAAAGACCGATTGAGTGGCGAGTGTCTTCACAAGCGATTTCATCGACTTCTTTCAACACTTCGATTGCACGAAGCGATATATCTTTTAAGTTGCCTATCGGCGTTCCAACAAAATATAACATAGTTCCCCTAATTTTTTATAGAATTTAAGACTTTTATTCCACTCTTTCCGCCTTTAACGCCTTCAAGAATAAAAAGGTAAGGCTCTTTTTCACCCGAACAAACGAATTGCAATTTCTTTGGCTCAATATTGTTGTTTTTTAGTTGGGTTATAACTTCAACAAGTCTATCAGCCCTATGCACCAAACACACTCTGCCACCAAACTTCAAACATTTATTAAAAGCAAGGCACAACTCATTTAAGGAAAGTGCTATTTCACTTTTGCAGAGTGCTTTTTGTTCATACTGGTTGTTTTCGCCGTGCCCCACTTTCATATACGGTGGGTTGCAAACTATAAGCGAAAACCTTTCGTTAAAAACCTTATCGATATCTTGCAGTCTTGTGTTTACTGCAAGGCAGGTGTCTAATAAGCCGTTTTCTTCAATACTTTTTTTGCAAAGATTAAAAAGTGGTGCTTGCAATTCAAAAAAGGTAAGGCTTTTTATAAGCATAGGGTTTAACGCCATAAGATTAAGCCCCACAACCCCACTGCCAGCGCAAAAATCAGCGACTATATCGCCCTTTTTAACAACGGCAAACTTTGAAAGTAGCACAGAGTCCGAAGTAAATGTATAAAGTTCATCATCTTGATAAACTTTTATGTCGTTATCTAAAATTTCTTCTCTTATCATTTAAGTTTCCTTGAGAGTATTATCCCCGTTAAAAATCAAACAAGCGAAAGGAACAAACCATAAAAAATTTAAGGCACGAAAAAATTCGTGCCCCAAATCGCTTAAGTAATGCTTTTTCTTATTCTTCAGAAATAGCCTCTACAGGGCAGCCTTCTGCGCAAGCACCACAACTCATGCATGCTTCAGCATCGATAACGTATTGTGTATCGCCTTCGCTGATTGCATTACATGGACAAGTGTCTGCACAAGCGCCACAAGAGATGCATGCGTCACTAATTTTGTAAGCCATTAGAGTCTTCCTCCTAAAAAATTTTTTCGTATTAAGTGTATTTATATTGTATCACAAACTTTTCAATTTGTAAACAACTAATCCAAAATTTTCTTCATATCTTCAGAAACAGTTTTCTCTTCGTCTTCTTCAGATTTTCCCTTCTTAAATCTCAAACGGTCAACAGGGAAATCTTTATAAACTTCACTGCCATCGCCTTTTGTGATTTTAACTTTAGAATTGAGTTTTAACATATCGTTGCTTATAACAACTCCGTCGCCTTCAGGCGTACCGACTGTACCACCAACCTTTGGCATTTTCTTATAAACTTCGGCATAATAATCGTTTTCATATTCCAAACAGCACATAAGTCTGCCACAAAGTCCACTGATTTTGCCTGGGTTAAGGTGCAAGCCTTGATTTTTTGCCATTTTGATTGTTACTTTGCAAAAATCGGTTAACGCTTTTGAACAACAACACTCTCTGCCACAAGGTGCAATGCCACCCAAAATCTTTGTTTCATCACGGATTCCAACCTGTCTTAATTCAATTCTTACGTGGAATTTTGCTGCCAAAACCTTAACAAGTTCTCTAAAGTCAACCCTATTATCAGAAGTAAAGAAAAATGCAAGTTTCTTTCCGTCAAACGAATATTCGCAACCGATTAATTTCATATTCAAATTCATTTCTTCGATTTTTTTGCTTGCGAATTCTAATGCGTCTGGAATTTTCTTTTCGTTTTCCTTTATCATTTTTTCATCTTTTTCGGTCGCCTTTCTTATAACGGGTTTTAGTGGGTGAACGATTTCCTTATCGTCAACTTCCTTAACGCCGAAAACGACCGTGCCATACTCTAACCCCTTTGCCGTTTCAACGATTACGCCAGATTTTTCCTTATAATCATCAACGCCTTCTTGTGGAGCAAAGTAATATATTTTAGCGGTGTTTTTGAACTTAACACCTAAAATTTTTGCCATTTAAATTTTCCCTCCAAAATTTGAAACAACAACCACTCTATAAGCATAGTTGCGTTCATATTGAATTTCTTGCGTTTTTGTGCTTCGGTCACGCTTTCAAGTGCACTTACGATTGCACCTGCGCTGAAATTTTTTGCGCTTTTTAAGTCAGGTGCAACACTCTTGTTGCTGACCAAGTTTTCTTGACCTTGACTTATGACAAGCATATCCCTTAAAAGCAATTCCAAAACCGATAAAAATTGAGATATATCCACCTTTTTATCAGTTATCATTGTTGAATATTTCAAAACGTCTTTACTTGAATTCATATTAACCAAAAGGTCAACAACCAACTGGTTAAGCGCAAGCAAGTCTTTATCTTGATAGAGTGCCTTTGCCTTTCCCACCGTGCCGTCTGCACAAGCAACAGCCATTTCAAGTCTTTCGGTGTCTGGGCACTCATCTTTTAGTGCATTTATAAGCGTTTGAGCATCAAAGGCTGGGATTTCCAACTTCTTTACCCTTGATTTTATGGTTGGAAGAAGTGAAAATTCGTTTGTTGCACCCAAAATAATATGCACGTTGCGTGGTGGTTCTTCAAGCGTTTTTAATAATTTGTTTTGCGCAGACAAGTTCATTGTGTGCGCATTTTCTATAATGAAAATCTTTTTGTCACACTCAATAGGGCGAATAAAACTTTCTTCAATAAGTTCGTTCACTTCTTCAGAAGAAATGGTTTTATCGTTTTTAGGATAGGTCAAAACGTCTGGGTGAAGTTTTTGGTCAATAAGTCTGCAAGTGCGACACGCCCCACAAGGCTCAATTTCATTGCAAGATAATAGACTGGCAAAAATTTTTAAGTATTCTTGCAAATTGTCTTCATCAGCCGTCAATAGCAAGTATGCGTGGGACAACCTGTTTGCAAGTTTATCCCCTTTAACTATGCGATATGCGCTTGTTTGCTTTGAAAGCGCAAGTAAATCTATCATATAACCCCTTTGTCTTTGAGCGCCTTTATAATTTTATCGTGCGTTTCGTTAACCTTTCCACTAGCGTCAATCACGATAAATCTGTCTTTATAAATTTTAGCAAGTTCAAGATAGCCTTGATAAACTTTGTTATGGAAGTCCATACCAGAAAGTTCAACTCTATCTCCCTTATCCACACCACCTTTTCTCTTAAACGCATCTATAGGTGCAAGATTTAAGAAGATGGTATAGTCAGGCATAAAATTCTTTATTGCATAATCGTTGATTTTTTGCACGAATTCTAGTCCCAAACCCCTTGCAAAGCCTTGGTATGCAAAAGAAGAATCAATATATCTATCACAGAGCACAAGTTCGCCCCTTTCAAGCCTTGGCTTAACGTTTTCTTTTAAGAGTTGAACTCTTGCAGACGCATATAAAAGTGCTTCGCACTCATCGGTCATGGACACGTTTTTGCCATCAAGAATAACCGACCTTATCTGTTCGGAAATAGGCGTGCCACCCGGCTCTCTTGTCAAATAATATTTAATTCCATTGTTCTTTAAATATTCTTCAAGTAAACGGATTTGGCGGGATTTTCCAACGCCTTCACATCCTTCAAGTGTAATAAACATATTTCTTCCTTAAACTGTTTCCCCTAATAACATTTGTATTGTTGAACAAACGAACGATAAACTTTCATATTGCAAGTGTGGTTGATAAGACTTAAAGTCAAATGCCATCAAAACCACGTTTTTAGATAATTTATCTTCCTTGTTTTCAGGGCTTTTTAATTGTAAAATTTTGGTTGCATCAACGCCGTCGCCCACTTCATCAAGCACGCCGATATTAATGCCGAAAATCTTTTCTTCTTGTTCTGCCAACCAACTGCCGTAAAGTTCTTTTGATTCATCGGTCGTAGAACGATTATAAACTTGTTCGTATCTTCTGTATTTGAAAAGCGCATTTTGGTATTGTGGATTATTTATGAACGCCTCAAAATAAATAACGTTTTCAACAAGTTTTTCAATCCTTAACCTTTCGGCTACAATACCCTTTTTGATTTGACTTTCTTTTCTAAAGCGATTGTCGCCTTTCATACGCTTTCTAAAGACTTTTTCCACTTTCGCATCGTCAATGTTGTCAATGCTGATTTCTTGACCATCTTTAATAAAGTTTTTCGTTAAGTAATTCTTTGCATCGGCAAGCATATCGTCAAGCGCATACATAACGTACGAAGTGCTGTCAACGTGCCCCTTTGCCCTAACGTAAGCAGGATATTCCACTTCATTATAAGTTTCGGTTTTATCTATACCCTTAATATCGGTAAATATCACGTCGCCTTCTTGAATACTTAACCTGCTTGTCAAAACGTTGTTTTCTGGGTCTAACGATTCGGTGCCCAACTTGATTACGTCATAACTGAAAGTTTTTCTTTCAATCAACTGATTAACAAGTTCATTATTTGAAACAGATGCAATCGAAGTATCGTAATAATACTTAAAACTTTGCCCTGCCGTTAACTGAACCGAAGTCACGTCATAGATAATTTCCAACCCAAAAATAGCAACGACAGCAATGATTATCATAACAATCCATTCGTATGATAAAAAGTCAGAAAGCCTTTTTCTTGTTATTTTATTTTCCATTTTATTCTTAAAAATTTATTGTTTTAGAATTTTTTATTTAGGTTTTAAAACTGAAAATAGTTGATTAGCGATAAAACCTATTTCTTAATTGGTTTCATTGTTGGGAACAAGATAACGTCACGAATAGATGCACTGTCTGTTAAAAGCATAACAAGTCTATCCACGCCGAAACCAAGACCGCCTGTTGGTGGTAAACCATATTCTAACGCCGTGATAAAATCTTCATCGATTTTAGCATCGTTGCCACCCCTTGCACGCTTTTCAGCAACTTGCTTAACAAACCTTTCTTTTTGGTCGATAGGGTCGTTCAATTCGCTGAACGCATTGCCCATTTCTCTTGCGTAAATGAAGTATTCAAATCTTTCAGTGAACGCTGGGTTTGATGGCTTTCTCTTTGCAAGTGGAGAGTTTTCAACAGGGTAATCGTAAATAATGGTTGGTTGAATAAGATTTTCTTCAACGTATTTATCAAAGAAAGCAATCAACACGTGACCTTTAGTTGCCGTGTCGCCTTCTTCAACTTCAACGCCCCTTGCTTTAGCAACGGCACGTGCGTCTTCATCGGTTGCCCAGTCATTATAGTCAACGCCAGCATACTTCTTAACGGCTTCAACCATAGTAAGTCTTTCCCACTTTTTGCCCATATCGATATCAACGCCTTGATATGTGATTTGGGTTGTGCCTAAAACTTGTTCGGTGATGGTCTTATACATATTTTCAATTAAGTCCATCATATCAAAGTAGTCGCTGTATGCTTGATACATTTCAACTGAAGTGAATTCTGGGTTGTGTGACCTGTCCATACCTTCATTTCTAAAAATTCTGCCCACTTCATAAACTCTGTCAAAACCACCGACAATCAATCTCTTCAAATAGAGTTCTGTTTCTATTCTTAAGTACATATCAATGTCAAGTGCGTTGTGGTGAGTTTTAAATGGTCTTGCAGCAGCACCGATTTCTAATGGTTGTAAAACAGGTGTGTCAACTTCAACGTATCCAACGCCGTCAAGATAATTTCTTATTGCAGATAAAATCTTTGAACGTGCAACGAAAGTCTTTTTAACGTCTGGATTTGCGATTAAATCGATTTCTCTTTGACGGTATCTTGTGTCTTCATCTTTTAAGCCGTGGAATTTTTCTGGCAATGGAAGAAGTGATTTTGAAAGGAGTTCAATGCTTTCTGCGTGAATAGAAATTTCACCCGTTCTGGTTGTGAACACCTTACCTGTAATACCAACGATATCGCCGATATCGTATTCTTTGAACGCCAAATAATCGTCGCCCAAATCGTTTATTGATAAGTATGATTGAATTGTGCCTTTGCCATCTAAAATTACAGCGAAAGACGCCTTGCCCATAATTCTTTTTGAAATGAGCCTTCCTGCAATACCAACAGTCTTTTCAGCATAGTCATCATAGTTGTCTTTGATGTCTTGGCTGAATGCCGTTCTGTTATACTTAACTTTTTCAAAAGGGTTTTTGCCTGCTGACTTTAATGCGTCAAGTTTTTCCCTTCTAATTCTTAAAATTTCGCTTAAATCTTGTTCTTCAGTTTGTAATCCAGTCTTTATTTCTTCCATGATAAATTCCTTAAAATATTAATATACCTTTTTGATGGTGATAGAAACGTTGCCAACAGGAACGTTAACAGTCAAAGTTTCGCCAGCCTTTCTGCCAAGAAGAGCATTACCGATAGGGCTTTCGTTTGAAATTCTGCCCATTTCAACGTCTGCTTCGGTTGTACCAACGATTTCATAAGTCATAAGTTCGTTAGTTTCGTTGTCAAGGATATCAACCTTGCTACCCAAAGAAACAACGCCTTTTTTAGCACCGTCTTTGATGATAACAGCGTATTTTAATTTGTTTTCGATTTCTTGAATTTCGCCTTCAATCATCGCTTGTTCGTTTTTAGCAGCATCATATTCAGCGTTTTCTGAAAGGTCGCCAAATTCTCTTGCCGTTTTAATTCTTTCGGTAATTTCTGCACGCGCTGTCAACTTTAAGTATTCCAAACGCTTTTCAAGTTCTTCTTTACCTTCTTTAGTTAATATTACTTCGTCTGCCATAAAAATGCCCTCCGCATAAATGTTTTTTAATTTTAAAAAAGTGATAAAAACCCACTTTTATTATTAACTTATATATTATAATCTATATAAAGGCTTTTGTCAACTGCTTTTATAAACACAAACCCCTTGAAATAATCTTTAATTTTACTGCTTTTTAACTAATTATTGAAAAAAACTAAACTTTTTTGAAACTTTTTTTCAAAAACCTATTGACAAATGGTATTTTTATGGTAAAATTAAAGTCGTTGAAGGGAAAATCAACGTTTATTTTGAATGTATGGCTGGGCAGTCGGCCTAGTGTAAGGGTTTTTTTATTCCGAATAATATATGAAAAAGAAGGTTGCTTAATAGCGACCTTCTTTTCTTTGTTTTTCTTAAGTTTTAAGCAGTGACTTATTCACAGTCGATGCAGTCAAAACTTTCGCAACAAGTTTTTTGACCGTTGCAATCGCAACAACCAACCTTGATTGTATTAAGTTCACAATTACAACCGTCTGCATTGTGTCTGCAAGTTTTTACGTCACATTTGATACTACTATTCTTATACATATTTTTTCTCCTTGCCATTATTATGGACAAAAATAAAAAAATAATACATTTGGGTATTGACATTTGGCAGAATTATTAGTAAAATATTAAAAAAGATTAATGATTAAATTTGTTTGGAGATAGATATGAAAGTTGTTTTGATTAAGGACGTTAAAGGCTCTGGCAAGGCTGGGGATATAATTGAAGCAAAGGACGGATTTGCACAAAACTTTTTGATTAAAAAGGGCTTGGCAAAACCTGCCGATGCACAAGCATTGAACGAAAACAGAGGACAAAAAGAAGCGCAAGCCTTCCACAGACAAGAAACCTTGAAAGCAAACAAGGAATTAAGGGAAAAACTTGATGGACTTAAAGTGACAATTCAAGTTAAAAGTGGTGCGTCTGGAAAGTTTTTTGGTAGCGTCACCAACAAGGAAGTTGCAGATAAACTTGCTGAATTAGGGTTTGATATCGACAAGAAAAAGATTATTTTACAATCAAACATAAAAGTTGCTGGCTCTTACCCTACAATCATAAAGATTTCGCCAGAAGAAAGTGCAAAAATCACAGTCGATATCATCAACTAAAAGTTATCAACAATTATTTTTTAAGCAAAATTAAAGGCTAACTGATTTCCAGTTAGCCTTTGTTTTTTATTATTTTTTCATTTGGATTGCCTTTTCATAAACAGCCAAATATTCATCGACGATTGTTTTCCAAGAAATACAAATTTCAATCGCCCTTTCGCCCACTCTATCAAGACTTTCCTTGTCTTTCATTAAGTCTGCAATTTTTTGAGCAAACTGCTTTTTGTCAACACTTGCCGTAAAGCCCGTTTGTCCATCAACAAATCTTTCAGCAGAACCTGTGTTTTCCAAAACGATTGCTGGCACTTTGTTTTCTGCCGCTTCTATAAGCACCAAACTGTCGTTATCAAACACGCTTGTAAATAACAATAAGTCTGCCTTGTTGTAATACTCTTTGAGTTTTTGCTTGTCGGTTATAGCACCTGTCATAACAACGTTGTTTTCTAAACCTAACTTTTTAGCGTATTTTCTAAACTTCTTTTCGTGTGCACCACGACCAACCATATAGAAAACGAAATCGTCGTTGAGTGATTTAAGTTCTTTCAACACTTCAAGCGAAAAACCCAAATTTTTATAATCGATAATCAAACCAACGTATAAAAGTGTGAACTTATCGTTTTTCTTCTTTTCAACTTGCAAGTTTTCTTTAATGTCGTTTCCGTTTCTAATTATAGTCACGTCCTTTTTCAAGCCGTAAGAATTCAATTCTGCAATCATAGAATTTGAAACAGAAGTCACAATATCCACTTTGTTTGCCCTTTTGGTAATTCTGTTTAGCAAATATTTAACAAGTGGTGGGAATTTTGCCACGTGGTCAAAACAATACTTAAACTTTGTGTGAACTGTGCTTATCACTGGCAAATTGTTCTTTCTTGCATATTTTATGGCATAACCAGCCATAGTGCCAAGCGTATGTACGTGCAAGACATCAGGCTTAAACTCATCAAGCGCATTTTTAACTCTCTTGCCAAGACCTGGGAATGCCCATACTTCGTTTTTGCTAACTCTTATACCCCTTGACCTAACCACCTTAAAAGGCAAAGCGTTATCGTCAAAAGGTTTATGGTAATCTGGTGCAACGACAAGCACTTCGTTATCCTTGCTAAACTCTGTTGCAAGTCTTAAAACAACGTTTTCCGTTCCACCTATACCAGGGACAAAACTGTCCGTAAATAATGCTATTCTCAAAAGAAAATTTCTCCTTGGTTGATATGGCTATTGTAATATATATTTACAAATATGTCAAGTTCATTTATAATGCTTTTTATATTTTAACTATGCTTATTACATACCCTTGACTTTAAATTGTTTTTCTTATATAATGGTTTTGTTATGAAGAAAAAGATTATCGACACTTCTGTCGTTAAAAAGATAGAAGTAAACAAACATACCAACGAACCTGAAATTGTGGATATTCCCGAAGCGGAATATTTAAATCAGCCTATCCAAAAGGCCGATTTCGTTGAAGAAAAATCTTCACGCGAAGCCAAGAAAAAGGATATCGCTGAAAGGGTTTTTGGTATTAAAGAACACGATAAAAACATAGACAAAAGACAAAAACTCTTTAAAATTATCACCACCATCATTTTTATCGTCTTTATGGGTGGGGTTTTTGTTTATACTGCGTATAAAGATTTCTTCGTAAATAAAAACTTCCCTTCTAAAGAGCATTTTAAGGAAATTTTCTCAACGGGGCTTTTGTTTTTCTTGCTTGCAATATTCTCTTTGTTTTTGGGCTTTTTCTTTAAGGGCTTGAAAAACGTTGTAATGTGCAAGTCTATGACCAAAAAGGCACACTTTATCACTTGTATGGAAACGGCGATTATCGGCACTTATTATAATAACGTCACACCACTTGCCGTTGGTGGTCAACCTTTTGAAATTTATCACCTTTCAAAACACGGCGTACATAGTGGGGTTGCAACGTCAATTCCTATCGCATCGTTTTTTATGAACCAACTTGCCTTTGTTATTTTGGGAATTGTATCCCTTATTTTATTCAAGCAAAACATATACGGTGCACCAGCGTTTTTAACCAACCTTCTTCCACCTGCGTTCTTCACTTTGACTATTGTTGGGCTTTGCTGTTGTTTGTTCGTGCCAACTTTGGTTATTTTCTTCTCACTTATGCCAAAAATCGGTGCAAAACTTGTGTATTTGGTAATAAAATTAGGCACAAAACTTCGCATCGTTAAAAAACCTGAAGAAACTTTGCAAGCCACTATTAAAACGGTTGTTCACAACTCACACTGTTTGAAAAAACTTGCGTCAAGCCCCTTCGTTTTTATATTGATAACAATATTTAGTTTTTGCGAAAACATTGCAAACGTTTCTATTGCGTACTTTGTTCTTAAGGGCTTTGGTTTTGATTTGGGTTTACACTTTATAACAGAGTGGATAATCATTTGTTCTATCTGCTTTATCTTGTTTGCATCAATAACCTTTATTCCAACCCCTGGAAACTCTGGTGCGGCAGACCTTTCTTTCTTCGTTCTTTTTGAAAGCGTGTTGTATGCTGGTCTTGCCTTCCCTGCAATGATTGTTTGGCGACTTTTCAGTTTTTATAGCACCATTATTATCGGTTTCCTTTACGTGACCGTAAGGAAAAGATACGATGCAAAAGTGGCAAAAAGACTGCAGGCACAAAAAGAAAGTGCTGAACTGCAAGCCCAAACGGAAAATGATGGCGAACAAATTGAAGAAACTTCTCAACTTTCTATGGACATTGACTCTTTGACCGAAATGGTTGAAGAAGAAATTAAAGAAGAAAGCAATGCGCAAGCAATAGATTAATTAATGAATTTAATTAAAAAACATAAAATTAAGGTGTGTTCAAAGTTTTGAACACACCTTTTTTGTTGGTTTTTTTGATTAGAATTTTATTCTTCTATTCCGTTTATCTCATCGAATAAGTCCATTGCGTTTTTAACGGCAATATCCATATTGATATATTTATAATTTGCAAGTCTGCCAAGCAAATATAAATTCTTGCACTTGTCAGCAAGTTCTTTATATTGTTGATAATGCTCTTTATTCTTTTCAATAGGGATAGGATAGTAAGGAATATTTTTGCCTTTCTTAAACGCCTTTGCATATTCCTTTACGATAACCGTGTTGTCTTGTGGTGGGCAAGTGAACTTTGTGAATTCGGTTATTCTTGTATATTTATGAGAAGTTGTGTAGTTAACAACGGCTGCTGGTTGATAAGATGGCTTTTTAACCATTTCGAACTTAAATTTCAAACTTCTGTATGGCAACACACCGTATCTATAGTCAAACAATTCGTCAACGCAACCAGTATAAATTAGTATGCCGTCAAGAAGTTGATTGCCATAATAAATTTGGTCGTCGTTAATAGAAATTTCCTTGCTTGCATCTTCGCCAAGTTTGATTTTAATTCTTGGGTGGCAAAGCATATTTTTTATAAGTTCAGTAAAGCCTTGCTTTGGCATAAATTGATATTCATCGGTGAAATATCTATCTTCTTCAGACACGTAAACAGGCACTCTGTTCATAACTTCTGTGCCAAGTTGTTCTGGCTTAAAGCCCCATTGTTTCATTGTGTAAATATAGAAAATGTGCTTATAAACGAAGTCGCCAAATCTTCTAACTTCTGCATTGTTGTGCTTTTTAAGTTGAAGGATAGGGACTTTTTTATCCATACCGATTTCATCGATTAAAATTTTCTTTATTCTTTCTGCCTTTTCTTTTGAATAGAGCATAAAGAGTGAAGTTAGGTTGAAAGGAACTGGCACGAACTTATCCTTTCTAACTGCAGCAAGCACTCTGTGTTCATATTTTTCCCACTCTGTGAAGTTTGACAAGAAGTCAAAAACCTTCTTTTCGTTGGTGTGGAAAATGTGTGGGCCGTAAGGCTGAACTAAAATATTGTTTCTATCATAGAAATCATAGGCATTACCACCTATGGTTTCTCTTTTATCTATTACAACAACTTCCTTGCCACTATCAGCAAAAAGTCTTGCGATGGTTGCGCCAGAAAAACCTGCGCCAACTACTATAATCTTTTCCATAATTTCCTCTAAAAATTATTTAAGTCTTTTCCTTTAAGTTTTGCCACTGAAAACAATTTGTTATCTTATTGTTTTTGTGAAGGGACAAGACCTTTAACAAAGTTTGCAATTCTTTCGGTTGCTTCAACCAAGTTCTTCATAGAATAAGCATAAGAGCATCTCACGTAATACTTGCCAAATTCACCAAAAGCATCGCCCGGAACAACTGCAACTTTTTCTTTTTCTAAAAGTGCCGTGGCAAATTCTTCGCCAGTCATACCGGTGTTTTTTACTGATGGGAAGATATAGAAAGAACCTTTTGGTTCAAAACACTCTAACCCCATATCCGTAAAAGTTTTATACATAAACTTCCTGCGTCTGTCGTATTCAGCACGCATTTCGTTAACGTCACTATAATTATTAAGTTTGCCCTTTTTCAAGCCAGCAAGTGCAGCGTATTGTGAAAAAATAGGCGCACAGATTATTGCGTATTGATGGATTTTAAGCATTGTGTCCAAAATAGGCTTTGGTGCACACACGTATCCCACACGCCAACCTGTCATTGCAAAGGCTTTACTAAACCCACTTATGAGCACAACCCTATCTTTTAACTCACTAAAAGTTGCGATAGAAGTGTGATTTGCACCATAGGTTAACTCAGCGTAAATTTCATCGGAAACAACCAAAAGGTCGTGTTCTATAATGAGTGGAATAATTTCTTCAATAAATTCCTTTTCCATTACCCCACCAGTTGGGTTGTTTGGGTATGGGAAAATTAAAATTTTACTCTTTTTGGTCAAAACTTTTTGCAAGTTTTCTTTTGTCAACTTAAAGCCGTTTGCCCCGTCGCAAGGTACGGCAACAGGCACGCCACCGTTAAGTTCAACACAAGGTTTATAAGAAACATAACTAGGGTCTGGTATAAGCACTTCGTCCCCTTCGTTTATCGTGGCACGCAAAACCAAATCGATAGCTTCACTTGCACCAACGGTTATAATGGTGTCGTCTGCAGAAAAATCGACCTTATAATTTACTTTTAAATATTGTGAAATTTCTTCCCTTAACGCAGGCAAGCCCTTGTTTGACGTATATTGGGTATATCCCTTTTTAATGGTTTGAATTCCTGCTTCCCTTATATCCCAAGGGGTAATAAAGTCGGGTTCACCCACACCAAGAGAAATAACGTCTTGCCTTTCGCTTACGATATCGAAGAACTTTCGTATTCCAGAAGGCTTGATGTTTTTAGCCTTTTCGCTTAAAAAATCTCTCATGCTTGAACTACTTGTCTTCTTTCGTCGCCATTGTGTGCAACGTGTCCTTCAATCTTATATTTTTTCAAAATGAAATGCGTTTGAACGCTTGCAATTCCGTCGATGACAGAAAGTTTTTCAGAAACGAACTTTGCAATGTCGGTGATGCTTTTTCCTTCAACGAAAATAGCAAGGTCAAAACCACCACTCATAAGGTAAAGACTTTGAACTTCCTTAAAACTATAAATTTCTTCAGCATAACTGTCAAAGCCCTTTAATTTTTGTGGCGCAACCTTAACTTCGATAAGCGCTTGCACCTTTTTATCTTGTTCTTCCATTGCTTCGGTGTTGATAATTGCAGAATACTTAACGATAACGCCGTCCTTTTCAAGTTTAGCAACGGCATTTTTAACGTCGTCTTCACTAACACCAGTAATAGATGCAAGTTGACTAAAAGTATATCTGGCATTTTCGCCTAACAATTGGATAAGTTGTCTTTCTAAATCAATCATATGCTACCCCTTAAAACAAAGCATAGTATTTTATTATATTGTACATATTTTAATATCATTTGTCAATCAATAAGTTTGATTTTCTGCTTATATTATGATACAATTATCATGCTTAAGGAGATAATATGATAAGAATTTGGGCAAAGGTTATGAAAAAGGATAAAATCCTAAATCAATATATGTTTGAAAAGTTTGACGAAATGGACTATTCAGAGTTCTTTTCATACCTAAAAGAGATATGCGAAAACCTTGATATCGCCACACCTGTGCTTATTAAAACGCATCTTTTCAACTATGCCAAATATAACGTTGTACGTTTTACACAAAGCGATTTTGTTGAACAAATTTCTTTTGATAAACTGGTTTTGGAAAACGCATTGATTTAATCTTCACCTTTTATTATATTTTGCACCCTTTGTTTGTATAACTTTTTTAAGTTTGCAAATACTTTATTTAGGGGGTAAAATATGAAAATTACAACGATAATTGCATTTACGCTTGTAATTATAGGTGGACTTGTTTGGCTGTTAATCGGTTTGTTTAATTTCAACCTTGTGGCGATGTTTTTTGGCGCCGGCAATATGGCACTCATTTCACGTATAATTTATTCTTTAGTTGGTATTTCAGCAATTTGGCTAATCTTTTACTGGGCGGTTTATCATCCGTTTAGAACTATCGACTAACTTAAAAAATTAAAGTCCAGCACTTTTTAGTGTTGGACTTTTGCTTTATTTTATCAATTTGTTTTTGACTGCAAAATATAAGGGTGTGCCTATTGCATATATGCTTACGCCTTGGCTAACAAGCAAAAATATCACTTGCAAATAGTAAACGTATTCAATAACGCCGTATGCCACAATCCAAATAAGTGGCAAAAACGCTGCGTTTAGCACGACTGGAAAAAAACCACCAAGTATGATTTTGAGTGCGTTTTGTTTAAAAACTTTTCCCACCAAAAAAGTTAAAATACTAGCAACAAGTGTTATGGTGCTACCCAAAAACACGTCTAAAATAATACAGCCTGTGATAAGGTTTGAAAGCAGACACCCAACGAATAATGCTGGGATTGATTCAATGAAAAATAGTGGCAAAATGGTTAATGCTTCTGAAAGGCGAAACTGAATTGCACCGCTTGCAACAGGGAAAGTCAGCAAGGATAAAACCACGTACATACCGGCAATAAGACCTGCTCTAACTATTTTTTTTGTGATGTTTGACATAAAAAATCTCCTTTCTGGACTAGTCAAAAACCACCAAAAAGAAGACTAAAATAATCTATTCTTTCGGTTGTTTTATAGAAGTGTTGTCCGAAAACCTTCTTGTTTGAAAGTATACATTATTTTAATCGTTTTGGCAAGCGTTTTTATTATTCTTTTGACAATTAAACTCGCCTATGTTAAAATGTTTATAGGTGAAAAATGAAAAATAAATTATTTACTGCCCTTTTTATCGTGGCACTTTCTTTATTCATAATAACTTTTTCAATAGGTTTGCCTATTTATTGCAGATTTTTTTACTATCTGCAAATAAACGCTCTTGATTTGCCAAAAATAACGGGTTATTCCTTTGAACAAATTAAGGGGGCTTACGACCAAGTTTTGAACTATTTGACTTTGCCAAATAGACCTTTTGGCACGGGCGTGTTTTACTATTCACAAGAAGGGGCATCACACTTTGCCGACTGCAAGAAACTTTTCAACCTTAACTTAATAGTGTTGATAACTTCAAGTGCAATTTTGATTTTGACTTTTATCTTAAAAAAGACAGGGTGGATAACTCTTTGCCGTCCTTTTAAGATGCACCCTGCCTTTGTTTCGGCGATTTCTATTCTTTCTTTAATACTTATAATCGCAATCTTTGCCGTGATTGATTTTACAAGCGTGTTTATCGTTTTTCACTTGATATTCTTTCCAAACAAAACCAACTGGCAATTTGATGCAAGGGAAACAGAAATTATAAAGGCACTTCCCGAACAGTTTTTTATGAACTGTGCAATTTTAATAGGCATAAGTATTTTAACCTTTTGCCTTTCAATAATTATCGTGCAAGTTGTAAAAAGTAAGAAAAAATAAAACCCTGATGATTTATGAATTTAATTATAAGCAAAAAACCACGGTTATCCGTGGTTTTTTTGTTTAACTTAATTGTGGCTTAACCTTGCTGAAAGTGTTGCGTTTTTCAGAAAGCATTGTTTCTGGCGCTGATTCCACTTGATAATAACCAAGTTCACTCATAAGCAAGAAAACGTTCATTTGGTCTTCGGTTGCCGTTTCCCAGTTGTCCCTAACTTGATTTCTAAAACCTTTTGAACAACCTTCGGTCATAGCCGTTGAATAAATTTTAACAAGGCTCTTTTCAAGATTTAGCATATCTTGTAAACTGTCTTTTTCATTTAGCGTGATTTCTGCTTTATAATTGCTCATATTACCCCCTTATAACAACTCAAAAAGTGCGTTAAAACGCATTTCGTGATTGTCTGCAATCTTCTTAAATTTTTGCGCCAACTTTTCGTTGGTTAGCGTTCTTGAATATAGTCTTGCTTTTTTGCACGCACATTCTTCCATTGTTAATAAATCGGAAATAAGCGTGGCTTCTTTTGTTGTCAACATATTGTTATCCATAATAACTCTCCTTTAATTTTGATAAGATTATTTTCCCCAACTAACTAATTTTTATACATAATAATGAGTTGGGGTGCGTTCTTGTAAGGGCGCATACTTTTTATGGTATGCAACCGAACAAAACGCACAGTGATTCGCAGTATTTTACATTAAAAACTCACCTTCGGTGCCTTCTACTACTTTAAACATTTGAACTTGTCTGCCGTTTGTTGCATCGATATAAACGTAATAAGTTTGTTCTTGAACTTCGCCATAAAATTCATAACAAAGTTTTTCACTTTCGTTGCCGATAGGAACAAGTGCTTTTCTTGAACCCTTTATAACAAAGTTATCAACAAGTTTTTGTTTTGCTTGCTCAACTGAAATACTTGGGGCAGAAATGGTTCTTGCCGTGTGGTTTGTGTAATATTCGCTTGCTTCAAAGCCTATCACCTTGCCCGTTTCAGCACACACCCTAACCTTAATCATATCAGGATAAACGACCACGCCGTTAAGGTTTCCTGCATAGTTAATGGTATAAACGTTATTAGTTAAGTTTATCCACACTTCTTGCATATTTTTAATTTGCAACTTTTCTAAAAACTTAAGTCCGTTTTCAATGGCTGTTTCTTGGTCAACAACGGTATTGTTGCAATCCCCAGCATAAGAAAACATTATTAGGTTTCCACCCTTTTTGCTGATTTGTGCAAAGAGCACTTCGCCATCTATTTCGCCTTGAATGTTATAGCAATTTATAACGGCGTTGGTTTCACCCGCTTGACTAATTTTTGAAAAAGAATAATCGTTAAAGGCTTTTGCAAAAACTTCCTTTGCTTGTTCAAAAGAAACTTCTTCGCCAGAAATACCCTTAACCGTTCTTTCTAAAAGTCCGTCTGAAAAAGGACCGTCGTAAATTAGTTCTGGGTATTGAACGGACAAGTTTTCAAGTTCATCTAAAGTTGAAAGCAAGATGTCGTTGCTTTTAGCCTTATCAAGCGATGCAAAAGAATAATCGCTACCCATTTCTTCTGTCACCTTTTGCAAGGCTTGTTTTAAGGAAAGGTTTGCTTGATAAAGTTGAAGTAAGCCTTCTCTATCGCTTTTAGTTATTTGTTCGCCATCGATTATCTTGTTGTTCAAATATTTTGCATAGTCACCGATTTGGTTGATAAGTTTTGCAGTATAGAACTTGCTTTCATCGTGAAGTGGAAGGGCTTGAATATCGCTTTCGGCAAGTTCGCTGTTGATAGCCGTGTTGACAAGATATTTTTGTACAGCCCCCTTATCCTTACTTGCAAGAATTTTAGAAAGGTTTAAGTCTATGTTGTCAACTTGTTCAACCACGTCGTAAAACGCCCTTTCATACCCTGCGTTAAGCATTGTGTCGTTGGTGCTTGGCATAAGCATTGTAAAGGTTAAAACCGATGCTAAAACAAGGGTTGCAACACCAAGTGAAATAACGGCTGCAAGCCAGCCCCCAAAACCCTTGTTTTGTTCTCTTTTCTTTTTCTTATCCTGTCTTTTTTGTTCACGCCTTGCCTTTTTGTCAGCAAGCAGTTGATTTCGCTTTTGGGCTTTTTCTTTTCTAATTTGCTCTTTTTGTTCTCTCTTTGCCCTTCTTTCCATTGCTATTCTTTTTTGCTTTTCTTTCTTGCTTTCGTTTTTAAGCATTTGCTTTCTTTCAAGACGCTCTTTTTTTAATTGAGCCTTTCTCTCTTTAACTTCCAACTTTCTTCTGTTTTTTTCACGAAGTCTTGTGGCTTTCGCCTTTTCTTTTTCGGCTTTTTTGTGTGCCTTAATCTTTGCTAATTCAACCCTTTTTTGAGCCTGTATTCTTTTCTTTTCGGCAAGAACTTGTTGTCTTTTAGCCTTTTTTTCTTCCCTTTCTTTAAGTTTTTGTTGTTTGTTTAAGCGTTGTTGTTCTTTTTTCTTTTCAGCCGTCATTTTTTTAGGCTTTGCCTTTTTTTGTTTAACGTCAACTTGCGCTTTTTCGGCTTTTTCTAAAGCATTATTTTTCTTTTTTTCCATACTTTCCCCCTTAAATTGCAAAAACGTGGTTTCCTATGGTCGTGGTGGTTTTTCTTGAAAAAATCCACGAACTAGTTGCCGTTTTTGGATTATAGTAATAAAGTGCACCGTAAGATGGGTCCCAACCGTTCATTGCGTCAAGTGCAGCCTTTCTTGCCGTGGCGTTTGGCGAAAGGTTAATCTGCCCGTCGTCAACGGCTGTAAAAGCGTATCTTTGATAAATAACCCCCGACATAGTGTTTGGGAACGAAGAACTTTTAATTCTGTTTAATACCACAGCACCAACAGCCACTTGTCCAACGTAAGATTCCCCCCTTGCTTCGCCGTAAATAAGCCTTGCCAAAAGGTTTATATCTGCGTCGCTATACCCAGACGATGAAGTTTGATTAGATGAACCCTTAATTCCCAAAGCAGAAAGGGTTTTATTCCCAACAATTCCATCGACGGTCAAGCCGTTCTTTCTTTGAAAGTATTTAACGGCTTCTTTGGTTTGTGGCCCAAAAATGCCGTCAACCGCACCTTTATAGTATCCCCAGTTTTTCAATTTTTGTTGAATAGTTTTAACCGTTTCACCACGATTGCCTTGTTTTATAACCACGGCGTAAACTGTTTGCGTTTTTTCTTGTATAGGCAAGATAGTGCCGACCGAAACGCCAAGCGAAACAAACATTAAAACTATTGCAAGCATTTTAATAATTTTTTTCATTTTGTTTTCTCCTTATTAAAAAAGTCGTTTATAATATCCAAAATCTTGCTTCTATAAACGCAACTTGTGCCACCATCAGTAAAGCACAACGGTGGATAAACAACGCACCACCAGTTGTCGCCTTGCCCAGAACCTAATTCTATTATTAAGGCATCGTAAAAACCACTTTCCAAACACACGCCGTCATAGACACGAGTGGGGAATTTTTCTTCTCTTACACTTGCTTTAACCGAATAATCAAAACCGTTTGCCCTTAACGAAGTTAACGCCACTTGTTCTATTGCTTTAAGGTTATCTTGTAAAAGGTTTTGGGCTTTTTGCTTTGTGTTGCACTCTGCAATAAAAGGCGTAAGAAAATCTACGATTTTATCCTTAACGATATATTTAACCTGTTGGTCTTGTTCTAGGTTTGAGTTGGCACGGATATGTATCCTAAGATACTCCTTGTGCGGTTGCTCCTCATAAGATAATAGACCTATTCCCGACAAAACTATTATGGCGATAATTAAAAAACTTATGCACGCTTTTTTCATACTGATTTTTCCCCTTTTTATATTAGTAATATTGTTTATTGACACATAGTTTAATTTTTATACCTTAATTTTTTGCAACGAAAAAAGCCCACCGCTTTTCACTTTTTTGTGAATTGCGATAGGCTTTAATAAGTTTTTTATATTTAATTTGTTTGGGTCTTTATTAATTGTTCCTTAAAGAAAGGTGCAAGTTTTTTATAGGCTTTGTTCCTTTTCTTTTTGCTTTCAAAAAGTCCGTAAACCGAACTGCCACTGCCAGTCATCAACACGGCGTCTGCATTGCCGTTTTTAAGCGCTGAAATGTTTTCCTTTAGTTTTGGGAAAATTTCATAAGACGCTGGATACAAATCGTTTTTCAATGCCTTAAAAAAGAGTTGATAATCTTTCTTTTCCATTGCCTTTAGTGCGATTTTGGTGCAAGGGACATAGGTTTTGTTTTGCTTATCAAAAATTTTATAACTTTCCTTTGCCGATATCGGTGTGTTTTCGGTTATTATGAGCAGGTGTAGTTTTTTGTCAATATTAACCTGTTCAATTTTGTCGCCACGGCCAGTTAAAACGGCGTATCCACCAGTCAAAAGATATCCTGAATCACTGCCCAAAGCATTTGCAAGTGGCAAAACGCTTTCCTTAACTTCATACAACTCTTTCAAGCCGTTTAGAACGCCTGCAATATCAGCACTTGAGCCACCAAGTCCACCAGCAATAGGTATTTTTTTGTCAACGGTTATGTCAGCACCAGTCGTGCCAAAAATTTGCATAAACAATCTGCACGCTTTATACGCATTGTTTTCCACAATAGGCGAATCAACTTTAAAACCTTTCATCTTAAGGTTTATAAGTCTATCTTTTCGCTTTTTTATAACTATCGTGTCGTATAAATCAATGGTAGAAACAAGTGTGTTAAGGTTGTGATATTTTTCTTCTACCCCCACAACGTCTAAAGTAAGATTGATTTTTGCACGTGCTTTTATTTTGATTTTCTTCATAAGTAGTCCTTATATTATGTTATAAACACAACGTGCTATTTTTGTCTATAAACCACGATGCGTTCCTTTCCAGAAAGTGGGAATTGCAAGTCTTTGTTTGTTTCAATTAAAGTTTGTGGGCAAACGTTAAGGCGCTTTGCAAGTGAAAAACACTCTTCGCCCGCCGTCCCCAAATAAACGCTAATGGCACAAGGGTTGTTTTGTTTTTCGCCCAAGACCTTAAGGTCGTTAATAAAGCAGAAACAATTTTTTTCAAGTGGATAAACGGTCAAATAAACTTCGCCGTCAAGTTCAATTTCAGTCGCAGACAAAATCTTTGCTCTGCCAGAATATGCCTTTGCCTTTATTTCAAACTCTGTTTGACAGTTGAATTCGCCGTCTAACTTCTTTTCAAAAGGTGCAAAAACTTGCCTTGAAAAAAGTCTGTTTTCGCTGTCTTTGAAATATACCACTGCACTATAAACGCCTGTAATTTGCAAGCCTTCACACCCACAATTAACTTCGGTTATCGAAACGTTTTCGGCACAAACGCTGGCTATAGTTGCACCCAAAGCAATTTCTTCGGTTTGCGCACGGGTGGTTAGGTTGAAGTTGTAAGACCTTGTTTCAAGCAAGTTGTATTGAAAACATTCTTCCTTGATTAAGTCTATATCGTTTTCGGTGCAAAACGCATCGGTTGCAACCGAAATCGTGCTGTTAACGTAAGCCTGACCTTCAAACTGCAAGGTAATGCTTACTCTAAGAACGCTGTTTCCGTTTTCTTCATCAACGGCAACGTCGGTGCTAATGGACTTTTCGCTTACAAATGCCACGGCTTGCATATTTGGCATAGCGTCTTCGCACTCAATTTCCATACGATATGGCAAAGTTCTTGTTTCTTTTATTATATCCCTTTTATCGTTTTTTTGCAACAATACAAGGGACAAAAGTACTTGACCATCAACAATAATTGAGCCCATTCCACTTTGCACGGCTGTTATCGTGCTTTCGGCTTTATGGTATAACACTTCTTGAACGGGGAAAGAAAGTTCAAATTCTTCTTCTAACGGATATGCTCCATAACAGAGCCCCAACCCACTGACCGATTGAATTTGGTTTTCCAAAGCAAAGATTTTATCCCCACCGACCAAGGCACTTTTTGTTATAGTTTGTTCCACTTTTGCCACAATTTGCAATATGGCTTTGATTTCTAGGTATGAAGAAGAAAGGTCCTTTTCAACCTTTTCCACTTGTGCAGACAAACTGATTTTGCTATCTTCTAAAATGCTTTCGCTTTCAAGTTCGCCCTTAATTTCATAACCACATTCGCACTTTTTGATTTCGCCTTCATTATCCGTATAACATATATAAAAAAGCGCTCTGCCACTATATTTTACTTTGCCCACACTAACTTCGCCCTTTTCCACCACAGCAAAAGGCGATATGCTGATAACTCTTGCAATTTCGCTGACACTAACTGCAGTCTTGCACTCAATTTTAATTTGCTCTTGTATTTGTGGTATCCTTTTGCTTAAACTTATCTTTTCAAAAACAGGTTCTATCATAACCCCTCCATATATTTTCCGTTTTTATAAAAGTATATTAAAGGGTTTATCGTTTTATGCTTGTTTTATTTTACAAATAAAAAAAGACACACTGTTGAGTGTGCCTTATTTTTAATAATCATTGTCCGTCAATTTGCTTTAGTTTAACCCTTCCACACATATATTCCGAATAAGAATAAGTGGTTTTGCCCTTGAACGCCTTGTCAATAGGGCTTATGGTGAATAATGCAGGGTAAACACCTTCAACCTTGCCGATAAAATTAACCAGTTTGTTTCTGCCAAGGTTTATGGTGACCGAAACCGACTTGCTTTGCATATTTTTTATGCTGTCTTTTACTTGTGATAAAGAAGTTGTGCTTTTAATCATATATAGATTATTGCACTTTTTCTAAAATTTATACACGATTAGAAATCTTCTTCGTCGTCTTCTTCGTCTTCTTCATCTTCTTCGTCTTCGTCATATTCGAAGTCTGCTTCGTTAACTTCAGGAATATCAAAGTCGTCGTCCATCTCTTCTTCTTCGATGTCTTCTTCCTCTTCTTCAAGCAAGTCGCCTTCTTCTTCAGCCAACTTGTTTAAAGAAAGCATTTCTTCGTCTTCTTCCTCTTCTTCGTCATCGTCGTTGTCAAGATATTCCTTCCACGATTCATCATCTGGGTCTTCACGATTATCTTTGTATTCTTTTTCATCTAAACACTTTGCGCACATTTTTTCGCCCGGTTTAATGTAGTTTTGATGACAAACAGGACAAAGTTCTAAAAGTTCGTTATCATCTTCATCGTCAATAGCGAAAACTAATTGTGGGCCTTTTTTGAGTTCAGCCTTACAAACTGCGCAATATTCTTCTCCCCTTTTGATGTAATTTAATTCACATCTTGGGCACTTGATATAATCTCCTGGCATAGTAATTTCTCCATATATATCATATATATTGTTCTTTGGTCAAATCTGTTAATATATTTGACTTGCTATATTATATATACATATAGAGAATTTGTAAACTGTTTTTTCAAAAATTTTTAATTTTTTTATAATTTTTTATATCAAGCCCCTTTTTGCCCACTTTTTTATGCTTTTTCAAGTAGCATTTTGTCAGCAATAAGTGCGATAAATTCGCCGTTTGTTGGTTTATCGGCGCCGATATATGCACGCACACCTAATATACTGTTTATACTATCTATTCTGCCCCTATTCCACGCAACTTCAATGGCGTGGCGAATTGCACGCTCAACCTTAGAAGAAGTTGTGTTATACTTTTCGCCAATTTGTGGATAAAGTTTTTTGGTAATGTTGTTTATAATTTCAGGGTCTTTAACAGCCATAACCACGCCTTCTCTTAAAAAGGAATAACCCTTGATATGTGGTGGAATTCCAACGTTAATAAAAATCTTGCTGATTTTTTCTTCTAGTGACATTTCGTGAAAGTTTTCAACAACGTCTTTTAATGGTGCATCGCCCTTTGAATAAAGACTTTCCATTCTTTCAAGAAGTATATCAAAATTATATGGCTTTGCCATAAAATAATCAGCACCAGCACTGATTGTCTTTGCGACCACTTCTTCACTCATAAGCGCAGACAAAACAATAATCTTAATAGGAAGTTTTAATTCTTTGACTTTGGAAATAACGCTTATTCCATCATAACCTGCAAGCACCAAGTCCATTATCAAAAATGCAGGTTTCTTTTCTTCAATAGCGGGGATTGCCGAAATACCTTCCACAGATTCTCCCACCACTTCAAACTGCAACGTTTCTAAAAACCTTTCCCTTAACGCTTGGTTTTGTTCTTTTGTACCTTGCAATAAATAAATTTTCTTTTTTTGCATAACGATTACTCCCTTTTTGTTCTTTTCAAAAGCATTTTACTACATTTAAAAACAAAATACAAGCGATTTTTGGGTAATTTTGTAAAATAATTGTATAATTTTGTACAAAATTATTTTGATTAGTGCTTTTCTACTGTTTTTCGACATTAATTTACAAGAAAAAACAATTTTGTAAAAAAGTAATCGTGCAACGAATTGCTTTTGGCAAAAAAATAACAGGTGCTTTGGACAAACCAAAACACCTGTGTAAATTGTTCTAATATTAGTCTTTGTCTTTTTCTGTTTCTTCGAATATTTGAATAACCTTTGTGTAGTGAGATTTCAATTCGTTGTGGATAAGTTCATCAATCTTATCTCTATCATCGCTATCCTTAAACTTTTTCAAATCTTCTTTAATTGTTTCGTAAATAGCCTTAACTTCGTCTGCACCTTCATCATCAGCAGAAACGATATATCTAATGCCTTCAAGTTGTTTATACTTTTCAGCGATTCCAAAAGCCTTTTCGATTTTTTCAAGTGTTTCGATTGCTTGGTCAGAAACCTTATCTTTAACCTTTGAACTCAAGTTTTCATCTTCGTAAAGCGCTTTTGCCTTGAGATATTCTTCCATCAATTCTGCGTCGGCTTCTTCATCAAAACCGATACCACCACTTGGGAGATAGTTTGAAACGGCAATCATCTTTGAAGACAATATATCTGCTTGGTCTTTAACAGTCTTTTTGCCAAAGTCTTTGATTTCTTCAAGTGCAAAGTAGAACTTATCTTCTACGTCATCGTCGTCAGTGTCTTCGCCAGTCGCTTGTGTATCGATATCAACATATTTAATGTAAGACTTTCCATAGTTTGAATCGTCACAATAGAACATGTATTCTTTTCCATCGATTTCAATTATTTCAGGGTCATACCAAGTTGTTGAAACGGTTGATTCTGAAATACGAATTTGTTTTTCTGCATCGGCAAGGTTAAGTTTCATTAATTGAGCACCAGTGTCAAAATAATATAAATATTCACCGCCGTTTTCTGCTCTAATGAACAACATTTCGCCAACCACGTCTTTTGCAACGATAGGTTCTTTTGTCATATTGTCTTTTGCGAACAACGTTGTTTTATAAACTTTGCTTTCGCCTGAAACGTATGCAACAACTTCTTCAACGTTTCCACTTGCAGGGATAACGAACAAGGTTGACTTGTTGATATAATCTGTGTTAACAACTTCTTTTGCCGTGTCCCAAGCACCACCGATAACTATATTGCCATCATCTTCTTCAACTTTGGTTGCGTTTGCTTGTGTTATAACAAATGCTTTAATAACACCTTTGTTTGTTGTTGTGAAGAAAAGTAGTCCATCATCAAGCAATTTCAACGAATAAGTGATGTCATCACTTGAAATATCAACATCGCCCATACCGTCAACGACTGGAACTAACTCAGTGCTTCCTGCCATGATTGCATAAACCTTGTTGTAGCCAGCAGTAATTCTGCTATAACTTGGGTTTTCTGCAACCTTATCGTCATATTCATCTTCATAAACAGTCACAGTACAGAAACCAACGATGTCTTTTATTTCACTATTTTTGATGAACATATATTCATTTAAAGATTCTTGAGCAGTGTCATCTGTTTTAACAACCGTTGTTGCCTTCTTTGTTGAAGTGTTATAGCAAACGATTGCTGTTTTATTAGCATCGTAATAATAGATATAAACAGGTGAGTTTTCTTGTGGGCCTTTAACGATTCTATATTCAGAAACGAATTCTTTATGTGTAAAGAACTCATCTGTTTTGCCAGAACCATCAAGTTTAGTTCTCATAAAGGTCATTTTGTAGTTTGCAACACTACCAGAAGAGTCCTTATCAACACTTGGCGTTCCGTAGTAAGCATAGCCACCATCGATAAACACGCCGGCATTGTAATCGTTTGCAACCATAAGTTTTGGAACAACAACTTCGGTTTTTGACAAATCGTTTTTATCTGCAACCAAAAGAGCACCCTTTAATGGTTCGCCCATTTTGTTTTCAGAATAAGTTCCCCCAACACCATTGATGAAATAAAGATATTCGTCGGTTTCAGCAATAAAGCCACCGTTAGATAGAACAGCCCCGCCGTTTTTCATTGTCACTTTGCCAGACCACTTGCCTTCAGCACAGCCTGTGAGCATTGCAAGTGATAAACAAACAAGAAGCACAACTCCAAAAATCTTTGCTAAAATCTTTTTCATAAATTCTCCGCTTATACTAGTAAACTTTTTTATTTTAACTGAATATATTATTTATATAAGTATATTATTAAAACACCGTTAATATATTATAACCTATATTATAAACTTTTGCAATAATTTTTTGTAATTTTTTCTTTTTTAGGGGCGATTAAAATGGATAAATTCGGCATTTTTAACCTTTTAAATTCTTTTTTCTCACTATCAAAGCCAGAAAACCAAAAAACCGACGGCAACTCCACGCCAAACGGCGACCTTTTGGGCAATTTAATTTCTTCTTTTACTAATAGTAAAAAGCCAGAAAATAAAAGTGAGAAAAGCGTTTCTGCCCCACCTTTACCATTGCAAAATTCTATGCTTTCCACAATTAATTCTCACGATGCAATCGTGAAAAGAGTAAAAGAAAAAGCGTGCAAGCCGTAAATTAAAAAAGACCAAGATTTGCTTGGTCTTTTGACGTTTTATTTTTGGTCAACCCTTTTATAAAGTTCGCTTGCTTTGATATAAAAACTTTCTCTTTTTTTGCAAAATTCTTTATATAATGCTAGTTGTTTTTGGTCTAAACTTTTAACTAACTCATCTTCTGCCACACTCATTAGCGCTTGAGCAACCCTAAATTCACTATCTAATTCCTTATGTATTTCATCAACGGCGTTTTTAAGAATTTTTTTAACTTCTTCATTTGCAATTTTTCTTCTCATAATATTTTCTCCTAAAATAAAAAAATGCGCTACCATAGGCAACGCATCGAAAAACGCATTACCCACAGTTGCAACACAGTTCCACAGTACAGGAATAAAGGGCATACGCTTTTACCAAGTAGTATGCCTGTACCGTGATTTATTAAACTGTGTTGCAAAATTAGTATATCATAAACGAATATTTTTATCAAGTATTTTGGAAAAAATAAAGTTTTGCCCGTATCACGAAGTATATAAGCCGTTGCAAAAAAGAAAACCCCGAAAACCTTTTCTAGTTTCGGGGTTTTTGATAATAGCCATAAGGCTGAAATTATCTCTTTGAGAATTGTGGAGCACGACGAGCCTTCTTCAAGCCGTATTTCTTTCTTTCCTTCATTCTTGAATCTCTTGTTAAGAAACCTGCTTTCTTAAGTGCTGCTCTTGTTTCTGGTTCTGCTTGCAATAAAGCACGTGCGATACCGTGACGGATAGCGCCAGCTTGACCAGTATACCCACCACCACAAACGTTAACGATAACGTCATATTTAGCGTCTGCTTCAACCAAAACTAATGGTTGGCGAACGATAAACTTCAATGTGTCAAGACACAAATATTCATCAACAGACTTGCCGTTGATTGTGATTGTTCCATCACCTGCTGGGATAAGGCGAACACGAGCAATCGCTTTCTTTCTTCTACCAGTTCCCCAATATTGAACTTTTTTCTTACTTGTTGCTTTTGCCATAATTACACCTCAATTAAAACAATTTAAGCACTTCTGGTTGTTGTGCTTGATGATTGTGTTCTGCCCCACGATAAACCTTAAGTTTCTTGAGCATTGCACGGCCAAGGCTGTTCTTTGGAAGCATACCTTTAACTGCTTCGTAAACAGCAACGTCTGCCTTGTTTGCCATAAGGGTTTTATATTGAATAGACTTAAGTCCACCAATGTGACCTGTATGATATGTGTAGAATTTCTTTTCAAGTTTCTTACCTGTCAAAGCAACCTTGTCGCAGTTGACAATTATAACGAAATCGCCCGTGTCTACGTTTGGTGTAAAAGTAGGCTTATTCTTACCACGAAGAATTGCTGCAACTTTAGAAGCGAGTCTACCAAGAACAACGCCTTCTGCATCAACAACATACCACTTTCTAACCACTGTTTCGTTGTGGGCCATATAAGTTTTCATGAGTTTTTCTCCTTTAAGTTATATTAATGTTATAAAGTTTTGTTTGGATTGCCTTACACGAAAATGGCAATTTTTGAGAGGGCTAATCTCATAAATTCACAAACTTTTCCTTATAAACGCCTAAATATATTAAAATATTTTGCATTTTAAGTCAAGCGTTTTTATATCGTTTTTCAAGGTTTTTTCTTGTTTTTTGATTATTTTTGCAATTTTTTCTTTTCCTTAACTATATATAGTGGGTGTCATAAACTATTGACACAATTATCGCAAGTTTTTTAAACAAAAAACCACTGCTTTTGCAATGGCTTTTTTTAATTTTTATTTTATTGATATTCCACGCTGATTAAGGTTAAACCTTTTGGTGAAAGGGTTTTAATTCCCATTTTTCTTTCGCCAGTTTTAAGCATATCCAAAACGTCTTGCTTTTCTATCTTGTTCGTGCCGACTGCAAGAAGTGTTCCCACCATAATTCTCACCATATTATATAAAAATCCGTTCCCTGTGACGAAAAAGTCAATGCTTTCGCCCTTTTGTTCAATTTTTATATCGTATATCGTTCTAACCGTAGTCTTTGCCCCACCACCACTTGCACTCATACACTTAAAATCGTGTTCGCCAAGCAAACTTAAAGCACAGTCTTGCATCTTTTCAAGGTCGGGCTGTTTTTTGATTTGAACGGCGTATCTATCTTTTAATGGCAAAATAGAGTGGTTCACGTAAACCGAATATCTATAAGTCTTTTTCTTTGCACTTGCAACGGCGTGAAAGTCATCGTCTACCCTTTGGCTTGAAAGCACCTTTATATCGTCTGGCAACTTGATATTAAACGCACGGCAAAACCTTTCGGCAGGAACGTTAGAATTTGTTATAAAGTGCGCCACTTGCCCCAAAGCGTGCACGCCGGCATCAGTTCTGCCACTGCCCGTTATTCTTGTCCTTTCGCCCGTGATTTCAAAGAGCGCATCTTCCAAAACTTGTTGAACTGAAGTGCAGTTTGGTTGAACTTGCCAACCACAATAATTTGTTCCATCATAACTGACGATTAACTTTACTTTCATAATGCCACCGCCATAAAACCAGTTGTATTAAGGAACACAATGCCCGTTATCAAACCAGCGATAACAAGTCCACCGATTAAATCTCTAAAAGTGAGTTTCATTTTCTTATATTTTGTTCTATTTTTACTTCCCGAATAACAGCGTGCATCCATTGCGTCTGCAAGTTCATCAGCACGCCTAAACGAACTGATTAAAAGTGGAATAAGCACTGGAATAAGTGCCTTTGCACGCTTGAAAATGTTGCCGTTTTCAAAGTCCGAACCTCTTGCTTTTTGAGCCTTGATAATTCTGTCCGTTTCTTCCAAAAGCGTTGGGATAAAACGGAGTGCAATGCTCATTATAAGTGCAAATTCGTGAACGGGAAATTTTATCCATTTTAGTGGATAAAGTAGGCTTTCAATACCGTCTGCAATCTCAACTGGCGAAGTGGTTAAAGTCAACAAACTTGCACCCAAAACCACCAGTGTTATCCTTGCGATTATAAAGCCTGCGTTTATTAAGCCGAAATCGGTTATTCTAATAAAATTCCACTTGAAAACGACCTTTCCACTTTGGTTGAAAAATAGTTGCAAAATCGCCGATAAGATTATAAAAAATAGTATGGTTTTTATGCTTTTTAAGACTTTCAAAAATGGAACTTTTGAACAGAAAGTTGCAAGCAAAACGAAGATTAAGCAAGATAAAAATCCCATAAACTGAAACTGCTTTACGATGAACACGGCAACGATATATGCTATGGCTATTAAAATCTTAATTCGTGCGTCCATTTTGTGCACGAAAGATGTGGCTGGGTAGTATTGCCCGAAAGAAACGTCTTTCATCTTATACCCCCTTTGGTAAGTTGGTCAACAAGTCCGTTTACCGTCAAGTCACAGTCAATTTCAATGCCTGCTTTTCTTAAGTTTTGCGTAATTTTTGCCGTTGTTGGAAGTTCCAAACCCAAACTTTCTATCAGTTCAACGTTTTCAAAAATTTGTTTTGGAGTGCCAACTAATTGCACCTTTCCGTGCGAAAATACACCTGCGCTTGTGCAGTGTTCGGATATGACATTCATATCGTGTGAAACGATGATGATTGTCTTTGCAAAGGTAGAATGAATTTTATGCAAAAGGGATAAAAAATCTCTCTTGCCAACAGGGTCTAAACCTGCGGCTGGTTCATCTAAAACAAGCACTTCTGGTCTTGACACGATAACGCCTGCAATGGCAACCCTTCTCTTTTGTCCACCAGAAAGTTCAAAAGGTGATTTTTCCCTTACCTTTTCAAAGTCTAAACCGACAAGTTCAATACACTCTCTCACCCTTTCTTCAATTTCTTTTTCAGTTAAGTTCGGTTCAAAATTTTTAAGCCCAAAAGCCACGTCTTCAAACACTGTTTCGGCAAAAAGTTGGTGTTCTGGATATTGAAAAACCATACCGACTTTGGCTCTTAACCCCAAAAAGTCGCACTTTTTGTCGGTTAAATCGTATTCGCCAACAAAAAGACTGCCCTTGTCCTTGCCCACCTTGATAAGTCCGTTAAGGTGTTGAACAAAGGTTGTTTTTCCACTGCCCGTTTGACCGATTATTCCAAAAAATTCGCCTTCGGGAATAGTCAAAGTCACATCGTCAAGCGCCTTTAAGGACAAGGCTTTGGAATTTTCGCTATAAACGTAAGTTAAATTCTTTGTTTCAATGCGCATAATTCCTCCGACAACTGTTCTTCGGTTAAGATGCCTTGTGGCAAAGGAATACCCTTTTCAATAAGCCTATCGGCAATTTCCAAAGCAAGTGGGATTTCAAGCCCACATTTTCTTAACGTTTCCCTGTGCGTAAATATTTCTTTTGGCGTGCCAGAAAGCACGATTTCCCCGTCGTTCATAACCAAAACTCTGTCCGCAGTAATAACTTCGTCCATATAGTGCGTTATGTTGATAACGGTGGTGTTTTGTTGTTTATTTAAGTCGTTTGCAACCTTTAATACTTCTTTTCTGCCTTGTGGGTCAAGCATCGCAGTCGATTCATCAAGCACTAAAACCTTTGGTTTTAAGGCCAAAACGCCAGCGATGGCAATCCTTTGTTTTTGACCACCCGAAAGCCTTGTTGGCGATGACTTTCTAAACTTTTGCATACCCACTGCAGAAAGGGCAAAATCTATTCTTTCGCCTATTTCTTTTCTGTTTATGCCCAAATTTTCTGGGCCGAAAGCGATATCGTCTTCAACTATTGATGCGATAAGTTGATTATCTGGATTTTGGAAAACCACGCCCACTCTTTTTCTAATTTCAAAGACGTTCTTTTTATCGCTTGCATCAAGCCCGTCGATTAAAACCTTGCCGTTGTCAGCCAAAACGAGTGCATTGAAAAGTTTGGCAAGTGTGCTTTTGCCACTGCCATTATGCCCGATTATAGCAATATATTCGCCTTGGTTAACACAAAGCGAAAGGTTTTTTATAACGTCTATTTTTTTGTCGTAAGAAAAACTAACGTTTTCTAATTCGATTAGGGACATTCCTTTCTTCCTTTTCAAAATCTTTTGGTTTTATTCATCAATAAAATATTATAACAAATCGGCAGATTTTTTACAAGCATTTGACAAAAGATAAAATTAGTTAAAAATTTTTTTATTTGATAAAAAAACCTAGCCCAAAAAATTTTTTTATAAAATAAAATAAAACTTTTTCTTTTCCATTGACTATTTAAATTTTATAGTCTATAATAGTGCTGTTAAAATAAAACAAAAATTGTTAATTTTTATTGGAGGACTAAATATGAAAAAAATGACGATTGATGGCAATACTGCTGCCAGCCACGTTGCCTATGCCTTCTCTGAAGTTGCGGCTATATTCCCTATAACCCCATCTTCACCAATGGCAGAAGTTGCTGACGAATGGGCTGCTACTGGTAGAGTCAATATGTTCGGTCAAAAACTTCACATTGCTGAAATGCAATCTGAAGCAGGCGCTGCTGGTGCTGTTCACGGCTCACTTATCGCAGGCGCACTCACAACTACTTATACTGCCAGTCAAGGCTTACTCTTGATGATTCCTAACATGTACAAAATTGCTGGTGAATTATTACCAACCGTTTTCCACGTTAGTGCAAGAGCACTTGCTGCACACGCACTTAATATTTTCGGCGACCACGCTGACGTTATGGCTTGCCGTCAAACAGGTTTTGCTATGCTTGCTTCTAACTCTGTTCAAGAAGTTATGGACTTAGCACTTGTTTCACACCTTTCTACATTGAAAGCAAAAGTTCCTTTCTTACACTTCTTTGATGGTTTTAGAACCAGTCACGAAGTTTCTAAAATCGACGTTATCGATTACGAAGAAATGAAAGAACTTGTTGATATGAAGGATATCGAAGAATTTAGAGCACGTGCACTTAACCCAGAACACCCAGTTCAAAAGGGTACGGCACAAAACTCTGATATCTACTTCCAAAACAGAGAAACTGCTAACAAATATTATTTAGCAACACCTGCTATCGTTCAAGAAATGATGGATAAGGTTAGCAAGTTGACAGGCAGAAATTACCACTTGTTCGATTACGTTGGTGCACCTGATGCTGAAAACGTTGTTGTTCTTATGGGTAGTGGCGCTGATGCTGTTGAAGAAACAATCAACAAGATGAACGCAGAAGGACACAAGGTTGGTTTGCTTAAAGTTAGACTTTATCGTCCATTTGCAATCGATTACTTTGTTGACGCTCTTCCAAAGACTGTTAAGAAGATTGCTGTTCTTGATAGAACTAAAGAAGCCGGCTCACTTGGTGAACCTTTATATCTTGACGTTTGCTCTGCACTTTTAGAAAAGGGTATGACAGATATCAAGGTTGTTGGTGGTAGATATGGTTTAGGTAGCAAAGAATTTAATCCTTCAATGATTTATTCTGTATATAAGAACCTTGAATTAGATGAACCAAAGAACCACTTTACAGTTGGTATTTTTGATGATATTACTAACACGTCACTTGACTTTAGCGAAAAATATGATGCTGCTCCAAAAGGCACTATTTCTTGTAAATTCTGGGGTCTTGGCTCTGACGGTACCGTTGGTGCAAACAAGAACTCAATCAAGATTATCGGTGACCACACTGATAAATACGTTCAAGGTTATTTCTTCTACGACAGTAAGAAGTCTGGTGGTATAACCGTTTCACACTTGCGTTTCGGTGACACACCTATTCAATCTGCATATCTTATCGACGCTGCTGACTTCGTTCAATGCTCTAACCCATCATATATTACACGTTATAATATGACAGGCGACATTAAGAACGGCGGTACTTTCCTTTTCAACACTTCTGCAAAATCTGCAAGTGAACTTGAAGACGTTTTACCTGCACAAGTTAAGCGTGATATCGCAAATAAGAACATTAACCTTTACGTTATCGACGCTATTAAGATTGCAGCAGAACTCGGTCTCCGTGGCAGAACAAACACAATTTTACAATCTGCTTTCTTTAAGGTTGCTAACATTATCCCTTACGAACAAGCAGTTGATTATATGAAGAAGATGGCTTACAAGTCATTTGCAAAGAAAGGCGATGCTATCGTTCAAATGAACTACAACGCTATCGATTCTGCTGAAGCAAACCTTGTTAAGATTGACGTTCCAGCATCTTGGAAAGACACAACTTGCGGTGCTCCTATGGCTGACGTTGCTGATAACAAATACTTTAAGGAAATCGTTCACCCTATCCTTACTCTTGAAGGTGACAAACTTCCATCATCTGCATTTAACCCAGACGGCACAGTTCCAACTGGCACAACCAAGTTCGAAAAACGTGGTGTTGCAGTTAACGTTCCAAAGTGGGATGCATCAAAATGTATTCAATGTAATCAATGTGCGTTCGTTTGTCCACACTCTTGTATCAGACCTGCTGTTGTTAAGGAAGGCGAAGAAAAACCTATTTCTTTCACAACAAAGGCTATGATAGGAAACAAGGGTTATGAATACAGAATTCAAGTTTCTGCACTTGACTGTATGGGTTGTGGCGTTTGTGCTGACATCTGCCCTGCAAAAGAAAAGGCTTTGACAATGGTTCCATTTGGCTCTATCGTTGAAGAAGAAAAGATTAACTACGAATATAGCGAAAATCTCCCAGAAGTTGACGTTTCTGCTTGCCCAGGTTGCAAGCCATCAACAGTTAAGGGAAGCCAATTCAACAAACCACTCTTCGAATTCTCTGGCGCTTGTGCTGGTTGTGGTGAAACACCTTACGTTAAGGTTGTCACACAACTCTTCGGCGACAGAATGATTGTTGCAAACGCAACTGGTTGTTCTTCAATTTACGGTGGTTCTGCTCCAACTTGTCCTTACACAACTAATAAGGCTGGTAAAGGTCCTGCTTGGGCTAACTCACTCTTCGAAGATAACGCTGAATTCGGTTATGGTATGAACCTTGCTATGAAAGCACGTCGCATTAAGATTGAAGAAGATATGCGTGCTAATATGGAATGCGTTTCTGAAAAGACAAAAGCAGCGTTCAACGCTTGGCTTGCTGATAAAGAAGATGCAGAAAAATCAAAGGTTGCTGCTGAATTAGTTAAAGATGCAATCAAAGATGAAAAATGCTCTTGTATGAACTACATCAAAGAAAACCTTGATTGCTTGGTTAAACCTTCAATTTGGATTTTCGGTGGTGACGGCTGGGCTTACGATATCGGTTATGGCGGTCTTGACCACGTTCTTGCTTCTGGCGAAAACGTTAACATTTTAGTTCTTGATACTGAAGTTTACTCTAACACTGGTGGACAAGCAAGTAAGGCAACCCCAACAGGTTCTATCGCTAAATTCGCTGCTGCTGGTAAGAGAGTTAAGAAGAAAGACCTTGGTATGATGGCTATGAGTTATGGCTACGTTTACGTTGCTCAATGCTCAATGGGTTCAAATAAGCAACAATTATTGAACGCACTTATCGAAGCAGAAAAATACGACGGTCCATCACTCATCATCTGCTATGCACCTTGTATCAACCACGGTATCAATATGATGAAGTCACAAGACGAAGAAAAGAAGGCTGTTGATTGTGGCTACTGGCAATTATATAGGTATAACCCTATGAACGCTGACGAAGGTAAAAATCCATTTACTTTAGATAGTAAAGAACCAACCGGTGATTACAAAGCGTTCTTGCTTGGTGAAACTAGATACGCTTCTCTTATGAAGGCTCGCCCAGAACTTGCTGAAAAACTCTTTGAAAAGACTGAACAAGACAGTAAGTTTAGACTTGAATCTTATAAGAATTTAGCAAAAAAAGATTAATTTAATCGATTAATTATTAAAAGCCTTGCTCTTTTTGAGTAAGGCTTTTTATTTGTTTTTTAACTTTTTTAACAAATTTGCTTTACATATTTATAATAATATAGTAAATTATTATTAGGAGATTTTATGAAAAAGTTTTTATCTTTATTTTTAACGGTTTTTCTTTTTGCATTTTGTTCATTTTCTTTTTCGGCTTGCAAAAAGAACGATATCGACTCTGCAACCATTGTAAATCCAAGGGTTGAAACCATTAAGGTTGGCGTTATTGAATATGAACCACTTAACTACGTATATAGAAAAACCTTTTTAGGTTTTAATACTGAACTTGCACTTTTGACCTTTGAGTCACTTGGCTATAACGTTAAGTTCGTGTTGGTTGAACCATCTGGCACAAACAAAATCGTTTGCGCTAATGACGTTTATACTGCGCTTGAAAACGGCGATATCGATTGTTTCTGGGGTGGACTTACCGACGGCGTGTTGTTTAACGATGAAAGGGCTGATTTTTCTTATAGGTATTTGGAAAATTCACTTTGCTTTATTAAGAACAGTTATGCTTCCCCTGTTGTTGAACAATTAAGTGATTTAACCGATAAAAAAGTTGCCGTTAGCGAATTTTCTTCAGCAAACACTTTCTTTGAAGAAAACTTAACCGATATTGCTGAAAAAGAACTTTGTGAAAGAGGTCAAACTTCAGTTCTTCACCAAGTTAACGTTAACAAGGCTAATTTCGGTATCGTTGATACCTTGCTTGCTCTCTATTACACAAGAAATAGCGAAGAATATTCTATGGTGTCAATGAACGTTTCTTCAGACCCTAGCGCTGTTCCTTATGAATTTAGCCAAAAATATTATTGCCGTGCAGTTTTTGCAAAACAAGATGGTGAAAACCAACTTCGTGACAACGTTAATACTATGCTTGAAACTTTTGCTAAAACGGGCGTGCTAGAAAACCTTGCAGAAAAGAATAACTATAAATACTTTAAAGATTACGTTATAACCGACTTTTCTTCACAAAAATAATTATTTTGATGAAATTTTAATTTAAAGACACCCCCACTAAATAAAGTGGGGGTTTTTGTTGCTATTTTTTAGTTTTAGATAAAATTTTTATTTTTTTATAGACAAAGTTTAAAAATTGTTTTATAATTATGGTATGTACTATATAATATGTATTATATAAAGGAGATATTTTTATGAAAAAATTTTTAAGAGCAATTACTTTTTGTCTATTATTAGTCAGCCTTGCTTTTTCAACGATAGCATGCTCATCTAATAAAGACAATGACCCACCTAAAAAAGACCCTTATGCATCTCTTGGTTCTAATTTAGGAAACGTCACTGAAACTCAATGGGTTTCTGCTTTTACTCTTCCAGCAGAAGTTAATAACTTTTCTATGAAAAACATTACTACTTTAGAAGATGCTAATAACCCTACTGCTACAAGCGTAAATAGTCAAGATATTCTTGTTTCTAAAGATGCGATTTATGTGACTGGAACTGACTTGTCATACGATAATGAAACGCAAATCACTTCATCTATTGTGGGTGCTATAGTTGAAGTTGAAGAAGTTTATTATATGTATCAAAAAATGACGACGGCTGGTCAAGAACCACAACTTATGATTAATGGTGAAACCGGTATGACGCCAGAAAATATGTATTTCTCTACCCTTACAGGGTTTGCAACTGCATATTCAAGCCAATATTCAATGTTTACTTATAACACCGAAAAAAAGGCTTTCGTTTACGTTCAACTTGGACAATCAAGTGATGTTGATTATGAAATACACGTAAGTATATATGAAAAAGGTTTTTCAGTTAAAAGAATTCAATTCATGGAAAATTCTACTTATATTACTGAATATGCTTTCTATAACATTAACTCTACAACTGTTAACGTCCCACAAAATATTTACACTGAAATTAACGAATATATCGCAAACCAACAATAATTAACTGATTTTACAATCTAAACTTAAAAGAGCAACGGCAAGTTGCTCTTTTTTTTAATATTTTTTATTTTTTTTCTTTTTTTTAGTGAAATTTACTTTACTTCTTTAGCGTAATAAAGTATAATACTTATGCTTTATCACAATAAAGTGTTAAAGTGAAAACATTTTTTAGGAGAAATTTTATGAAAAAGATTATTAAATCAATTATTGCAATGGCATTAGCGATTGCTTGCTGTCTTTCTTTAACTGCCTGTCAAAAAGAAAGTGGCGACGAATGGGCTTTTGGCTCTGACTGGGTTCCTTGCGAAAGTCAATTAGACACTTTGGTTAAACTTGATAATGGTACTATTGACGTTTCTATTATCGACTCTGTTATGGCAAACTATTATGCTACAACAGGTGGATATGCTGATAGCATCACTATGATTGACGACCTTATTTTAGCACAAGAAGAATATGGTATTGCTGGAAGAAAGTCTGACAAGGCTTTTGTTTCTAAAATCAACGAAGCACTTATTGCTATTGCAAACGGCGAATATGCAACTTTAATTGAAAATTATGGTATGCAAGCATCTGCTGCACTTTCAAGTGATGCAACTAACCCACTTGAAAACGCAACTGATAATTCTTGGAACGAAATTCTTGATTCTAACACAATCAGTATCGGCTACACAGTATTTGCACCTATCTGCTATGATATTCAAGGTGGAAAACCTACAAAGGGCTTTGACGTTGACCTTGCAAACGCAGTTGTTTCTTACTTAAACAACAAATATTCAACCGATATAACAATTACTTGGGTTGAAATTGAATGGAGCGCAAAGGAAACAAAACTTGCAAACGGCGATATCGACCTTATTTGGAACGGTATGACAATTACCCCAGAAAGAAGCGCTGAAATGTGCATTTCTGTTCCTTATCTTTTCAACAGACAAGTTGCTGTTATTAGAAAGGCTGACGCTAATAAGTATCGTTCATTTATGGATATTAAAGACGCAGTTATCGGCTTTGAAAGTGGTTCTGCTGGCGAAGCAGTTTGCGCAAAATAATTATAATTATAATTTTTACTAAAGGAATTTTATGGATATTCTCGAATTATTCGGGGACTTATTACAAGGGTTTAGCAATACTTTAACTATATTTGCTTTAACCCTTGTGTTATCTATACCACTCGGTTTAATCATTTCTTTTGGGTCAAGAAGTAAATTCTTTCCATTAAAGTGGCTTTGCCGTACTATCGTATGGATAATTCGTGGCACCCCACTTATGTTGCAACTTTTATTAGTTAGTTTAGTACCTGCAAAAGTGTTTGGCATTTTAAATAAAAAACTTGCTATGTCTTTGGGTATTACGATAACTAGTTTGAATTTGGTTTTCGTTATAACTGCTTTCGTTATAAACTATGCTTGCTATTTTTCAGAAATTTTCCGTGGAGCGATAGATTCTATCCCTAAAGGACAATATGAAGCAGGCAAGGTTTTGGGTATGAAAAAAACACAAATATTTTTCAAAATTGTGTTGTTCCAACTCATTAAAAGAGTGCTTGCCCCTGTCAGCAACGAAACTATAACTTTAGTTAAGGACACGGCGCTTGCATCTACCTTAAGCGTAATCGAACTTTATAAAAAAGCAGAGCACGCAGTCAACGAATTCGTCGTTTTGTCGCCTTTGTTATACGCAGGGCTATTCTACCTTGTTTTCAACGGCATTTTAACCCTTCTGTTCGGTTATTTAGAAAAGAAAATGTCTTTTTATAAGGAGTAAACTATGGCTTATTTAGAGATTAAAAATTTCAAAAAGTCCTTTGGCAACGTTTCCGTTCTTAAAGGCATTGATTTTTCGCTTGAAAAAGGTCAAGTTTTGTCTATAATCGGGCCATCTGGCAGTGGTAAAAGTACACTTCTTCGTTCGCTTAACTTTTTGGAAACACCAGACGAAGGCGTTATGACTTTGGATAACGAAGTGCTTTTTGATGCTAAAACTTCTAAAAAAGATAGCGAAAAGACACTTCGCAATAAAAGGCTAAATTTTGGGCTTGTTTTTCAATCTTTTAACCTTTTTCCACAATATAGCGTTTTGAAAAATATCACTTTAGCGCCAACTCTTTTATTGAACGACAAGATTAAAGATTATAAAAAGTCTTTAAAAGCCGATAAAAGTATTTCTTTTGCTGAAAGAAGAAAGATGCTTAACGCTTTCAAGAAAAAACAAAAGGAAGAAATCGATAACAACGCTATTGCTTTGTTAAAACAAATGGGGCTTGAAGAAAAAATCAATTCTTACCCTTGCGAATTATCTGGTGGACAAAGTCAAAGAGTTGCCATAACTCGTGCACTTGCACTTAACCCAAAGATTTTGTGTTTTGACGAACCAACTTCTGCATTAGACCCAGAACTAACTGGCGAAGTTTTAAAGGCTATCCGTTCACTTAAAGACCAAGATAGAACGATGATTATCGTCACACACGAAATGGGCTTTGCTAAAAACGTTTCTGATAAAATTATTTTCTTATACGACGGTGTTGTTGAAGAAGAAGGTAAGCCAAAACAAGTGTTTGACAAACCAAAATCACAAGTTCTTGCACATTTCTTGTCAAGCATTTCTGACAAGGAAGGCGAAATTAGTGAAAAAAATTCTATATAGGTGATGAAGATGGTAAAAGTAAATAATGATTATACCGAACTTTATCAAGCAATATTAAAACTTAAAACTGAAAAGGATTGTGAAGAGTTTTTTTCCGACCTTTGCACCATTAAAGAACTTAACGCAATGAACCAAAGAGTTGTTGCTGGAAAGTTGTTGATGAGTGGCGAAACTTACGAAAAAATTATTGCAAAAACGGATATTTCTTCTGCCACTTTATCCCGTGTTTCCAGATGTGTTAAGTATGGCACAGGCTATAAGAATTTTTTAACTGAAAACAAATAAATTATTAGGTTTATACTAACAAAAAGACTAGTCAAGGTTTTATGACTAGTCTTTTATATTTTATTTAAATTTAATTATATATTTATAATGGGAACGCCTTTTTTTTGAGCATAATGAACGGTGTTTGCTGTGCCACTTTTTTGTCTTCTTAAATAGGCTAAAACTACCCCACTTTTATCCACCATATATTCGTTTCTTCTTTGCATACAAGACGGTGTATAACTTTGACTTAACACCACTTTTTCATCGGCACTTTCAACCATTCTAAAGTATTCTTCTTTTTGCAAATCGCTAAATTTATCAGGTTGTGATGGACAAGGAATACACGCAACAATCTTAATTTTTTTCTTAAGCCTTATTTTTTCTAAAATCTTAAAACAAAGCATATCAAACCCAAGTGCCATACCCACGTAAAAAGTGTGAAAATTGTGGTTTACAAGGTCGTTTAGATATTTTTCGACAACTCCCCTTGTAATATCCTTTTCAACAACTCTATGCCCCGTTATACACACCGAAAAGGCTTTTACTAAATCAAATTCACTCACAATGGTTTTTTCCTTTCCTTGCCATTTCCCCTTGGATAAATTAAAGGGGTATTTTTAATCTTTTTTATACAAACTATTTGTCTTTTTGCACCCAAAAGGTCAAAGTCTTGAACACAGTCAAGTTCCCCACCCAAAATTTTGATTGCGTTTTTGGCTTCGATAACTTCTTGTTCTGCTTCGCCTTTATATGAAACGAAATATCCGTCTTTTTTAACAAACGGCATACAATATTCGCAAAGTGTGTTTAATCTTGCAACAGCCCTTGCCGTGCACACGTCGAAATTTTCCCTATATAAAGGGTCTTTTGCAAGGTCTTCTGCCCTGCCGTTTACAACGGAAACGTTAGTTAATTCTAACTTATCAACAACTGTTTTTAAGAACTCACACTTTTTCCCCGTTGATTCAACCATTGTCAACATTAGGTCATCACGCATAATCCTTAATGGAATAGCGGGAAAACCACCACCAGAGCCAATATCTATCAACTTATTACCAACAATCTTATCAACACCTAAAACACTGTCAATAAAGTGCTTAACGATAACTTCTTCCCTTTCAGTTATGGCTGTTAAATTGAATTTTTGGTTATATTCTATCAATAAATTGTAATATTTTTCAAACTTTTCAAGTTGACTAACAGTCGGTTTTATACCGAATTTAATGAACATTTTTTCCATAGATAAATTATAACACATTTTGATAATATTTACAAATATTTTTAAGTTATAACTTTTGTTTTTAACTTGTTAACTTTTAATAAGTCAGTTATAAAAAAGTTATCTACACAGAAAATCACTTTATGTATATTGATAAATATAGGCTTTTTAACATTTCCACAAACATAATACTATGAATAATACCTATTTTTAAAAAAATAAATAATAAAAAAAACATAACATAAAAGGAAAAGTTGGTTTATTTTAATCTAACAAAAAAATAAAAAATAAATGGCACTAATGCCTTGATTTTTTCCACATTTTATTATATAATAAAATGGTATATTAATTATTAAAAAATTTTCTTGTTTTTTTACTCAAGTAAAGGAGAAATAAAGTTATGAAACTTATTTGTGATGGTCTTGATTTATCTGATGCAGTGTTAAAGGTTAGTAAGGCACTTTCTGTAAAATCTTCAAATCCTGTTTTAGAAGGAATTAAGATTACTGCCAAGGGTGATAGTTTAACACTTTTTGCAACCGATATGGAACTTTCTATTGAAAAGAAAATTAAGGCTGACGTTTTAATGGAAGGCGAAACTGTTGTCGTTGGTAAATACTTTGTTGATTTTGCTAAAAAACTTGAAAAAGAACAAGTGGAATTATCAAGATTGTTTGACGGTGGTCTTCAAATTAAGTATTCTGATTCTGAAAGTGAACTTCAAGTGTTCCCTGCAGAAAACTTTCCAGTAATCGAAAAAGATGAAAACGGAACTTATTTTGAAATATCACAAAAAGATTTTAAAGAACTTGTTGAAAGAACTTCTTTTGCTTGTTCAACAGACGATTCAAGACCTATCTTAAAGGGTTGTTTGTTTGAAATCAGTGGAAACGATTTAACAGCAGTTGCACTTGACGGTTTTAGAATGGCAGTTATGAAAAAGCAAGTTGGTGCAACCGGCGATATCAAAACTGTTATCCCTGCAAGAGCACTTTCTGAAATTACAAGGCTTATTGAAAAAGATGAAAATATTATTAAAGTTTACCTTCAAAACAATTCACTTTTCGTTGAAGTTGAAAACACTTGTATCGTAAGTAGACTTATTGAAGGCGAATTCGTTAAATATAACCACATTTTGCCACCAAGTTTTGAAAACGTTGTGACGGTTAATAGACAAGCACTTTTAACAAGTATTGAAAGAGCATCAATCGTTGCAAGAAACGACAGGTATAACGTTGTTAAATTTGATATTAAAGAAGACGTTATGTCTATAAATGCAAAGAGTGAAGTTGGTGTGGTTAATGAAAACGTTAATATTATATTAAACGGAAAGGATTTAACTATTGCATTTAACGGAAAATACTTAAGCGAATACTTAAAGATAATTGACGATGAATTTATCACGATTAATCTTAACACGGCAATCGACCCTTGTATTATTAAGGGTGTAAATAACGATAAGTATTTGTATTTAGTACTTCCTGTTAGAATAAGTGCATAATTTAATTGACAAAAGTTAAAAATCTATATACAATATAAAAGCAAAAAATAAAAGAGATAATTTATAAGGAGACATAAAATTATGAAACAAACTTATCAACCTAAGAAGAGACAAAGAAGCAAGGTTCACGGATTTAGACAAAGAATGAAAACCCGTAATGGTAAAAACGTATTAAAGAGACGCAGAAATAAGGGTCGTCATAAACTTTCTGCTTAAAGAAAATGACTGGTGAAAACAGGTTAAAAAAAGAAAAAGATTTCAATTTAGTTTTTAATAAAGGAAAAAGACTGTTTAGTTCAAAATTATCTATGGTATATTTACCAGCAGATACTATTAAGGTAGGTTTCGCCGTGGGAAAAAAACACGGCGGAAGCGTTAAAAGAAATAGGATAAAACGTCTTTTAAGGGAATCTTTCAGAAGTTTTATGCCCAAATTAAGCAAAAACTTCTTTTTTGTTTTTATACCAAAAGTAAGTGAAGAATATACGCTTGACATTTTTAAAGAAAATATGGGTTATCTTTTGAAAAAAGGTGGATTTATAGATTAATGTTAAAGTTTTTAAGCGTAAAATTGATAAGATTTTATCAAAAATATTTATCTAAAGGGACTTGTATGTATATTCCATCTTGTTCGGAATATACGTTGGAAGCAATTTTAAAGCACGGCTTTTTTGTCGGCTCTTTTTTGGGTATTAAAAGAATTTTAAGATGCACACCTTGGTGTAAAGGTGGTTTTGATAAAGTGCCTGATAAGAAAAGCGTGTTAAAATGGGTATTTTAATATGGAAATTTTAAAGTTTACACAGCCATCTATGGGTGGTTGGTTAGTCCAACTTATTGCGTGGTTGGTTAAAATTTGTGGTTCAGTTGCAGTTGGCGTTATTTTATTTACCGTTGTATTAAAACTTGTGACTTTACCTTTTGATTACGTTTCAAGAGCATCAATGCGCAAAAACTCTCTTAAAATGGAAGAAATGCGCCCTGACCTTGAAAAACTTCAAAGACAATACGCTGATAATAAACAACTTTATAACCAAAAAATGATGGCACTTTATAAAAAGAACGGCTATTCTATGTGGGGGGCTTGCTTGCCAACCATTTTAACGCTTGTTATCTTTATCGTTGCTATCAACGCTTTTACAAAATATTCTCAATTCCAAAACAAAACCTATTTTTATAATATGAGCAACTCATATAACAACGTAATTTACGCAGGTTTTGATATTGATGAAAGTGGCGAATATATCTATCGTGATGAAAACGGCAAGTTTATAGTTAACTATGAAAACGTTTTAGATGGTGTTGATGCATCAACTGAAGTTGGTAATACTGCTATTGCTGGCACTGAAATCAGTTATTCAATCAGTTTTGACGGTGCACCTAAAAACGGAGTGCAATATTATAAATTTGAGTTAATAACCACCAACAGTTATGTTGAATATAATTGCTCATACCATATCAGTAATGGTGATATCGTTTGGGGTACGGAAAGTTTTAAGGCTAGAGAAGATATTTTATTAAATCAAGCAAGTCAATTAAACTCTGAAGGAAAAAGCGAGTATATTTTGGCAAGCAAAGAAAATAATTTTTTGATGATTACTATCGATGGTCAAAAAATGACGTATGCCGAGGCAAAATCACAAAATCCAGATTGGACGGCTGAAAACTTTATTAAGGATATCAGAGAAAGTAAGTCTGCTGAAACTTATAGAAAAGAACAACAATCTTTCTTCTGGGTTAAAAACATTTGGGCTACCGACAGTCCTAGCGCCCACCCTATCGAAAAGAACTGGAGCAACTTTAAAAATACTCACAGTTATTCTGGTGTAAACGTAGATTACGATAGTTTGATTGAAAAGTTAGATTATGAAAAAAATGCGCCAAACGGATATTTTATTCTCATTGCGCTAACAGCATTATCTTCACTTGTTTTACAACTTGTTTCAGCAAAAGCATCAAAAGCACAAATGGAACTTCAAACAGTTGACGGACAAGGTATGCAACAACAAAAAATGATGCAATGGATTATGCCTATTATGATGGCTGTCTTTGCATTTATGTATACGGCTGCTTTCTCAATTTACATTATCGTTAACTCTATTTTGAGTATCGGTATGACTTTCGGTATTAACTTTATTGTTGATAGAAAGTTCAAAAAAGAACAAAAACAACAAAAACCACAAGCAATTCGTGGCAGAGTTTATACACCAAAGGTAGAAGAAAAAGAAGTTAAAAAAGAAAAGAAAGAAAAGAAGAAAAAGGACGATAAGTTCGCCCACGAAAACGGTGGAGATTTCTTGACGGGTAAAGTGAAGAACAAGAAATAAGATAGTTCTTAATTAAAGAAGGAGAAATATATGCAATTTACAGCAAAAACGGTTGAAGAAGCAATTGAACAAGGACTTAAAACCTTAAACATTGCTCAAGAAGATGCTAAAATAACCGTTATTCAAAACCCTATTAAGGGATTGTTTGGTAAAATTAAGTGCAGTGCAATCGTTGAAGTTGAAAAACTTCAAGAAGAAACACAAAATAACAACGTTATTGAGTTCGTTGAAAAAATACTTGATTTTATGGGGCTTGACGCTCAAACTCAATTAATCGAAAATGAAGATAGCACTACTATTAATCTTTTAGCAGATGATTCTGCAAGCGTTATCGGTTATCGTGGCGAAGTTTTGGATGCTATCCAAACTCTTGCTGGTGCTTGCTTAAATATCGGCAAAAAAGAATACACAAAAGTTGTGGTTGACTGTGAAAATTATAGGAACAAAAGGGAAAAAACTTTAATCGACCTTGCTAAAAGGTTGGAAGAAAAGGCAACTTCTTTAAGACGTGAAGTTATTTTAGAGCCTATGAGCCCTTATGAAAGAAGAATTATTCACACAGCACTTGCAAACAGCGAAACTTGCACAACAAAGTCTGAAGGCAACGAACCAAATAGATACGTTGTTATCGTTCCTTTTGATAAGGACGAATATGCAAGACCATATAATGCAGGCAGAAACCATAACGATAAAGGTCGCAAAGGCTCAAGAGATAATCGCAGAAAAGGTAAGCCTATGAACAAGGGTCGTGGCGAAAAGAAGAGTGGCTTTGGCGATACAAAAAGAAAATCATCATCTATTTTTGGAACTTATCTTGGGAATAGTTTAAAGGATAAATAATTTGCATATTTATTTAATATGTTAAATTACAAAAGGAGAGTATTATGGGATACATAACAATAGGTATGATTGCTTTAACAATCATCGCAGTGTTGTTTGGAACGTTGTTCGGTATGGGCAGGGGCAGAAACCGTGCAATACTTCGTTTAATTTTGGTTATAGCAAGTATTGTTGGCGCATTTTTATTGCGTGAAACAGTCACCGAAATCATAATGGGTATTGACACTGGCGACGGAACACTTGCAGAAACACTTACAAAGTCTATGAGTGAAGGCGAAGATAAAATGCCTGTTGCAATGCAAAATTTGATGCTTGCGATGGTTCAAATTTCTTTCAGTTTTATCGCTTATCTTATTACCTTTATCGCATTGCGCTTTGTTTCTTGGTTAATCATCTTCCCTATTTGCAAAATTTTTGTTAAAAAGGGTATAAAAAAACGCAGGGGCGCTGGTGCATTAATCGGATTTGTTCAAGGACTTGTAATTGCATTTGCAACACTTGTTCCACTTAATGGTTTGGCAGGAGAAATGGGTAAAATTTCAACTGTTAAAGTTGATGGTCAATCAATGATGGGAATTCCAGCCGAAGTAGGTATAGACGATTATATTAATTCCCCAACTTATAAGATTTTTAATACTGCTGGTGGTTGGTATTATGAAATGCTTACAACAGCCAAAACTGAAGATGGCGAAAAAATCACTTTAGGTGATACTTTTGACGTTTTCTCTGCTATGCTTGAATTTGCATCAAGTATGGAAAAAGTTGATCCTGCTATGGATACAATAAAAAATGAAACAACTGCACAAGAAAAATTCGATGCGTTTACCCAAGCAAGCATTGCTTTAGATAACGCTTCAAAAAAGGTAAATGCACTTAAACCTGCAACAAGAAAGATGCTTAACGATATCATAGTTTCTATGTCAAGCGAAGGTGAAGGAACTCAAGAAATTACTTTAGAATACCTTAACTTTGGCGGTGCATCTGATTTCTTTGAAGGTTTTGCAACTTACGTTAATAAGACGGAAATTGATACTTCAGAACCTGTTTCACAAGAAGACGTTAATTTGATGATTAACGGTTTGGCATCAAGCGATTTCCTTTTAGAAGGTTTTGTCGGTGATGGAAACGGCATTTACACAACAGTTTATCAAGTTGAAAGCCAACACGTTTCTTGGTTTGCAACTGCAATCAACACAAACACAAACTTAACAAATTCTCAAAAAACAGCGTTGTCAAGTGTGTTTGGTCTTAACTAAAAAAATAAAAAGTCTTATCCCAGTGATAAGGCTTTTTTAATAAGTTTTGCATAAAAACTTGATTTTAATATAATCATTATGTTAGAATAAGAAAAAAGAGAGAAAAAATATGAGCATTAAATTAAACCCAGATAAACAAGTTGTTGAAACTATAAAAGAAGGCTTAAAAAGAACTGGGGGGTATTGCCCTTGCAGACTTAACAGAACTGAAGACTATAAGTGTATGTGCAAAGAGTTCAAAGAACAAGTTGCCGACCCGAACTTTGAAGGGTTTTGCCATTGCCTGCTCTATTATAAGAGTAAGGACTAATGTTCCCGCTGTGGCTTTGCCACGAATTATATAAAGGAGAAGAATTATGGAAATTAAATTGACAAAAGCAAATTTTGAAAGTGAAGTTTTAAAAAGCGATATTCCAGTTATCGTTGATTTTTGGGCAACGTGGTGTGGACCTTGCAGAATGATTGCGCCAATCTTAGAAGAAATTGCAACCGAATATGCAGGCAAAATCAAAGTTGCAAAGGCAAACGTTGATGAAGAAATGGCACTTGCCATCGAATACAAAGTGGAAGTTATCCCTACCCTTTTCTATTTTAAGGACGGACAAGTTAAAAAGAAAACGGTTGGCGTTTTAACTAAAGAAGAAATTATCGAAAACATAACTTCTATCTAATAAACGGATTAAAACGTTATATAAAGAAAAAAAGAAAAAGTCTTAAAATTTTAAGACTTTTTTACTTTACCTTTTTCAATAACGATTTTATTTATTTCTATATTCTTAAAGACTTGCCTATCAAGGTGAGTTGCAGTGAAAATAGTTTGCATATTTGATACGGCAGAGATAAGTTTTCTCTGTCTTTTCTTATCAAGTTCACTCAAAACGTCATCTAAAATAAGGATAGGATATTCGTTAAACTTATTATAAAAGATTTCGGCTTCGGCAAGTTTAAGTGATAGTGCCACCGTTCTTTGTTGACCTTGAGAGCCAAACACCCTAACGTCATCGCCGTTAAGCGTAAACTTTATATCATCTCTGTGTGGGCCGATATTAGTGAACCCTAATCGCATATCCCTTTCAAGCCCAACCTTAAGGTCTTCAAACAAAGCATAGGCAATTTCTTCTTCGGTGCCATAATAACCACTTTCAGTTTTCATTTCTAAAACTTCTTTGTTGTCCGAAAGAAGGGCGTGCTTTTCGCTTGCAATAGGTGCGATTTCTTTTAAGAAGTCGTTTCTTGCCTTGATAATCTTGCCCGCTTGCTTGGAAAGTTGTTCATCCCAGATAGGAAGTGTTTGCTTAATCAAAAATTTGTCAGGGTCTTTAAGCAAGTTGTTGCGTTGTGCCAAAATTTTGTTATACCTTTGCAAAGCGTAAAAGTAATTTTTACTCATTTGCGAAAGAGAAATGTTCATAAAGCGACGCCTATCTTCAGGGCTTTCTTGAACAAGTTTTAGTTCTTGTGGGTTGAAGAACACGCTGTTGATATTGCCCAAAAGTTCGCCCACCCTTAAAACTTGCATTTGGTTTATAAAGATACTTTTTTTGTCGTTTTTATTAAATTCGATTTTAACCGAAACGTCCCCGTATCTACCAGTAGCAAGACCGATGATTTCTGCACTATCTTCGCCGTGGCGCACCAAAAGTTTATCCTTGTTGGCACGTGGCGAATAACCTGTGCAAAGGAAAAAGATGGCTTCGGCACAGTTGGTTTTTCCCTGTGCGTTTGAACCGGTTAAAATATTAATTCCGTTTGAAAAAGAAATTTCTTCTTCGTGATAATTACGGAAGTTTTTTAGGGTTAATTTGCTGATAAACATAGAATTATAAAAAAATTTTGAAAAAACTGTCAGTAATCTTTGATTTTCTTCTAAAAATATTATATAATGTTTTTTACTTAAAAGCAACTGATAAAAAGGAAATAATTATATGGATAAGGAAAATTACGAAGTATTGTGGGAAAAAGAGTTTTTGCCCGAAATTGAAAGAAGTATCAGTTCAATCGCTTATGAAAGTTTTATCAAACTTTTAACACCGATTGACGTTAGGGATAACACTCTTATTTTGTGCACGGAAAGTAAGTTGATTGCTGAAACCGTGACAAACAATACTATAGGCAGTAAAATTAGGCAAGCGATTGCCAACTGCAATAATTACGTTAATGAAATTATGGTTGTCGTTGCAAAAGACAGAGATGATTATATAAAGCAACTTGGTGAAGATGAAAAAGATTCTTTTGAAACAAAGGGTTCCCCTATAAACAAAAAGTTTACCTTTGATTCATTTGTTGTTGGACCATCAAACGAGTTTATTTATGCTGCTGCAAAAGCCGTTGCTGAAAACCCAGGCGAATCTTACAACCCATTGTTCATACACGGTGGAACAGGGCTAGGAAAAACGCATATCTTAATGGCGATTGCAAACTATCTTAAAATTTATAGACCATCATTAAAAGTTCTTTATGCAACCTGTGAACAATTTACAAATCAATTTATTGAAGGCATTAGTAAGGGCAAAGGCACAAACGCATCTGCCGATTTTAGAAGAAGATATAGGAACGTGGACGTTCTTCTTATTGACGACGTGCAGTTCTTGGCAACAAAGCAAGGTATTCAAACAGAATTCTTCCACACTTTCAATGAGTTAGTAATGCAAAACAAACAAGTGGTTTTAACTTCTGACAGACCACCAAAGGAAATCGAAGTTTTGGAAGAAAGACTTCGCACCCGTTTTGAAGGTGGACTTTTAGCCGACGTTCAACCCCCAGAACTTGAAACTAGAATTGCCATCTTAAAGAGAAAGGCTGAAGAACAAAAGTGCAGTATTAACTTAAAAGTTTTAACCTATATCGCAGAAATGAACGACAGTGACATAAGGTCACTTATCGGCAAGTTGACAAGGGTTATCTTTGCATCAAAATTGCACGAAAAGCCTATCACGATTGAACTTGTTAACGAAGCAATCAAAGAATCTGCTGGCGAAAGACAAGAAGAATTGCAAGCCGAAGATATTATCAACTGCGTTTGCAACTTCTATAAGGTTGAGAAAAAAGACCTTTTATCAAAGAAAAAGACCAAAGAAATTGCCCTTGCAAGACAAGTTAGCATGTATTTGGTGCTTGATTTGATGAGTTTGCCACAGTTAACGGTCGGCAAGATTTTTGGGCGTGACCACGCAACCGTAATTTATACTCGTGATAAAATAATCGAACAAATGGAAACTGACAATAAACTTTCGGTTGAAATAAATGATATTAGAAAAATGATTCTAAAACAATAATTTTAACGGAATAATACTGCGAAGTATTCGATTTTTTGCTCGGTTGCATACATTTTTAGTATGTGCCTATCAAGAAATTAGAACAAAAAAAATAATAGTATGAAAAACAGATTTTTAGAAGGACAATTTGATGCTGTTGTAATCGGTGCAGGCCACGCCGGTTGCGAAGCGGCGTTAGCCCTAGCCAGAACGGGTTTTAAGACGGTTATGCTTACTCTTAATTTAGACAGCATAGCCTTTATGGCGTGCAATCCATCAATCGGTGGCACGGCAAAGGGACAAATCGTTAAGGAAATCGACGCCCTTGGTGGCGAAATGGCAATTAACGCTGATAAATCACTTCTTCAAATTCGTATGCTTAACCGTGGTAAAGGTGCAGCAGTGCAATCGCTCCGTGGACAAGCAGATAAAAACTATTATCACACCATAATGAAACAAACGCTTGAAAACACCCCTAACCTTAAAATTTTGCAAGGCGAAGCAGTGGAAATTTTGACCGATGAAGACGGCAAGAAAGTTGTTGGCGTTTTGACTTCTTTTGGTGGAATTATTGAGTGTAAAAGCGTTGTCGTTGCAACGGGCGTATATCTTAACGGCAGTGTAATTGCTGGTGAGTGGCGACAAAATTCAGGTCCAAACGGATTTCAAGCAGCAACCAACGGCTTGACCGAAAACCTTATGAAATTAGGTTTTACAATTCGCCGTTTTAAGACTGGAACACCTGCAAGGGTTGATGCAAGAACGATTGATTTTTCCGTTTTGGAAATTCAAGACGGGGAAAAGGATATTTATCCGTTCAGTTTTTTGACCGAAAGAGTGCCACAAAAACAAACGCCTTGCTATTTAACTTACACTAACGAAAAAACGCACGAAATTATTAGGGCGAATTTAGATAGAAGTCCACTTTACGGTGGGCTTATCAAGGGAACAGGTCCAAGATACTGTCCGTCAATAGAAGACAAGGTGGTTCGCTTTGCCGATAAAGAACGCCACCAACTCTTTTTAGAGCCGGAAGGTGGCGACACCAACGAAATTTACGTTCAAGGACTTTCAACGTCACTCCCCCACGACGTGCAAAAGGCTATGTATAGGACGATAAAGGGGCTTGAAAACTGTGAAATTATGAGATACGCTTATGCCATTGAGTATGACTGTATCGACTCCCTTGACCTATACCCTACCCTTGAATTTAAGAAAATCGAAGGACTTTACACGGCAGGGCAAATAAACGGCACAAGTGGTTATGAAGAAGCGGCTGCACAAGGGCTTATTGCAGGTATTAACGCATCACTTAAAATGCGTGGCGAACAACCGCTTGTTTTATCTAGAGATGATGGATATATCGGCGTGCTTATTGATGACCTTGTCACAAAGGGTACGAACGAACCATATCGTATGATGACCAGCCGTGCTGAATATAGAATTGTGTTAAGGCAAGATAACCCAGACTTTAGGCTTACTGAAAAGGGCAGAAAAGCAGGGCTTGTGACCGATGAAAGATACCAAAGATATTTAAATAGAAAGACCGAATATGAAAAAGCAAAGGAATTGATGCAAGTTTTAATCAAACCAAAGGACGCTGAAGAATTGCTTAAGCGTCACGGTTTTGAAAAGGCAAATCAAGGCTTGACAAGGGGCGATTTAATTAGGCGTGGAATTCCTTTAACTGACATTAAAGAAAGTTTAGGTGGTTTGGAAGAGTTTTCACAAGAGATTTTAGACACCGTGGAAATTGACGAAAAATATCAAGGTTATTTGCAAAAGGGTTTAGAGCAAATTGAAAAGGCAAAAAAACTTGAAGAAAAGGCTTTGCCAGAAAACATTGATTATTTGTCGATAAAAGGCTTAAGAATTGAAGCCCAACAAAAACTAAATAAAATTAGACCAAAGAATTTGGGGCAAGCAGGCAGAATTTCTGGCGTTTCTCCTGCAGATATTGCAGTTCTTATGGTATACTTAAGCAGATAAAGAAGTGATTATATCACTTCTTTTTTTGTGCTTATGCTAACCCACGCCATTGACAAAATAAAACCAAAATGTTATAATAAGACCACTAAAAGCAAAAATAAAAGGTGCAAAAATGAAAATATTGAATAAATTAGCAACTATTTTTTTAGTTATGGTTATAACCTTTTCTTTGTTGTGTGTGACTGCGTGCAAAAAAGAAGAAGACACAACCTATTACGTTTACAAGTCGGTGGAAATGGAAGCCGATTTTGAAATTCAATACAACTCTGAATATAAAGACATTGCAAAAGATATTGAAAGTAGCGTAAATGCAGACTTAATTTTGCAAGCCCAAGCCCAAAACGAATTTTGTGCGCAAAGCGTTGCAAAGTTAACCGAAAAGCAGTTGACTTGGCTTGCTGGCGAAGATATGCTTGAATTTTCTATCAGGGTATCAAAGAACGACAAAAAGTATATAACCGAAGTCGATGACCAAATGGTTGATAAACTTGAATATATGCTTGCCAACTATAATGCAACCATTAATGGAATGACTTTCTATGTGGAAAAGGAAGAAAAATCACTTGAATTGTGTGTGGAAGTTAGTGCAACCCAAACTATTTTAGAAGGCGTTAACTTGTTTGCAGAATATGATTTTGAATATAAGTTCACAAAGATTGCAAAGCCTGAAGAATTTAACGAAAGCAGTTCAAAGTTGGCAACTTATAACTATAAGACCATAACGCTTAATGCTGTGGCAGAAATCGTTAACGCAGGGCAGTTGCAAGAGCCATTGACACTCAAGGGCGAAATCGAAACACTTGCATCTTCAAACTTGGCAGACGTTATTGCATTTTATAACAACACTTATAAAAATGCAAAAATAACCGTTTATGAAGACAAAGTGGTGTTCGGCAATGCTGGAATAAGGTCAACTTATGAAATCAGCGAAATTGATGAAAATGAAATAGAGTTAACAAACCTTAACAAAGGTATTATCAAGAATATCAAAGAAGTTTTGCAAGACCGCAAGATAAAGGGTTCAAACATAACAATTAATGATTATGATGCAAAGGTTGTTGAAAACGGAAAGAACGGCTTGTTCGTTGTTGAGTTTGAAACGTCTATATCAGTTGCTTTTGAAAGCAAGATTGTTCAAGTTAACCTTGACCTTGAATTTGCAATAGCAATCCAAAAGTAAAAAATTGTAAATAAGGGAAAAATAAAAAACAAAATGAAACACCCCGAAAGGTTTAAGCCTTTCGGGGTGTATGTTTTTAAGATGGTCGATAAGCCGAGTTCTGTCGTGTATGGTCATTTATCTACGAATAACGTTGCCGTTATCCCCCAGCGATATTTGTTAAACTGTTTCGGTGAAACTCCCTGATGAAACAGTTTGTCAATCTTGCGTCGGGTGGGGTTTACATTGCACCTTGTGTCACCACAAGGTCGGTGTGCTCTTACCACGCCTTTTCAACCTTGCCAAATTCTTGGCGGTAATTTTCTGTTGCACTTTCCTTAAAGTCGCCTCCACTGGGATTTCTCCAGCACCCTGTTTCTAAAACGCTCGGACTTTCCTCATTGACGGACTCTCTCCGCCCCCGCGACCGTATAAAAAACTCAAAAGTAAGATTATTATATATACTTTTTTATTTTTTGTCAATTTTTTTCACAAAAATTAAAGACCGCCGAATTTTCGATGGTCTTTAATTATTTTCAGGTTTAATTACTGAAATTCTTTTCTTTACAAATCGTCTGCATCTTGAATAGGTACTTCGAATCTATCAAAAGCATCTACTCCGGTATAAGAACCCTGCGTATCG
>JAZQYW010000042.1:0-5556 GCA_045633745.1 Christensenellaceae bacterium
TTTAACTTCAGTTGAATACTGCATAAATTATGCCTCCATAAATTTTATCTAATTTTTAATCTTTTTTTAGTATACCATAATCGTGCATTTTTGACAATTATTTTTGAACGATTTTAATGCTTTTTTGTTATTTTTGAGTAAGCCTTTTGTGATAAAACAAATATTGCTGATAGTATCCTGCGTTTTCGCCAAATTTACTAGACAATTCTTTAGCAATTTTTGTTCTGTCTTTAAGTTTTCCGTTAATATCTTCAATGTAAACTTTTTCTATCCATGTGTCCACCGGAAAACTATCCGTTTTGTGATATCCAAACAACATGGCGCAATCGGCCACCTTGTTTCCTACACCTAATATGTTTGTAAGATGAACTCTTAAATCTTTTGTAGATAGCCTGCTAAAATCATTTAAATTTAAGCCGTTTTTTATGCTTTCTGCAAGGTTTTTTATATATCTTGCCCTATAACCTAACCCAATGCTTTGATAAAAGGATAAGTCGGTTTCTGCCATTTTTTGAGCAGTTGGAAAAGCAAAATATTCTATACCGAATAGCTCTTTCTTTTCTCCCAAGCCTGTGCATAATTTTTCTATTATTCCTTTTATCCTTGGAATATTGTTGTTTTGCGAAATTATAAAAGAAAAAAGAGTTTCTTCTTTGTCTTGATTTAAAATTCTTATTCCTTTTCCACTATCAGCAGCGCTTGACAAGATTGATATGTTTTGATTTTTTGCGCTTTCACAAATGGCTTTATAATCCCTTTGTAAATCAAAAAAGTTTATAAAATATTCTTTGTCTTCAGCATAGCACATTATAGTTGTTTGGTTATTTCTAGTATCAACAATTGCGCCCTTATCTTTTGATAGGACTATATACCCTTTATTCATTTTATTAAAGCGAAAAATCTGACCACAATCAAGCGTTGATAAAGCATCAAAATATTCGCTGTCAACTATAATTTTTTCTATTTTGTTCATACTGCACCTACCAAGTAAGGTTCTTTGTTAAAAAATTAACGGGTTGAGTAAACTCAACCCGTTTTCATTTTAGTTTTCTTTTGCGTAAACGCTAACTTTTTTGTCGTTTCTGCCCATTCTTTCGAACTTAACAACACCGTCAATCAAAGCGTATAAAGTATCGTCACTACCGATACCAACGTTGTTACCTGGGTGAATTTTTGTTCCTCTTTGACGAACGATAATGCCACCAGCAAGAACGTCTTGACCGTTAACTCTCTTTACGCCAAGTCTTTTTGCGTTGCTATCTCTGCCGTTTTTGGTACTACCGCCACCTTTGTGGTGCGCAAATAATCTAAATAATATCATATTCTATACCCTCCGTTCTTACTTCGCAACGATTTCAAGAATCTTAACAGCCGTGAAAGGTTGTCTGTGACCTTGTTTCTTTCTTTCGTTCTTCTTTGCCTTGTATTTGAAGACGATAATTTTCTTATCCTTGCCTTGTTCAAGCACTTCTCCAACTACCCTGAATGCCTTTGCTTCGTCTGATACTTTGATGCCGTTTTCATCTGAAACCATCAATACGTCAAACTCAACTTTGTCGCCTACGTTTGCTGAAAGTTTTTCAAATCTAATAACTTGACCAACTTCTGCTTTGTACTGTTTTGAACCATTTTCTATGATTGCGTACATGTTAGAATACCTCCTACTAACCAGTCTCGCCGAATTTAATTTTGGGGCGGTTTTGACACACTTAAAAAAACCCCTTTCGAGCGGCTACTTGTGTATTTTATAATAAATACAAGAAAAAGTCAAACGTTTTTACATATTTTTTGAAACCTTTCACAAACTATTTTTATAAATTTTTAGGAGAGACTATTATGGAACTAAACGAATATAATCAAAAGGCAATAAACGACGTTTATAAGAACGCACACATTGCTCTTCAAAGCATTTCTGACCTTATTCCAGCAGTAGAAGACGATGATATCAAAAACGAACTTGTTGAAGAATATGAAGGTTATGAAAAAATTATTGGCAAAATTTCAACTTTTATGGCTGAAAATAAGATTGAACCTAAAGACGTAAGTCCTTTTAAGAAGGCTATGCTTTGGAGCAGTATCAAGATGAAAACACTTTTTAATAATAGTAGAAACCAAGTGGCTGAAATGATGATTAACGGCACGGTTATGGGCATAAACGAACTTACTGCAATGAAAAACGAAGGCTCAAACCTTAACGAAGACGTTTTATCTTTGCTTGAAGAACTGCTTGCTTTAGAAGAAGACTACGAACAACGATTAAAGAAATTTTTGTAAACTAATAAATAATCAAAAGACACAACCGATTGGCTGTGTCTTTTTTCTTTTGTAAATTATTTTATTTTGTGCCGAAAATTCTATCGCCAGCATCGCCCAAACCTGGGAGAATATAACAATGCTCGTTTAAGCATCTGTCTAAGGTTGAAACGTAAATTTCTACGTCTGGGTGTGCTTCTGCAACCTTGCTAACGCCTTCTGGTGCGCCGATTATAGACATAAGTTTAATCTTTTTACAGCCACGTTTTTTAAGCATTGTGATTGCATCACAAGCACTACCACCCGTTGCAAGCATTGGGTCAACAACCATTACAACCTTTTCATCTATACCGACTGGGAGTTTGCAATAGTATTCTTTTGGTTCAAAGGTTTCTTCATCACGATATAAACCGATATGCCCTACTTTTGCTGCTGGGAAAAGCGATAAAATTCCGTCAACCATACCAAGACCTGCCCTTAAAATAGGAACGATGGCAATAGAGTTTTCTCTAACGACAGTTTGCTCAACAGTTTCAAGTGGTGTTTCAACCATAATCTTTTTGGTTGGAACGTCTTTAAAACTTTCATACGCCATAAGCGTTGCAAGTTCGCTGATAATTTCTCTAAATTGCTTTGTGTTTGTATTTTTGTCCCTAATAATTGCGAGTTTATGTCTAATCAATGGGTGGTCTAAAATATGAACGTTTTTATAATCTTTCATAATTACACCTAAAAATTAAGCAACTTCCTCTTCTTTTACTTCTTCAACATTTGCTTTGCTTGACTTTAATATAACGTTAGTAACGATACCTAAAATAAGAGCACAAGCGATTGAAGAAATCTTAATCAATGGATTTAAGAAAGTAATTGCACCTTCAAACGCAACACCGAAGTTAAGTGTTAAACCACCGATACCTGGGATAAGAATTGCAGCAACTACGAATAAGTTCTTAGAGTCGTTTAAGTCAACGTCCTTAAACATCTTTAAGCCTGATACTGCAATAAAGCCGTATAATGCGATACAAATACCACCGATTACACAATCAGGAATAGTTTGTATAAATACCATTACAGGATAGATAAACGCTAAAACGATACACATACAAGCTGTGATGAAAATAGTTGAAACTGATGCATTTTTAGAAATAGCAACACAACCAACTGATTCGCCATAAGTCGTGTTAGGGCAACCGCCGAAGAAAGCACCTGCCATAGAACCAACACCATCACCAAGAAGAGTATTGTCAAGACCTGGGTCTTTCAATAAATCTTTGCCGATGATAGAACTTAAGTTCTTGTGGTCTGCAACGTGTTCAGCAAATACAACCAACGCAACTGGTGCGAAAGCAAGTAAAATAGAAATTACGCCTGCACCATCAAGCAATAATTCACCACTTGTCAATTCTTTAATTGCACCGATGAAAGTTACGTTTGGCAACCAGTTGTTAAAGTCTGCAACTGCTTGGAATTTTGAGAAGTCTATAATTTTGCAGTACAAACTACCACAAGCATGATAACCGATAAGAGTGATTATAGCAGCAACAACGTAGCCTGCTAACACACCGATAATGAAAGGTATCATTCTTAAACCTTTTGAACCTTTAACAGAAACGATTACCGTTACTAAAAAAGTAATTACAGCAATCACGATACCTAAAAGGTTATAGTTTTCAGGTGAAACTGCCGTGTTCATAACGTTGTTCATTGCTGAACCTGCTAAGCTTAAACCGATAAGAGCAACCGTTGGTCCAATAATAACTGGTGGCATCAACTTGTTAATCCAACCTGCACCCACTTTCTTTATTATCAAAGCGATAATAACGTAAACTAAACCTGCGAAGATTGAGCCTAAGATTATACCGCAATAGCCGTACGTAACGCCGGTTATCAATGGCGATATAAATGCAAAAGAACTGCCTAAAAATACTGGGCTTCTAAACTTGGTAAATAGTAAATATACTAAAGTACCAACGCCTGCGCCGATTAAAGCAGCCGCTTGACTCATTCTGCCTGTGCCTTGGTCAACTAAGATTGGCACGAGAACTGTTGCAGCAAGAATTGCTAATACTTGTTGAAAAGCAAAAAGAAGATTCTTGCCTACTGGTGGTTTTTCATGAACGTCATAAATCAATCCGTTCTTGTTCATTTGTGTTTCCTCCAAAAATATATATTTTTTCTTTTTTATTCATTAAAAAAGAAGCCACTGAGGGCTTCTTTTAAAAAACAATATTTAAATTTGAAGATGAAGAAAAAAGTCCATTTGATTTTGTTGTAGAACACACGTCAAACATACTTTTTCCTCTCAAAACTTTCTACATACTATAATAGCACTATTGACTTTAAATTTCAAGTCTTTTTGAAAATTTTGTCGATTAAAAGTACTATTTTTTTACAAGCACTTTTTTAAGATGAGCAAATCTTGGAAGACCGTCTTCTTTAAGCATATCAACTTCGCCTTGGATAAGTGGAAGTGCATAGTCAACGAAAGCATCTGCGATACCTGTGCCATTGTTGATAATCCATTCCATAGGAACGGTTTTTTCAGTGTTAGCAGCAAGTTCTAATGGAAGAAGTTTATATTCACATTCATACTTAGCGCCTTCTTTTCTTGCATAGCAAACCATCTTGTCTGTTTCGCCGTTAACTGCTGCACGAACTGCTTGTTTACCTGCTTCAAAAGTTTCTTCAACGTCGGTTGCACTTGCACAGTGTGCTGCGCATCTTTGCATAAGTGAAAGTTCAACTGCCCTAACCTTTGAGCCTGTTTCAGCCTTGATAATGTTAGAAAGTGTTGCAGCAACGCCACCTAATTGAGCGTGACCAAAACTGTCTCTTGCACCAACTTGTCCTAATGCTTCACAAACCAAAACGCCGTCTGCGTTCTTGATACCTTCTGAAACGACTGCGATACACTTGTTGTTGTTTTTAGCCATAACGTCTTTAACGTCTGCAACGAACTTGTTAACGTCAAAAGCAACTTCTGGAAGATAGATAAGGTCTGCACCTAAACCCTTTGCATTTGCAAGTTGAGCAGATGCTGTAAGCCAACCTGCATTTCTTCCCATAACTTCGATAACGCAAACCATAGGCGTATCGTAAACCTTTGCGTCAAGGTTAATTTCCATAATAGAAGTTGCAATATATTTTGCAGCAGATGCAAAGCCTGGGCAGTGGTCTGTTCCGAAAAGGTCGTTATCGATTGTCTTTGGAACGCCGATAACGTTCATTTCATAGCCTGATTTTGCCATATATTTACTAATCTTGTTGCAAGTATCCATACTGTCGTTACCACCGTTATAGAAG
>JAZQYW010000043.1:0-57928 GCA_045633745.1 Christensenellaceae bacterium
CTGTTGCATCATAAGCAACTAATTCACCTTTTTCATTAGCCTTGAATAATTCACCAGTAGTCTTATCAAGGATAAATTCACCGCTTTCATATTCTTCGATATCATCAAGGTTTACTTGTAATGTCACTTCAACAGTCTTACTAAATGTGTTCAAACCATCACTATAAGTAAGTGTCACAGCAATTATTTCGTCTTTAACTAAAACAACGTCTGCCTTCTTACTAATTGTATTACCATTGATTGTAATAAGGTCATCTTCTTGAGCAGATGTGAGTACAACCCTCTCAAGTTTTGCATCGCCCAAGTACATATCAAGGGAGATACTTTCAGTAAACATCATGTTTTCTGGGTCTGCGTTGTTGCTCTTAACTACGAAGTTTTCTTCGCTAATCAAAGACTTCCAAATAAGAGCATTAGCGATATTGCCCCAACAACCTGTTGTAATGTAATTATTTACAACTGTTGCGTCTGCTGAAATATCTGCATTATCATAGTAATATCCAACACCGTTTGCGTCTTCAACAAATTCAATAAATTGAATGTTTGTACCATCACCTGTATTGATACCACTAATCAAATTTGCAAAGTCAGTTTCAGCACCACCACAATCAGCAAGTCCATAAACACCAGCTTCTACAACGTATGATTGAATTGTTGCAAGTGGCAACGTCAATACGAGTTTGTGTTGTGCTGGGCTATCCCCTTCTGCTGCAACGTGTACAGCATACTTAATATTGCTTGGAATACCAATTGTACTTACATTAGTCACAGTTGAATTTGCAAATGAGTCTGCAATATAGAACCAGCTGTTTTCTGATCTTTGGATATTTGCGTTATCACTCTTCCATGCGTTGTTTTCAACAATGACGTTTGTAATCGTGCTTCCTGTAACAGCTCCGAAAATTGAAGCTGTTCTTGCATCTTTTTGGTTCCAACCATAATAGTATTCACTCATCTTAACGTAAACGTTTTCGATGGTAGAATTATAAGTTCTATTTGCAATCAATGCTCTTGTTCCAGTGTCTCTTGAGTTTGTTATACCGATAAATGCAACGTTCTTAATTGTTGCGTTTTCAAACAAACCAAAAATACCTGTAGAAGCAAATGCATTTACGTTAGAAATTGCAAATCCACGGCCATCAAACGTGCCTTGGAAACCAAATCCTAAACCAGCATTTGTTGTAGCATTACCACCAGCACTTGCTTTTATATTGCCGTTCATTTGTGCATCAATGTTGTTTGCAAGAACGTAATATCCTTCAACCTTCTTTGTTGCATGATATATGCCGTTAACTGGGCCTGTAGGAGCAAGGTCAAAGATGTAGTTTGCTTGAATCATTTCTGCTTCTTCAACAACGCCACTTCCATCAGCATCGATAAAGAAATCGTCCACTGTTGAAATAACTCTTGTCACAGGAGCAGCCACTAAATATTCGTTTTTGCCATCACAAACACCAACGAAAGGATATTTCTTATTGTTAACTAATTCACCAATAGTTGTAGTGTCTAATACAAATGGGTTTACACTTGAAACAGAAACTTCAACACCAGCATAGTAGAGAGTATTTATAGCACTGAGATAACCTGTTGCATCATAAGGAATTAATTCGCCCTTTTTATTAGCCTTAAATACTTCACCAGTTGTTTTATCAATAATAAATTCACCACTTTCGTAAACTTCAAGAGTATCTAAATCAATTTCTAATGTTAAAACAGCAGAAATTTCAAAAGATTTAGCGCCAACAGTATAAACAACGTCAACTGTTATTTCTCTGTTTGTTAACAATACGTATTCTGGTCTCTTTGTAATAGTCATACCTGAAACGGTAATGCAATCAGTATCTTCTTCTCTTATTCTGATTCTTACGTCATCAAGTTTTTCATTACCCTTGTACATTTCAAGAGTAATACTGTTATCAAAGAACATATCAGTTGGGTCTGAATTTGTGCTCTTTACTGTGTAATTTTCAGCAAACAAAGAGTTCCAAACAAGTTCATCTCCAAGTTTCTTCCACATACCTGTTTCAAGGTAAGCATCGGTTGCAGTTGTATCTGCACTGAGAGCAGAATTGTTTACATAATAGCCACGACCAGAAACGTCTTCCACAAATTCAATATTTACAATATTTGTTGTATATCTCTCTACATATTCTACAACTTTATCCTTGTCTTTATCAACGTCAGTATTATAAGTTCCTCTTTTATTTAAGTTTGCAATCAAACCAGCATAAACTGTTTGAGCTGTGCCACAATTAGTTAATGGATATTTACCAGCACCATTTTCTGAACCAACAAACGCCTTAATATCATCTAATGGCATTGTCAATGTAAGTGTGTCACAAAGATAAATTTCATCTTTAGATTGAGGGTCTGTATTTTCAACTTGAACAAAATCCACCTTAAATGATGTTGGGAGACCGATTATACTTGTGTTTTCATAAACACCAGTAGCATCATCACCAAATATTGCTCTAGTATATTTTTTATCGCCGTTAACACCACCTTCAACTAAAGCGTCTACGTTTTCATAGATAACGTTTGTAAATACGTTCTTGCCGTATTTGTCAGAAAGACCACCAAATACTCTAGCCATAGAAACATGGTTATCATACATTGTACCAGTATATAATTTAGATCTGATATAAACGTTTTCAATTGTTGAGTTGAAAGTATTAAAAGCCAAATAAGTTGGTGTTGAGTCATTTCTGTTGGTCACAAAGCCATCGAACGCAATGTTCTTAATGGTTGCACCGTTAAGGACACCAAGTAAACCACTTGCACAATTTCCAACGTTGATGTTAGAAATTGCAAAACCACGACCATCGAGTGTTGCTTGGAAACCAGTATTAGCATCTTTATAGATAAATCTAATATCACCACTTGCAGCAATCGTTTCTGTATTGTCTGCTAAATCGATGTTAGTACCAAGAACGTAATAACCCTTGATTGAAGTAGGTGTTGTATAGTTTCCATCATAAGTGTTCTTTACAGGGTCAAGATGGAAGATATAGTTTGCTCTAGCAACATTGCCAACGCCATCGCCATCGGTATCCTTAAAGAAGTCTTCTATTGTTGTAAGGATTTTTGTGACAACTTTTGCTTTAATAGTTCTAACAGTATTATTAGCATCAACGAAAGACGCAATGCTATAATCTTGACCTTCTTCTAAACCAGCCATTGTTTGTTGGTCTAAAGCAAAATTATCTAAAGCAGAGTATCCAGCATCTTTACCGTCAACAACAAGTTGTTCAGCACCAAGGAAGTCACCAGCATAGAAAGGAACTAATTCATTGTTAGCGTCTGCCTTAAATACTTTACCAGTTACCTTTTCAATGTAATATTCACAACCTGAATATTCACTATCAACAGTACCAACGTATCTTTGATAAATTTCATCACCAAATTCAAGATTTGATGAAGCATATGCATCGTTGATTAACTTACGTGCAGACCTTACGATAGGGTTTTCAACTTTAGCAAGTGTCACTTCACCATTAACCATATAGTAAGGAATTGCAACTAATTCTTGGCTTGATTGAGCCAAAATTGCGTCAATTTTTTCAGCATCAGTAGTTTTACCAGCAACGATGTCTGCTTCGTTGTATTCTTTTGATGCTTCATACTTACAAACTGTTGAACCGATTTCAAAAGAAACGTATTGTTCACAGTTCTTATTACCAAGGAAACAAGAATCTACGAAATCATTTTCAAGTGCGGTTTCAATAGAAGTCACAGCAGCATAGTTAGCAGCAGGGCCAACAAGCATGCCGAATTTAACTTCGTTGCCTCTAATGTTTAATCTTTCGTACAACTCTTTTGTAAACTCTGCTTGGAAAGAAATTGAGTATTTACCGTCAAAGTTTTGAGCATCTGTGGTCTCGTCGATGACAAGAACTTGTGCACCAACGATTTTCAAACCACTTTCTTCTTTTATATCAGCCTTTACGTTTGTTGACATTAAAGGAAGTATAGCCATACAAATGCTGACTATAGCAATAACTGCCAAGAAATAAATAGCTTTTATCTTTTTACCGATTGTTTTCATATTCATTTCTCCTCCCTTTATTTAATCCCTGAATCAACTTGAACGTCAGGGTCTTTTTCCCATTGTGCAATAAGGATTGTTGCCTTACCATTGTAAGTGAATATATATTTGCCATTTTCGAATTTAATCAATTCACCAGTTGCAGCATCTTTCCAACCAGTAAAGATATAACCAAAGCAACTTAATGTGCCGAGTTCAATTGTTTGACCTTCTTCACAACCGCTTATTGGGTTAGAATCGCCAATACCTTGAACGTCCTTACCAGCAAGAATACCAACGTCTAGGAACACGTCGCCATCCTTAAGGTTAGCAGGGTGTTTACCCCAGTTGAGTTGACCATCGATAACAGTCCAGAATTCACTTGAGAAAGTATTCATATAATCTCTAATTGTTGGGTCAGCCTTCATATCAGCCATAGAGTTATAAGATCTAACACCAGGAACATAACCAACTAAACTTGCTCTCTTTTCATCGCCACCATAATTGTCCAAATAATTGTTGTTATAGTATTCCATGTAGAGTGACAAGTCACCATCGGCTTTATCCCAAGCACTAGCACTTGGATATACACCTAACTTATCGTTAGTAAATTTGCCCTTATATGTGCTAATAATTAAGTTTTGTTGTGCTGGTGTTTGTGCCTTCCAAACTTGTTGACGAAGTGCAACTCTGTCTTCTTCTGGCATATTTTCAGCAACAACAAATCTTGGACCTTCGGCATTATCTACATAACCCATAGCAGAAATAGGAGCCTTTGAAATAACCAAGCAGTTTTCCAATGTAGGTTGTTCCTTTTCAATGAGTGGGAATGTAAGGAATGCAGAATAAACTTCCCAATAATATCTATCTCTGCCTTCTTCTAAAGTAAGGCTTAAGTTTGTTTGTTCAAGATCGATATAAACGTTCTTATAAAGACCACCAGTTGATTTTTGGTTTGCAATTACTGCTACTGGCCAATAACTTGTGCTCTTCTTCATTGCGTTTAACTTGATATAAACGTTTTCCATTTGAACGTCTTTAGCAAATGTTGCAAGGAATCCTGAATCTTCAGAAGCACAGTTAACGAAACCTACGTTCTTGATTGTTGCTTCATATAGGCCTTCAAAGAAGCCATAGCCACCTTTTTGAGTGTAGTTCATAAGGTAATGACCTTTACCATCGAATGTACCCATAAAGCCCTTTGCAACAACTCTGTTTGTTGACCACTTGTGATTTGGGACAATGTTTTGAGTTTCAGCAGTAATATCGTTAAAGTGAGCAGGTCTTACGTAGTCAGAAAGATCAAGGTCTCTAGCAAGTTCAACGTAAACGTCTAAACTTGGGCTAGCAGCCGTTCGAACGAAAACGTCAAGGTCAGTTGCTTCATAAACGTATTGACCATAAACTGTGACAGGAACGTTATATTGCTCTACGCTTGTACCAACTGTCATAACAGTTTCATAAGCGTCTGTACTTGTTCCGGTCACACCCAAGATAGCACCTGTGCTTGCTTCAACTTGCAATTCTTCGCCATCGATAGACGCAGAAACAATAGTTTGTTCTTGATCACCGTAAACGAAATCTTGCAATGTTTTAATAGCAAAACCATCCATATCGTCTCTTAAAGTACCTTGGAGAGATGAGAAGTATTTAACTTCATTATCAAAGTTTGCTGTTGGTCTTTCAAGGTGAACGTTGAATTGTTTTACGTAAGTTTGACCTTCGTAGTCAAAGTTAATCGTTGCAATTGTGTCACCGAAAGAAACGGCTTCAATTTGTTTATCTGTTTGATTGAAAATCGCTTTTGCATCTGCAAGTGTCACGTTAAACTTATCAGCAAAATCTGGGTCATTCATATTTACAACGATTGGTTGACTATCAATATCAGTTCTGATTTTAGCCGTTGGAACAAATTCATAATAAGTTGGTTGATCACTTATATTTTCAAATGTTGTAGCGTCTGTATAAAGTTCAATTTGGTCAATTGGATAAATGTTTTCTTGTTTATCAGCAGCTGAAAGAACAATATCACCACTAACTGAAACATTAAAAGTAGTACGCAAAGCTTCTCTACCTCTCCAATATCCACTAATAGTAACATTAGAAACACCGTTTGTTAAGCCAGTAATAGTTGATGTTGATTGTTCAAGATCTAAAACTGTTGAATCTGAAACAGAAATATTTAATTGACCATCGTTATAAGTTTTTCCTCTGTAGTTAACTGTTGGAACAAAAGTATAATCTTGTCCTACAATGATAGTAAATTTACCATCTACACCTACTGGCGATATGATTTGTGGCATTTCATCATCCCATGAAACTTTAACCGTACATTCAGCAGATGCACTACCATAAGTCGCAACAATTTTGGTGGTACCTTCACTGATTGCTTCAATATTACCAGTACTATCAACGGTAGCAATATTAGAGTTTTCACTTCTCCACACCAAAGTTGCTTGACCGATGTCTGGCAAGCTCTTTGGAGCGAGTTTATCAAGGTCTCCGACAATGCAATCTATTTGTGTCTTGTTTAATTCAAACGTAGGTGCTGGTTTTTCTGGAGCAGGTTCAATTGTGACCTTTTTATCTCCAGATTCCTTTGCACAGCCCACAGAAAAAACTAAAACAAAAGCCATCAACATAGAAATTGCACTTTGTAATATTTTTCTGAATTTTTTCATATTTACCTCTCTATTAGGTTATACCTTTTATTGTCTAAACCAATCGGTACTTAATCCAACCCTACCTTTTGACATAGTATGTGTTTCTAAAACTTTAATGGCACGGTTTCTATAACCTTCCCATTCTTCATTACTATAAGGTTTGAAAGCTTCAGCACCGTAGATATCTTTCATCATATAAATGAGTGATACACTAAAAAGGTCAAGTCTTTCTTTATAAACTTCATACATATCAGGATTGTCTGAATCAAGAACAATCTTTATGTCTTCTAAAGCCTTGTCAACAAATCCAAGTTGATTTTTAATAACAGGATATGGATAGTCTTCTTCAAGCCAGAATTGGTTACCTTGTGGCCAATAACGACCAAAATTGATATAAGTTTGTTCAACGATAAATTGTTCATATTGTTGTTGCTCATAGAACAATGATATCATAGTTTCTGCTGCAGGACCATAATATGCTTTGCAGTAGTTTTCAACCAACTCTTTCATAGGTATGGTTGAATCCCAACTCAACTTTGTAAATACATAGAAATACATATCATACCAGTGTTGTGAGTATTCACCACCACCAAGTTCGTTAAACAAGTGTGATGCATTTGCATCTGCCCACCATTGGAATCTTTCATTAGAGAAGCAAGTTAAGATATCTGCGAAGTATGGTAAGTTGTAGTGGTGGAAAACGTGGTTCCAAACCCAACAACCAGGTGCTATATCAAGCCAAGCCCTTTGGTTTACGTAAGATTTATAGTTTGCTCTGTGATAGATAGGTACGTTTGGTGAAGTTTGAGCAACTATTTGGATAATAAGGTCTTCATCCATTTCACAACTAGGATTTACAACGTATTTGCCTAATTTAGAATTATAGGTTGCAGGTGCTTTAGCAGAAGTACTGTAAGCCATGATAACAAGTTTGAAGTTTGGTCTTCTATATTCTTCATTAACGTAATTACCAAATTCGTCTTGTTGATCCATCCACTCTCTAAGTCTTCTGATGATTTCGTTTCCGGCTCTAATTTCCATACCTGCTGGTGAACCATCTCTTTCTGCTTCATCAGTACAGTTATCACACGAACAGTTACCACCGTTATCTTCTTGACCTAAATATACATAGTTCTTATATGGATATTTTGCGACAGGATAACGTTGCAAGTCTTTAATCATTTCAGCAACACCAAAATCAATCATATCTTGGCGAGAGAATGGGTCACCGTGTGCAGTCCAGCACATTTGATAACCTGATTGAGAATACCATTCACCCTGAACACCATCATACAATTCGCCATCAGTACCCGTAAATGCGTAATCAGGACCAACTTTTTTGGTTGACCAAATGTTCATAACGTTGTGTGCGTCAGACACTTTGTCGCCTTCGTGACCATCACCATGGCTTTGAATACACATTTCGTTCAAGTTGGTATGTGCATTAAAACGCATTTTAATTTGTCTTAAATCTGCGGTTGCATCAGCACCTGAAACGTTTTCATTTGACAATGCGATAACGTCACTATCAGTTGGTCTTGCCTTATTAATAGGTCCATAAGATGAGTATGTGCTTTCATCAACGTCAGGAATATCAGTAACGTTAAAGTTCATGCAAGGAAGATTCTTAACAGTTGTATCCATTTGAACGCAACTTCTTTGATACATTTCATAATCAAAACAGATATCAAAGAAATCATAAACACCGTAAACAACACCATTAAGATAGCCACCTAAAATAAAGATATTCTTTCCTCTTGAGATAATTTTTACACCGTTTCCTTTCAAAGCGAGTTTTTCTGCTTCGCCATGAACGATGCCTGCTTTTGTTAAATATTCGGTATTACCGATAGAAATATATCTCTGCGTTTCATCATAAACATCAGTTAAAGAATCACTAATATATACAGGTGATTGTCCTAAAGCCCTTTTCAATAAAAGGCTAAATTCTGTTTTAGCGGTGCCTTCTGCAGAAGATGGACTATTAGGCATAATAATCTTGTATTGGAATTCCCCATTTCTAACGATATAATCTTCTTCTGTCACATCTTCAAATGGCACAACGTCAAAATTGTGAACACCATCAGTATAAGCAGGCAACATAGGTGTTGTATCTGCATAACCTAATGAATCGCTCTTCTTTGCGCATGCTATAGAAGATAAAACAATTAAAAGTGATAAAATACAAACTATTGAAAGTCTAAAAACTCTCTTCATAATTATTTACCTCCCTTTGTCACAACGACAGTAAAGGATGCTCTTGTAAAGTTTCCTTCTTCGTCGAAGGTATTAACACTAACGACGTAAGTACCTTCTTTCGTAAAATAAATTATGTCATCAAAGAACAAGCCGGCATTAAAGAGTTCTCTGTTTTGCCATACTATTCTTGTAAACATATTTTCCGCCAATGAAACATCGTCAGAAATAGAGTATTTAACTTTATATTTTTGTCCTAAATCTAAATAAAGAACACAATCTTCATAAAGACCACCCTTAAGTTCTATTTCAGGAGGCGTTAAGTCGATAACGAAAATGAAACCTGGAGGGCTTGCTTTCCTATTTAAACCACTGGTTGCGGTGTAAGAAACACTATATCTCCCCATGTCTTCTAATCTTATTTGATATTCTTTATAAGGGTCGCATTCTCCATTAAGTAAAGTTCCGTCAATCGCAGTTATGTAATTACCATTAGGGTCTTTGACTGAAAGAGAAACATTTGCTTTGGTTATAGGCGTCAAAACGTCTGCAAAGTTTGCAGCATAGATAGTCACAACTGAACCCGCCTTATATTCACCTTGTGGCAAGGTCATAAGTGGAGCAGGAGACGTAGTTACTTTACCATGGTGAGAGAACTCGTGTTCATTTAATTCAAGGACACGAATACCCGCAATACCATAAATATCTTCAAGAACGATATCAAAATATGCTTTTGTCGTTGTGAAGTTAAATTCAAATGGAATCTTTGCATTTACACCACTTACGTTAAAGATACCTAATGAACGATCGTACATAAAGTATTTATCAGAAGAACCTGCAAAAGTTGCGTTTACACGGCTTGTCACTTCACCATTAAGGTCAAAGAAAACATCCGAACCCAACTTATAAACTCTTGCATAAACTTGATTTTCAGGGTTATAAGGGTCAGTTAAAACAATCTTCAAAGCACCAAAGTTATCAGCATCTTCTCCAGCTTTGTCACTATCGATAATTCTATAGTAGAATGAGAAGTTTGTGATATCTATGATGTTTGCAAATTGTAATACGTTATTACCTGACTTAACCTTTGATTTATAATCCAAAATAGAATCGTTAAAAGTTGACCTATTGTTAACTACTTTGTTATAAAATTCATCTGGGAATAATTCTTCATCATATGAAGGGTCTGGATTTGACCATGAGCCATCATCTTTTGAATACTTACCCTTGTATGCCGTTGCAAAATCGCCCACAAAATATTTATATTGGTGCAATTCGCTAAGTGAAGTAATGTTAACGTCAACAATTTTTGCTACATCAGTATAAATAACTTGGTCAGCATAAGTATACTTAAGAACAGCCTTTTTTGAACCAGTAATTTTATTGTTATAAACACTTGTTAATGCTTGGAATGTGCTGTTTGCAACGTTTAATTCATCAACGTCTTCATCATATGCTATAGCAACGTTAGCCAAAGCATGTGGTTCTGAAGAACCTGTCGCATAACTATATGCCCAAACTTCTTCAAAGTCATAAGATGCATTCTTAATCAAATATCTTGGAAGAACAGGGGTTGTTGGGAATGAAACAGAACTAGATGCCAAACTGTTCACAGTGTAAGATAGCACGCCTTGATTTGCGTTATCTGAATATATGTATTCAATAGTATACTCACCACTGTAAGACAACAAGAATTCAGTATCATTAGCCAAGAATTCTTCTATTTCTTGCGTGCCAACAAGGTCTGCAAGAACAATAGTCTCATTTTTAGAAGAAACAACAATCTTAACCTTACGTGAATCAAGAATGTTTCTTGTGTTGAAAGTAAATCCTGGAATAACGTAAGTTTTACCAGCATCTAAATCACCAAGTTTAGAAGCACATTCGAATTCTAGAGCAGGATTTCCTTCTTCATTCATACCGACAACTTTAACTAGTTTTTCAGTCACATTACCGAAAGAATCTTCTGCACGATAAACAATAGTATATATATCTTCTTCTGTAATTTCCATCTTACCATTTACGATAGGAACGTTTTTCCTATGTTCTGGGTCAGTATAATTACGATAAGCAAATGTTTTCATTTCCCCCTTAAGGTTAATGTCAAATACATTTGCAGAAGGAAGAACAAAACTTGAACCAACATCAGCATAAACACCACCACCTACAGTTGGAACAAAGTCAAGGTTAATTATAGGTGCCTTTGTGTCTTCTGGTCTATTTGTTTGAGAACCTACAGCATCTGCTTGTCTCATTTCGATGAGGTCTGCAGCCTTTTTACCTGCGATTTCATAGATATCAATTCTTGCTGATTCTGGAAGTTGATAATCGGTGAATTCAATTGAAAGATAAACTTCACCAGTTGTAAAGCCTCTGTAATCTGTCGTTGGATATACGGTTTTGTTCATAAAGTCCGCGATTCTAGATTCTTTATAGTCGTTTATACCAGTCTTGTCACAGCTTGTTGCCCAAACTTCAGCATTTTCATAGTCAAATTTAAAGAAGATACCATCTCTTCTTGCCCATTCGTTAACATAGCCAGCAGGACTACCTGTACCGTAATTGCCCATATATGCAAAGCCGTATTCGGTGCCTTCATAGAAATCTCTATATGGCATATCTGGGGTAGGCGTTTTTGTTGCTGGGAAGTTCCAACCAGCGTCAAGAAGGTTATCTGTACCTGCTCTAGCATAGTTAGTGTCACCACCATTTTGAACGATAAATTTCATATATCTTGAACTATCGTAGCAGTCTGTCAAGGTAATAACGATATTTCTAGCAATAACTTCAATATTATAGTTAGCAGATGAACCTGGTTTAGACTTATCATAATCAGCATATCTTGGTTGAAATTTAATAATGTCGGTTAAACCATCTTCTCCAGCCTTTGTTAAATCGATAGGTTCTGAATAAGTGAAAGTTGTGCCGGCGCCCATTCTTACAATAAGCGCTTCTTTACCAAATGTGGTTAAATTTTGTTCAATATTTGGCCAGTCAGAACTGTTTGAATATTGAGTAAATTTATAACCTTCTGGATAGTTGCCTGTACCTTGTGGCAACATTTGATCTTTCATAGATTCAATTGTTGCAGCAAAAATTTCATCTTTTCCTTCAACTTCTTCAGCTGATAAAACGAAATATTTTTGTGTGACAAGGAATGTTTTTTCAACAATGTCTGAATCGCCGAAATATCTTAATGTATATTTTCCTAAAGCATTGAGAACAAATTGTTTGTTTTCAACGATTTTGTAAACTTTTCCGTTAGGATAGATTACAACACCATCGCCATAGGTTTTGTTGTCATGGGTTATTATTTCAGGGAAAGATTGTTGTGTGTTAGCAACGTAATTGTCTTTAACACCTTCAATTTGCACCTGGATAACCTCTGCATTAACTTTTGCTGTTCTGTTAGGCGCAACGAAAATCGCAAGCGCAGAAAATAGCAAAACAAATGCAATTAAAACGGTTATCAAACTTCTTTTAAGTTTTAAACTCATTTAAAACCTCCTATTTTTGTATAATTTCAAAGGTGCACAAAAGCCTTTTCCCCTATTTTATGGGGAAAAAGCATTTTGACCTTAATTTTTATTACTCTTTAATGCCACCGATTGAGATGTTGCCCATTAATTGTTTTCTGAATATTATAAAGAAAACAAGTGCTGGCAACGCCATCAAGTATAGTGCCGTCATCTTTTGTGCACCATCAAAGTGGTTAAATACAACAGTATTGTAGTGAATACCACAAGCAATATTTGGATATGATGGCAAATAAATCATTGACGTTTGATAGTTAGTCCAAGTATCGATGAAGTGAACTACGAATGTTGCCGAGAATATTGTCTTTGCAAGTGGAATTGCAATTTGTGTTAAACATCTTAATTGTGATGCACCATCAATTTCAGCAGCTTCAAAGTACGAGTCAGACAAACCTTGATAGAAAGCAAAGAATATCATAAAGTACATTGATGCGAAGTTGCAGTTCCAAATTAAGAACCCGATAGGGTTATCAAAGAACCTAATTCTTTGCAACAAGGCAATCGTAACAGGTTGTGTACCAACAACTGGAAGTACCATTGTGAATACTACTAACGAATATACGAAACCACTGAATTTATATTTATATTTTGCGCAAGTGTAGCCAACGATAGCACACATAAGCATAGGAATAACAGTGCCGGCAAAACATTGCCAAAGTGAGTTCCATATAAAGAAAATCCAAATAGCAACACCTTTTTCTGGGAAGGCATACATTTGTAAATTTACTGGATCATCAAGGTTCCAACCAAGGTAATATCTTGCAACAGTTGGAGTATAGTCCAAATATTTAAAAACTACTTTATAGTTCATAAACAAACCATAAACATGGTCTATTACTTGACCTCTATCATCAACGATTAATGCACCTTTATTGTTGTTAAACCAAAGGTTTGGTAAAGCAAGTGGAGTGTCAGTAATTGACTGGTCTGTCTTAAAGGTTGACATAAATCCCCAAAGTGTTATGAGCAACAATACAAGTGAAAATACGACAAGAATTAATCCAAACGTTATAGAATAAGGGTTAATTTTATTTTTGATTCTGTGTTTTTTATCAACTTTGATTTCTTTTTCTCTCATAATAATTTAACCCCCTTATTATTTATCGCTTGGCCCATACTTTTCAAGCACGTGACGAAGCGTAAGTGCTACTGGTAAAACAAACATTGTTATCATCAAGCCCATCGCTGAAAGTTCTGGGAATGAAAGCATATCATAACCAACTTGCATTTTGTTGTTTGGCGTTCCTTGAAGATCCGACAAGAAAGTATTAACGTGCATATAATATCCAAGTGGTTGGAAATGTCTTGCACCATTTTCCGGCAATATTGTACTATAGAATGAGAACAAGTTTGCTTGGCTTGTGAAGATACCAGCAATACCCATAACCAAGAAGGTCACGATTGTTGGGAAAATCATAGGTATAGTTATAGACCAAAGTTCTCTCATAGAAGATGCGCCATCAAGTTGTGCAGATTCTGATATAGACGTGTTGATACCACACATTGCGCCCGTATACATAATTACGTTAACGCCGAACCCCGTCCAGAAATTATACATTATAATATGCATAAAGTTCATAATGCCAACTTCTAAAATTCTTGTCAAAATTTCCTTATACAAGAAAGTTAAAACTACGGCTGAAAGGATTTGTGGCAAGTATAAGAATACTCTAAACGTGTTTGCCAAAGGATATCCTTTATATATGTAATATGCAAAGAATATACCAATAGGAACGAAAGTTAAACCTATTGCATAAAACAAGAAAGAGTTACGAAGCAATGCCATATATTGAAGGCCGTTCGCTCTCGGTGTACTAAAAAGTTTCAATATTTTAGTAAAGTTGTCAAATCCAACAAAGTTTGGCTCAAGAGCCTGAGTCACCTTATTAGGTTCATATTTGGAGAACGCCATTACAAACATGTCTATGTTTACATAAAGTCTAAACACTGCATAGTGAACCAAAGGAAAAATCATAACTAAAATGTAAAAGATTAATCTTTGTCTCGTTCTCTTCATCTTCTTTTCAGGCATTACTGGAACTTTTGATTGTGCTGGCATGTTGCCATTAACGATAGTATTTTCCATGTTATCTCCCTTTTAATTATTAAAAAGTTTCATTTGTTATTTTTTATCTTTAAGCTGGTGCGTTATCGTCACCATCAATGAAGATAATTTCTCTATCTGTATCTGGGTATTTAATAGCGTAAATTTTGCTGTTATCACCCTTACCACCCTTGTAGTGTTTAGCCCATTCATCTTTAGTAATCATGATATAGATAAAACATCTACGTGAAGAACGACCTGTTGATTTACTTGGTTCGTTTCTATAGCAGTTATAAATATGTCCGTGACTACATTGCCATGCAAAGTTACCTTCGCCTTTAGACATAAACGTTTCAATACCAGTATTGAATGTTTCTGTTGTAGATGCTGGCCTTAAAATATCTGATTTATTTGAAAGGTCATATAAGTCACTATAGAAAGGAGCCCAGTTTGTTCTGTCAGTTTCTCCCATTTCATAAATTAAGCCTTTTCTAAAGCCTTGTGACGCTGTGACTGCAGATAATTCCTTATCGCTGTGGAAGAACAACAACCAGTCCTTAAGCGCTTCTGATTCTGCCTTACTAGCTGTAGCAGCTTTCTTACCGATAATAAATCCTGACCATTCTGTTTGAACAAGAAGGTTCTTTTCACCCATAATACTTTCGGTGTAATCTGTACCTTCTACATTAATAGTACCTGTTAAATTGCCAAGTGCTTCTGACGCAAACTTATATGAAGCTGTTTCAGTGTTTTTTGTGACAGAAACGTCTTCACCAGTGACAGAAGCCTTAATATTTACAGGCAATGGCATCCATCTGATTTCTCTATCACCAACTTCTGGATTCATATTTTCAAAGTTTGCCAAACGGCCTCTGATAGTTGTTTCGTTCCACCAGTATGAATATTCCATAAGCATACCAATTTCATCACCTGTACCAGTATCAGTCAAAAAACCAGAGTCAAGGAATTTCTTTTGTGCGCCCAAGTGGTCAACTTGTTTTGGGTTACCAGGAATACTTGATTCATTCAAATAGCCACCTGTATAAAGAAGTTCCATTGCTGCCATCGTGAAATATCTTTCAACAGCCCAGGTTGAATAATAACCAGACTCTTCATCAATTTCAACACGTTGAACGATAGGAGCTTCCAAATTTTTCATACCATTGTCGATTCCTGAATATGAGAAGCCAACAACTGCATCAACAATACCATCAAGGTCATATGAACCTTTTGCCTTATCATAACCCATAAGTGATGATGGCAAGCAGTCAAGAATTGAGTTAGAAAGTGATAATTGAGAACCAGAAACTAATACTGGTGATACTTTTTTAGCTTTCATAAATTCCCACATAACGAATAGTTCGTACAATGAAGATGCCAAACCATCGTCATAGTCCCCATATATACCGTTTGGACCACAAGATTTACCCTTTTCCCATTCAACGATTGCTGCGTCCAATTCGTTTTGATCTGCATAGATACCATCTGCCATTGTTGGCTTTGGTGAAACGAAGTAATAGAATTGATTTGAAACCAAAGTTGACGCATGCATTTGTGTACCGAATTCTTCATCATAATCATAAACGTCGAAACTAGGGTCTCCAGTAAGAACTTCATCACCGTTTAGTTGTCTTGCAAAGTAGAAACCATGTCTGTCAAACACTTTTTTGTCATAACTGAAACCAGCGTAAATTTCGTGTGCTGGAAGTGTGTAGTAGTGACCATCGTTTGCTTGGAAGTATCCCTTTGATTCTGGATACAACTTGTCTTCAATCGTCACACCAGGTTCACCAGGGATTTCTTCATTTCTAACGATATCGTTGATATCCCAAATATTACCTGTTTCTGCAAGGGTTTGACCTTGAGCACCACGGAACACAACGTGTGAACCAGATTGTTCGATGGTGTTTGCAGTTGGGGTATTACCCTTGATTACTTTACAATAGACACCGTTTTTTCCACCTGGATATGCTTTGTCTTTGAACTCTTCCATAAATCTTTGGCAAGATTCTTCAAGCCAGTGAGTACCAAAGCCCAAGTTGTCCAATTGAAAGTAAAGAATAACGTCGTCGCCGTCACCAAGCTGAATTTTCTTCTTACAGCCAGCAGTTGTTGCCGTGAGACCAAACAACATTGTTATTGTCATCAAAAGTGCAATAAGTTTTTTCATTTTTTCTCTCCTTTTTTTCTGCGTATCGTAAGATACGATTTTATTTCTTTAATATTTTACACTATCATAGTGCATAATCCAATACCAAAAAGTGACGGATTTTATATAAAAAAGTGACATTTTACACCTTGCACGTATGTATAGCATAATATATGCAACTTTCACTATCAAAAAATTGACTTTCAAAAAAGCAAGTTTTGTCCGCTTTTCTATTGACTTGAATTCGCTTTTGTGTTATCATATTTTCAGGCAGGTAAATTATGGAAGAATTATTCATTTTCCCAGAGTCGCAAGAGAATAAAAATGCAAACGAAAACTTCTACATTGCAAACTGTTCTAAATGCGATTTACTTCATCAGGAAACGTCTTGTAAACGTGTTAGGAGCGACTGGTCTATCCTTTTAATTAGGGCTGGTGGCATTTCTTTTTTAGATAACCACGAATCGGTCACTAAAGGCGAAATTTATATCTTTCAGCCAGACGAAAAACAGGACTTTCTTTACGCCAAAAACTCTTCGTTTTTTTGGTTGTTTTTGGGTGGAAAAGAAGTACCTTCAATTATCGAAAAATTTTCAATTCCAGTGTCAAAACCTTGTGCCGTTAAGCAAGAAAATTTACTTTTAATTTTAGACAATATCGTTAAGGAATACCTAGCGAAAAATGTTGGCTATGAAGATATTGCACACCTTTATGCAAAGGCGTTTTTATACACCATCAAAAGAGAGTTAAACGTACACGAAACAAAGACAAAAGACCATCTTAAAAACATTGTCTTTTCTATGTATTCTAACCCACATATTTCCAACACCGAATGTGCCGAACTTTGCTTTATGTCAAGGGAGAATTTTATACGTGCTTTTAAGGCTCAATATGGTATGACGCCACACAAATTTAAGCAAAACATTATCGTCACCCGTGCTAAAGAACTGTTGACTAAAACCAACCTTACGGTCACTGCCATTTCTGAAACGCTGGGCTTTAGCGAAAACCCACTATATTTTAATAATTATTTCAAAAATATCGTCGGTATGTATCCATTAAAGTTTAGAACGCAAAATCAGTTAAAAAACACCCAAAAAGACGGGGCAAAATCGACAAAAAGAACTAAAAAAATCAAGCAAGAAAATTAGCGATTTAGCACAAAAAGGCTTTATTTTTTGTCAATTTTGATATACATTTAGCACAAAAACACCCTTATCTAAATAGGTGATAATAAACAAAAGAAAACGGCACGAAAAGTGCCGTTTTTTTGATGTTTTTATATAAAAAAGTGTAATTTGCACGAAAAATGCCGTTTGGGAACGTCCCAAACGGCTTAATTTTTTCCTTAAAGTAAGGCTTTTGGCATTGTTAATTATGCCTAAAAATCGGCAGTGTTTTTTGCCTATTTAATTAGTCTTGCTTTTCTTTTTTTGCAGTGTCAATAATTTGCTTGCCCTTATAATAACCGCACTTTGGACAAACAATATGTGATGCCTTTAATTCGTGGCATTGTGGACATTCTGAAAGATTTGGTGCTTCAATCTTCCATTGTGCAAATCTTGTATTTGTTCTTTGTTTAGAAGTTTTACTTTTTTGTACTGCCATTTTTCTATACCTACCCTATTTATTTTTACATTTACATTGACTTTCGTTTAGATTTTCGCCACAGTTAAAGCATATTCCTTTACAGTCGTCTTTACATAAAAACGCCACTGGCGAATTAATCATTATTAAGTCATCAACTATTTTTGATAAATCGACCATATCGTTTTTGAGTTCATATCCATCAGGATTATCGTGCTCAACGTTCTCTTCAAAATCTAAAAGATATTCCTTTTCGGTCGCACTCAAACATCTTGTGCAATTACCTTGAATAACAAAATTCACCTGCCCTTCCACAAACGCACTGTGCTCACCCGTTAAAAATATTGTTCCGTTTACTCTTACAGGATTAACCACCTTTGCATCAGGAAGTTCAATTAAATTTTCTTGTGGCTCGTACAAAAAGAAGAAATCACTTTGTTCTTTGCCACTTCTTTTTAATTTTTTTAGGTCAATTATCATAATATATCCATCTCAATAGCCATAAAATTATATACTATTTATCGACAGATGTCAACTTTTTTAACAAAAATATTTAACTTTTTATTTTAATTAGTTGTTTGCAGTAAGATTTTTGGTTTCTCTTGCAATAGAAAGTTCTTCGTTTGTTGGTAAAACGATAATTTTAACTGCAGAATCTTCTGTATTCAAGTAGCCGATACCTGAACCGTATTCTTCGTTCTTCTTTGCGTCGAATTTTGCACCGCAATATTCCATATTTTCCATTACTAATCCACGGATAAGTGGTGAGTGTTCACCGATACCACCAGTGAATACAACTGCATCTACACCGCCTAATACTGCGATATAACTACCAACGTACTTCTTAACTCTGTATGCAAGGATTTCTAATGCTAATCTTGCCTTTTCGTTGCCTTGTTCTGCTGCAGCAGTAAGGTCACGCAAGTCGCTTGACAATTCGCTTACACCCAAAACACCACACTTCTTGTTTAAGTAATCTACAACACCTTCTGATGTAAGGTTTAACTTTGCTCTCAAGAATTCAACGGCTGCTGGGTCGATGTCACCACTTCTTGTGCCCATAACCAAACCTTCAAGCGGTGTAAAACCCATTGAAGTGTCTTGGCACTTGCCGTCTTTAACAGCAGAAATTGATGAACCGTTGCCCAAGTGACATACGATAATCTTTGAATTTTCCTTGTTCAATAATTTGATTGCTTCTTCACTTACAAACTTGTGTGAAGTGCCGTGGAAACCGTATTTTCTAATTTTATGTTGTTCGTACACAGAATATGGAATACCATACATATAAGCCTTTGCTGGCATTGTTGCGTGGAATGTTGTGTCAAACACTGCAACCATAGGAACGCCCGGCATAACTTCCCTACAACTCTTGATACAAGCAATGTTGCCTGGCATATGTAGTGGACCTAATTCAACGTTCTTTTCGCAAATTCTAATAACTTCTTCATCAATAACAACTGATGCGTGGAAATCTTCAGCAGAGTGGAGAACTCTGTGTCCAACTGCACCGATTTCATCAATGCTCTTTAACGCACCCTTTTCTTCATCAAGCATAGCCTTCAAAACGATTTCCATCGCTTCTTTATGCGTTGGCATATCTTGTTTAATGATGCATTCTCTTCCGTCAAAAGTTTTTTGTGTTAATTGTCCGCCTGCAAAAGTAATTCTTTCGCAAACACCCTTTAATATTACGCTTTCATCTGTCATATCAATAAGTTGATACTTTAATGATGAACTTCCAGCATTAATAACTAAAATTTTCATTTTTAATATTTCCTTTTATTTTATTTTGCTTGTAAAGCAGTTATAGCGATAACTGCGATAACGTCTTCTGAAGAACAACCACGTGATAAATCGTTGATAGGTTTTGCAAAACCTTGGCAGATAGGACCAAGTGCCATATATCCACCAAAACGTTGTGCAATCTTATAACCGATATTACCTGCGTTGATGTTAGGGAAAATAAATACGTTTGCATTACCAGCAACTGGTGACGTTGGTGCTTTTAATTTGCCAACTTCTGGAGCAACTGCTGCGTCGAATTGGAATTCACCGTCAAGTTTAAGGTCTGGTGCCATTTGTTTTGCAAGTGCTGTTGCTTCTTGCATCTTTGGAACTGTCTTAAAGAACTTGTCGTCATTACCTGAACCCATTGTTGAGAAAGAAAGCATTGCAACTCTTGGTTCGATACCAGCGATATTCTTTGCTGTTTCAGCAGAAGAAATTGCGATATCAGCGATTTGCCCAGCGTCTGGTTCAATATTGATAGCACAGTCAGCAAATACTGCAACGCCGTCTGGATTATATTTATTTTCACAAGGTGCAACCATAATGAAACTGCTTGATACAGTGTTGATGCCAGGCGCAGTCTTGATTACTTGTAAACCTGGGCGAAGTGTGTTTGCTGTTGAGTGGCAAGCACCTGATACTAAACCGTCAACGTCGCCAGCCTTAAGCATAAGTGCTGCGTACATTGTATAATCTTTCAAAATAGAATTTTTAGCGGCTTCAACGTCAGCATATTCAGGAAGTCCTGTCTTCTTGTTGATTTTGCCTGCTCTTGCATCAAACAAGATTTTTGCATAGTCCATTGTCTTTGCATATGTGACAGGGTCGATAATGTTAACGCCTGTTAAGTCGACTGATGGGTTATTCTTTGCGATTTCATCAGGGTTGCCCAAAAGAACAACTTTTGCAAGACCTTCTTTAACAGTTTGCGCTGCGGCAATAACAACTCTGCTGTCTTCACCTTCAGGCAAAACTATGCATTTATTCAATGCTTTTGCTTCATTTTTGATATTTTCTAAAACGTTGGACATAATAATTTATACTCCTTCATATTTTTTCTTCTAATAGTTTTGCATTTTTCGTTTTTTTGTTGTAAAATATAATTACTCAATGCACAGCATTCCTATTTTACACCTTTTAGAAAAAAAAGTAAAACATTATTAGGGGTATTTAAACTTTTTATGAAAATTTGTGGCATAATTGCAGAATATAATCCCTTCCACTTGGGGCACTTAAGGCAAATTGATTACGTTAAGAACGTTTTGGGTGCAGAAAAAATAGTTGTCGTTATGAGTGGCAACTTCACTCAACGTGGTGAAATTGCCGTTATGGATAAATTTACAAGGGCAAAACACGCCATCATTGCAGGCGCAGACCTTGTACTTGAACTTCCAACCGTTTTCGCAACGGCTAATGCTGAAATTTTTGCTAAAGGCGCAATTAATATCCTTTCTTCTTTAGGTATTGTAGATAGCATTTGTTTTGGCGTGGAAAGTGGCAATGCTGAAGATTACATTAATCTTGCCAAAGCAATGAATAATGAAACCAAAGAATTTAAAAAGATTTTGAAAGAAAAACTTGAAAGTGGCATTTCACTTGCCAAGGCAAAGTTTGAAACGCTTAAAAGTCTTGGCGGGGTGTTTAACGAAAGTCTTATATCTTCCCCAAATAATATTTTGGGGCTTGAATACACCAAAGCAATTTTAAGTGCAAAGAGTGATATTAAAATTTTTCCTTTGGTTCGTGATAATATTCATAACGACAAAACGCTTAAAAAGGGTATCACAAGTGCAACCAGCATTAGAGAAGTTATAAAACTTGGCAAGCCTAAAAAAGCAAAGAAAAACGTTCCACCGTTTGTATTCCGTGATTTTGATAAATATCCTTTCGATTTTGAGAAACTTTGTCTTGCAAGCGTGATAACTGCAACTGCTGAAGATTTACAAAAAGTTTTGGACTGCACGGAAGGTCTTGAAAACAGAATAAAAGCCTTTGCAAAAGACAATCTCTTATTAGAACAGTTGGTGGACAAGGTTTCCACAAAACGATATACGAAAACCAGAGTTCAAAGGATAATTTTGTCTAATCTTTTGGGCATTAAAAAGGATTTTGTGTTGGACTGTTTAGATAGCAAATTATATGCAAAAGTGCTTGCTGTAAACAGTGAAAATAAGGATATTATCCCACTTGTTTGTGACAATTCTTCAATACCACTTTTAACAAGAAAAAGCGACCAAAATTCACTTAAAAAAATTGCTCTTTCTTGCTTTGAAAAGGACGTTTTGGCAAACGATTTATATTCGCTTATAACACAAAAAAAGTTCAATGAAAATCAAATGATTTTAATATAATACATTTTCAATGCTTTACATAAAATCTGCTAGAATTTATTGCACGAAAAAAGGTCGCTTTTGCGACCTTTTATTTTTGTTATTTTTCTTGTTTTGATTTGTTATAATCATCAAAGAGTTTATTGTAATTTTCAATTATTTGTTCATAGGTATATTTGTTGCCCAAACTTACTTCGTAGTTAAACATTCCGTCATAACCAACACTTTCCAAAGCACCGATAATTTTGTTCCAATCGTTCAAGCCGTCCCCCGGCATTTTGTGTTGTTCGGTGATGAAATTGTTGTCTGAAATATGCACTGCTTTAATTCTTTTTCCAAGCCTTAAAATCGCATCTTCTGGTCTTTCTGTAAGATAGTGGTTTGTGTCCAAAACAACGTAAGCATTTGGTGCTCTGTCAGCAAAAGCAACTATTTTATCGATAGTGTTTGTCATCTTTCCAAGCACCATATTTTCTATACAAATAGGAACGTCTGTTAACTGTGCAAGTTCTTCGGCTGAACGGCATAAACTATCCATCGCTTTATCCCATTGGTTTTCACTAACCCATTCTCCACCTGGGTGCAAAACGTAAGCCTTTAGGTCGTACTTCTTAAAATACTTAAAAAATTGACTTATCCATTTTACAATTTCTTTTCTATCGGCTTCATATTCGGTTGAAAGGTCAACCCAGAGTGCTGAAAAAGGCAAATGCACTGAAGTTATGTTTATCTTGTGCTTTTTAACTAATCTTAAAGCCTTTTTAAAATTCTTAACAACGTCTTCAGCATATAAACTGCCACCGAAACCGAATTCAATGTTTTTAATACCTGAATTTTTAAGTTCAATTAATTTCTTTTCATAATTTGGGTTAAATTTATATCTAAATCTTCCGTCTTTTAACCCTTGTGGAATAGTTGTAAAAACACCGACGCTAGTGCTTAATTCTAACTTATACATATATTTCTGCCAAAGCACGAAAAATCGTGCTTTTACTTAATAATTTTTTATATGTTTTATTATAAAACAAGCACTTTTATTTGTCAATATTTTTTTGAATTTTGTTATACAAAAAAAGACCGAAAATTTCGGTCTTTTTGTTCTAGGTTTTTGTTTACTCTTTTCTAAAATTGTTTAAGGGGTTAGAAACGAGTTAGGCTAGGCTCGACCAAACAAAAGGGTGAGATTGAACGTCCGTTCATCGAAGTCTTTTGTTTTGGGCAGTAAACGACGCATAACGAAGTTTATAAAGCCTTAAACGTTGCCTTGTGCCTTCATAGCCTCTGCAACTTTAATAAAGCCTGCAATGTTTGCACCAGCCATATAGTTGCCTGGCATACCATAAGTTTTTGATGCTTCGTCACACGCTTTTAAGATGCTCTTCATAATAGCGTGAAGTTTTTCATCAACTTCTTCAAAAGTCCAAGACAATCTCATACTGTTTTGTGTCATTTCAAGACCAGAAGTTGCAACGCCACCTGCGTTTGCAGCCTTTGCTGGACCATAGATGATACCATTAGCAAGATATGTATTGATAGCATCTGGTGTTGAAGGCATATTTGCACCTTCAGAAACAACTTTACAGCCGTTCTTAACAAGAATTTGTGCACTTTCGCCGTCGATTTCATTTTGAGTTGCACAAGGAAGAGCGATATCACAAGGAATTGTCCAAATACCCTTGCAACCTTCGTGATATTCTGCTTGTGGGTGAGTATTGATATATTCCTTTATTCTCTTTCTTTCAACTTCTTTGATTTGTTTAATAGCATCTAAATCAATGCCGTTTTTATCATAGATATAACCATTGCTATCACTCATAGCAACAACCTTTGCACCATAAGAAGTTGCCTTTTCACAAGCATAGATTGCAACGTTGCCAGAACCTGAAACAAGAACTGTTTTTCCATCAAAACTCATACCGTTTGCTTGGAGCATTTCGTTTGTAAAGTAGCACAAACCATAACCGGTTGCTTCTTTTCTTGCAAGTGAGCCACCATAGTTTAGGCCTTTACCTGTAAGAACGCCAACCCATTCGTTTCTAATTCTCTTGTATTGACCAAACATATAACCAACTTCTCTTGCGCCAGTACCGATATCGCCTGCTGGAACGTCAAGGTCTGCACCGATATGTCTATAAAGTTCGGTCATAAAACTTTGACAGAAATTCATAATTTCGTTATCAGACTTACCTTTAGGGTCAAAGTCTGAACCACCTTTACCACCACCCATAGGAAGCGTTGTCAAACTGTTTTTAAATGTTTGTTCAAAGCCCAAGAATTTGATGATGTTAAGGTTAACTGATGGGTGAAGTCTAATACCACCCTTATATGGACCGATAGCAGAGTTAAATTGAACTCTAAAGCCCCTGTTAACGTGTGGCTTACCGTTATCGTCAACCCAAGGAACTCTGAAGATGATTTGTCTTTCTGGTTCAACAATTCTTTCCAACACGCCTGCATCAACTAAATCTTGACGTTTTTCAATAACAGGTTCTAAAGTTGAAAGAACTTCAGTCACTGCTTGAATAAATTCAGGTTCGTTAGCATTTCTCTTTTCTATTCTTTGTAAAAGGTCTAATAAATATTGGTTTTTGATTTCCATTTTTTAATCCTCCGAATTAGTTTTTACACGAATTTTCTTTTTTCTTGTCAATTATATCACAAAAAAATAAAAATAGCCTACGATTTTAAGGCTATTTTTCACACAAATTTTTTATATTTAATATATTTTTTAGTTATACTTCTATTTTTTTCTAGAAACAATGTTGTAAATCAACGAACACGGCAAACGCCAAAAGTGCAAACAAGCCTATGGTATGAATAAGGTTTTCCACCCTGCGATTAAGTGGTTTTTTGCGTATTCCTTCGATTGCCGTAAACACCACTCTTGAGCCATCAAGCGCTGGGAAAGGCAATAAGTTAAACACTGCAAGGTTGACACCGATAAAAGACGTCATATTCAAAATCTGCATAAGCCCACCGACTTTGATTACGTCTGCAGTGACGGCAACGGTTGTCACCGTGCCACCCAAAGAGCCGATACCAAGTGCCCCCGTGAGTAATTGCCCTAAAATAGTGAAAATTGTTCCGGCAAGCATAAACGAATATTCAAAACTGCGACCTAGCGTTTGAAAAAAGCCGAACTTCATACTGGTCACGTATAATCCACCGTTTTGCATTTGACCGTTAGCATCGCTTTCGTAATAGATACCAAGTGCGCTATAAAGCCCCTTCATATCTTCAACGTTTTCAAAATTAGTTGACGTGCGCAATTCCACCTTGATATCGATATCCTTGCCACCACGCCTTACTGTAAAATCAACAAGGTCGCCCTTTTCCTTTCCACCGACAACTTCCATAAGGTCGGTCACAAGATAAACGTTTTTGCCTTCGGCAGATAGAATAATATCTCTTTCTTGAAAACAGTATTCGCTTTGAATTTCTGTTGTCGGTTGCATTTTATAAGTGACCAAAGTGTTTTGACCATAAATGCCAAACATAAACATTATGACGATAACAGCCAAAAGATAATTCATAAAAGCGCCAGAAATTAAAACGATAATTCTTTGCCACCACTTTTTATTGTTAAAAGCAGTTGGGTCAGAACTATCTTCATCTTCGCCACGGAAAGCACAAAACCCACCGATAGGAAAAATCCTAACCGAAAACACTTCGCCATTTTTCTTTTTTCTTGAAAATATTTTTGGGCCAAATCCGATTGCAAATTCTTCAATTCCAAAACCAAAAATTTTGCCCGCTATATAGTGCCCAAATTCGTGCACGGTTATCATAACAAGCAAAATCAAGATTGCAAGCGCAATATAGCCTATATAGGACATTGTTTGCCCAAACGATGAAAGAAATAAATAATTCATTATACTCCAAATAAAAACTTAACGTAATCTCTAGAGAATTTATCGGCTTGTTCTAAATCGTCCAAATGAACGTGGCTAGGTCCATCAAAGGCTTGTAGAGCGCCGTAAATACCCTTATAGATATCGTTATATGTAATTTTGCCATCAAGGAACAAGCCAACTGCTTGCTCATTTGCACCGTTTGCAACGGCAGGATAAAGCCCACCAGTTTTTGCAGACTGCAAAACTAAATCAAAGCAAGGGAACCTGTCGTTATCCACATTTTCAAAAGTAAGACTTTTAAGCGCACCAAAGTCCAAACTCTTTACGTCTGTTTTAAGTCTTTCAGGATACGAAAGCGCTAATTGAATTGCAAGTTCCATATCAGGATAACTCATTTGTGCTATGACCGAATTATCGAGCAGTTCTACCATAGAGTGTATGATACTTTGTCTGTGAATTATAACGTCAATCTTGTCCAAAGTGGTGTTATAAAGCCATTTTGCTTCAATAACTTCAAAAGCCTTATTAACTAGTGTTGCGCAATCTATTGTAATTTTTGCACCCATATTCCAGTTTGGGTGAAGAAGTGCGTCCTTTGCAGTAAGGAAAGCCATTTCTTCTTTGGTCTTATCCCTAAACGCACCGCCACTTGCAGTAAGTATTATTTTCTTGAAAGGTGCGTTAAAGTCAAAGTTAAGCGCTTGCCATACGGCAGAGTGTTCACTGTCGATAGGCGTGATATTAACGCCTTTTTCCTTTGCCATTTGCATGACTAATTCGCCCCCTACAACAAGACTTTCCTTGTTTGCGAGCGCAATATCCTTACCCTTGTTAATTGCGTCTAAAACGGCGATTATGCCTTTAAAACCCACAAGTGCAACGACAACGATGTCTGCATCGGCAATTATTGCGTTCGTAAAGGCGTTTTCCCCAAAGAAAAACTCTGTTTGGGCTGATAAGCCGTCCGTTTGCACTTCTTTAGAAAGGGTTGCAACTTGTGGCTTAAATTCCTTTACTTGTGACAAAAACTCGCCAGCATTATTTCCTGCGGCGAGTGAAACTATCTTAAACTTATCTTGATGACGGCGAACGACCGACAAGGTTTGTTTGCCGATTGAACCCGAGCTTCCTATGAGTGCAATTTTTTTCATTATTGCTCCTTTTTATACAAACAAGAATAGGACGTAAATAAAAGCGATAACGAACATAGTGCCGTCAATTCTATCCAAAACGCCACCGTGCCCCGGCATTATTTTGCCCATATCCTTTATACCCATTTTTCTTTTAATAAAACTTTCAAACAAGTCGCCGATTATATTGATAACGCTTGCCACAAAGCCTATTAAAATAAAGAATAGTATCGGTGAGAAAAAGTTAACTGTTGGCTTAAATATCAAGTACGCCAAAATGCTTGCAAGTATTCCACCCACAGTGCCACCGATAGCACCAGACCAAGTCTTTTTAGGGCTTAACTTTGGGCATAGTTTTTTGCCACCTACTTTGCTTCCAACAAGGTAAGCAAAAACGTCGTTTGCAGGGGAAATTATAAAGCAGAGTAAAAGCAATATAAACCCACGTTGACCAAGTCCGTTTGCAAGTAGCATTGATAACAAAAAAAGTGCTGGGTAAACGAAGTTTAAAGCCGACCATAAGCAAGTGTTCATTTCTTCATTTTGAACAAACGCTATAATGATAATTGCAATAATCATCATCGCCGTTAAATACATAACGAACAAATAGCCTAAATTGTTAAAAATCACGTATTGCCCCAAAATGTAAACGGGCAAAAATAAGACTGAAAAAATTATAGCAAGATAATAGGTGCCAGACACAGTTATGTCCCTTGTTGCCCTTGCAATTTCAAAAGTGCCAACCACCATAAAAAAGTAGGTTAGCAAATAAAAAATTCTATAGTCCACAAACTGCCTTAACAAGAAAAATGCAGTCAGCATAACGGCATATATAGCCCCGCTAATCGTTCTAATCTTCATATTATACTTTTCCAAATCTACGCTTTCTTTGAGAAAAACTCAAAAGCGCTTTATCAAACTCATCTTCATTAAAATCAGGCCACAAAACGTCTGTAAAATAAAATTCACTGTATGCGCCTTGATATAGTAAAAAGTTAGAAATTCGAAGTTCCCCACCCGTACGAATTATAAGGTCAGGCTCTCCACACGATGCTGTATCAAGGTTTTCTAGAATATTTTTATCAGTGATTTCCTTTCCGTCTTTTATAAGTTTATTCACAACTCTAACCACTTCTTGTCTGCCACCATAATTAATGGCAATATTAAGGTTGTTTCCCAAGTTGTTTTGGCTTTTTGTTTCGCCGTCTGTAATAACTTTAATCAAATCTTCAGAAAGTTCATCTCTGCCACCGATTACCTTAAGCCTAACGTCGTTTTTAATAACCTTGCCGATAAACTTTTTGAAGTATTCTTTTAGAAGTTTCATCAGTTGGTCAACTTCTTCTTTTGGGCGTGCCCAGTTTTCGCACGAAAAGGCATAGAGAGTAAGCGACTTAACCCCACAATTAAAGGCGTGCGTGACGATGCTGTCAACGTTTGCAGAGCCAGCCTTGTGTCCATAAGAACGCTTTTTACCAAGTTTTTCAGCCCACCTGCCGTTGCCATCCATAATTATGGCAACGTGTGAAGGCACGTTTATTTTATCCATTAAACAGAAAGAATATCCTTTTCTTTTTCAGCGCAAAGTTTTTCGATTTTTTCAATGCTTTCAGCGATAAATTTATCAACGTCCTTTTCGCAAATAGCGTGTTCATCTTCTGAAAGTTCTTTGTTGTTTTTCATCTTCTTTAATTCGTCCATTGCGTCACGGCGAATATTTCTAACTGCAACCTTGCTATCTTCAGCCATCTTCTTGATTTGCTTAACAAGGTCTTTTCTTCTTTCTTCTGTAAGCGCTGGGAAAACAAGTCTTATAACCTTACCGTCGTTTGCTGGGGTTATACCAAGGTTTTCAACAAGAAGTTGCTTTTCGATAATTTTGAGCATAGATGCATCCCAAGGTGCGATAACTAGGCATCTTCCTTCAACAACTGAAAGGTTTCCAACTTGGTTGATAGGTGTTGGTGTGCCATAATAATCAACAAGCACCTTATCCAAAATGTGTGGGTTTGCTCTGCCCGCACGAATTGTCACGTATTCGCTGTTCAAAACAGAAATGGTCTTATCAGCCCTTTCCATTGTTTCCATCATAATCATTTCAAATTGTTCGTTTTCAATAGCCATTTTATTTTCTCCTTTATTATTCTTCAATAAGTGTGCCTATTCTTTCGCCACATACGGCACGCATAAGCGCATTTTCTTCAAATAAGCCGAAAGCCAAAACTTTTATGCCGTTTTCTCTGCAAAGAGTAATTGCAGTTGTATCCATTGCCTTTAATTCTTTTTCGATGTATTCCTTGTAAGAAACAACGTCAAGTTTTTTTGCGTTAGGGTTAATTCTTGGGTCAGAATCGTAAATACCATCAACGTTCTTTGCTAAAAGCAACACGTCAGCACCGATATCAGCAGCTCTTAACGCAGCAGCAGTGTCGGTTGTAAAGTGTGGGTTACCAGTTCCACAAGCAAAAATAACCACTCTACCTTTGTTTAAGTGAGAAATTGCTCTCCTTAAAATATATGGTTCTGCAACCTTAATTATATCAATAGCAGTTTGAACTCTGGTTTGAATACCCTTTCTTTCCAAAGCATCTTGAAGTCCCAACGCATTGATAACGGTTGCAAGCATACCCATATGGTCTGCCGTTGCACTGTCCATTTCCTTACCTTGTCTGCCACGCCAGAAATTGCCACCGCCAACAACGATGCCCACTTCAACGCCAAGTTCTTTAACTGCTTTGATTTGGTCGGTTATTTCACTTAAAACTTTTTCGTTAATACCTGTTCCGTTATCCCCAGCAAGCGCTTCGCCAGAAAGTTTAATAATAACTCTTTTGTAAACTGCTTTTTGCATAAAAATCTTTCTCCTATATAATTATCTTTTTTATTATATACTATTTTTGATATTTTGTCCATACTAATAAACAAGTTGGCTTAAAAAAAGATAAATTTTTGACAAAAACAAAACGATATGCACCCCATATTTTACAGAGTGCATATATTAAACCGACAATTTATTTTCTTTTGTTTAATTTTTGTTGTCTTAACCAGTAAGACATAACGAATGAGTGTGGCAGGATTTTTGCAAGAAAAGTTTGAAATCTTGCCTTAAAGCCGAACTTAGAAACGTCTTTTTTTCTTTTAGCATCTCTATAAGCCCTTTTAACGATTTGGCTTGACTTATACATTGCCACGTATTTTTTAACCACGGCATTTTCATCTTTTTTAACTGCTCTGTCAAAAAATTCGGTCTTTGTCCAGAAAGGGCAAACGGCAGTCACAGTAATGCCCCTTTTCTTAACTTCACGATTCAACGCACGTGAAAAATTAAGAACAAACGCCTTTGTTGCAGCATACACGTTGATGTATGGAACAGGTTGCATTGCTGCAACTGACGCAACGTTAATTACGTTAGAATTTTTGGACATATATGGAAGAGATAATTGACACATATAAACCACGGCTTTGCAGTTCAAATCTATCATATTTAAGTTAACTTTTTCATCAACCTCATCAGTTGCACAGAACTTGCCAAATCCACTGCAATTTATTAACAATTTTATGTCTGGCTTTTCGCTTTCCAAAAGGGCTTTATACTTATCTATCGTACCCTCATCAGTAAGGTCAAAAGGCAAAACTTTTGTCTTGATTTTAAGTTTAGATGCAAGTTCATTTAGCCTATCTTCACGCCTTGCAATAAGCCAAACTTCATCAAAAGAACCAAACGAAGAAAGGGTCAAAGCAAACTCTTCACCCAAACCACTTGATGCACCTGTAATAACTGCTACTTTCATATTTTTATCTCCTTTTATTTTATTATAACCATCAATATCAGTTACTATAAAACAATTTAGAAAATCTTTTTTATTATACCTTATTATATAAAAAAGTTAACTCTTTGTCAATGGAATAAAAAAACACCGCCGATAATAATCAGCGGTGTAAATTTTTAAGAAAAATTATTTCTTCATTTGTGCTTCAACTTCAGCAGCAAAGTCATCGTTTCTCTTTTCCAAGCCTTCGCCCATTTCAAAACGAACGAATCTCTTAATTGAAAGTGCTTTACCCATCTTGTCGCCAGAATCTATAACAAGTTTTTCGATTGTTAAGCCTGGGTCCTTAACGAATGCTTGACGGAGCAAGCAGTTTTCATCATAGTACTTATTGATTTTACCTTCAACCATCTTTGCGATAACCATTTCTGGCTTGTTAGCAAGTTTAGGGTCGTTCTTAATTTGAGCAAGTAAGATTTCCTTTTCGTGTTCGATAACGTCAGCAGGTACTTCTGCAGGAACTAAATAAAGTGGTTTTGCAGCAGCGATTTGAAGAGCAACGTCGTGTGCTAATTCTTTAGCGCAGTCACATGTGCAACCATCGATTTCAACTAAAACACCAACTTTACCACCCATATGGATATAACTTTCAACAACACCATTGTCAGCAGAGAATTTTGCAAAACGACGGATAGCGATTTTTTCACCGATTTTTGCTGTTGCGTTGATTGTTTCTTCACTCTTATCAGCAACTAATTGTTCGATATCCTTAACGTCGTTCTTAAGAACGTATTCAGCAACGCCCTTAACGAAAGCGATGTATTGGTCACCCTTTGCAACGAAGTCTGTTTCACAGTTAACTTCAACAAGTGATGCAGTGTTGCCTTCAACCATAGCAAGAACAAGACCTTCAGCAGCGATTCTTGATGCCTTTTTAGCAGCGGTAGCAATACCCTTTTCTCTCAAGAAGTCAACAGCCTTTTCCATATCGCCGTTAGTTTCTGTCAACGCCTTTTTGCAGTCTGCAACGCCAGCGCCAGTCTTTTTACGAAGTTCCATTATATCTTGATTTGTAAACATATTAATTCACTCCCTTATAAATTATTCAGCATCAGCAGGTGCTTCAACAACTGCATCAGCACTTACAGTGTCATCTTCTTCAACTCTGAATTCTTCGCCTTGGTTTGCTTCGATAACAGCGTTTGCGATAACTGCTGCGATAAGTTTAACTGCTCTGATAGCATCATCGTTGCCAGGGATTACGTGGTCGATAAGGTCTGGGTCACAGTTTGTATCGGTAATAGCAACGATAGGGATATTTAAGTCTCTTGCTTCTTTAACAGCGATGTCTTCTTGTTCTGGGTCAACAACGAACATTAAACCAGGAAGACTTCTCATTTCCTTAATACCGCCAAGGTTTGATTCAAGTTTGTCTCTTTCAATTTTAAGATTAGCAACTTCTTTCTTTGGAAGAAGGTCGAATTCGCCCATCTTTTCCATATTGTTGAGTTTGTTTAATCTTTCAACTCTAGACCTAATTGTCTTAAAGTTTGTAAGCATACCGCCAAGCCATCTTTGGTTAACGTAGAATTGACCGCATCTTTCTGCTTCTTCCTTGATAGCGTCTTGAGCTTGCTTCTTTGTACCAACGAAAAGTACGCTCTTGCCTTGTTTAGCAATGTCCACTACGAAAGGATAAACGTCGTTTTCGATAAGTTCAACTGTCTTTTCAAGGTTGATGATATGAATACCGTTTCTTTCGCCATAGATGTACTTCTTCATCTTTGGGTTCCATCTTCTTGTTTGGTGACCAAAGTGAACACCTGTTTCAAGAAGTTGCTTCATTGTAATAACTGCCATAATATTTACCTCCGTTATTCCTCCCCGATGCCGTTTTATAGGGGCAACATTTCCACCGACATAATTTTTTTATGGAAACACGAAAACCCCACTTGCTATTCGGGTGCGAATTTTTGCTTGTATATTTTAGCACAAAACCACTATATAAGCAAACGTTTAAGCGGGGTTTTTTAAAGTTTTTATTAAGTTTTTAGCCTTTTTATCGCAGGTTTACTACCTTTTTTGTTATCTTGTCAACTTTTCTATCAAATCACGCATCAATTCATCTCTCTTTACGTAGTAAACGTAATTGATTAAATGCCCGTTTGGAATTTGAACGTAATGCCCGTCATAAGATGGCAAAGGTGCGTTTACAAATCTTGAAAGCATAAACCTGTCATCATCGTTAAGTAGCCAAGCAACAGCGGTCACGTCCCACAATGGTTTTGACCAAATGGTTGCATTAAATCTTTTTGTAGCGTGGTCAATGGTTATGTTTGCCAAATAAGTTGACAATTCGTTTTTTCCAACAAAATATTCTTCTAATTCAGGCTTTGAAATAATAAACTCACTGACAACGCCACGGCAAGGCAACTGAACGAGTGGCACACCACAGCCGAAAACTACTCTGCCACCAGCGATATCTTGCTTTAGGTTAAATTCAACGGCGTCGGTATAGTGATAAGCGTGTCCACCAAGCCAAATAACAACTGTGTTTTCTATCATTTTTGGGTTTAATAATATTGCAGATGCAACGTTTGTTATTGCACCGATAGCGATAACGTAAAGTGGATTTTCTGGCGAATAAGCATTTGCTCTTTCAGCAAGGTCTAACGCAGCAGGCGATATACCAGCCGTATTTTCATCGCTTAAATATTGCTCCGAACCCTTAAAAACAGCAACTTCTTCTTTCAAAAGCGAAAGCACTTTAATTATTTCGTTATAACTTCTTTCCATACCTTCTTTAACCGTGCCAGACCCAGCCCTACTATATGGTGCAGCATAAACGGCTTTGGTGCAAAGTTTATCTTTTGACTTTAACAAATATGCTAATGCATACTGGTCGTCAATTTCATTAAAGGTGTCGGTATCAATAACCACGTCCACCTTTCTATTTGGAACGTATAAGTTTTTCACTCTCATTTCATCGTTCATATTTTATTCCCTACCTTTTCTATATTCTAAAGGATTTTTGCCATATTTTTTAGCAAATTTCTTTCTAAAATAATTTTCGTTTTGATAACCCACTCTAAAGATTATTTCCCCGATAGAAATATCAGTGTTCTTAATCAATTCTTCGGCCTTAACAAGCCTTCTTTCAAGTAAATAATCTATATAACTCATCTTTGTTAACTTTTTGATTAAACTGCTTGTATATACGGCAGAATAGCCTAAAAGGTCGGCAACGTCTTGCAAACAAACGGTTGATAAATTCGCATCGACGTATTCTTCTATTTTTTCTTTTAGCATTTTCAAAACTATGTTTTGTTCTTTTGGCACTAACACCTTTATTGCCTTTTTAACTTCGTTATAAGTCGGTATAGAAGGCGCTGCCCCGTGCCTTGTCACCGAAATGACTGCGGCACAAGTTGCAATTTGCAATGCGTCTTTTATCTTTGTGCCCTTAATAATTTCAGCAACCAAATATCCAGTAAAAGTGTCCCCTGCAGCCGTTGAGTCAACCACTTCAACCTTAAAGGTGTTTTGATAAATTTTTTCGTCGCCAAACTGATAAAAACTTCCATAACTGCCCAAAGTTAAAACTACTTTTAAGGACGGATAATTTTTCTTAAAATACTCAAGTGCACCATTTGCGTCGTTTGCACCTGTAAGCATCTTTGCTTCAATTTCGTTCAAAATCAAAATAGAAATATCGTTTATATCTAATTCAAAAATCTTTTCATCAATAGGCGATGGATTTAAGATTATATCTAAACCTTTTTGCTTTGCTTTTTTGACAATATAACCTATATTTGAAATTTCATTTTGAAGAAGAATAACGTCGCCCTTTTCAAAATTAGACAATGTGCAATCAATATCTTCTTTTGTTATTTTTGCATTTGAGCCCGCAAATAGAAAAATGGAATTTTCACCCGATGGCGTCACTTGAATAATTGCGTGTCCGTTTTTCCCTTCTGCGTGTTTTATATACCTTGTGTCAACGCCGTTTTGCTCTAATAATTGCGATAAAATTTGACCGTCTTCGCCGATGCAACCTGCGTGAAAAACCTTTGCACCAGCCCTTGCACAAGCAATGGACTGATTTAGCCCTTTTCCACCACAAAACGTGGAAAGATTTTGTGTTGATTCTGTTTCACCAACGTTAACAATATGGTCAAGCATATACACGTAATCGATATTGCAAGACCCAAAATTAAGCAGTTTCATATTAACTCCAATTTTTTTGATATGCTTATTATATCAAAAATAAAAGGTTATAACAAGTCTTTTTTCAAATAAAAAACAGACCTTTTATAACCTTTTTAAGCAATTTATTAATATTTTTACTATACTGTTTTTGGAAGTGCAGTTTTTATTTCACCCAAATAATCATCAAAACTAACCCTTTTAACAGTGTACTTTCCTTCTTCAAACCACACTTCAGTAATGGACGTGTTTGACACCCAGTCAATGGTGCTGACCTTGTCTATACTTAAGCCTGCAAAATAACATTGCAACACCTTTATAACGCCCCCGTGCGTGCATATAACGATATTCTTATTGTCGTTTTCCTTAACAATTTCATTGAGCCTTTTAACTGCACGATTTTGCACGTCACTCCAACCTTCGCCACCTATAACGTGCCCACCATCGTCGCTATTCATCCAGTCGTCAAACTCTTTTGGATAAAGCCTTTTTGCTTCTGTAAAAGCAAGTCCTTCCCACTTTCCAACCGACATTTCCCTAAAAGCCTTTTCCTTTATTATAGGCAAATTGAGTGCGTCTGCCATCGGTTTAACGGTGTTTACTGCACGACACAAGTCGCTTGAATAGACCTTATCAACCTTAAGGTTTTTTACTATGTAATCGCTGATTAGTTGGGCTTGTTTTAAGCCGTAATCTGCAAGGTCACAGTCGTAGTTTCCCGTTATTAAACCCTTTTCGTTGCCCAAACTATATCCGTGTCTTACAATATAGATTTTAACCATTTCATACCCTTTTTACAAAAATAATTCTTTGGTTATTATACCATAGCACAGGTAAATAGTCCACTATTTTTTATTAACTTTTGCTTGAGTTGTTTTTGCACTTTTTGATTGCACCCACTAGCAAAAATACAAGTGATAACGCCAAAAGCGTTAGGCACACGATTAGATGAACGTTCTGCTCAAGTGTTTGGTGGGCAACCCATTTTGACAAATCTGCCTTAAAGATATTTATATCGTTTAACTCTCTTTGAATATTAACGTTTTTCGATTTTATAAAAATCGGTGGCAAGTATGCGATGATATTTATTAAAAACAAAATAATACCTGTTTTCATAAACTTATTTGTCCTTAAAAACCTAACTGACATAAGCAAGTTTACTATTAAATAAACCCCAGCACTGATAGGCAAAGCAAGTTTAAAGTACCACCAACCCGTGTTTGAAATAGTGCTTAAATTGATTACTATAAGAAGTATATTTAGCAATACAAAATCAACTGCAATCGATAGGAAATCATTATATTTTTTAACCTTTGAAAAGATAGGATATTTTGCGACGTATATAGGCATAAAAATCATTACTAACCCTAAAAGCACCGAAAAGAAAGCAATAAAAAACCAACTTCCGTTTGTGTAAATACAGCATACTGCAAACAGCAAAACAAGTGCCATAAATTCACTCAACGGCAATAAAATAAGTTTATGTTTTTTTATCAGTTTAGGCAAGTTTGTAAAGGTGAAAGCAAGTGTCAATGCAGACAAAACAATCCAAAACCACGAAAGCGTTTTATCTATCGCCAAATTGCAAATAAAACAAGGGATAAGCGCCACACCGTAAGCGATATAGAAAAATAAACTCCACGTTAAAGAGAGTGTTCTCCACCTTTTTGCTTGAGTTTTTTCTTGCCTTGCACTTTTGTCAACACTTGCCGTTATAAGTTCGTGTTCACTAACACCCAAAAGTTCGCAAAGTTTTGGTAAAAGCATTATATCTGGACGTGCAACATCCTTTTCCCACTTGCTTACCGTAGATTCAGAAACGAACAAGGCTTTTGACAACTCTTTTTGAGTTAACCCTTTTTCTAACCTTTTTCCCTTTAGAAATTCCCCAAACGTTGTTTGCATTTTGCACTCCTTTTCGTCTATTGTCCACATTGTATCACAAACTCTATATTTTTGCACCACTTTTTAAGCACTTTTTAACTTGAAAGTTTTTCAAGGCATATTTCCCACAGTTTCTTCCAAAAAGTCCCTATTGAGTCAGAAGAAAAGATAAGTTATAATATAGGTATGAAAAAAGTTTTTATTGTTTTATTTTTAATTTTGACCTTTACTTTTACAGGTTGCTATTCGCAATCAAATAACCAGATAGACACTTCCGTTAACGCACCTATGCCCGACTATGACGTCAACTCCCCAGAACTTGATGAAGAGCAAGAAAAGAAAAAATATTACGCTGTTTCCACAACTAACAGTTTAAGAATAAGAGATGCCGCTAGCACTTCTTCTAGTGTAGTGGGTTATTTGGATAAAAATGACGCAGTGCTTTTAATCGATGAAGAAAACGCCTTTTATAAAACCATTTATAAAGAAAAAATGGCTTTTGTCAGCAAAAAATATTGTAAGGTTATGAGCATTGAAATAGCGAGCGAAAAACAAGAAAAAGCAATTGAATTTGGCGCTTCTTTACTAGGTTATCCTTACGTTTGGGGCAGTGAACGTTATCACTGGGGAAACGGAAAACTAAACACTAATTTCGTCAACGGAAAGTTTGACTGTTCGGCTTTTGTTCAATATATTTTCTACAAATCCAACGGAACTCTTTTAAACATGACAACCCGAACCCAAGTAAATAACGGAACTGAAGTTTTAAGAAATGACCTTTCACGTGGCGACCTTATGTTTTTCACAAACCAGTCACGGCAAAACCTAACTGGGACGGAAAGAATAGGCCACGTGGCAATTTATCTTGGCAACAATTACATTTTACATACGGCAACCGACCACGCCGTCATAGAGCCCATTTCAACTCAAAGATGGAATTACTACATAACTTCAAGAAGAGTTGTCTAGTTATAACATTGTATAATACATAATTCTAAACAAAAAACTCAGCCACAAGCACCTTGCCAACAGCCGAGTTTTTTAATTTTACAAATCTAACTCTTTTAATAATTTTGCAACACTTTCTTGCTTTTCACCTTGCACTTTAATGTTTGCTTTCAATTCTTTCTTGAAATTCTTTGAGTTTTTCCCAAAAAGCAATTTAAACCATCTTGCTATTTGACAAAACGGCATAAGCCATTTGTGTTTTTCTAAAACTGAAAATTGGCGTTTTAATTGCCCATAAGGAATAAATATCCTTGACAAAAAATACCTGCCCTTTCCACCTTTTTTTGTTTGGTTAATCGCTGCACGATTTTCAAAATCGCCATACATACCAGCATTAAGAATAAACTCCAGCAAATCTTCTTGCTCAATTTGAGAAAATTCCCCATCCATACATGAAGAAGATAATTCGCTAATTTTATTATAAAAAGTTGTTAAGCCACATTTTTCACATAATTCAACCACTTTTTCCTTATTATGTTGAATTTTGTTTAAGATGCTTATATCTACAAGCGAACGAACACCACAACCACCACCAACAACAAAATGATATGCTACGTGTGATATAATATAGGCTAAAAAATACTCGTTTGAAAATTGATATTTAAATGAATCTTCGTTAATTTGTACAGCATATTCCCAAGGCTTCTTCAACAAGTTGTCAAATCTTTTGTTATCATCAATTAAAATAAAATGAAGTTCTAAATGCACGCCACTAGGCGAAAACAAAGAAATATCGTGATATTCTTTTTTATCCTTCGCTGTATAGTTTAATTGCTGTTTTAAGGCGTAAATTGCCCTATTTAAATCGTTTTCTTTAACAAGTATATCAATGTCACAACTAGTTCTCATCCAGGGTTCAGGATAAAGTTTGCGAATAACGCTTCCCTTTAGTGGAATATAAGCGATTTTTTCATCTTCTAAAACCTTGCAAATTCTATTAAGTTCATATTGTTGTTGTTCATAACGGCTTATTGCCATATTGCGTTCTTGCAAAAAAAATTGTCTTGCTTTTGAGCCTTCTTCTAGCAAGCCGTTTTTTTCAAGTGCATCGGCAATTAAGTGTGCTAAATCATGGTTTTTAGACAAAGCAAATAAGACAGGTAAAATTTCTGGAGTTATCAAGTTTTTTACATCATCACAAAGCTTTGTTCCATTTATCTCAAAGCGTAGCAATGCAAACATAATAGCTGATATCTTCATATTTTTTACCTACTCATTTTACTTGTTTTGTTCCTTTGTTTCTTTGCACACTTTTTCCAACAATAATTGTTTGAATTTACAACTATTCCTTCTACTATTATGGTTTTCTTGTGCAATAATAACAGCTTTATTTTTATACTTTTCTTGCAATTCTCTTGAAGTTAATAATTCTTGCAAAGTTTTCTTTAAATTCTCTGGTTTTGAAACCACGCAAGCACAGTCATTTTTTAATGCGTATTGAGTACAAGCCAGTTTTTCATCTGCATATAAAATCATACACTTACCAGACGCTAGATAATCAGCAATTTTGGTTGAAAAAGCCGTTTGTAAGTCGTAAACAATATCCTTTTCAAACGATTCCACGTGACACAAAAAATCGCTTTTTTCGATTTCTTCTAAAACTTTTTCGTAAGAAATTACTCCGCCATATCTAATGCCTTTAGTTTGTTTCAATTCATTTGCTACTTCTTCTGACGCCTGCCCATAAACGTCTAAATAATATTCATTAGACAATCCTTGAAGAGCTTCTGCCATTTCTATTAATGACTTGTGTCTATTTAAACCTAAATTCCCAGCATATAAAAATTTATAGCCACTATTATTGCTCTCTTGTTTAAAAGGAACTAATGAAGTTGCCTGATATAAAACTTCACCCGTCTTTTTAAACTCTTCTTTATATAACAACGATAATTGTTCGCTATTATAAATTTCATGAACACTTTTTTTCATCAACTTGCGAAATGCTCTTTTTTGCAAGTTTCTATATAATGGATACACAAAACTAAATTTCTTATCCGCAAAATAGTTGTGCTTTTTAAAATAATAATTTTCTGTGTTAAAAACCACAATTGGAATATTATACTTTTTAGATATTTTCAACACTAACTTCGGCATAAACGAAGAATTATCTGCTTGCCACAAAATACACTCTGGCTTAAACTCTTCTATCCATGCCCAAAATTCTTTGCTTTTCCATCTGCCAAGACGCCAAACGATATCTCTACACAAATATGTTAAAGCATTCTTTTCAATCTTATGAGTGGCTTTTACTTCTTTGAACTCATCACTAGGCTCAACCTTTTGACCATACTTTCTTCCCGTCAAAAAAGATTTTTTAACCTCATTATCAGTTACCCTAAAATAGTTTGTACACACATCGGAATTTGGAAGTTCATTATATATGTAAAATTGAGCCAAACATTCTTTATCCCATTCCACGAATAATTCGCTTAAAACCTTACCGTTTGACCCACTCTTACTGAAAGCATTGATACTACACACTAGAACCCTTGGATAACGTTGTTCTATCATTTTATATTAGCACTCCTTTCAATATCATTTAAAAACGAAATACAATCAAAATGCTTTTCAAAAATCCTTAAACCTATTAATCCCGTAAATTTGGTCAAATCACCAACATTCTCCTGTCCCTTAAATTCTGGCGTATAAACGAATTCTTTATATTGTGCCCACTCTTTATTTGACGTAAAACAAACTTTTTTATATGGTAAATTTAAAAATCGTTCTTTTGCATTTGTCTCTTTTAACTGCTTGTCCGTTGCTATAATTATTATTTCTGCTCCGTTTTTAATCTTTTCTATGCAGCGAACAGTACGGCGTTTCCAAGCATTAAGAAACTCTTCTTCACTTTTATAATGAATACCACGAATTGTAATCCCTTCTATTTTGAAAACTGGAAAATTTTCTAAACTATAAAGTTCTGGCGTTTTATTTAAATAATATTCTAATTCTTCACAAAAACTAACAAATTCTGGTATATCTAGGTTTATTGTAGGAGTACAAAATTCTTCCCCTATATCATGCAATAAACAACCACCGATACAATTGCTTGAAATTAATACAAAATCGTGGTTGCTTAATCTTCTACGCAATCTTCTTTTTAATGGATATCTCCAAATATTTTTAAAAATATTTTTTAAATTAGTTTTCATTCACAGTATTCCAACTTATTTAAGGTTTCTATATATTTGTTTTGAATTGAAGGATAATTAGCATCTTTTATGTTTTGTTTAATATTTTGCATTAACACTTCATCTTCCAACAATTTAAAAATCGCTTGTGCAATAGATTCGCTGTTTATATCTGCAAGAATGCCATTAAAACCATCTTTAATAATACTTTTTCCGCCCAAGGTTTTAGTTGCAACGACTGGCTTTTCAAAAGCTAATGCTTCCATGATAGTTAAACCATAATTTTCTAATTTTGAAGGCGAAACGCATATATCACAAGACTTAAAATATGGATAAGGATTTTCATTAAAACCAAGTAATTTAACATTTTTACAAAGGTCTAATTGTTGAACTTTTTCTCGAAGTTCTTTCTCTAATTGTCCAGAGCCTATAATTATCCAAATAAAATTATCTGTTTTATCCTTAAGGATTTTTGCCGCATCTATCGCCAAATCTATCCCCTTTTCATTAGACAGTCTTCCACACGTAAAAATCGAATAAGAATTTTCTTTGCTTTTTATTGCACATTCGTAAAGAGTGGCTTTTCTTTTTATATTTTCAAATGGAATAAAACAAGGAATTACGGTGATTTTTTCTGAAACTTTATTACCCCATTCATTTACCATAATATTTTTGCCATTTTCTGTTGAAACAACGATTTCATCTGCTTTTGGAAAAATCTTACCATACCAAGGAAACTCAATTACTGATGAATGATACCATAAAATTTTCTTTTTTGCGCGAATATGTTTCATAACATACTTACTTGCCACACCTTGATGATAAGCATTAGCAGCATCATATTTTGCCCTAAAGTTTTTTCTTAATTTATACAGCATTCTAAAATCTTCAAGTTTATTAAATAAATGCCAGAAAAAACGTTTTATAGGATTTTTCTTTTTCTCTCCCAACCTTGTTTTAAAATCAAAAATTTTTTTATAACACTTTGACGTTATTTCACCATAATATATAACCTTAACTCCAGCAGGGACTTCTTTTTCCAAAGTTTTTTCTGGATATTGTACACCAAGTGTGACATTAAATTTTTTATAATCAATATTGTTTAGCACAGATATCAATGAAACACCGACACCAGCACGGCCAAGTGTTCTAGTCAAAAAAAGTATATCTTTCTTTTTTTGGGAAGATTTTTCTATCAATATTACTTCCTCCAAATCATCTTATTGATAATGCCAACATATGACTGGATTATTTTCACAACCTTAACCGAAACATTATTATCCACATATGCAGGCACGTCTAAACCAACGTCACCATTTTCATTCATTAAAACAGCAACGTCTACGGCTTGCAATACTTGTTCAGCAGTAATAGAGCCGATTGTAAATACTCCTTTATCCATGGCTTCAGGTCTTTCTGTACTTGTCCTAATAGAAACGGCTGGAAACTTAAAATAAGCCGCTTCTTCAGGGATAGTTCCACTATCTGATACCACACAAAAAGCATTTTGTTGCAATTTATTGTAGTCAAAAAATCCTAAAGGTTGACTTTGAATAACTCTCTTGTCAAACTTAAACTTTCTTTGTTCAATATATTTTTTTGAACGTGGATGACAACTGTATAAAATCGGCATATTATAAGTTTCTGCCATAGTATTTACTGCATTCATCAAAGATAAAAAGTTGCTTTCTATATCAATATTTTCTTCTCTATGTGCAGATAATAATATATACTTTTTAGGTTGTAATTTAAGTCTTGACAATACATCACTGTTATTTATTTTATCAATATTTGTATCCAACACTTCAGCCATAGGCGAACCTACAACGTATGTATATTCTGGTTTAACGCCACTATCTAAAATATAACGGCGTGCATGTTCTGAATAGCATAAATTTATATCACTAGTGACATCTACAATACGACGAATAACTTCTTCTGGAAGATTTTCATCTTTGCAACGATTTCCTGCTTCCATATGAAATACTGGAATTTTTAACCGTTTAGCCGAAATGACAGATAAACAAGAATTAGTGTCCCCTAAAACAATTATGGCATCCGGCTTAACTTCATTCATCAATTCATACGATTTTGAAATAATATTACCCATTGTTTGTCCCAAGTTTTCACCAACAACACCAAGATAATAATCCGGCTTACGCAATCCTAAATCGTTAAAAAATACTTCGTTTAGGGTATAATCGTAATTTTGACCAGTATGAACTAAAATGTGGTCAAAATATTTATCACATTTTTTTATAATTTCAGACATTTTAATAATTTCTGGACGAGTTCCTAAAATTGTCATCAGTTTCAACTTCTTCATTTTTATCTCCTTATAAATCATAGTGTGGATACATTTCTTTATGTTTAAATACCCACTCTGCCAAATCTGCCACCATCTTTTCATAGTCTGGAATTATATAGCCAAAATTAAATCTAGTACGCTTTAATGATTTATCCGCATTTATACCTTCAACACTATTTATAACAATTTTATCTTGTCTAAAATAATGATTAAACAACTGTAAAAGATTATATTTTGATATAGAACAATTTGGCACAGTATTATATAAACCATGTGCTTTTTCTTTTGCAGCAACTTCCATTGTTTTGGCAAGTTGTAAAGTTGTTTGCCCCGTCCACATTGCTTTAGTATAACCATTAATTGAACCTTTTTGTTGCATAAACCAGTTCATTAACCCAATGCCATTTGGATTTATATCTGGACCAACAATAGAATTTCTTAAGGTAATATTCTTGCCATCTTCTAATTCCCCCAAAGCCTTTGAACGGTCGTAAAACGTTTCTCCATCACGGAAATCTTCTTCTGTATATTCGCCACGTTTTCCTGAAAAAACACAGTCTGTACTCATATGGATAATTTGCGTATCTGTAGAACTTGTTATCTCTGCCAAAAAGTGTGGAAAATATGAGTTTAAAAAGGTTGCCAATGCTTTGTTTTGTTCTGCAAATTGATTTAGAATACCAATGCAATTAATAACTGAATCATAATGGCCGTCTTTAATATGCTTTTCTAAAAATGAAAGGTCACGAGCATCTCCTACTACACTATCCACATATCTAGATTTAGTACGGTCAAAACCCAAAACTTCGTGTCCTTTTTCTTTCAAATATAATGAAATAGTGTGCCCAGCCATTCCATTACAACCTAAAACAAAAAATTTCATTTTATTTCTCCATCTTTGCCAACTCTTCCTTAATAAAGTTCAAGGATTTTAATTTTTCCTTTACTTGCTCCAAAGAAAGTAGTTGTGTGTTATCGCTATTAAGTTCTGTCAATGTGTTTCGTTTTAGGTCGCCTTGAGTAAAATACTTATCATAATTCAAACCACGATTATCTGCTGGGACACGATAAAAATCACCCATATCAATTGCGTTTGCGCATTCTTCATTAGTTAAAAGTGTTTCATACATTTTTTCGCCGTGACGTATGCCTATTACTTTTATAGCATTTTTATCTCCACCGAATAATTCGCAAACGGCTTCGGCTTGTGTTTGAATAGTACAAGCAGGTGCTTTTTGAACTAAAATATCGCCACTAACGCCATTTTCAAAAGCAAATAGCACAAGGTCAACTGCTTCATCTAATGACATAATAAAACGAGTCATATTTCCATTCGTTATCGTTATAGGTTGTCCATTTTTAATTTGTTCAATCCAAAGTGGAATAACCGAACCACGTGAGCACATAACGTTGCCATAACGCGTGCAACATATTTTAGTTTTATTTGGGTCTACTGTGCGTGATTTTGCAACTGCAACACGTTCTTCTAATGCCTTTGAAATTCCCATTGCATTTACAGGATATGCAGCCTTGTCTGTTGAAAGGCACACCACATTTTTAACTCCAAATTCAATCGCTGCAGTCAAAACGTTTTCTGTACCTATAACGTTAGTTTTCACCGCTTCCATAGGGAAAAATTCACAAGAAGGCACTTGTTTTAAAGCTGCCGCGTGGAATATGTAATCAACGCCATACATTGCATTCCTAACCGATTGAATATCTCTAACGTCGCCAATGAAAAATTTAATTTTCTCTGCAACTTCTGGCATTTTAACTTGAAATTCGTGACGCATATCGTCTTGTTTTTTTTCATCTCTTGAAAAAATACGAATTTCACCAATATCGGTTTTTAAAAACCTATTAAGCACGGCATTCCCAAATGAACCCGTTCCCCCTGTAATTAATAAAGTCTTATTTGTAAATAAACTCATTTTTTTCTCCTTTTTACCCAACACCTTTATTTTTTTAACTTTGACAAATCTTTTTCTCCATTAAACCAAGAGACCCAATCAAATATATCAACGAATCTTTTTTTAGAATACAACAACTTAAAAGCCAAAAACATAAAAACGCCTTTTAGATTTTTCTTAATAAACTTAAACATTTTTCCCTTATCATTTTAATCTTGTTGAATTGTTATTTGTATTCTTTATAACTTCTATTCAAATCAATAATTCCTGTGCAACTATGGTTTTGACGTTCATTTTCTGGTGGCAATTTCATATAATCACCAAAGGCGTCTGTCAAATAACCATCATAGTCTTTTGGGCCTTTAACTGTTAAATTTTCAAACTGATAATCTGCTAATTCTCTAAAATAATCACATTTAAAAATTGCTCTTTCAGGATTATGGTTCCAAGTTGAACAAGTATATTCGGAATTATCAAAATCATGTTTTTTTATCAGTTTTTCCCATTTTTTAAATATCCATTTTACTGGAATAAGGTAGCACAACTTTGCCTTCCAAGTTTTACAATATTTAAAGTTGAATCTATGCCAATTAAATGCTTTAACCAACTTCCCAACTTTTTTGCAATATCTTTTACGGTCTTTTTCTTCTTTTGGCATACCATCTAATGGCATAATGTCAATAAATATCCCCTTGTAATATTCCGAAAAACCATTAACTGAAGACTCTATAAACGTGGTTTCAGTATTATGTACTTTTGCGTACATACATCTTCTATTCCCATAGTTTTCCAACACTTCATAAGGTTTAGGCAACTCTTCTTTTGCATATTTTATAAACAATTCATAATCTTTTCTTGGCAATGCAATGTCAATATCATCATCCCAAGGAATAAATCCTTTGTGGCGAATCGCACCCAACATCGTTCCCCAAGTCATTGAATACCGAAGTGAATGCCTATCACAAATTTTAACCACTTCTGCTAAAATCTCCGTGGCCTTTAACTGTACTTCCCTTAATACGTTCTTCATCCTAATTATCCCCTTAACACCATATTGTTTCTATAATTTTATTTGTTATCGTTTGTTTCGCTTTTCTTCAAAACTTTTCTCAAACGTTTGAAAACCATTTTCTTTTCTTCTTTATTGAAAGAGAAAAACATCATTGATAAACAATAAATAACGCTATACAACACAATCCCACCAAGTAATTGCCATGTCTCATTAATTGGCACCCATAACATAATGCTTATCCCGAGTGCGATCGGAAGTATTAAACCGACAGAAATTCTCAATATATTTTTCCAGAAAGCGACAATATCAATATTTATTTTATGATGGTAATAAATGTTCATAAAAATGACTTCAACAACAATGACAGAAATTGCTGTAGCAAATGCCGCACCAAATCCACCCCATATCTGACAAAGAATAATGGTCAATATAATATTGGCGAAAGTCATTATTAAGTAGACGATAGTACGTATTTGATGCTTGTTTTGTGCCCTTTGCATCTCAACCCCAAGCCCTTGACAAAGTGGCACGGTATAAGCCACCGACAACAATATTGTTATGTAATACGCTTCCTCATATCCAGGTCCTGCCCAGAAATGTACAAATTGCTTGCCAAAAAAGATAATTCCCGTCAACATTAACATTTGTATATAAAACTGAAGCCTTCCAATTTTGATAAAAATTGCCGTCTGTTCTTTTTTCAAATTTTCTTTGTTTTCTTTGTTTCTATTTACTATGTTGTTAATTCGTGGCGCAAAAACACCCGAAATTGCACTTGAAAATGCTGAATAATAACTATACAAGGAAAAACCGATTGTATATACTGAAACACTTGTTGTATTAATAAAACGTGCTAATAAAACTTTGTCCAAGGAAGTGTTTACTTGATTGATAACCGAATTAAGCGCTACGAAAAATGAAAATACGAAAATTTTCTTTAATAATCCTTTTTCAAATCCTTTAAAAGCAAATTTTATATGTAATTTTTTTAAACAAAATATAATGTTAAATGTATACGTTATAACGTTAATTGCCAAATTAGCAACGACAACACCAATTGAACCATAACCCCAAAACAATAAAGGCAAAATCACTAAAGGATGCATGATTGCTTGAAACAAATTTAACGACTTTGCTAAAATAAATTTCTCTTGAGCCCTTATTATTGCACTAAAAACACTAACTGGAAAACTTATTGCTAAATCCACAACAACAAAAACAGATAAAATTTTTGCAAGCGAATATTCAGATGCGGTTAATCCATCACCAAAAAACAATTGTAAGTTTTGCAACATTAAAGTGCCCAATAATAATGCAACTATCCCTAAAACAGAAAAGGTGGTTAAATACAAACCATTTAATTTATGGATATTTTGTTCTTTATTATTTGTTTTATAGATGGAATAATATCTTATATATCCGCTCCCTAACCCTAGGCTTAATAAATTAAGCCAAGACATCGTGGACGCAACCGTATTATAAAGCCCGTGCTCGCTAGGCCCCAAAATACGAAGCATAATCGGTGTATAAAATATAGAAGATATAATATTAACGGCTAGAATTATATAAGTTAATACAATCCCCCATTTTATATTGTTCAATTTTTTTTCAACCATTTCTCTTCAAAAACTCTCTTTTTTCTATTTCTCAAAATTGCTTTTCTCTGGAAATGCTTTATCAAATAATTCGTTCAGCCATTTCACCACAATCATTTTCACTTAAAAAGAACTAAATTATTCCCTTTTTAATATTTCTTGTTTTTAAACAATTTTTTGACCATCTTAAATAGGCGTAATTTTAACAATACGAACAGCCCTAATCTTCTCAATTCTGGTCTTACTTTATATTTTTGAACGAAATTGTATGTTTTTAATAAAGAACGAAATTCTTTGTTCTTTGTATAACCTTTAATAACCTTGTCCGCATCAGACTTGAACATTAACTCTGGCAAAATAATCGCAAAATACGTTGTACACTTCAAATAACCTGCTATCTGTTTTTTACGCTTATTTGAATAATATGTATTCTTCTGTAATATCTTTAATTGCTCTCTCAACAAGTTCATGTGATTGTCATACATATCACGATATATCCATGGTTTTGTATGCCCACGATAATGAACAAATTGTTTTGAAATATAACTTATTGATCTAACATAGTATAAATAGTTAAGAACAAAAATTTGGTCTTCTGCAAATATCAAGTCAGGACAAAACTGGATTTGATTTTCTAGCAAATAATTTGTCTTAAATACACTACGCCAACATGCGCCATGAATATCTTTTGTATATAAAATACCATTTTCTATTTTAGTAGGTGTAGATGACCAAAAAGCAAAGATATCTTTTGGGTTTTCTTTTAATTCACAAAAAGACGTTTCAACTCTTTTTTGCGTTTTACCATTTGGCCAAAAACGCTCAAATTCACAAAAAACAATGTCTGTATTTTCTTTTTCCATTAAGGCAATCATTTCTTCATAAGCATTACTTTCCAACCAGTCATCTGCATCACAAAATGCTATATATTCACCTTTTGCTTCAACAATGCCACGATTTCTTGCCATACTTACACCAGAATTCTCTTGCATAATTAAACGAATTCGCTTATCTCTTTGAACATAATCCCTTACAATATCTATTGATGAATCTTTAGATCCATCATCTACAACGATAATTTCTATATTTTTATAAGTTTGTGCCAATAATGCGTCCAAAGTTTCTGCAATCCATTTTTCCGAATTATAACTTGGCACTACTACAGACAATTTCTTCATTTTTTCACCTTTCAAAACTACTCTTTTGAGACAACTCACTTTCAAATAACTCATTAAGCCATTTTTTATCGTTATCAATGTTTTCTAAATTTGGATTATCATTAATACAAACCATCTTTAGTTTTTTCTTTTTAATATGTTTTTCTATTGCTTGATTATCTATCCCTAAAGTAAAACAAGCGCCTACGTTAGAACTCCTTGGAACAAATCTTCCTTTTACCAATTGCCAATATCTCATTAAATATTGATTAACGTCAGCATTTGTTCTAAACTTATTATTACATACTTCATGCAAATATTCGCCTTCTTTTTCCCACACTTCTTCAAAAGTAGACTTTAAAAACGAATTAGGAAGATGTGGATTTGCAAACCCAGTAAACCTACCTATAGGAGCATAATAAATATTTTTAAACAAAGATTTCCCATACTTAAAATTAAACCATTTCTTAAAATGAGAACGCATAAATCTTTTTTTATTAAAATTACTATTAATCAATAATAAATCATTGAACAAGATGTATGTAATAACTTCATTTTTTACACCAGGAATTAATGCCGAAAATTCTAAACTATCACAAGGCAAGTCCTTTTTGAAAAAATCTTTTTCTTTTGTTGGTGCTGATAGAAAGGTGTCATCATTAAAGTAAACAAACTTTTCTTCCAAGCCTTTTATATTGTGAAAATTTAATTCTATAGGATTAGCGCTAAAAGTTGGCAAATATTCCTTAGGCATATAATCATCGTGATTTACAAGATGGAGTTTAGGATGTTTTTCGTTTAACCATTCTGGCTTTTGTCCACAAGTCACAAAATGAATTTTGTTTACCCATGGTGCATATTTTTCAACTGCTCTAAACCAATATTTAAGTGTGCCATAATCACGATAATGTGCTGTTTTTTTAGCACAATCTTTTTCTTTATCATATTTTTTGCGACTATTCAACCATTTCTCATCGCAACTATCAACCCAAGTAAGAATAAAATCAATTTTACTCATCTATACACGAACTCCCTTTACCACCATTTCTTCTATACATTTTTTCAAAACAACTAGGAAGAGCCACAACCAAAATTGTCGCAGCGACACACGGCATAGAAGTATCAAACAATACTATTGACTCTCCCATAGAATATACGAACAAGCCGATAAACATTGATAAAAAAAGATTTCCTAAAGTCTTATCGTGTTTTCTTATTGTAAAGTAACATTTCAAACTTCTTGCTAAAATAAAAACATATAAAATCAACTTTAAAATTCCACCAGTAAGAAGAACTTGAACTATACCATTATGACTATATTGTGCATTAATTTCATTTTCCAAAACAGCAGAAACGCTTCCTTCTCCAAAGCCCACAAAAAAAGCCGCTCCATCCAGTTGTTCAAAAGCAATTGCCCAAATATCTTTACGGGCATCCATTGTTGCTTCTGTGTCAAAAACAACGCCATACAAAAAATCTCTCAAAGGGGAAACAAATAAGACAAGCAATATTGCAATAATACAAAAACCAAACACTCCTTTGAAAAGTTTTCTGTTGTGATTATACATTAAAAACATAATTGCGATTAAAAAGGCTACACATGCAAGCAACGCTGTTCTTGATAAACAAATAAATAGGTTTAAGAAAAAGAAGACTGTAAAATATAAATATTTTGTTTTGTTTTCTAACACAAAAAGTGCAACACAACACATTGTAGCCATAAATAAAAACATACCAAATGTTTGTTTATTATCAAAAAAACCGCTTATCATGTTTGAATATGCAGTATCGTTGTTCATAAAACCAAAGACTGCTTGTGGGTTGACAATCAAGTTATATAATACTGCATAAAAAACCAACAATAAAAATGCTTTATAAAACGATATGGCATCCTTTACACAAAAACTACGACATGTATTTGGAAGAGAAAATAACAAAAATAACATTGCAATGATTACAGCAATATTAGCAAAAGAAGAAAATAAACCGATTTGACTTGCAAAATTACTTGGCAAAAATAACATTGCCAACATTTGCCCCATAATGTAAAATAAAACTGGCAATATTAAGGATTGCTCTATTTTCCCTTCAGTATAATTTGCTACGTATAACAACGTAAACGATATTACGATCACTTTCCACAAAGTATCTAACAAGTTCCCTTTAGCGTCAATACCTAATATTTGTAACAATAACGCAAAAAATAAATAGAAAAAATAAACTTTTCCCAAGTTTAATCTATTATTTTCCCTTACTAACAAGTTCTTCATAAATCCTTAAATAATTCTCACCCATTTTTTTCTTTGAATACTTTATCTTTGCTTGTTCAGAAATTTCATTTTTATCCCAAGAAATATCTATTAATTCTATTAATTCTTTTTCAAGGGATTCCAAATCGCCATACTCTACAAACTGGCTATATTCTTTTAAAGCAATACCTTCTGGTGCACCTGCTTTAAAACCAACAACTGGTGTACCACAACATAAACTTTCAGCCGTCACCATTGAAAAAGTCTCCTTTTCGCTTGTAAGCAAGGTGATGTCTGCCAAACTGTAATAAGATGCTAAATCATATTGATTTTCAAGTTGTCCTAAAAGTATCATATTTTTAGGAACTTCCATTTTTTTATCATATCTACCAGCAACAATAAAAACAATGTTTTGATTAGACATTTTTTTTGCCAATTCAACAACGTGCCTTCCACCCTTAATGTTGTTAGGGGATAAATCAAAATAAGGGGTTGCGTGGAAAACAATTTTTTGATTAGAAAGATTAAGTTTTTTGCGCAATTCTTCTTGCGGTCTATATGAAAAAACTTCATCATTAAGACCATTAAGTACTGTAATATTTTCTTTATCCTTAAAAATAGTTGATTGTTTTGCTCTTTCCATTAACCATGGTGAAACTGAAACAACTATTAAATCTTTGTCAAAGCCATCAAACGCATCATACATTTTCTTCCACATTGTTGATGTGCGATTAAGATATGTCCCTGTTTCAACCTTCCATTTTGAGCAATTAACGCACCCAGGGCTTTCCATCCACTGTTCACACTCAAATGCATATCCACAGCCACCTGTATACATAAATTCAGCATGAAGAGTTAACACGGTTTTAATTTTATTTATTTTCAACCATTTTATTAAGCGATATAAGTTTACAAAATATCCGTTCATACATTGCAAATGAACTATATCTGGCTTTTCTTTTTTAATAATTTTAATTATTTTTCTATTGGAAGAATAATTCCCTGCATAGACAATACCAGTAAACTTTGACAAAAAATGGTTTATATTTGACCGCAATTCACTGCAAACTTTATATACGTTTTTTTCTTTTACTCGTTCTCCACGTCCATAACAAACAATAGAATCAACGCCATTTTCTGTTAAATAATGGTGTATATCTTCTGTTATTTTACCAGTACTGCCTTTTTTATAGACACAGTTAATTTGTAAAACTTTCAATTTCCCCTCCGAAAACAGTTATCACACTCGATTCTTGTATGATTTTATTCCCTTATACTCATTATGCAATCTAGCACGTATACCTTTTAATCCTTTTTTAATCTCAAATAAAAGTAGAATTATTTTAGCCCATCCGCCATACATGGCATAAAACAAAGCCCCTCTATCATGGTAATATTTTTCATCATAACCTTTAAACCATGTAGATTCTTCTTGTTTAACTGTCCCGATTTTAGTTTTAAACGAAAAGCCTTTTATTTTTTCACGAAGACATTGTGTGATAAATACATTGTCTTCTCCTGCCTGATATTCTGCACCACCACCAAACAAAAGTGAATAAACTATGTTTGACTTAACAACCTGCTTTCGTCTTATTGCGATACGAAAAGCACCATATTTCAAACAATTAAACCAATGCAGACGATGATTTTTTTTACAAATGTATTCTGGACGATTAGGGTTTTGAGATTCAAGGTTAAAAACTATTATTCCTGCTTTCGGTTTTTCGTTAAAGGCATCAATGACCATTTTCTCATATCCATCCTCATATACAACATCGTCATCAGCAAACAAACAAATATCCGCCGTACTACGCATCAACGCTGTGTTCCTACTTAAGCCAACACCACGTTCGTTTAATGATATCCATTTAATTTTATTTCCTCTAAATTCAAATTCTTCAATGCGATTTTCCTGACATTGATTCACAACAATTGCATCTGTTTGGATATTCATACGTTCTAATAGCGAATAATCTTTTTGATGCATAGTTGAAACAAGAACTTCTATTCTCATATTTTTCTCCCTAATACTAAACGGACACATTGCACAGGTGCAACCAAAAAACTAATTATGCCATTCTTCATAAAACCAAACATTTTTTTTGCACGCATTTGGGCAAAAGCCAAAACGGCAAAATGTCGCATCTTTATATAACGCCTATTTTTTCTACTTAACCTATTCAAATATTTCTTTTTGTGTTGATAAAGTTGGTTTTCTCCCCTTATTTTACCTTCACCACTTGACAATCCTTCATCCGTTGTATGAACTATTGCACGCACGTCACAAACAGGCAAATAACCAAATTTTCCACAATTCTCAATTGCCCTTTGCATCAAATAAAACTCATCACCAACATCAATAGGAGCAAAACCACCGATTTTAATTAGATACTCTTTTTTGAACATCATTGTATCTGTGCCTGTAATATGATACATCAAATGATATTCAAACAAATCTTTTGCATCTAAACTTTTTATGTAATCTCTTGTCTTATGCTCTGAAAGTTTACCATTATCGTAATACAAATCTAAATCTGTAACACAATAATCCAACTCGTTTTCAATCATAAATTTAATTTGATTTTCGACTTTATTTGGTAAATACATATCGTCGTCATCCAAAAAAGTTATATATTCCCCTTTTGCCTTCTCTATACCGTAATTTCTAGTCTTTGCTGAACCCAAGTTTATTTCATTTGCTATATAAAGAATTTGCATATTAGGATTTTCTTGCTTAAACTCGTTTACAATTTTGGAAACCTTTTCATTCCACTCGGAATCAGCATTGTCATCAACCAACACTATTTCCATATTTTCATAAGTTTGTTGAGCCAAAGAAGATAAAGCACTTTTCAATGGTTCATCTCTATGATACGTTGCCACAACAACGCTAACAAGTTTATCCATTCCCCCCTACTCCTTTTCAGATATCATAGTTTCTGTTTCGCTCGATTGTATTTCTTCAGCAAGTTCTTGTTGTTTGTTTATCTCACCGGTTCCGCCTTCAACAACGCCTTCGCTTTTAAGCACCGAAAAAATAGTTCCCCAAAAACATTTCCAATCAATCGCAAATCCTTTAAATTTGCCAGCATTTAATTTTGTCACGTATTCACCGTCAAGTTTTGCTTTTAATGGAATTTCAAGTTCATCTCTGCCATTTATTTGTGCCCAACCAGTAAGCCCCGGTTTTACGTTGTTAGCACCATACTTATCACGCTCTGCAATCAAATCATCTTGATTCCAAAGTGAAGGGCGAGGACCTATAATAGACATTCGACCAACAAAGATATTGAAAATTTGTGGAAGTTCATCTAAAGAAGTTTTACGAAGAAAACCCCCAACCTTGGTAATCCACTTTTTAGGGTCAGACAACTCGTGAGTAGGGGCATCGTGTGGGGTATCTATTCTCATTGTGCGAAACTTCAAAATCATAAAATGCTTTTTGTTTTTTCCAATTCTTTTTTGCTTAAAAAAGACAGGACCCTTGCTATCAAGTTTGATAGCAACTGCAATAATCAACATCGGAAAAGCCAACAAGGCAATCCCTATAAACGATAAAATGAAATCAAAAATTCGCTTAAAACAATGTTTATACATTTGCTTAACCTTCTTTTATGTACTTACAGCGTACTATTTAAGCCTTTCCGTCTTAAAAGTACACTCCACCACTTTATAATATATTTAATATATTATACTATTATATTTACTGCTTGTCAAGGTGTATTTTTATTTTAGAAGGGCAAAAGGTGGCTGTTTTGAACAAATTTAAGTGATTTTTTAACAAAATTAATGCAAAAAATTAGTTAAGACGCTTAACGTTATGCGCTTTTCAAAAAATAAAAAGAGAAGTCCCAAACGGCACTTCTCTTTATTTTTTAAAACTTATTTTTCGTTTTTATAAATTTCCTTAAAGTATTTGTATGTATCAACTTTCAACTCACCACAAGCAGGCTCATCGCAAACGATAATTCCATCTTTGTGTAATTGCAAAGCACTAATCGTCCAAGCGTGGTCAACACCACCTTCGATACAATGACGAAGTGCACGTGCCTTGTTGTGTCCGCTGATTATAAGCATAACTTGTTTTGAATCACAAACTGTGCCAACACCAACAGAGAGTGCCGTTTTAGGAACTTTATCAACGTCGTTATCAAAGAAACGAGAATTAACGATTAAAGTGTCTTCTGTAAGCGCACGAACACCCGTTCTTGACGTCAATGAAGTGAAAGGTTCGTTGAACGCAATGTGCCCGTCAACACCACTACCACCCATAAATAAGTCGATTCCACCGTATGAAGCAATCTTATCTTCATATTTCTTGCATTCTGCTTCTAAATCTTCAGCCATACCATTTAAGATGTTGATATTTTCTCTTGGAATATCAATATGGTTAAAGAAGTTGTCGTGCATAAAATACCAATAACTTTGGTCGTGTTCTTTTGGAAGACCAACGTATTCATCCATATTAAAAGTGACAACGTTTTTGAAACTAACCTTACCAGCCTTGTTCATTTCAATCAACTTTTTATAGACACCAAGTGGCGACGAACCTGTTGGAAGCCCAAGCACGAAAGGACGATTTTCTTTGTGATTGTTAATTGCATTAGCAATATGTTCTGCAGCCCAATCACTCATTGTTTTGTAATTTTCTTTGATAATTACTTTCATATTTTTTAACCTCTAAAATAGTTTAGATTTTTGAAAATCTACTTTTTTATTATACAACTAGCAAGTTAATTTGTAAATAAATATTTAAAAAATTTTTTAAGAAAATGCAAAAAATTTTATCAAAAAGCCTATTTTAACCGTCTTTTTAGCATTAAAAAACTCTATATCCACCAAATTATATGCCAAACTTACGCTATTTTGTGACACTTTAATTGTACAAAAAAAACGAAAGAATTGCTCGTTGTAGTTAAAAACATAGAACAACTAAAGCCACCGAATTTTCGGTGGCTTAATATTTTATAATTATTTTATCTAAAAACTATTCGTCTATTTCATCAAAACTAATCTTAACGATTTTGGTAACGTTTAAGTTATCAAGAGAACCATAACTATGGTAGTATGAAATCAAAAATCCGTCTTTAGTTTCAATAACTGCTGGATAACAATAGGTTTCTTCAGGGTCGTCTTCAATCAAGAAACAATCGTTTACAAAGTTAGGCGCAAAGACTTGTTTTGTATTTAGGAAACTCTTTCCGCCGTCACGACTAACCGCACACAATAAAGGCGTTCTTCTTGGCCAGCCAGAATTTTTTGCCCTTAAATTTACTGGGCTGTAAGGTTGTGGATTGTAAATTGCCACGACTTTATCTTTTACGCTTGCTATAGTCATCGGCGAGTTTGGAGAAGTAAATTTCCAGTTTGGCATAGGTGTGCTCCAAGTTTTTCCGCCGTCAGAAGAAAATGATTGCCATTGATGTCCGTATCCCGTTCTACAATACATCCAAAGCGTTCCGTCTTCCATTTCAAAAAGACCAGGTTCTTGTAAACCCACTTCGTCTTCATAAGGCGAACGAATATCGTCGCATAAAAAGTCCCAAGTGCGTCCGTTGTCATCAGAATATACAAAGGTAATGCTTCCTGCCGTAAACTTTTGAGTTTCCATATCTGCTTGGCGAGACATCGTTAAAATCAACCTGCCGTTCTTTTGTTGAATAAGTCTATGGTTAACAACGCAAAAATATCCTGGAACGTTAGAACAAGCGATTTCCTTGCTCCACGTCTTTCCGTCATCATTAGAAAACCTATAAATAGGTCTGCAAATAACAAAACCGTTTTCTAACGCATCGTTTTGCAAATACATAACACCAAGTTCACCATTTGCAAGTTTAAGTAGGCTTACCGACATAATGTTGAGAGATTTTTCAGGTTTTTCAAACAAAACTTGTGGTTTTGTCCACGTTTCCCCTTCATCACTCGAATAGCAAACGGCAATTCTTGAACTTGCAATATCAACCTTGGAATCCCCCACGTATTGACTATAAGCGAACATAATTCTGCCGTCATCAAGACGGGCAAAACCGCCTTCGCCATTGCGTGGGTTATCTTTTTTAGTATTTAAGAATAAAACTTCTCTGCCGACTTTTTTCATACTTTTAACCGTTAGAATTTTATTGCGTTTTCAACTTCTTCCCAAGATATTTTAATCATTTTTGTACAGTTTAAGCAGTTAACGTCACTGCCGTTTGAGTGATAGTAAGCAACTAAAAAGCCACCTTCAACTTCAATTACTGCTGGATAGCAATAACCTTCGTTCAAATCGTCTTCAATATAAACGCACTCAGATGCAAAACTTGGTCTAAAAGTCTTGTCCGTCGTGTCGAAACTCTTTCCACCATCACAACTTATAGCACATATAAAAGGCGTGCGCATAGGTCTGCCACAAGCC
>JAZQYW010000044.1:0-54772 GCA_045633745.1 Christensenellaceae bacterium
TGAAAAGTTTAAGGAAATAAACGAAGCAAACGAAGTTTTGTCTGATGAAAAGAAGAGAAAGAATTACGATACTTTCGGTGACCCTAACGGCGCAGGCTTTGGCGGTGGCAGTGGCTTTAACGGAAGTGGTTTTGGTGGCTTTAGCGATTTTAGTGATATCTTCGGCGATATTTTCGGTGGGTTTGGTGGTTCAAGAACACGTGCCCAAACTAAAGTTAAGGGCGATGATATTACTGTTGAACTTTCAATGAGTTTTTTAGATGCTGCAAAAGGTTGCAGACGTGAAATTGCTTATACTAGAAACGAACCTTGTTCGGCTTGTAAAGGCACGGGCGCAAACAACGGCTCTGCTTATAAAACTTGTGAAAAGTGCGGTGGCTCTGGTCAAATTCAATATACGACAAGCAACGGATTTTTCCGTTCTGTTAGCGTTAAGCCTTGTGATGAGTGTAAGGGAACTGGTAAAAAGATTATTGAACCTTGTAAAGTGTGCAACGGTAAAGGTTATTCACGTGCACAAACCAAACTCACTTTAGATATCCCTGCCGGTGCAGATACGGGCAGTTATATTAAGAAAGTTGGCTTTGGTCAAGCAAGCACCAACGGTGGACCTGCGGGCGACCTTATCATCGTTATTAAGGTTGAACCAAGCAAGATATTCAAGCGCAAGAATTTCGACCTTTACGTTGAAGTTCCTATCAGTTTTAAGACAGCCGTTATGGGTGGCAAAGTGCAAATCCCACTAATCGACGATACCATTGAATACTCAATACCGGAAGGCACGCAAAGTGGAAAGACTTTCTTCGTGCGTGGCAAGGGTATTAAAACAAATCGTGGCACGGGCGACCTTTATATTCAAGTTATGGTTGAAGTGCCAACAAGATTTACTAAAGAGCAAAAGAAAATTTTGGAAGAATTTGAAAATTCAACCGATATTAAGCAATGTCCAAGTATGAAACAATACAAGGATAACGTGGAAATAATGTATGGCAAAAATCCATACGATAAAAAGTGATGAATAATTTTATTGAACTTACAATTTCAACAACGCATATCGGCAGTGAAATCATAAGCGACTTGCTTTGGGATTTTACTGATAACGGCGTAGTTATAAACGACGTGGAAGACGTTATAGCACTCTCTAAAGACGGCAGGGCGTGGGACTATGCTGATGAAAGCATTTTTAAGGCGGATAAAACCGTGCTTATCAAGGCTTATTTTCCTATGGAAACAGCAAAAGAAACAATTTCACAAGTGGAAAAATGTCTTTTGGAAATGAAAGCAAATTCCCCACTTGATTTGGGCAGTTTGGAAACTGTTAAAAGGGAAATTGACGGCGACTTGTGGCGTGAACAATGGAAGGAACATTTTAAGCCTATTCCTATCGATAAAATAGTTATCGTGCCAGAGTGGATTGATTACAAGGCAAAAGACGGCGAAATAAAAGTGCTTTTAGATAGCAACATGGCGTTTGGCACGGGCGAACACGAAACGACTTCTATGTGCGTTAAGTTCTTGGGCAAAATCGTTGAAAAAGACGACACCGTTTTAGACGTTGGTTGCGGGAGCGGTATTCTTGGCATTTGCGCAAGCAAACTTGGTGCAAAACAAGTTATAATGACAGATATTGATGAATGTGCAATCGTTGCAACCGAACACAATATGAAACTTAACAATATAACGAATGGACAAGTGTTGCTTAAAAACTTGCTTGATGACAACACCGTTCGTGGCGACGTTATTGTTTGCAATATTATGGCTGAAGTTTTGATATTCTTTGCACCACACATCGGGAACAACCTAAATGCAGGTGGCAAAATTATTTTAAGTGGCATACTTGTTGAAAGGCTTTCTGCCGTTAAGCAAGCATACCTTGATGCAGGCTTTAAGTTTGTTGAACAAGATATTAAAGGTGAGTGGTCTGCACTCGTTTTTGAGAAGGATAATTAATGAAAGCAGTTGTTTTTACACTTGGCTGTAAGGTAAATGAATGTGAAAGTGATTCTCTTATTAGCGGACTTGCTAATATGGGTTATGAAGTCAGCGATAAACTTGAAAAAGCCGACCTATACATAGTTAACACTTGTGCAGTCACAAAAGAAGCCGAAAAAAAATCACGCCAAATGGCAAGCAGAATAAGAAAATTGTCAAGTGATGCAAAGATTATTTTCACGGGTTGTGCCGTTGAAAAGAACGCCACTCAATTTGAAAGTAAATCAAAGGACTTTTTGTTAACAGGCGTTTTTAACAAAAACCAAATTTTGTCAATGCTTGATGAAAGTGGCAACCACGTTGCTCCGCCTTGCGATAAGTTTGAAGAATTGCTTTTAACCAAGTCTTTAAGAACAAGGACTTACGTTAAAGTTCAAGACGGGTGCAATAACTTCTGTTCGTATTGCATCATTCCATATCTTCGTGGAAGAACAAGGTCAAGAAACCCAAAAAGCGTTTATGAAGAAATAAAGAGCGTTAACGCCAAAGAAGTGGTGATTAACGGCATAAACCTTTCGGCATATAATTATGAAGGTGTGAATTTAACTGGGCTAATAAAAGAGTTAAAAGACTTGCCAGTAAGAATAAGGTTGGGCTCTTTAGAAGTAGGCGTCATTGATAGAGAATTTTTATCTGCGTTAAAAGAGTTAAAGGACTTTGCACCACACTTTCACTTGTCATTGCAGTCTGGTAGCAATAGCGTGCTAAAGGCAATGAATAGGCATTATACGGCTGATGAATATCTTGAAAAGGTGAATTTAATTAGAGAATACTTTGCTGATGCTGGTATTACCACCGATATTATCGTTGGCTTTCCAACCGAAACGGACGAAAACTTTTTAGAAACGGTTGAACTTGTTAAAAAGGTTAAGTTTTCAGACATACACCCATTTCCATTTAGTCCAAGAAGTGGCACGGTTGCAAGCAAGATGAAAGATTTATCTGGCGAAATTAAAAAACAAAGACTTGATAAACTTTTGGCAATTAAAAAAGAGTGCAAAGAAAACTTTGCAAATGCGTTAAAGGGCAAAACTTTGAACTTTTTGTGCGAAGAAGAAAAGGACGGATATTATCAAGGATATACTGAAAACTACTTGAGAGTTTATTTAACTGAAAAGGTTGAACTTGGCAAGATTACAAAAGTCATTATCGATGCACCATACCTAGACGGTGCAATCGCAAAAATAAAAGGAGAATAACTATGGAAAACTGCTTATTTTGTAAAATAATCAAAGGGGAAATCCCAGCCACAAAAATGTATGAAGATGATAATATGATTATCATTAAGGACATTGACCCAAAGGCAAAAAATCACTTCTTATGTATTCCAAAAAGTCACTTTAAGTTGCTTAAAGATATGAACGAAGTTCAAAGCCAAATGGTAAGAGAGTGTTTACTTAAAATTCCTACCCTTGAAAAAGAGTTGGGCTTGGAAAACGGATATCGTTTAGTAATCAACCAAGGCGAAGATGCAGGACAAACGGTTTTCCATTTGCACATTCATATTTTGTCTGGTCAAAAAATGGGCTGGACACCTGCATAATATACTAAATTATAAAACAAAAAGTTGGATATGATGAGTCCAACTTTTTTATTATTATCTTCTTTGATTTGGGAAGATTTTACTATTTTTAGAGAAAATAAAAACTATAATTTATCCTTTTGATATGGTATAATACATAAAAATAGAAAAAGCATATACAAAATTAGTTTTAGTATTTTAACGCAATATGCAAGTTTCAAACGGTATCTGAAGCGGCCGAGCGTTTATACGTTTCACAGCCGTCTTTATCCAACGCCATAAAAGAATTGGAAAACGAGTTTGGCGTTACCTTGTTTCGTCGTCATCATAGGGGTATGACGTTAACTGAAGAAGGGGAAGTTTTATATAGGGCAAGCAAAGACATTTTAGAAAGGTGCGAGCAAACTTGCAACGTGATGAAAGATTTAGGCTCTAAAAGAAAAAAAATAAGGCTTGGAATACCGCCGATGATAGGCTCGTTAATTCTTCCAAGCGTGTATAGAGATTTTGTCCAAAACAACCAAGACATAATAATTAAGCCGGCTGAATATGGTAAACAAGAACTGGTTAAAAAACTTGAAGAAGGGGTTCTCGATATGGTGATTTTACCACATACAAAACCCATTGATTCAAGGTTTTCAGCAATGCAAATAGCAAAACTTGAAATTGCTTGTTGCACGTCAAAACATAATGGCAAGATTTTAGATAGGCGCGTAAGCCCAACCGACTTAAAAGGCAAGCCTATCGTTTTGTTTGAAAATAGTTTCTTCCAAACCGAAGAAATTAAAAAATGGTTTGATAAATATGGTGTAGAACCAAACGTAATACTCCAAACCGAACAATTATCAACTATGTTAAGCATGATTTCTAATGATATCGCTTTTGGCTTTATGTTTAGAAAGACTATCGAAAAGGAAGATAAGTTAAATGCAGTTTTAATTGAACAGCCTATCTACGTCAACGTAAGTTTAGTCAGTAAAAAAGACGCTTACGAGTTTAGTAGTATGAAAAAATTTAAAGAGTATTTCATTAACAACAATCCTTTCTTATAAAAACAACACAAAAAGGCTGTTCAACCGAACAGCCTTTTTTGTTTTTGAAACGCAATATATTAAATTTTTATAAGTGTTGCAGTTGCGTGAACGCAAATGCCTTCTTCACGCCCAACGAAGCCCAAGCCTTCCAAAGTGGTTGCGCCGATGCCAACAAAACTTTGGTTAACGCCGAGTTCCTTTGCCAACTTTTGGGTTATTGCTGGGATATGTTTTAATAGTTTTGGTTTTTCAGCCATAATGGTTGCAGATATGCTTTGCACTTTATAGCCTTTTTCCTTTATCATTTCAAGCACTTTTCTTAACAGAACAATGCTGTCAGCATCTTTATATTGTGGGTCTTTGTCGCTAAAGTGATAGCCTATATCCCTTAAAGATAAAGCAGATAAGATAGCGTCCATAATAGCGTGGGTTAAAACGTCTGCGTCAGAGTGACCTAAAAGACCTTTATCGTGGGGGATAGCAATTCCACCTAAAATAAGTTTTCTGTTTTCCACAAGTTTATGGCAGTCAAACCCAACGCCAAATCTATATTTATTTTCATCAACGAAAGAAAAATCTTCTTTAAAGGTTAATTTAACGTTGCTTTCGCCACCTTCAAACACGCGCAAATTACCTATATACTTTAAATAAACTTCGCCGTCGTCGTTAAAACTCTTATCGCCCGCTAATTGATACGCCCTTTTAATTTGGATTGTATTAAAGCCTTGTGGCGTTTGAACTGAAGAGAGTTCGTTTTTGCCCAAATATTCTTTAATATAGTCGCCATCTCTTTTAAGAATAGTGTTCCTAGTTGGAATAACGGGGATAGCACTTCCAAATTCTTTTGCCGTTTCAATACAGTCGCTAATAATTTTGTTTGAAACAAAAGGTCTTGCTCCGTCGTGAATAAGCACGATATCGCCATCAACTTTTGATAGGGCGTTTTTAACTGACTCCGACCTTGTTTCACCACCCAAAACGACTTCAGCCTTATCTTTAACCAAAGTTTTAACAAAGTCAAAATCATCGCTACTTGTTGCAACGATTATTTGGTCAATTAAATTGCTTTTAATAAAAGCGTTTAGAGTTTGTTCTAAAATGGTTATTCCGTCTTTGGCAACAAGCAACTTGTTTTTGTCAAAGCCCGCACGGACGCCTTTGCCAGCGCAAGCAAGAATTAAACTAGTTTTCATACTATAACTACTCCACGATTATTTCATACATTTTTTCGGCTTCTTCTTTTCTAACCGTTTCCTTAATCATAAGAACCTTAAATTTAACAGTTCCGCTATTAAAGCCAAGTTCCACGATATCGCCTTCCTTAATGCGACAAGAAGGTTTAACTGGGCGACCGTTTACACTAACACGACCGCCATCGCACGCTTCTTGGGCGATAATTCTTCTTTTAAGAAGTCTTGAAACTTTCAAAAATTTGTCTATTCTCATATAAAAAATTTGTCCTTATAAGTTAAATTTTGTCTAAAAAAAGATAAAAATAAAAAATATTTTCAAAAGCAATAAAAATCGCTTGACAATCTTGACAGGATAAGATAATATTATAAAATGCATTATGATAGGTTAATATCGACTTTTGTCGCCTTTTTGCAAAAAAAACAATAAAAAAAATAAGTTTTTTCATAGAAAAGGCTCAAAAAAGCGAATTTTTTCGTTAACTTATCTTGACAAGGTTTATTATACAACTTTTTTTTGGTTTTGTAAACCTATCAGCACAAAAATTATTTTTTTAAGGAGTGTGTTTTAATGACACGTATTTTACCTGAAATTGAATGTGGCAAGGTTAAGAGAAGAACTTTTAGCAAAATTAAAGAAGCAATCGAACTCCCATATCTTGTTAGAATTCAAAAAGACTCTTATGACGCTTTTATTAAAGACGGCATAGGCGAAGTATTAGAAGACTTTTCACCAATAACAGACTATTCTGACCACTTTGAAATGTACTTCTTGGATTACAACCTTGACGGTGCACCAAAGTATGACGTGAAAGAATGTAGAGATAGAGACGCTACATATGCACGTCCACTCCGTGTTAAGGTTAGGTTGGTTAACAAGGTGACTGACGAAGTTATCGACCAAGAAGTGTTTATGGGTGATTTCCCACTTATGACCGATAACGGTTCATTTATCATCAACGGTGCAGAAAGAGTTATCGTATCACAACTTGTTCGTTCACCAGGCGTTTACAACGGCTCTGAAGTGGACAAGTCTGGTAGAAAACTTTTCGATACTACCGTAATTCCATCAAGGGGTGCTTGGCTTGAATTCGAACAAGACTCACAAAACGTTTTGTGGGTTCACGTTGACAGAACAAGAAAGTTGACGGCAACCGTTCTTTTAAGGTCTTTGGGCTTTGGCAGTGACGATGCTCTTAACGAACTTTTCGAAGGCAACAAAATGATTATGGACACTGCTGAAAAAGATTTGTCTAAATCTGAAAGCGATGCCCTTATCGAATTGTATCGTCGTTTGCGTCCAGGTGAAATCCCAACTGAAGAAGCAGTTAAGCAACACCTTAAAAATTTATTCTTTGACGCAAGACGTTATGACCTTGCTAGAGTAGGCAGATACAAATTCAACAGAAGATTAAGACTTGGCGCAAGAATCGTAGGTTTAGTTTCTGCTGAAGACGTTATCAGCCCAGACGGCGAAGTTTTGGCAACTAAAGGTCAAAAGATTTCTAAACCTGTTGCAGAAGCAATTCAAAACGCAGGTATTAACGTTTTCTATGCTGACGTAAATGGCGAAAGACATAAGATGATTGCAAACAACGTTGTAAATTATAGAGAAGTCACTGGACTTAACCCAGACGTATTCGGTTTATTGAAATACGTTTATTTCCCAACCCTTGAATTCTCAAAGGTTGTATATGACACTGCAAAGGAAAACGGCACTGAAAAGACTGCTGAAATGTTAAAGAGAGAAATAGACGCTATTTTCTATCTTGATGAAAGAACTTACAACAGTGGGGAAGACAAGCCTGAAGATAAGAAGAACGAAGAAAAGGCTTTGGAAATTAGAATTAAGTTTATTGAAGCCTGCCTTGCATACTACGATATGATTAATGCTGGCGACTTACCAGAAAAACTTGATGCTGAAATGAGAAAAACACTTCGTCCACTCATCGAAAAACTCAACCACAAGCACATTACGGTTGATGATATCGTTGCATCAGTATCTGTTAACTTAGACTTGGCTTACGATATCAACACTGTTGACAATATCGACCACTTGGGCAACCGTCGTGTTCGTTCAGTTGGCGAATTATTGCAAAATCAATTTAGAATTGGTATTGCAAGACTTGAAAGAGTTATCAAAGAAAGAATGGCAACGCAAGACCCTAAGGACGTGACCCCACAAGGTTTAATCAACGTTCGCCCTGTTTCTTCTGCTATTAAGGAATTCTTCGGTTCATCACAATTATCACAATTTATGGACCAAACAAACCCTATCGCAGAACTTACCCACAAGAGAAAACTTTCTGCTTTGGGTCCAGGGGGACTTAATAGAGATAGAGCGACATTTGAAGTGCGTGACGTTCACCACTCTCACTACGGCAGAATGTGTCCTATCGAAACACCTGAAGGACAAAACATCGGTCTTATCTCATCACTTGCTGCTTATGCAAAGGTTAACGAATTCGGCTTTATCGAATCACCTTATAGAAAAATTGAGCACGTGCTTGATGATGAAGGCAAAATGCAAACAATAGTCACCGAACAAGTTGATTACTTGTCTGCTGACGATGAAGATAACTATATCGTTGCACAAGCAAACGAACCACTTATCGATAACAAATACTTCGTTAACGACCGTGTTTCTTGCAGACATAGGGAAGAAATTACCGAAGACGTTAAAGAAAAGATGGATTATATGGACGTTTCTCCAAAACAATTGATTTCGGTTGCTACTGCACTTATTCCGTTCCTAGAAAACGACGATACCAACCGTGCGCTCATGGGTTCAAACATGCAACGTCAAGCCGTTCCACTACTTTGCCCAGAAAACGCAATCGTTGCAACGGGTATTGAAAGAAGAATCGCTTACGACTCTGGCGTTATGGTTAATGCCGTTAACGCAGGTGTTGTTGATTCTGTTGCAAGTGACCTTATCGTTGTTAAAGAAGACGACGGAACATTGAGAGAATATACCTTAAAGAAATTCGAAAGGTCTAACCAAGGCACTTGCTTAAATCAAAGACCTATCGTCGATAAGGGCGAAAGAATTGAAAAAGGTCAAACAATCGCAGACGGCCCATCAACAAAGAACGGCGAACTTGCGCTCGGTCGCAACATTTTAGTCGGCTTTATGAGCTGGGAAGGTTATAACTACGAAGACGCTATCTTGCTTTCTGAAAAATTAGTTCGTGAAGACGTATTTACAACAATTCACATTGAAGAACACGAAATCGAAGCAAGAGATACACGTCTTGGCGAAGAAGAAATTACAAGAGATATTCCAAACGTTGGTGAAGATGCACTTAAAGACTTAGATGAAGACGGTATCGTTAGAATCGGTGCAGAAGTTAACAGTGGCGATATCTTGGTTGGTAAAGTCACACCAAAGGGCGAAACCGAACTTACACCAGAAGAAAGATTGCTCCGTGCAATTTTCGGTGAAAAAGCAAGAGAAGTTAGAGATACTTCACTTAAAGTTCCACACGGCGAAGGCGGTATCGTTGTTGACGTTAAAATCTTTACACGTGCAAACAAAGACGAACTCTCTCCTGGCGTAAATAAACTCGTTAGAGTTTACATCGCTCAAAAGAGAAAGATTAGTATCGGTGACAAGATGGCTGGTCGTCACGGTAATAAGGGCGTTATTTCAAGAATCTTGCCTGAATCAGATATGCCATTTATGGCTGACGGTACACCACTTCAAATCGTACTTAACCCACTCGGCGTTCCATCACGTATGAACATCGGTCAAGTATTAGAAGTGCACTTAGGTCTTGTTTGTAAACAACTTGGCTGGAAGATTGCAACACCTGTATTCGACGGTGCAACTGAAAGCGACATTAAAGAACTCTTAAGAGAAAACAATATAGTTAATCCAGACGGCGAAGTTGACGGTAAGATTCAACTTTACGATGGAAGAACTGGCGAACCATTTGAAAACAGAGTCACTGTTGGTCAAATGTATATGATTAAACTTATCCACTTGGTTGACGACAAGATTCACGCACGTTCAACTGGTCCATACAGCTTAGTCACACAACAACCACTTGGTGGTAAGGCGCAATTTGGTGGTCAACGTTTCGGTGAAATGGAAATTTGGGCACTTGAAGCATACGGCGCTGCACACATCTTACAAGAAATCTTAACAGTTAAGTCAGACGATATCGTTGGTAGGGTTAAGACTTACGAATCTATCGTTAAGGGAACTAACATCAGCGAACCTGGTATTCCTGAAGCATTCAAGGTATTGCTCAAAGAATTACAAAGCTTGGCACTTGACGTTAAGGTACTTACAGAAAATAAAGAAGAACTTGCACTCAAAGACCTTATCGAAGGGGATATCGACGACGTTCCATACGTTCGTGAAAAAGACAATCGTGAAGAAGTTGAAATCGACGACGTTGATGCTGAACTTCCAGCAACAGACTTCGAAGATGACGAAACGGTTGATATTGACGATGAATTTAACTTTGATAAGAATATGTTCGAAGACGATGATGACGAAATCGATACAACAATTCCAGACGGCGATTTGTTTGATGATTATGATGACGAATTTGAGTCTGAAGACAATGAGTAATAGGGGGATAGAGTAATATGTTTGAACTTAACAATTTTGATTCTATACAAATAGGAGTTGCATCTCCCGAAAAAATTAGAGAATGGTCTTATGGCGAAGTGACAAAGCCAGAAACCATCAATTACAGAACACAAAAACCAGAAACAGGCGGTTTATTCTGCGAAAGAATCTTTGGACCTACAAAGGACTGGGAATGTCACTGTGGTAAATATAAACGTATTAGATATAAAGGCGTTATTTGCGACAAGTGTGGCGTTGAAATCACAAAGTCTAAAGTTCGTCGTGACAGAATGGGTCACATTGAACTTGCCGCTCCTGTTTCACACATTTGGTATTTCAAGGGCGTTCCATCAAGAATAGGTCTTATGCTCGATATGAGCCCAAAATCACTTGAACAAGTTTTATATTTTGCTTGTCACGTGGTTTTAGACCCAGGTTCAACACCATTGATGCATAAACAAGTTATCAATGATAGAGAAAAACTTGAAATGGAAGAACAATATGGTATCGGTTCATTTAAGACCGGTATGGGTGCTGAAGCCATTAAAGAACTTTTAATGGCAATCGACCTTGAAAAAGAAAGCGCAGAAACAAAGAAAATTATCGCTGAAAACGTTTCAGGTCAAAGAAGAATTAGAGCAGTAAAGAGAATTGAAATTATCGAATCATTTAGAAAGAGTGGCAACCGCCCAGAATGGATGATTTTAGACGTTCTTCCTGTTATCCCACCAGAACTTCGTCCTATGGTACAACTTGATGGTGGCAGATTTGCAACCAGTGACTTAAACGACTTGTATCGTCGTGTTATCAACAGAAATAACCGTTTGAAGAAGTTGATGGAACTCGGTGCACCTGAAATCATTATTAGAAACGAAAAGCGTATGCTCCAAGAAGCCGTTGACGCACTTATCGACAACGGTCGTCGTGGCAAGGCAATCAGTGGCGCTGGCAACCGTGAATTGAAATCACTTTCAGGTATGCTCCGTGGTAAGCAAGGTCGTTTCCGTCAAAACCTTCTTGGTAAGCGTGTTGACTATTCTGGCCGTTCAGTTATCGTAGTTGGACCTGAACTTAAACTTTATCAATGTGGTTTGCCAAAGGAAATGGCTATCGAATTGTTCAAGCCTTTCGTAATGAAAAAACTCGTTGAAAACAACGTTTGTCACAACATTAAAAACGCAAAGCGTACGGTAGAACGTGGTAAGGCAGTAGTTTGGGACGTTTTAGAAGAAGTAATCAAAGACCACCCAGTTATGCTCAACCGTGCTCCTACACTTCACAGATTGTCAATTCAAGCCTTCGAACCTGTTTTGATTGAAGGTAGAGCGATTAAACTTCACCCACTCGTTTGTGGTGCGTTCAACGCCGACTTCGACGGTGACCAAATGGCTGTTCACGTTCCACTTTCAGTTGAAGCGCAAGCCGAAGCAAGATTCTTGATGCTTGCATCAAACAACATCTTGAAACTTTCTGACGGTAAGCCTGTTATGTCTCCATCACAAGACATGGTTATGGGTGCATACTACTTGACACTCTTAAAGAAGAAAATCGGTGAAAAATATAACGAAAAGGGTAGAAAAGACCAAAACGGCACAGTTTATGGCGACCCTGAATACACCGTTTCATACACTTCACCAGAAGAAGCAATTATGGCTTATCAAACTGGTAAAATCGGTCTTCAAGATGAAATTATCGTTCGTCGTGAAGTAGAAGTTGATGGCGAAAAAATTACAGGTAGAGTTAAAACTTCTGTTGGTAAAATTATCTTCAACGAAGCAATCCCACAAAATCTCGGTTTTGTTGAAAGAAAGACTAAAGAAGACTTCTTAAAGTACGAAATCGATAAGTTGACAGGTAAAAAAGACCTTCAAAAAATCGTTGGTGCTTGTTTTAAGCGTCACGGTGCAAGTTGCGCTGCAGACGTTCTTGATAAAGTTAAGGCTTTAGGCTTTAAGTATTCAACAATCGGCGCTATCACAACCAGCGTATTCGATATGCATATGCCAAAGAGCAAGCCTGAAATTTTGGGCGAAGCAGAAGAACACGTGTTGAAGATTGAAAACCTTTACAAGAAAGGCTTCATCACAGATGAAGAAAGATATAAAAAGGTCGTTAGCATTTGGAAGAAAGCAACTGACGACATTACAGAAAAACTTATGGACACACTTGATGAGTTCAACCCAATTCTTATGATGGCTAACTCTGGTGCCCGTGGTTCAAAAGACCAAATTAAACAACTTGCTGGTATGCGTGGTCTTATGACCGACCCTAATGGTAAAACTATTGAAATACCTGTTAAGTCTTGCTTCCGTGAAGGACTTTCTGTTTTGGAATACTTCATTTCATCTCACGGTGGTCGTAAAGGTCTTGCCGATACTGCTCTTAAGACGGCTGACTCTGGTTATTTGACACGTCGTTTGGTTGACGTTTCACAAGAAGTTATCATTAAGGAAGAAGACTGTTTCGCTGCATCTGGCGACGCTATTAAGGGTGTTGTTGTTTCTGCAATTAAGGGTACTAAAGGTGAAATTATCGAAGGTCTCCGTGATAGAATTGCAGGTAGATTTACTGTTAAGGATATCATTAATCCACAAACTGGCGAAGTTATGGTTAAGTCTAACGAAATGATTTCTGAAGATATGGCTGATGAAATCGTTAAGGCTGGCATTGAATCTGTTGAAATCAGAAGCGTATTCACCTGTAAGTCAAAGACTGGTGTTTGTGCTAAATGTTATGGTAAGAACATGTCAAACAACAACCCAGTTCAAATCGGTGAAGCAGTTGGTATTATCGCTGCTCAATCAATCGGTGAACCTGGTACACAGTTGACCATGAGAACATTCCACACCGGTGGTATTGCAAGTACGGGCGACATCACACAAGGTCTTCCAAGAGTTGAAGAATTGTTCGAAGCAAGAAGACCAAAACACGCTGCAATCGTATGCGAACACAGTGGTACGGTTGAAATTGAAGAAAAAGATAAGATTATTCACGTTATCGTTAAACCTGATGATGGTAGCAAGGCTGAAGATTACACAATTCCTTTCGGCACAGGCGTTATCGTTAAGACGGGCGATAGAGTTGAACCAGGTTCAGTTTTGACAAACGGTTCAGTATATCCACAAGATATCTTAAAGACAAAGGGTATCAAGGGTGTTCAAGACTATATCCTTAAGGAAATTCAAAGCGTTTACCGTTCACAAGGCGTTGATATCAACGACAAACACGTTGAAATTATCGTTCGTCAAATGATGAAGAAAGTTCAAGTTGAAAACCCAGGTGGCGCAGATATTCTCCCAGGTGAAAAACTTGACGTTCATAAGTTTGAAGAAGAAACACTCAATGCACTTGAAAACGGCTTAGAACCACCACAAGGTAAGAGAATTCTTTTAGGTATTACAAAGGCTGCTCTTGCAAAAGAAAGTTTCCTTTCTGCAGCATCATTCCAAGAAACTGCAAGGGTATTGACAGAAGCAGCAATCAAGAATAAGATTGACCCACTTGTAGGCTTAAAAGAAAACGTAATTATCGGTAAACTTATCCCTGCTGGTACAGGTATTAAGAACTATAAAAACGTTTCACCACAAACGGTTGTTCAAAGACCAGTTGAAGACGCAGAATAATTAAAAAATACAGCGTTTTACATCAAAAAACACACTAAATACTATTTATTTGATTGACTAAAATTGCGATAAATGGTAGAATAATATTTCGGTGGGTTTGAAAGGACTCACCGAAAAATAAAATTGTTTCTAAAACGGAAATTTCCGAATCCGTTTTCTGAATATCGAAATAAGTTAAGGAGGTGCGATATGCCAACAATACAACAGTTAATTAGACAAGGTAGAAAGCAAATTACCTACAAGTCAAAATCACCTGCTCTTGATGAATGTCCACAAAAGCGTGGTGTTTGCTTGTCAGTAACAACGACAACACCTAAGAAGCCTAACTCAGCGCTTCGTAAGATTGCACGTGTTCGTTTGACAAACAAGGCTGAAGGTATCGTTTATATCCCTGGTGAAGGTCACAACTTACAAGAACACAGTTCAGTTCTTATCCGTGGCGGAAGAGTTAAAGACTTACCTGGTGTAAGATACCACATTATCCGTGGCGCACTTGATACTGCAGGCGTTGCAAAACGTCGTCAAGCAAGATCAAAGTACGGCGCAAAGAGACCTAAATAAGTTAAATAAAATTTAGAAGAACTTATTTACAACAAAAAAGACACCTACTTACAATCGGTATTCGGAAAATTAGCCCGATTTGGTAGGCAGTATGTCGAAAGACAGAAGGTTCGCTACCTATAATTAGGCAAGCGATAGCTGTACTAAAACAAGGGTTTACCCTTAAAGTCGCACGATAAGTGCAAAAAATTTAAAGGAGGATTTAATTATGCCAAGAAGAGGCAATATTGCAAAAAGAGACGTTTTGCCAGATCCAGTGTATAGTGACAAGGTAATCACAAAGTTGATTAACCAAGTTATGTTAGATGGTAAAAAAGGCATTGCGCAAGGCATTGTTTATGATGCATTCAATCAAGCAGCAGAAAAACTTGGTCAAGACGCTAAAGAAGTTTTCGCTCAAGCATTAAACAACATTATGCCTATGGTAGAAGTAAAGGCAAGGAGAGTCGGTGGTGCAAACTATCAAGTTCCAATCGAAATCCGTGCTGAAAGAAGACAAACACTTGCAATCAGATGGTTGGTTGCAGCCGCAAGAAAGAGAGGCGAAAGAGAAATGGCTTCTAGACTTGCTGGAGAACTCGTAGACGCTTTCAACAACACAGGTAGTGCTGTTAAGAAGAAAGAAGATACACATAGAATGGCTGAAGCAAACAAGGCGTTTGCACATTACAGATTCTAATTTGGAGATAAACTATGCCAAGAGATTTTGATTTAGGTGTAACCAGAAATATAGGTATTATGGCGCACATCGACGCTGGTAAAACAACCACAACCGAAAGAATTTTGTTCTATACCGGTAAAACCCATAAGTTAGGCGAAACCCACGAAGGTGGCGCTACTATGGACTGGATGGTTCAAGAACAAGAACGTGGTATTACCATCACCAGTGCTGCAACAACCTGCTACTGGAAAGGACACCGCATTAACATTATTGATACTCCAGGTCACGTTGACTTTACTGTAGAAGTTGAAAGGTCACTCCGTGTACTTGATGGTGCTGTTGCAACCTTCTGTGCAAAGGGTGGTGTTGAACCTCAAAGTGAAACTGTTTGGAGACAAGCAGACAAATATAAGGTTCCAAGAATCGCTTACGTAAACAAGATGGACATCAACGGTGCTAACTATGATAACGCTATTAAGATGATGAGAGAAAGACTTCATACAAACGCTATGCCTATCATTCTCCCAATCGGTAAAGAAGATACTTTCAAGGGTATCGTTGACGTTATCACAAGAAAGGCTTACATCTATCTTGATGATTTAGGAAGAGAAATCGACGTCACAGACGTTCCAGCAGATATGGCTGACGCTGTTGAAGAAGCAAGAGCAAACATCGTTGAAATTGCTGCTGAAACAGATGACGCATTGATGGAAAAATATTTTGAAGAAGGCGACCTTCCTATTGAAGATATTAAGAAAGGTTTGCGTTGTGCAACACTTGCTATGAAAGTTACCCCTGTTCTTTGTGGTTCATCATATAGAAACAAGGGTGTTCAAAACCTTTTAGACGCAGTTGTTGATTATCTCCCAAGCCCATTAGACGTTGGTGCAGTTGCCGGCGTTGATACAAATGGTGCTGAAGCATCAAGAGAACCAAAAGACGAAGAACCATTCAGTGGTCTTGCATTTAAGATTATGACAGACCCATTCGTTGGTAAACTTGCATTCTTCCGTGCTTACTCTGGTGTATTGAAGACAGGTTCTTACGTATATAACAGTGTTAAGGGTAAGAAAGAAAGAGTTGCACGTATCTTAAGAATGCACGCTAACCACAGAGAAGAAGTTGACGCAGTTTATTCTGGTGAAATTTGTGCTTTAGTAGGTTTGAAAGATACTACAACGGGTGATACTTTGTGTGATGAATCAAAGCAAATCATTCTTGAACAAATGGAATTCCCAGATCCAGTTATCCAAGTTGCTATCGAACCAAAGACAAAACAAGGTCAAGAAAAGATGGGCTTTGCACTTGCAAAACTTGCAGAAGAAGACCCAACTTTCAAAACTTATACCGATAGCGAAACAGGACAAACTATTATCGCTGGTATGGGCGAACTTCACCTTGAAATTATCGTAGATAGACTACTTAGAGAATTCAGAGTTGAAGCAAACGTTGGTAAGCCACAAGTTTCTTATAAAGAAACAATCCGTCAAGCAGTTGAAGCAGAAGGCTTATTCAAGCGTCAATCTGGTGGTCACGGTCAATATGGTCACTGTAAGATTCGTCTTGAACCACAAGAACCAGGTAAGGGTTATGAATTTATCGACGAAACAGTTGGTGGTTCAATTCCTAAAGAATTTATCCAACCTGTTAACAAGGGTATTATGGAAGCAGCAAAGAACGGTATTCTCGCTGGATACGAAGTTGTTGACTTTAAGGTAACCGTTTACGACGGTAGTTACCACGACGTTGACTCTTCAGAAATGGCGTTTAAGATTGCAGGTTCTATGGCTCTTAAAGATGGTCTTGCAAAAGCAAAGAGTGTTCTTCTTGAACCAGTTATGAAAGTTGAAATCGTAACACCTGATGATTACTTCGGCGACCTTATGGGTAACGTTACCGCTCGTCGTGGTATTATCCAAGGAACAGACGATAGAAACGGTGTAAAGGTTATTGATGCACACATTCCACTTGCTGAAATGTTTGGTTACGCAACAGACCTTCGTTCAAGAACACAAGGTAGAGGTAACTACACAATGCAATTCTCACATTATGCTGAAGTTCCAAAATCAGTTGCTGAAAAGATTATCGGCAAAAAAGCATAATTAACTGTTGACAATTATTAAAAATTATTGTAAAATAATATCAATGGTTCAAAAAACTATTAAAAAACAAAAAAAATTAAAAAAATAAAAAATTATAATTATTGAAAAATTTGGAGGAAACCACAATGGCAAAGGCTAAATTCGAAAGAAACAAACCACACATTAACATTGGTACCATCGGTCACGTTGACCACGGTAAAACAACTCTTACTGCTGCTATCACAATGACATTATCTTCAATCGGTAATGCTCAAAAGATGAGATATGATGAAATCGATAAGGCACCAGAAGAAAAGGCAAGAGGTATTACAATTAATACTTCACACGTTGAATATCAAACAGAAAACCGTCACTATGCACACGTTGACTGCCCAGGCCACGCTGACTATGTAAAGAACATGATCACTGGTGCTGCTCAAATGGACGGCGCTATCCTCGTTGTTGCTGCAACTGATGGTCCAATGCCACAAACTAGAGAACACATTCTTCTTGCTCGTCAAGTAGGTGTTCCATACATCGTAGTATTTATGAACAAGTGCGACCAACTCGACGACCCAGAACTTTTGGAACTCGTTGAAATGGAAATCAGAGAACTTCTCTCTGAATATGGCTTCCCTGGCGATGATACTCCTATCATCAAGGGTTCTGCTCTTAAGGCTCTTGAATTCGCTCAAGCAGATCACAGTGCTGACGAAATCAAAGCAGCAGCAGAATGCAAACCTATCTTCGAACTTATGGATGCTGTTGACTCTTATATCCCAGCTCCAGAAAGAGACGAAGCAAAACCTTTCTTACTTCCTGTAGAAGACGTATTCACAATCTCTGGTCGTGGTACAGTTGCTACTGGTAGAGTAGAAAGAGGTGTTGCACACGTTAACGACCCAGCAGATATCGTTGGTCTTCAAGAAGAATCAAAGCACACAGTTATTACTGGTCTTGAAATGTTCAGAAAACTTCTTGACGAAGCTCAAGCTGGTGACAACGTTGGTGCTCTTCTCCGTGGTATCGATAAGAAAGATATCGAACGTGGTCAAGTTATCGCTAAACCTGGTACAGTACAACCACACACAGCTTTCGAAGGTCAAGTTTATATTTTGACTAAGGAAGAAGGTGGCCGTCATACTCCATTCTTCAACAACTATCGTCCACAATTCTATTTCAGAACAACAGACGTTACAGGTTCAATCAAATTACCTGAAGGTGTTGAAATGGTTATGCCTGGTGACAACATCAAAATGGACGTTGAACTCATCACCCCAATCGCTATGGAAGAAGGTTTGAGATTCGCTATCCGTGAAGGTGGCAGAACTGTAGGTTCAGGCGTTGTTTCTAAAATCGTTAAATAATTAACCTTTTAGCTTAAAACAAATAAATAAAGGTGCAGAATTATCTGCACCTTTTTTGTTATCTTATAAACGTATGCACAATTATTATAATATATGGTTTTAAAAATAAAAAAGCAACGAAGTTTCGTTGCTTTTTGCTTTTTAAAATTCATTTCAATATTGACATATGCACACTCATATTATATAATGTACATATAAAGGAATTTGAGTTAAAGTATGGAAAACTTGTTGCTAGAGCCGTTAAAATTTTATAATAACACAGCAAAGACTTTGCACGAAACCAACGCAAAGGAACACCTTGATAGTTTGGTTAAAAAATCGGGTGTGGATATCGAGCAAAATAAAAAAACTGTTGCTAGTTATAAAAAACAACTTACCGTTGTGGAAGGTCTAAACAAAAAAATATCTAAATATAAATTCTTAAAAGGCTTTTTTATCTTTTTGATAGTGGCGGGCTTTTTAACTGCGATTATAGGTGGTATTTTGGCAACGGGGGTTGCTCAAATTTTGTGCATAGTTTTAGGGCTTGTGGTTGCAATCACTTTAATATTTATTATTGTCAAGAAAATTAACAAACTGATAAAGCAAGTTGAAGAAGTTTATCTAAAAGAAAAGAAAAAGGCTGATGATTTGCTGAACGAAGCACAACGCCAAATGGCTCCGTTAAACGCTTTGTTTACCGAAAAGGACACTTTTAATTTAATAGAAAAGACCATACCTGAAATAAAGTTTAACGATAATTACGATGCAGTGATTGCATCTGACTTTACACAAAATTATGATTTTGTTGAGCAGTTGGATGACAATAAATCAGCAGTAAACACCGTTTCGGGCAGGCTTTATCAAAATCCGTTTATGTTTTGCAGATACATAAATCATTATATGGGCACACATAGTTATCACGGCAGTTTGGTTATTCACTGGACGTCGGTAAGGCGTGATAGCAACGGCAGATTGCAAACTGTTCATCATACGGATACCTTGCACGCAACCTTGGTTAAGCCTTATCCTATGTACACCTATCAAACGGCGTTAAGTTTTGGACATCAAAGTGCACCTGACCTTAATTTCACACGTGATTATGAGCACGTTGAAGACCTTTCTGAAAAACAAATAGAAAAGAAAATCAAGCGTGGCGAAAAGAAATTGCAAGAAAAAGCACGCAAAGCGCTTAAAGACGGTGGCAATTTTACCGAAATGACAAACTCTGAGTTTGACGTTTTGTTTGATGCGACCGATAGGGATAATGAAGTTCAGTTTAGATATTTGTTTTCACCATTAGCGCAAAACAATATGGTTGATTTATTGCGAAATGAACAAGGTTATGGCGATGACTTTATGTTTATGAAGCGTGGTAAATTTAATTATATTAAGAGTGAGCACGCACAAAGATGGAATATGGATGCCCACCCATCAAACTATTATTCTTACGATTTTGAACAGATAAAGCAAAACTTTATATCCTTTAATAACGAATATTTTAAGAGCATATACTTTGATTTTGCACCACTTTTGGCAATTCCACCATATCACAGTGAACCAAGTTTGGTTTTTGAGCCTATTGCAAAAGATGGAAGCAATTATTCGGCGTATGAGCACGAAATTTTGGCAAACGTTATAGGTAGCGATAAGTTTAGACCACAAGGTAGTGTTACAGACGTTATATTAAAAGCATCATATATGTGTTCATATAATGACACCGACTGTGTTATGATAAATGCTAAATCATATGCAGGCGAAAAACGTTTAGATTTTGTTCCAGTTTTAGGCAGAGATGGCAGAGTTCACCCAGTGCCTGTGCCTTGGGTAGAATATATACCTGTTGAAAGAACCAGTAAAATAGCAGTTAAGTCAGTTGGGCTTAATAGACAAGACTTTGTTCAAACGGCAAAGGAAAAAGGCGTTGAAAGTGCGCTTTATGACACACCGTCAGCATATTTCCACGGACTATTTGCTAAAATTATACAAAGCACTGAAGTCCAAGGAATTAACGATATACTGAATAAGTTAAAAAAACAAAAGTAAAAAGGAGAAACAAATATGGCTATTCAACTAGATGAAAACAACGTAAACACTCAAGGTCAAGACGTTAACGTTATCAATCAAAAAATCCCTGCTAAAGTTGGCGTGGGCTCAACAATTTTCCAAATAATGCTTTGGATTTTGTTGATTATCCCAGGGATTGTGTTCTTGTTTAAGAAGATTAAGGCAGAAAATTATTTTCAACAACTTCAACAAAAAATTCAAAAGAACGCATCTCAAATTGACAACTATATGGAACAAAGGGTTGTCGTGTTAAAAAACTGTGCACAAATTCTTGATAAACAAGCAGATTTTGAAAAAGACGTTTTTGAAAACATTGCTAAATATCGCAGTGGCAACAACGACCAAAAAGAACTTGAAAGAAACGATATTGCAACTCAAATTGAAGACCTTTCAAAGAATATCAACATTGCATTTGAAAATTATCCAGACCTAAAAGCACACGAAGCCTTTAAGGATGCAATGAGACAAAACTATCAACTTCAACTTGAAATCACCGCAGCAAGAGAACTTTATAACGACAGCGTTTACGCTTGGAATAGAGATATCTTCGCTTGGCCAACCAAGATGATTGTTGCATCAAAGAACGGTTATACAACAAGAATTCCTTTCACTATTTCCGCATCAGTAAAGGAAGAAGCAAGGGGAACTTTCTTTAACTAAAACTCTATCTATTCACCTTGTTGATTTTTGACGGAATAATACTGCAAAATACTTCATGTTTTGTTCGGTTTCATACCTTACAGGTATGCGCCCTTACAAGAACACTTGTCTTTTTTGTATTTTTCTCGTCAAAACACTAGTGTTAATCAACAATTCTCATAGATATCGCTTAAACTTATATAAAATCAAAAAAGGATAGCAAACTTTGCTATCCTTTATTGTTTTTAATGAGTGATTATATAACGTATGTACATATGTTTAAAACAAGAAAAGCCTGATAAACAGGCTTTTTTTTGGAATTGTTATTAGTTGAAAGAATCTTTGTAGGCTTTACCAAATTTAAATGCTGGCAACTTTGTTGCTGAAATCTTAATTTTTTCTTGTGTTTTTGGATTAATTCCGTCTCTTGCTGGTTTAACTTTTAATTCAAATGTGCCGAAGCCAGAAATTTGAACTTTTTCCCCGTTGTTAAGACCATCTGTGATAGCACCGATAACTGCATCAAGTGCTATATCTGCATCTTTAATGGTGATGCCTGCTTTGTTTGCGATAGCTCTTACTAATTCGTTCTTATTCATAACAATAAGTCCTCCATATATTTATATAAGTATTATACCATATATAAAATTTTTTTCAATAGGTTTTTTAAAAAAATTGTCATTTTTGGGCAAAAACTTGCTATTTTTGCCACTTTTCCGTATAAAAACACATTTACTTGACAAAACTTATACTCTTTAATAATATTATAAAAAGTTTTATGGAGCGTTCGAGTGTGAAAAATAATAACTATACGTGTTTTTGTCAAAGCAAAAATATAACTTTTGCCAATAATATTGAAGAAATTGCACAAAATATTAGCCAAATATTGCCTTTTTCCAAAATAGCGCTTTTATGTTTTAAAGATGAATATTTTAATTTTGGAAGGCAAATTATAGATGCTTTTTGCCAAAAAGCAATTAGGGTTATTGAGATTATTTTGTGTGATAATTTTACTGCTAAAGCCGAACTTTTTCAAGACTTTTTGTCCTTGCCAGAAGACGTTAGGGGTGTTGTTGTGTTTAATCACAAACTAATTCCACTTGTTTCATCAAATTATTTGAGTGATAAAAGTGCATTTTTTATCGACACTTCTTTAAGTGCGCTATTTTTAAGACAACCACGATATTATATTAAGGATAATGACTTGTTAAAGCACTTTTCACATAATAACAACTTAAACATAATAATAAACACGGCTGACTTTAAGTTAAACAATTATATAAAAAGCGCTTGTCTTTGCGTAAATATGTTGATAGATTATATTTTTAGGCAAAAATTGACTAATGCCGATACCGACACGGCTTTTGTTAACAAAACGAAAGCACTGCTTATCGACATACTTTTTTGTTTGCAAGACCAAAATGAGTTGCCCAAAGCCAAACTGATAGAAAAATTGATTTTTGTAAGTGGTGTGTTGGCATATAAGGACTGTTATTATTCTTGTTCTGCCATAATATCTTCCTTTATAGATAGCAACAATTTTTTTGATTTACAAAACTCTTTTAGTGCATCAAAGGTTATAATGAAAAATTATGATAAAGGTATAAGTAATAAAACGCAAATAAACCTTGTAGATTATAGGCAAACGGCAAAGGCGTTTTGTTTTTCCACGCAGTTAAATCAAAATCAGGTTTTATCTTCAATTTATAGTCAAGTTGAAAAGATAAAATCAAAGTGCGTTTTGGGGGTTAAAGAACAAGTTAAAAAATTGATTTTGCTCTACAATAATTTTTTAAGGCTAATAAAACAAGATTTATCTGTTAAAAATCAGCAGAGCACAAAAAACTTGCTTTTAAGTATAGGATTAAGTGGAATTACTCCATTTGGCTTAAATGGCTTAACGGCACTTCAAGAATAAAAACAGTATAAAAAATAGTTTTTGTGGCAATACTCTCCTTGCTTAAAGGGGGAGTATTTTTTATGCTTAAAAAGATTATGGTTGTTTTATCGGCAATGATTTTGATTATGTGTTTATTTTTTGCAAACAACACGCCGTTATTTATGGGCTATGCCGGTAAATATGAGATATATTTAGATGATTGTTCAAATTCTAAAGCCATAGTAATGCTCAAAAAAGATGAGTATCCCTTTGTTTTTAACAAAAAGGGCGAAAGCGTGTGTATTGAAAAACAAGAATTTGAATTACATAGTTTTTTATTAGAAATGGGTGCACGCATCGTTTTTAGCGAAAAGACCGATGGAAAAGTTTGTTATTACGCCTATTCGCCAAAAATTAAGTATATTGAAAGGGTAAATAATCACAATATAAATTTGCATATCGTTATAGGTGAAAATTCTGTTAAAGTGGGAAGCCCAATTATTTACGGAAGTTTTTGAGTTTTAGGTATAAAAAATTGTTTTTAAGGTAATAAACAAATCGTTATATAAAAAGGAGATTATAAAAATGAGAAAATCAAAGAGAAACAACGCATTGCGTTTCATTAAGACAAATGCAGTTTATTTTGTATTGGGATTATGTATTGTAGCAGTTGGGTTATCCATAACTTTTATGCTTTTGCAAAAGGAAAAGGCTTTTACTCTTAACAACGGGCAAGGCTCTTCAATCGAAAGACCAGCAGATTCGGTCACAGACCCAAGTGAAGAAGTAAACCCTGTTCAAAAACCCGTTGTGTTTGTTCTTCCTGTTGAAAACCCAACGGCAATAGGTGAATATGGCGATACAATGGTGTATAACAGCACGTTAGATAGATATACGGCACATCTTGCTATCGATTTCTTTGCACCCGAAGGAAGTGACGTTTTAGCCGTTTACGACGGGACTGTTTCAAGTGTGGAAACAACCTTTTTGCATGGTACAACTATAACTATTGACCACGGAAACGGACTATTTTCAATTTATAATTCGCTTGCAGACGGCGACAGCGTTTGTGTTGGACAAGTGGTAAAACAAGGCGATATTATCGGTCAAGTTTCTTCAACCAACAGGCAAGAATATAAAGAAGGTGCACATTTGCACTTTCAAGTAATGGAAAAAGGCGAATTTATTAACCCAGAAAAATATCTTGCTTTTGAAGAAAAATAATAATAAGGTTATAATTGTTTTTAACCCCGAATAAGATTACTAATAAATATCTTGTTCGGGGTTTTTTATGAAAAAAACGACAATTTTTATATGCGTGTTAGTTTTGCTTTTTTGCACGTTTAACGGTGGATGCAAGGACAAAACCCAAGCACAAAACATATCTTACGAAATAAATTGTGAACTTGACGGCAAAACCTTGAAGGGCAGTGAACGGGTGGAGTTTACAAACACTTCTAATAACGTTATCAAAGAGTTGAAGTTTAATCTTTTTGGCAATGCTTTTAGAAAGGGTGCAACATATTCGCCTATTTCAACTCAATACCTAGATAAAGCATACCCAAACGGCATAAGTTATGGCAATATGCAAATACATAAAACGGCGATTGACAGCAAGCAAACGGAATTTAAGATAGGTGGGGTTGATGAAAATATATTGATTATCCCCTTAAACAAGGAGATTTTTCCAGATGAAAAGGTCTGTGTGACAATAGATTTTACCCTTAATCTTGCAAACGTTATTGCAAGGACGGGGTATAATGACAAGACCATAAACCTTGCTAATTTTTATCCTATATTATGTGCTTTTTCAAACGGAAGTTTTTATGAGTGCGTGTATTATTCGTTTGGCGACCCCTTTTATAGCGATTGTGCAAACTATACTGTAAAACTGACCTATGATAAAAGTTATATGGTGGCGTCAAGTGGTGTTGAAGTGGGTAAAAAGCAAGTGCAAAACAAGGTCACAAGCACTTACAAAATTAACAATGCACGTTCATTTGCTTTGGTTTTAAGCAAAGATTTTAAGTGCCAAACTGATGATAGCACGGGCGTTAAAATAAACTATTATTATTACGATGATGCTAATCCAAAAACTTCTATTGAGTATGCTGTTAAGGCAGTTAAGTTGTTTAAAAATAAGTTTGGGGCATACCCATATAAAACCTTTTCGGTCGTACAGACGGAGTTTATTCAAGGTGGTATGGAATTCCCTGCGTTAGTTATGATAAGCGATGAGTTAGAAGGCTTGCCATACGGCGAAGTTATCGTACACGAAACGGCGCATCAATGGTGGCAAACGGCTGTTGGGAACAATGAGATAGAAAACGGATTTTTAGATGAGGGGCTTGCTGAATACTCGGTAGTTTTGTTTTATGAAAAATATTCGGAATATGGATATACAAGACAGAATTTAATTAAGGCAAGCGAACAGACTTATAAGGTGTTTTGTTCGGTTTACGATAAGTTGCAAAAGAAAGTTGACACCACGATGTTGCGCAGTCTAAAAGACTTTTCTAGCGAATATGAATACGTTAATATTGCTTATATAAAATCTTGCATTATGTATGATTACTTAAGGACGACGATAGGGGAAGAAAGGTTTTTTAATTCGCTTAAAAGATACTATTATCTGTATAAATTCAAAAACGCAACGCCAGATGATTTAGTGGGTGCTTTTGAAAAGAATTTTGCTGATACTAACGGTTTTTTTAAAACTTTTTTTGAAGGAAAGGAGATAATTTGATTTATTAAAACTCATTTGCGCCTTTGCAAATGAGTTTTTTTGTAAAAAAACACAAAATTCACACCTTTAATTTCCAAAAAGAAAATTTATCTATTGACAAAAATATTATAAAATGTTAAACTAATAAAGTGTATAATTGAATACAAAACTTAAGGAGTTTTTATGAGAAAAGTTTTTAATATAATACTCGCAATGATGTTGGTTGTCCTTTGTGCTTTTTCTTTGACAGCGTGTAAAACAGATACAACTGGTGACGAAAAGGAAAAAGGTTTGTTGATTAAAAAGATTAACTCAATTTATACTATATATGATTTCGTTGATGATGGAACTTTAGTTAATGGCGAACTTAATATCGGTGACATACTTGCAGAAAAAGGTTTTGATAACGTGACCATTAAAAAGGGTGCTTTTGACGGCGTTGATTCAATTACAAAATTGATTGTTTCAGACAGAGTGACAAAGATTGAAGAAGGCGCATTTAGAAAAATGTCAAACCTTTGTTCTTTGGAATTGCCATTTGTTGGCAAAAATGCTATGGCAGATGCAAGATTTGACCAAACTGATGGTTGTGTGGACAAGTCAATCGGCAAAGAAATGACTATTGCACACTTGTTTGGAACAGATAGTTATGAAGGTGGTGCAGCAATATCATCAGCATCTGGCACAGTTTATCTTCCTGCAACTTTAACTACTATTACAGTTAATGCAACGGAAAAAGTTTCCTATGACTCTGGCGATAAAGTTGGTTATGCTATTCCAGACAATGCTTTTAGGGGTGCAACAAACTTAACAAGCATTATTTTGAAGGGTGCTAACCTAAAGGAAATCGGTGAAAATGCATTTAACGGTTGCACACACTTGACTTCAATTCAAATTCCAACAACTGTTAAAACAATTTACGCAGATGCATTTAAGGGTTGCACGGCTATGAGCAAAGTAAGTGCCATTAATAGAGAAGACCCTTCTTTTGATGAAGACACTTATGTAGATAATACTCCTGCTTTAACAGTAGATTTTTCTAGCATAAATGCAACAATATGGGCTGGCGCATTTGACTTTGGAAAAGCAGACGTTGAATATAACGTTCTCAATGCTGGCACTTATGCAAGCCAACTTGAAACAATTTTTGGCGAAACTGAATTCCAAGTAAAATAATAACTTAATTAAATAAAAGGCATTGCTAATCGCAATGCCTTTTTTGTTGTATTTTTAATTAAACCGTTGTCACAGTTGCGTTTGTTAGTTTGTAAACTAGTGCGCCGATAGTAGATATGCTTGATACTAATGGCTCTGCGTATTCAACGATAAGCGCGTTGTTTTTAATTCCGTTAACTTCTTCACATTGAATAGAAAGATATTTTGAACTGCCCCTATTATTTGTTGTGTTTATATAAAACTCAACGTTGTTAACAAGCATATTCGTGTTATCCTTGTTGTCGCCGTTATAGGTCAAGGTGTTAAAAGTATAGTTTGCTTGATTTTTCTTCTTTGCTGAAATATCAATAGGTTTATCATAAGAAAATGAAATGGTTGGAAGATTTGCTGTGTTAGAGTCAGAATTCCTTATTGCAAACATTAATTGTGCGTTATCAACAACTCTTTTCAATTCATATTCATAAGATTTTCCGTTTCCAGTGAAAGCAGAAAGTTTTGTTAAATCAAAATAGTTTGGGCTGTTTACGTCTGTTTCAGTTAAGTCTAAATTATTGATATCTTCATTTTCTTGTGGAGCATATCTCATCTTTGTTAAAGTGTATTTGCCTTTCTTGTACAAGGTTGAAGTTTGATAGATTACTTGTGGAAGTGGTTCGTCACTATCCAAATAGAAATAGGTGTATTTAGATGTATTTACTGAATAAACAGGTGCAAGTGACCAGTCCCTTGAGAAAAAATAAACTTCGCCAACCATTTGGTCGTGATAAGTTTTGCCGTTAACAGTGAAGTATAAGTTCAAGGTTGTTTTTATGCAAAAATAATCTGGTTCATAGGTTAGATTTGTTTCAATTCCGTCTGGCAAAGCATTGTGTGAATCGCTGAATTCAACCACGTAAGTTCCGTTAAAATTGCAGTCTTTCATCTTGTTTTGGTCAATGCCGATACTATCGGTTATGCTTTGATAGGTGCGTTCATATCCAACCGAATATTCAAGTCTTTCATAATAACTGCCACTTGGAACGTCCCCCAAATAAGCCTTGTTAAAAGAAAGTGGTTGGGTAGTTGCGCAACTGCATCCACTTAATGCAAAAATAAGAGCCAAACTCAAAGATAAAACAGCAAATAATAATTTTTTCATTGCGTTCTCCTAATAAATATCTATATTATGATAACATAAATTAAAAAAATTGTAAAACGTATGCAAGAAAAACATAAAAAATCTCTTTAAATATGTTATAATAAAAACATGGTAAATCTAATTACGACAAATTCATATTTTAATATGTTCGATTTGCTGATTAACGACCTAAAGGAAAAAGGCAAAGACGTTAAAAAACCAAACGTGATTTTTTGTGAAGAAAAAGTTTCGTTGATGATAGAACGTTTTTTGTGTTATCAGTTGGGTGGCAGTTTTAATACCGAAGTATTTTCTTTCGGTAATTTTTTGCGTGTTAAAAAACCAATGAATAACCTTTTATCAAAAGAAGGTTCAACGATGGTGGTTAAGCGCATTTTATCTTCAATTTCCTTAAACTGCTTTAAGGCAAGCAAACAAGCGCTTGCACCAACTTTATACGACTTGATTATACAGTTAAAGAGCGCAAAAATCATTCCAGAAGATATCTTAATTGCAAAGGACAACACGCAAGGTGTTTTAAAGGGCAAATTGCAAGATATTTATGCTGTTTATAATGGTTATGAAGAGTTTGTTAAGCAAAATGGTTTTGAAGACCAGTCGTCATATTTATCATACTTGCCAGAAGTTATTGAAAAGGTTGAAAGTCTAAATGGTGCAAACGTTTACGTGGTTGGCTTTTCTGGGTTTACTGCACAGTTAAGAAGTGCAATCGACGCCTTGATTAAACGTACCAACAACTTGACGGCAATTTTGTGCGAAGGGGATAACGAATTAGTTTTCGTTAATGAAACGGCAGAGTTTATAAAAGACTTGTGCAGAAAAAACAACTATCCATTGCTTTATAAAAAAGTGGAAAGCGATTACACGGTTTCTGGCAAGACGATTGTGGAAAACTTGTTTAATCCGTTTGTTAAAGACGAAAAGAGTAAAAATCAAATTCAAACCATCGATAACGTTTATTATAACCCAGCCCCAAACCCTGTAAGTGAAGTGGAAAGGGTGGCACAGATTATTAAGCAAAAGGTTTTAAGTGGCGCAAGGTATAAAGATATTACCGTTGCTATCCCTGACGGCAGTTATAACGCACACATAGAAAAGGTTTTTTCTACACTTGAAATACCTTATTTTATCGATGAAAGGAAAAAACCAGAGCATCACCCACTAATTAAGTTGGTGTTATCTTATATTGACGTTATAAGAAAGAATTTTGAAAGAAAATCGCTTTTAACGTTTATAAAAAATCCATTTTTCTGTGAAGACAAATTGCTTTTAGATAAAATGGAAAACTATCTTATCAAATACAATATAAACTATTCTAAAATCAAAACTCCGTTTACTTTTAACGACGGTGGTTATGATTTAGACCAGTTAAATTCACTTCGCCAAAAAATCGTTGATATCTTTAACGAATTCAACGTTTTGAAAATGTTTGAAGAATTAAATGTTAAAGAAAAAAGTGAGCAGTTTACCAGCAAACTTTATGACCTTAAACAAGTGGAAGAAAGTGCAATCAATGCACAAATTTACGATGCAGTTATAAATATTTTAACGCAAATCAAACTTTTGTTGGGGCAAGTTAAACTCACGTTAAACGAATATAAAAACGTGTTTGAAAGTGGAATAAGCGCACTTGAAATGTCCATAATTCCACAGTATAACGACGCCGTGTTTATCGGCGCATACAAACAAGTTGCGCTTGCAAGGGCAAAGTGCCTTTTTGCAATCGGCTTGACAAACGCCGTGCCAAACGTTCAGGCAGACGTATCGCTTTTATCGGATAGCGATATCAGTGTGCTTGAAAGCATAAAACTTTTGGTTGAGCCAAAAATCAAGGTGGTTAACCATAGAGTAAGGGAAAACGTCGTGTTAGCGCTTGGTGCGTTTACCGACAGTTTATATTTAAGTTATCCAGTATGTGGCGAAAACGGAAGTAAGAATATTAAGAGCGAAATTATTTCCACAATAGAAAAAATAATGCCGTTAAGACCTTTCCCACAAGAAAACGGTTATTTAACCAAAAAGCAAGGCTTAAAGACCTTTGCCAAAGAGTGTGGGGAGTTTGCTGACGGAAAGATTAAAGATTTTGTGCTTGCGTCTTCATACTATACGGCTGTTGAAGAGCAATTAGTAAAAGACTTGCTTGGTAGGGCAGACATTGAGTTAAAGGAAAACTTAAACTCATCAAGAGAGATTTTGATTTCCAAAGTGATTTCTCCAACCACCATTGAAGATTACTATAAGTGTCCATATCGTTCATTTATGGCGCACGGACTTAAACTTAAAAAGCGTGATGAAGGCAGTGTGGACGTGCTTTCTGTGGGCAACCTTATGCACGATATCTTTAGCGAATATGCTTTAAGAATTGATGAGATAAAGGACGAAAATTCTTCTAATATCCTATTCGATAGCATAAGTGAGCAAATTTTAGACAAAAAAGAATACAAAAAATTCCTTGAGGACAGCACTTCCAAGATGACTGTTAAAAGGGTTTTATTAGAGTGCAAAAAATATTGTTATAAAACATATTTATCCTTTGCTCAATCTGACCTTAAGGTCAAAAAGACAGAAGTTGGCTTTGGCGACAATGAATTTTACCCTGCAATCAATTTGCTTGATGGTCAAGTTAAGATTAGGGGAAAAATCGACAGAGTCGATGAAAACGAAAGGTATTTTAGGGTTGTCGATTATAAAACGGGTAGCACGGACAGTACGGATAGGTCTTTGTTCGTGGGCACGAAGTTGCAATTATTCCTTTATGGCAGTGCTGTAAAGAGCAAATATAACAACGAAAAATTGCCAGCAGGCTTATACTATCTACCTATTTCTGATAAGTATGAAAAGTTAGATGAGAAAACCACTTGTATGGCAGACGGCAGAACGGTAAACGATAAGGACGCTATTTTAAGTCAAGATAAAAACTTTTTCAATTGTGGCGATAGTGAGTTTATGCCTATAAAAATGGATAAGCAAGGCAAGGTTAAAAACGCACTTGAAGCAGAACACTTGTCGTCATACCTTGATTATGCAGTAAGCGTCAGCGAACTTGCAGTCAGCCAGTTAAAAGACGGCGTAATAGTGCCTTCGCCATACGCAAAGACTTGCGATTACTGTGAATATAAAGGAATTTGCAAGCATAATGGCGAAAACGTTAGAACGGTTGGCAAGGTTAACCAAACCACTATCGTAAATGCAAAAGGGGGTGGACAAGATGGCTAAAATGACAAAAGAACAAGAAAGCGCAGTTTTGTTCGATAATGGCAACATCTTGATTTCAGCATCTGCAGGCAGTGGTAAAACTCACACTATGATTGAAAGAGTTAAAAGGTTAATTCTTTCTGGTGGGGTGGACGTTGACCAAATTTTAGCAGTCACCTTTACCGAAATGGCGGCGGCGGATATGAAGGAAAAACTTAAAAAAGCATTATCCGACAGCGTAAATATCGATAAAAAAAGAATTTTTAAACAATTATCACTTATACCAACTGCAGATATATCAACTTTGCACGCCTTTTGTGCAAGGCTTATTCGCTCATACTTTTTCGTGGTAGGCTTGTCCCCAGACTTTAACATTATGGATGAAGCCGATGCAAAGGTGATGAGATTAGAAAGTGTTGATAAGACTTTCAAAGAGTTTTACGACAAAGGCGAAGACTGGTTTTATAATATCGTGGATAGGCAAGCAAGCGCACGCACGGACAGGGCGTTAAAAGATTTAATTTTATCTGCCTATGCTTTTTGCGATTCTGAAGAAAACCCATCGGCGCTTATGGATAGGTTTACGCTTGAATATAGCGATGAGAATTTTGAAAAACTTTTAAGCACTGTTAAAAGTGATTTAGATGGTCACTTAAATTTGCTTTTAACCCAACTAACAAATGCACACTTGTTGCTAGAAAAGGGTGGTATTGAAAAGGGTGCAGAGTTTACCAAAACTGTTATTACCGATATTGAATACATAATTTCTTCAAACGACATTTACGCTATTAAAAAGCCGTTATCAAACTTTGCAGTAAGGCTTAATTTTGAAAGGAACTTAACTGGAGAGCAAGAAGAACTAAAAGAAATCGTTAAGAAAAGCCGTGATAAACTCAAAAAAATCATTGCAAAATTCGATAAGAGCGTGGGCGAAAATCGTGAAAAAGATTTTGTTCGCTTTCAAAGTGCAAAAGAGCACACGGAGTGGTTTAACAATATCTTAAAGCGTTTTTCTCTTATTTATGCAAGCGAAAAGCGTGAAGAAAACCTTTTGGACTTTAACGATTTAGAGCATTTTGCTTTGCAAATCTTAAAAGATGAAACGATTAGGGAAGATATAAAGAAAAAATACAAGTATATTTTCATTGATGAATATCAAGACACCAACGGCGTGCAAGAAAGCATAATGACATTGCTTGCAAACGACAACTTGTTTATGGTCGGTGACGTTAAGCAAAGCATTTATGGATTTAGGGGTTGCAGACCAGAGTTTTTTGCAAACAAGTTTAATTCAATGCAAGAAAACGGACAAACTGTTTTAACCTTAAACCACAATTTCCGTTCGGCAAAAGCCGTTATAGATATGGTCAACCAAATTTTTTCTTACTCAATGACAAAAGATTTTTTTGGCATCGATTATAAAAGCACGGCAAAATTGATAAGTGGTGGGGTTTATCCACAAGATAAAACGGGCAGAGCCACACTTCACTTGCTTGAAAAGGCTGAAAGGGAAGAACAGAGTGAAGAAAGCCCACGTGTTTACAATATTTTAGAAGAAATTAAAAAGCCAAAAGAAGAAAAAGATAATCACATTGCATCGCTTATAACGAATATTATTGATGAAGAACTTTGCAAGACATATTTCGATGCAAAGGAAAATTGTGAAAAGCAAATTACTTATAGTGACATTGCCATTTTAACAAGGAACAAAAACAATGGCTACGTGGAAAATCTTGTTGGCTCTCTCATCAAACACGGCATACCTGTCGTATCGGACGTAAAGGAAAAAATCTGTGATTTCCCAGAAATTGCAATGATTATCAATGCGCTTAAACTTGTGGACTGTTTTGAACAAGATATCCCACTTGCAAGCACGTTGATTAGCCCGATAGGAAAGTTTACCGAAGAAGATTTGGCAGAGATAGTGTGCGATTTTTCATATACCGATTTTGCAAAAAACAACAAGCACTGGACTTTTATAAACGCATATAACTATTATCTTGAAAATCAAAACAACCCACTTTCGTTAAGGTTAAAAGAGTTTAACGATTACTTTACTAACTTGCGTTTTGTTGCCGACTTTGTTGGGGCACAAGGCGTGTTAAACAAGTTGATTGATGAAAAAGATTTACAAAGTTATTTGTTTGCAGAGCATAACGGCAAAAAGAAAGTTTCAAGGCTAAACCGTCTTATTTCAGCAACGGTAAACAACGGTAAAATCTTGACTGTAAAGGAATTTTTGGACAAGGTTAACACATCGCCAGAAAGTTTCGACTTTGTTGACGGTGGGGAAGAAGACGCCGTTAAAGTTATGACTATCCACGCATCGAAAGGATTGGAATTCCCTGTCGTTATCGTGTGTGGGTTAGAGCGCAATATGAATAGCGAAGATGAGTATGGCGACGTGCTCTTTAGCCGTGCGCACGGACTTGCTTTTAAGTGCTTTGACGATGAAAAGAGAAGTAAGGATGAAACCTTGCTCCGTGCCGTTATAAAAGAAGAACTTGCAAGAGAAAGGGTTAAGGAAGAATTAAGATTGTTTTACGTTGCCTTAACACGTGCCACCTATTCGTTGCACCTAACTGTTGAAGGTGAAATCTCAAAGAGAAACGACGTTTTTAGTGGTGCTGATAAGTTTATCGATTACGTGCCAAACACAATTCCAGCGCAAATTCATACCCTTGACGGTTTGACCTTTGCCGAATTAAAACAAGACACGCAAAAGGTTATTATCGGTCAAGCGGATAAAGGCGTTGCAGAGCAAATGAAAAAGACGTTTGAATATCAATATTCCTTTGCTGACGACACAAGTTTGCCACTTAAATCTGGGGTGACTGCAGTCAGTCAAAACGATGATGCTGAAGTGGTGCATTTGCTGTTTGATGAGCCAACGCCAGATAAGGAAAGGGGTGTTATCGCACACAAGATAATGGAGTATTATTCATTTAATAGCGATAAAGACTTGTTTATGCAAGTCGAAGATATGATAAGTGCTGGTGTGCTTACAAAAGAGCAGGCGCAAAGCGTAAACTTGCAACGCATTGATAACGCAATAAAGAGTGGTGGTTTAGACTGCTTAAAGGGCTATAACCTATTTAGAGAAAAGGCGTTTTTGGTGGGTATTCCTGCAAATAAGATTATCAAAACACAAAGCGAAGAAACGGTTGTTTTGCAAGGTATAATCGACCTTTTGGCTATCGATGACGACGGTGCTATTATAGTTGACTATAAGTATTCGTCGTTGGAAAAAAACAGTCTAAAAGTGCAATATCATAAGCAACTTGAATTGTATGCTTATGCCACAGAAAAAGTGCTTGAGAAAAAGGTTAAGAAAATGGTTATAGTCAACCTTTTCACTGGTGAAACGGTTGAAGTTTGACAATAAAAGTCATAAAAACACAAAAAGTTTGGTTTTATTTTGCTTTACTCCTTTTATTATGGAGTAAGGGGTAAAGTATGTCCAAACTTTTTTTATTTTCGCTAGATAAGGTTTTTGATAGAATTTCTTTAGATTTAATGGTTTTAATCATAAACGCCATAATAATTTTTGCATCGCTTATCGCCATTGTGTTAAGCGTTGTAAAGGGTGGATATGGTATATTAAAAAGGCTTTGGATAGTGCTTTTTATGGTGGGGATAACACTTATTCAGTTGTGGTTAGAACTTATGATAAACGGATACATAAAGCACTTGTTTTTGACGGTTGGTGTTTGCGTTTGCCTTTTATCAATCATTATGTTTTTACCAAAAAAAACTATTGAAATTACAAGGCCACAACGCAATTTGGCAAGGTTTTTGAGTGATAGCGCAAGCAAGATAACGCAAGATGACTATCAGGGCGAATTGATAAAGGAAAGCAATGTTTTTAGTTCGCCAGTTATTAAAACCCAGCAGAAAAGTGAGCCTATTCAAAAAAGTGAAATAGAATTTTCACACGTAAAAAGCGTGCTTAATAAACTGGAATATTATCCACTCAAAGAGCAAGATAAAAAACAAGCGAAAGAATTAGAAGATGCAATATTTTCGGCAGAGCAAGACGGGTTAAATATGCAACTTAAAGAAAAGATTAACGATGGGCTTGGCGCTCTGCTTAAAATTATGTCCAAATACGCTATTTGAGTAAAGGTCTTGAAATTGCTGTATTGTCTTGACACCTTGTGTTAGTTGTTATATAATAAATATAACAAAACAAGGAGAAACAGGTGTGCGCAATAAAAGGCTTGTCAACTTAATATTAGCAATGGTGATGCTTTTTACGGCAGTGCTTTTCAGCACGGCTTGCGCACCAAAAAAGTTTACCGTCACTTTTAACGGTGGGGCTGACGGTGTTATCTTGGTTGATGGAAAAGAAGTGCAAAAAGTGGAGAATTCAAGTCAAATAAAAGAACCTGTCTATATTAGAGATGGATATAATTTTGTGGGTTGGGATAGGTCTATTTCTATGATTGAAAAAAGCACCACTGTAAAAGCACAATGGCGTCAATATGATTTTCAAGTGGTGTTCCAAGGCAATGGTGGGAAAACCCAAGATAATCAAGAGACAGTTGTGCTAACTGTAAACAGCGCCTTTCAGTTGAGAGAAAACCGACCGATTTTCATTAAAGAAGGCTATCAACTTTCGTGGGACGTTAATTTAAGTGCAATAACAAACGCTTGCACTATCAATGCCGTATGGACGGCAAAAACTTATAACTTAACTTTTTTGGATAAAGACGGCTTAGAATTTGCAAATAACAAAATGCAAGTTGTATATAATCAAAAGATAGATGAAATTACCGTCGTTGCACCACAAGTGGCTGGCAAGCGCTTTGCTTTTTGGACTGATGATAATTCTTTAGATGCTTTGTCAATCGACAATGGCATTGTTTGGAAGGAAGATGCAGACGTCAACTTTTATGCACATTACGTTGATGAAAGCAGTTTTATTATAAAATATGACCTAGATGGCGGTGAAAGAGGGCAAAGAACTTACTATTACACTGCCGATATGGATGAAAATGCAGACCTTTTGCTTGATGCTAAAAGGGTTGGCTATAACTTTGAAGGTTGGCTAATAAACGGCAGTCAAACGCCAAAATTAAGCAAAGATATAACCATAAATGATTTTAAGGTTAACGGAGAGTTTTGTGACGTGACCTTAAAAGCATCGTGGGGGAATAGACCTTACGTTATTGATTTTGATGCTCAAGGTGGCGTGTTAACGGGTCAAACAAGTAAACAAGTGATGTATAATCAAGTGGTTGGTCAATTGCCAACAGCACAAAAAGAAGGGTTTGTTTTCGTTGGTTGGTATTATGATGGGAAGATTATAAGCGACGATGATTTGTGGCTATACCCAACTGATGCAACCTTAACTGCAAAATATTTGGAAGAATATAAAATCAAATTTTCTTTAAGTACAGTTGTAAACCCTAGTGGCAAGGTTCTTGATTGCAACGTTGTTAACTTTGGCAGTTTGTCGCAAGAAATAAGCCTTGTGGAAATTGAACTTACAATAACCGAAGGGCAATCGCTTTACACGGCGTTTGGCTATTCAAAGATGCCGATTGTTGCACCTAGTGAACAATCTGGGCAAAACGAATATGAATTTTCTGGTTTTTGGAAGTGGATTGACAGTTTGGGTGGCGAACATTTTATCGAAAGCACGACTGTGTTTAACGCAGACAATATTGCTAATCTTGAAGGTGGTATGGTTATAACTTTAGTGCCACATTGCAGGGAAATTTGGTCGCCAAACGCATAAAATTTTTGTTAGTAAAATTAAATCGCACACTAAATAAGTGTGCGATTTTTTAACTTTAAACATCTTATTTAACCTATAACAAATAAATTTTATCGGTTTTCTATTGATTTTATTTGATAATTGTTATATAATAAACTCGTATAAATATGTGGGGAGAAAAATTATGGCTCTATTTAAGAAAAAATCTCAAGCAAACGTCGGTGGAAAGATTTATATTAACGCACAAAACAAGGGTGGTCATTTTGAAGACTATAATAGGCTTAAGGACAACGTTTTATATTTGAACGCTGACGGCAAAAATAAGGTTATTCAAATTGAATCATCAGTTATGGCAGAAGGCAAGACAACGGTTGTTTGCAACCTTGCAGTTGGGCTTGGTTTTACCAACAAGAAAGTTATCGTTGTTGATTTAGATTTCCGTCGTCCAAGAGTGCACAGATTATTTTCTTTGGCAAGAGACGTGGGTATCGCAGAATATTTGTTGGGCGATGCAACCAAAGAACAAATAATAAAGAAAACAGAGTATGAAAACGTTGACGTTATTACTCGTGGTGGACAAGTGTCTAACTCATCTTTAGCATTGGTTTCTGATAAATTTAAGAAATTTATCGCAGAATTGCGTGAAGAATATGATTACGTATTTTTAGATTGCGCACCTGTTTTGCAGATTTCAGACTTTATTCACATTTCAAAAGTTTCAGACGGCGTGTTGTTTATGGTTGCTTATGGAATGACAACAAAGGCACAAGTTAGCGAAGCCATTAGGGACTTGAGAAAAAACGGCGCAAACATTTTAGGCACTGTTTTAACTATGTACGATAAGGAAAAGGACGGACAAGGTTATTCACGTGGTAAGTATTATAAATACAGATATTACGAAGATAACCCACAAGAATTAGACTTAGAAGAAAATACCCCAAATCAAGCAAAATAAAGTATGATAGATATTCACACACACATTTTACCTGAAGTTGACGACGGAAGCGTGAGTTTAGAACAGTCTCTTTCAATGATTAGAGAGTGTGTTAAACAAGGGACAACCGATATAGTTTTAACGCCACACTATCGCAAAGAATATAAACTAAAGGCAGACTTGTTAAAAGACAATTTCATTAGGTTTAAAGAAGTCGTGGAGAAAAGTGGAATACCAGTTAATCTTTATTTGGGGCAAGAAATTTTTATTGAAAAAGATTACAAAACACTTTTTGAAGAAAAGGCTGTTCTTTCCATAAACGATGGAAAATATATTCTTATAGAGTTTGATTACGATATTAAGCGTGACGTCACCGAAGTTGTTTATGAACTTAAAAGAAAGGGATATATACCTATCGTGGCGCACATTGAAAGATATCATAACTATGATGTTTCGCTTGCAGAAGAAGTTAAAGATTTGGGTGGGCTTATACAAGTTAACGCAGAATCTTTGGTGGGCAAGCAAAAAAGGATATTTGGCAAAAAGGTTAAACAGTTATTAAAGAACGGATTTGTTGATTTTATTGCAAGTGATATCCATTTTCAAAGGGAAAACTTTTTATCAAAAGCGCAAAAATGCGTTGCTAAAAAATATGGCAAAGAATATGCGCAAGAGATTTTTATAGAAAATGCAAAAAAAATCATTGAAGGTTAGGCTTTTGTCTAACCTTTTTTAAGGGGATATATGCAAAAGCGAATTATAGCAATCGGTGGTGGAGAAATTAGAAATAAAACCACGTTAGAAATTGATAGATACGTTGCACAATTAGCAAAAGAACACGCAAACGGCGTTAGGGCAAATGCACTTTTTATCGGCACGGCATCACACGATAGTATGCCTTACTTTAACAGTTTTAGAAAAACTTATACGTCGGTTTTTGATATAAAGGCTGAAGTTGCGCTTATGGTTTATGGCGAAATGGACTTGCAAAAAATTGCCGATAAGATTGAAAAGGCAGACTGCATTTATATCGGTGGTGGCGATACCGTTTATATGCTTGAAAAGTGGAAAGAATTTGGCGTTCAACAACTTATCATCGATGCATATAATCAGGGTAAAATAATTTGTGGGCTTTCAGCAGGGGCAATTTGCTGGTTTAAGGATATGTACACCGATTATGAAATAATGCGTGGGCAAAGCGCTGATTACGTTCTTAAGAAAGGACTTGGCATTTTAGACGACTGTATGTGTCCACACTTTGATGAAAGAGAAGTCGATTTTATGAACGCGCTTAAAAAGGGCGATATAAGAAAGTGTTATTGCGTTGAAAACAACTGTGCCATTGAGTTTGTTGACGGCGTTTATACAAAAACCATTTCAAGTGGTGGAAAGGCTTATTTGATTGAAAAGAACGGGGAAGAAATAACCAAGAAAGAGTTATGAACAAGATAAATTATAATAAACTTATGCTTGAAGAAATCGCAAAAAATAAGGGCGAAAGAAAGAAGTTGCTTTTACATTCTTGTTGTGCGCCCTGTTCAACTGCGTGCATTGAAAAACTAAAAGAGCATTTTGATTTAACCATTTATTATTATAACCCAAATATCGACACTTTAGATGAGTTTAATCTTCGCCTAAAAGAGCAAGTCAAATATTGCAAAAAGGTGGGGATAAATTGCATTGAAAGTGAGTATGATAAGAAAGCCTTTTTAACTGCCGTTTTAGGAAAAGAAAAGGAAAAAGAAGGCGGGGCAAGGTGCAAGGAGTGTTTTTATTTGCGACTAAAAGCCACTGCCCAAAAGGCACAAGAAAAGGGTTTTGATTATTTTGCAACAACTTTAACTGTTAGTCCCCTAAAAAACGCTTGTCTTATAAATGAAATAGGCATACAATTACAAAAGGATTTTTCGGTTAAGTATTTAGTGACCGATTTTAAGAAAGATAACGGGTATTTGCGCTCAATAACTTTGAGCAAGGAAAATGACTTGTATCGCCAAAACTATTGTGGCTGTGAATTTTCAAAGGAAAGGTAATTAATATGCAAGAATTTTTTATAATGTTAAAAAGCGTTATTATTTTCGTACTTTTAGCAGTGCCGGGATATATGGCAGTAAAGACCAAATTATTTAAAAGCGAAGATTCTAACGTATTATCAAAATTAGCACTATACGTTGCCGTTCCTTTTTACGTTGTGTCAAGCACACTAGATATGGAATTAGCGGGCAAAACCTTAATCAATCTTATATTAGTTGCTCTTTTTTATTCCATATTTTTGGTTTTAATATATTTTCTAGCCAAAGTATTCATAAGGAAGAAAAACGGGAACGAGCATACGGGTTTGCAAAGATTGTGCTTGCTATTTTCAAACAATGGTTTTATCGGGCTTCCACTTGCCGAAGCGGTTTTTGGTGCGGAGAGCATAATTCTCGGTTATATAATCGTAATAAACGTCATCAACGTGGTGGGTCTTATGTTGATTGGCGAATATATGTTTACCGATGGCAAAAGTAAAGTTTCAATAAAAAAGATTATTAAAAGTCCAGTTATAATCGCTTTTGTGCTTGCTATCATTATAAATTTAATAGGTGTTGACGTTGTGATAACCGAAGTTGCATATTATTCTAATTTCTTAAAGAATTTGGTGACGCCAATTTCAATGACCATCTTGGGTATGAAATTTGCAGACGTTAAAATACTTTCTTTGTTTACAACTAAAAAACTCTATTATATTTCTCTATTAAAATTAGTTGTCGTGCCTATTATAGTTATGGCAATTATGCTTGTCGTTAATAGGTTTGTAGAAATAGATAACGGTATTATCTTCACAATGTTCATAGGTTTTGCAACGTCAACGGCATCACTTACAACCAGCCTTGCAGACAGATACAAGGTGGGTGAAAAAGAAGCATCAATTTACGTGTTGGGAACGACCTTGTTTTCGGTTATAACATTGCCGATATTATATGCACTTCTTTGTTTGATAATATAATTTACTATATAAGTTGAAAAGCGACGCTTTTGCGTCGCTTTTTTTATATAAAATCAAACATATGAACATATTTATAAAATATTCTCCCACGAAAGCCTAAAGGTTTTTGGGATTTGTTCGGTCAGTTCGATTAAAACTTCTATTTTAGAAATTGCGTCTTTCCACTCTTTATCTCGAACAAGCGTTGCAGATTCTGCAAGCCATAAGTCCATTTCTTTTATCTCGTTATGTGGGATAAAGATATGCAAAACCTTCTTTTTTGCAATCCAGTTTTTTTGCACGGCATAAACGTCGTCTTGCGTTGCCGTATTGTCATCAATTTTATCGTAAAGAGCAACTAAAACCACGTTCATTTCATTAAACTGCCTTTTAACGAAAGCGTTTTCATATATTGCACCAAATAATAAAAGCGATGCCACCACTAATATTGAAACAAGTGTTTTTACCACACCACACCTTCCTTTAACTTAAAATCAGTTATAATATATTTCTTGCCCTTTTGCTTAAAGTAAACCCGTCCAGTTCCGTCAACAGTCATAACTTCGGTGTTTTTAAGCGAAGTCTTTTGTTTTTTTATAAAGTTTAATAGTTGTTGCTTGTCGCACTCAATCATTGAAAGGTTATGTTTTTCTAACTTTCCTTCGGCAACGATTAGAAGGGGAAGAGAATTGTTTACTTGTTTTTTCAAGTTGTTTGGGAAAGCCGATAGAGAGCCGTTAGTTTCATAAATGGCATAAGTTAAGTCATCAAACGAAAAATATCCAGCCGTTCGCATACTTTCTATTAAATCGTCAATTCCCAAGTTGTTGCGTTTTAATTCAAGAACGTTTACACCGTCTTTATTTATAACGACACTTGGTTTGCCTGAAATAATGCGTCTGACAAACGCACCACTCTGTTCTAATATAGTTAAAATTTGGTGCAGTAAGAAAACGCAAACGATAGCCACTATTCCGTAAGTTAAGGGAATAGAAACGTCTGTCATAGGGATACAAGCAAGGTCTGCTATAATAAGGGTTATAACAAATTCATAAGGTTGCATTTCGCCGATTTCGCGCTTTCCCATAAGTCGCATTAAAACGATTAAAGTTATAATTATAATAAGTGTTCTAATAAAGGTGACTGCCATATAGATAGTATTTAGAAAACAAGAATTTTTATGCCTTAAATTTATTGACAAAATATGCGCATATGTGATATTATCAGCACATAGAGTAGCAAAGATGCGTAAAGTGTTGCAAAATGGGATGTCGTTTGCAAACGAAAGGAATTTCCTGCGGTGTCTTTGCGCGTCCGCTATTATGATTTGCTTAACTTTAAAGCAATAATTTTATCGGTCTCTCTAAATTCATTTGGGAGATTTTTTTATGTCCAATTTTTTTAACTTGCTTGCTAGCAATGTTCCACAACCATTTGATATTGCGGATATTTTTAGAACTATAAAGACAAGATGGTATGCTTACGTTATAGTTGTTTTTGTAATTTTGGTTATCCTTGTCTTTACCTTGTTAAAAAAGAAAAACCGCAATAATCTATCAAAAACCCAAAAAGTAGTTTATACTGCTATGATGACAGCGTTGTGCTTGTTGTCAAATTATTTTACCATACAAGTTTCTCAATTATTGCAAATTTCACTCTTGTTAACAGCGGGCTTTATTTCGGGCTACGTTTTGGGCTCTGGCTTAGGATTTGCAAGTGCGTTTTTAGGGGACTTAATTTGTGGCATAATAAGACCGTTAGGTGCATATAGCCCAATAATAGGCTTGGCAAGTGGGCTTATGGGTTTTGTCCCAGGACTTATTTTTGAAAGAATAAGAATCAATGATTACGTTAAAACTGCAATTTCTGTCGTAACCGTTTTTGTGGTTTCATCGGTTTTGGTTAACACCATAGGTTTGTGCGTTTTATATGGTTTCCCTATGGAAATTTATATAGCAAGATTGCCAGGCACGGCTATTTCAACTGTGGTTAACGGGGTAGTTTGCTTTGGACTTGTTTCTATTTTGCCAAGAATATTGCCAAAGGATAAGTTTAATTTAGGTTAAAATTTTACTAAAATAGACAAAAGTTTATTTATTGTTTATAAATTTAAGTTATTTTTAAGTTATAATGACTATAATTAAAACAATAAAAGATTTTGTGGTTAGTAATGCAAGAAAAAGATTATCAAAATTACGATTTTATTGAAATAATTGTAAAAAAAGAAAATGCCGAACAAGTTATATCGGCTTATAGCGATTTTTCGTGGGAAAAAATTTCGGTCAAGGAAGACGCAAAATATAATGATATTCTTCACGTTGAATTTTGTCGCTTACACGATATCGCTAACAAGGATAGGTTGCAGTTATTACAAGTTTATTATGAGTTTGCCCTAAATGAAAGGGCAGACTTAAAAGAAAAAAAGCATCATAAATCAAAGGCGGGCATATGCAATTTAATAGTTTTTGCTATGTGTCTTTTCTTTGGTATATGGTCGCTTATTTTTTATACTAAAACTTTGCCTATATTTATTGGTGGAATAGTTTTAAGTTTATGCGCCCTAGTTTTGACTGTGTTCTTTGCCAAAAAGTTGAAAAACCTTTATAAACTTGAAAACCAAAGGTTTAAGATTGAAGACATTGAAAAACAAGAAGATATAAACAAAATTCTTGATGAAGCAAGGCTTTTGACTAGTGCAAAGGTTGGGGGTGAAGTATGAAAAAGAAAACCCACAGCCAAAAAGTTAAAACCTTTAATATAAGAAAAAAAGTCAGTTATCCATATACTGACGTGGTTAGGATAAAAACCGAAAACAACGGACTTGGCGTTTTAAAAGTGCTTGTTGTGTTTGGCATTATTGCCTTTCAACTGTTAATGTTTATACTTTTGCACTCTGCGTTTATGCTTTCTTACACGTGGACGGCACTATGCACTTTTATTATAAGTTTAATAACTTGTATATACGTTTTATCTTCGAACAAAAACAGTCACAGTAAAGCAGTTTGGATAATATTTTTATTATTATTCTTTCCTTTTGCCTATTTATTCTATATAATAAGTGATGAAAGGGTCATTATGCTCTTTTCACGCAAAAGGTTTAAGCACACCTTTGAAAAATCAAAAAGTTTTGAAATTAAAACCGACCTTAATATTGCAAATAAAAAGGTTAAAAACGATTGCGAATATCTATTTAACGCGGGTGGTTTCACAGCCTACACGGATACCAAGGTCAAATATTTTAGTTCGGGGAATTGCCTTTTTGACGACGTTTTAAAAAGTTTGCAAAATGCCAAAGAATTTATCTTTATGGAATTTTTTATTATTTCAGACGGCGTTTTGCTAAATAAAACCTTATCCATTTTGAAAGATAAAATAAGTCAAGGCGTTTTAGTTAGAATTATTTACGACGATATGGGTTCGCACAAAACCCTATCTAGAAAAACCAAAAAGAAAATAAGGAATATGGGCATCGACCTTTGCCCGTTTAACAAAGTTCTTCCTTTTTTCTCCATTACCTTGAATTATCGTGACCACCGAAAGATTATCGTTATCGACGGAAAAACGGCTTATACGGGTGGGTGCAATTTGGCTGATGAATATGTCAATCAAAAGCGTATGCACGGCTACTGGAAAGATAACGGCGTTAGGCTTGAAGGCTGTGCCGTTGATGCTTTCACACTTATGTTTTTAAGGCAATGGGAAGTCTTAAACAAGAAAAAAGAAGACTATTCGCCGTATTTAAACAAGGCTGAAAAGTTTGATGATAAAGGGGTTGTCTTGCCTTATGCAGACGGGCTTGAATATAAAACTGCCATTTGCAAAAACACTTATGAAAATATGATGTCGGGTGCAGATGAGTTTATTTATATTATGACGCCATACTTTATTGTGGACGACACCTATTCAAACATTTTAATCAATAAGGCTATGAGTGGGGTTGACGTTAGGATTATTATTCCCGAAGTGCCAGATAAAGCCTTTGTTTACGGCGTCACCAGAAACAATTTGGAAAAACTGATGGAATATGGCGTTAAGGTTTATTGTATGAAATGCGCTTTCGTGCACAGCAAGGTGTTGCTGACGGAAAACTGTGCAGTGGTTGGTTCAATTAATATGGACTTAAGAAGTTTTTATCAACAGTTTGAGTGTGCCGTTTATCTAAACGATAAAAGCGTAATGGAAGATATCAAAGGCGATTTTGATAAAACCTTTGATGACAGTGTTTTGATAACCCAAAACAACAAGTTAAGAAAGCATATACTTTATCGTGCTTTTGCTGGGGTTATGCAAATATTCGCACCGTTTATGTAGGGCGATAGTTAACTTTATAAATAAAAAAACAAAATAGGAAGAAAGAGAAATGAGTTTAAGTGGCAGAGTTGCATTTATAACGGGCGCAAGTGGTGGAATAGGCAGAGAAATTTGTCTTTCGCTTGCTAAAGAAGGGGTAAAAGTCGTGCTTTTTGGGGGCACAAAGCAAGAAAAACTTAACGAAACAGCAAAGATAATTGAAGAATTTGGTGGGGCACTTGGTGTTTACGCTGGGGACTTGACCGATGACAAAACCTTAAATGCACTTTTTGAAAAGGCAATAAAGGAAATAGGCAAAATTGATATTTTAATCAACAATGCAGGTATGGCGTTTAACTGCGATTTTGAAAAGACACAAACCGAAATCCTTGATAAAATTATGAATATCAACTTTAGGTCGCCTTACCTTTTGACACAACAAGCATTGCCTTATATAAAGAAATCAAACAGGGCAAGCATTATCAACATAGCATCAGTTGTGGCACACAACGGATATCCACAACAAAGCGCTTACGTTGCATCAAAGCACGCACTTTTAGGTTTTACAAAGTCACTTGCAACCGAAGTTTATCAAGATGGTGTAAGAGTACACGCAATTTCACCGGGTGGGGTTTATACGGATATGATAAAAATTGCACGCCCAGATTTGACGGCAGATGGTATGATTATGCCACAAGAAATTGCAGATATAGTAATGTTTTTGCTTAAAAATCGTGGTAATGCCGTTATTGATGAGATTGTTGTGCACAGGGTAAACAAACAACCATTTTTAACTTAATTTGAATTTGAAGAAAGGTTTCTTTTTCTAGGGAAGGAAACCTTCTTTTTTATATATTCGGTTGAAACAAGGTTAAAGCCGATATATAAAAGTGCGTTGAAGATAACAAGTGCAACACTGCATATCACAAAGGTTAAGAAAGTGCCCACGATTGAAAGTAAAAGGCGTTTAAGCATTAACCCAAACAAAACTGACGGAACTAAAAGTAAAAATGCGTAAACAACGAATTTTATATATCGTGGTTTTCTTTGACAGTTTTTGTTTAATAGGCGAAGATTAAGCACGGTGGTTATTCCGTAAATTGCAGTAAAGCCGATTAAAAGAGCATATATACCACAAAAACTTGGCAAAAACCAAATGCAAACTAGCATAACAAAACCACTGATGATAAAGTAAATCAAAGTTTTGTTTTCTAAGCCCATAGAGTTAAGCATACTGGTTGTTATGCTTGATAAACTCATAAAAAGCATTAGGAAAGCCGATGCTGTTAAATATTCGCCACATTGATGGCTGTCAAACACTAAAATGCCGATTTCTTCGCCACATACGAAAAAAACTGGTATAAAAAGGCAGGTCAAAAAGGTTGCAAACTTGATGGACTTTTCCACGTCACGCTTTAGATAAAAATAGTTTTTCTTATAAAAGTTTTCAGAAATTTCCGGCACTAAAACTAGTGTGAAAGAGCCGATAAGCGTGGTAGGTATAAAAAGCAAGGGTATTGCTTGCCCCACGCAAGCACCAAATATAGACATTGCTTGATTGTTGCTAATTCCAGCAGAAACTAATCTTAAAGGCAAGATTATGGAAACAAGCGAAACGGTCAAAGAGTTTGCCGTGCGCATTGCCGTTATAGGTAGGGCGGATGTTAAAAGTGGTTTAAATTCGGTTTTTGGGTTTTTAAGTTTATGTTTTCTAAAAAAGAAAACAAAGGTGGCAAGGCTAAAGGAAAATATGTATGAACAAAGCACGGCAACACCAGCACGAAAAGCACCTTGATATACGCTTGTTGCAGAATTAATTAATATAATGCCCACGATAATCATACAAACTTCTTCTAAAAGTTCAATTATGCTGTAAGGCAAAAAGTCTTTATCCCCCCAAAACACGCCACGTAAAACAGAATAAATTGAAGTGAATATTAATCCCGGTAAAACCACTAAAAATATGTTTATACATCTTTGGTCTGCAAATAAAAAGTTAAAGTAATCGGTAAAAATAAAAAATATGGCACAGATAGGAACAACTATAAAAAGGGTAAAAGTAATCCCAGCAGTTATAATTTTTTGAGCCTTATCTTCTCTATTTTCTGCACGATATTTGGTCATCAGTCTTGAAACGGTGATGGGCGTTCCAGAACAAGAAAGTGTAAGTAAAAGTGCAAACACCGACAGCGCAACTTGATAAAGCCCTATGCCTTCAGTTCCTATTGTCCTTGATAAATATATGCGATATAAAAAGCCTAGGAATTTTTCGCTTATAGAAAAAATAGTCACGATAGCAACCGTTTTGAAAAACTTTCTCATACTTGCCCCCAAAATAAACTTGTCTATATATTCTATTCGACAGTTTAATTAAATATAATTATGGTATGGAAAAGTTTTTTTATCGTGTGCAAACGGAAGATTCGGTTTTAACCGTGTGTCAAAGATTTAATTGTTCAATGGGCAAACTTATTTCGTTAAACGAATTGAAAAAAGAAATACGTGCAGGGGACGTTTTGCTTATTGAAAAAGAGAAAACGGTCTATATGGTAAAGCCAACCGACACGATAGAGAGAATTGCAAAAAAGTTTAGCGTTTGCACAGAACACATTTTAGAGAAAAACTGCGTTCCTTATATATTTTGTGGGCTTATAATAAGCGTGTAAACAAAACATTTATAAAAAAGCAAACAAAAAAGGCATCAAGTTGATTGATGCCTATTTTATTAAATTGATTTAACTATGGTGTCACTCTGTTAATATCACGTGGGAACATCGTTGTTTCCCTAACGTTTTTAGCACCAAGTAAGTGCATTGTAAGTCTTTCTAAACCGATACCAAGTCCGCCGTGTGGTGGAGCGCCGTATTTGTGGAGCATTAGGTAAGTTTCAAATTGTTCTGGGTTCATACCGCACTTAACCATTTTTGCAACTTGTTCGTTATAATCGTGAATCCTTTGTCCACCAGAAGTGATTTCAAGCCCCCTAAAGAGAAGGTCAAATGAAAGTGTGAATTCTGGGTCTGCTGGGTCGTCCATAGTATAGAAAGGACGCTTTTTAGATGGATAGTGTGTGACAAACAAGAAGTCACTGTTAAGTTCCTTTTTAGCATACTTGCCCAATAGTTCTTCTTCTGTTGGGTCAAAGTCTTTCATATCTTGTGGTTGATACTTAAACTTCTTCATAATAAGTTCTTTTGCGTCCATAAACTTAATAGAAGGAACTTCTGTTATTTCTGGAACGTCAATATGCAAAAGTTCAAGTTCGTCCTTATATTCTGTTTTCAAAAGGTCCATAATATACTTTAGAACTTTAACTTCCATATTCATAATATCGGTAAAGTCATTGATAAAGCCCATTTCAAAGTCCATAGAAGTATATTCGTTTAGGTGGCGTGAAGTATCGTGATGTTCAGCCCTAAATACAGGTGCAACTTCAAAAACTCTTTGATAAACGCCAACAAGGGCTTGTTTATATAATTGTGGTGATTGTGCAAGGTAAACTTCTTTGCCAAAATAATCAAGTTTAAAGATGTTTGTTCCACCTTCAGCACCGGCAAAGTTAATCTTTGGCGAACGGATTTCTGTAAAGCCGTTCTTCATCAAGCATTCTCTAAAACCACGAGCAATGCCTTCTTGAACTTTAAATATAGCACGTTCTTTTGGATTACGCATAGAGATAGGGCGAAGGTCTAAAACGGTGCTTAATTGAATATTATCAAGTTGTTTTTTATTTATAACGATAGGCAAACCTTCTGCTGGGAGAGAAAGGATATCGATATTGTGTATTTGAAGTTCATATCTAACGTTGCCTTTAGCGTCAGTGCTTGCAACGACCTTGCCAGTCACTTTAACACACGCTTCTTCGCAAAGTCTATCATCCCAACGATAATCAGAGAATTCAGGTGCATAAACGCATTGAATAGTATCTTTTGCCGTTCTAATAATAACGAAAGCAAAGCCCGTCATTTCACGAATACGATGAATATAACCCTTTATAGACACCACTTGTTCGTTGTGTGAGCCAAACTCACTAAAACTAATTGTGTCAGAAATAATATTGCCACAAATTTTATCCATAATAAAACTCCTATTATAATACTAGTAATTTACTATACTATGATATCACGATTTAAGCCTTTAATCAAGCAAAAATATAAAAAATTACAAAGTTTGCTTACGAATAAGATAATTTGACAAAAAAATGATTGAAAAAAAAGGCAAAATATGTTAATATATATGCTGAGTTAATTTGTGATTAGTATACTAATTATAAAATGACTATACTCTTATATGCATAAATTTAAGGAGAATTGCCTAATGAAAATTGCAATTTCGCTAGAGTCAACTTGTGACTTAACTAAAGAATTAATTGATGAATATGGCTTTAAACTTATTCCTTTTCATATCACTTTAGGGGAAAGAACTCTCGTTGATGGAGAAATAACCACCGAAGAGATGTTTGATTACGTTGATAAGACGGGAACTTTGCCAAAAACCAACGCTATCAATGAATTTGAATATACTGAATACTTTCAAGAACTTAAAAAGGAATACGACAACGTTATCCATATTTCTTTGTCAAGTTGTATATCTTCTTCTTGCTCAAACGCTATTCGTGCTGCACAAAACGTTGAAGGTGTTTTTGTGGTTGACAGTTTAAGTTTGTCAACTGGTATTTCACTTCTTGCAATGTATGCAAAAGAACTTGTTGACGCTGGTGAAGAAGTATCTGTTATTGCAAAAAAAGTTCAAGACAGGGCTCGCCAAGTTCAAGCAAGTTTCGTTTTGGAAAGACTTGATTACTTGCATAAAGGCGGAAGATGCAACTTGTTGTCTTTGTTGGGTGCAACAATTTTGAAGATTAGACCACGAATCGTCGTTAAAAAAGGTAAAATGTCTTCAGATAAAAAGCACAAGGGAACGATTGAAAAGGCAGTTAAGAAATATTGCGAAGGTGTACTTGAAGACTTTAATACTCCAGACTTAACAAGAGTATTTATCACTTACACAACTGCAAGTGAAGAAATGGTTGAAACGGCAAGAAAAGCCGTTAAGGAAAGGGGCTTTAAGAACATTTACGAAACCCGTGCTGGTGGAACGATTGCAAGCCATTGTGGTGCACATACGTTGGGTATTTTGTATTTTAACGACGGCGAAATTAAATAATTAAAAAATAGAATTAATCGCATTTTTGTAAGAAAAAATGCGATTTTTTTTGTCTTTATATTGCACATTTTTTGTTTTTGTGATAATATGTATTTGACAATGATTATATAGTTAACAAGGAGAAAAGTTATGTTAGATTTTGTGAAAAACGTTTGTAGAACGGTTGGCAATCATTTGGGCTTTGCTAGACCAGTGTTTTACGGTGGCGTAGTTATACTTGCCGTTGCACTCATCGTACTCATTTGTGCAATTCTTATTATAGTTAGCGTTTGTAAAAAAAGAAAAGCAAACAAGAAAAAGAAAGCAGAAAAAGTTGAAAAGACTGCACTTGTTCAACCCGTTGAAACAATAGTTGAACCAGTTGTTGAACAAAAGGCTGAAGAAGTTGTTGAACAAAAGACTGAAGAAGTTGTTGAAGTAAAAGAAGAAAAGGTTGAAGTTAAAGAAGAAGTTAAGCCTGTTAAAGAAAAGGCAGAAAAAACCATTCCTAAAAAAGCCGAAGTGAAAACCGAAAAGGAAAAAACTCCAAAAGCGACAAAAAAACTTAACGGAAAATGGATAGTTGAAAAGGAAAGCGCAGGGGAATTTGTTTCAAAACTTCTTGCATCAAACGGCGAAGTTATGCTCACCAGCGAAATTTATTCATCTGAAGAAGGTGCAAAGAGTGGTATAGCAACTATAATCCGTGGTGTTGAAGCGGATAATTTTAAAATTTATCAAGATAAGAACAACAATTATTATTATAAAATTAAAACGGCAAATAATCGCCTTCTTTGCGTTGGCGAAACTTACAAGTCAAAAGACGGTTGCTTAAAGGCAGTTGAATCTGTTAAGAGAATTGCAAAAGATTCAATCATTGTAGAAGGTTATAGGGACGGTTTGGGCTATGCTGAATATACACCTGCAAAACTTGACGTTTCAGACGTTAAAAAGGGTATGGCTGGCAAGTGGCGTATAGTAAAGACGGAAGACGGCAACTATTCTGCACAATTGTTTGCAAACAATGGTCAATTGATGCTTGCAACGGAAGAAGTGGCTTTGGAAAAGAGTGCACGCAACGCCATTGAAAGTGTTAAAAAGTATGCTGAACAAGGCAACTTTATCATTGACCACGATAAATTCGGCAGGTTTTACTATAAACTTCGCAATGCTCAAAAGACAGTAATTTGCATTGGCGAATCTTATGAAACGTTAGATTCTTGCACAAGGGCAATAGAATCAGTGCGTCGTTTTGCTTTGACTGCTGTTTTGGTGGAAGATTAAAAAAATACGAAAAATTGCTTAAAAACGTTTGACAATAACGCATAATTGTTGTATTATATTAAGGCTTAAAGAAGAAGTGACCCTTCTCACCGACGCTAATTAAGGTCGTTCGGTTCAATACTTTTTAATGACTTAAGGTCTAATTAGGTATTTTTTGGGTTGCTTATATTCGTAAGCAACCCGTTTTTTATAGTTTTTAAGGCAAGTGCCTTAATTATAGAATTTATTGAGAGGTAAACTACTATTAAAAAGGAACATCAAATCAATGCGGAAATTCGTGATAAAGAAGTCCGCTTAATCGGTGAAAATGGCGAACAACTTGGCATCGTTTCTTCAAGAGAAGCGTTGGTTGCTGCAGAAGATGCTGGTCTTGACCTTGTTAAGATTTCTCCAAATGCAACCCCACCGGTTTGTAAGATTATGAACTATGGCAAGTTCTTGTTTGAACAAAACAAGAAGGCAAAAGAAGCCAAGAAAAACCAAAAAGTTGTTGAAATCAAAGAAGTTTGGCTATCAATGACTATTGACGTGGGTGACCTTAACGTTAAAGCAAAACAAGCGCAAAAGTTCCTTGCTGCAGGAAACAAGGTAAAAGTTTCAATTAGAATGCGTGGTCGTCAAATGGCTCACTCTGAACTCGGTTTAGAAGTTATGACAAAGTTCTATGAAATCGTCAAAGAATTTGGTTCAATGGAAAAGAATCCGCTTACTGAAGGCAGAAACATCTGGATGATGCTTGCGCCAACAAAAGCGTAAAATTAAATTATTATTTAACGGAGGGTACAAATATGCCTAAAATGAAAACCAAAAGTGCGGCTAAAAAGCGTTTTAACGTGACCGCATCAGGCAAAGTAAAGAGAGCTTGCTCTGGCAAGAACCACATCTTAACAAAGAAAGACAGAAAGAGAAAGAACAACTTGTGTGCTGGCGCATACGTTGATGCAACACAAGAAAAGACAGTAAAGACGCTTATTTACAATAAGTAATAATTTTATAAGGAGAATTTATTATGCGTATTAAAAGAGCTGTAAACGCTGTAAAGAAGCGTAGAAAAATATTAAAACTCGCTAAAGGTTACTTTGGTGGAAGAAGTAAGAGATACAGAGTAGCAAGAGAAGCCGTTATGAAGGCTCAACTCTATGCTTACTATGGCAGAAAGGCAAAGAAAAGAGATTTCCGTTCTTTGTGGATTGCAAGAATTAACGCTGGTGCAAGACTTAACGGCTTGTCATACAGCAAATTTATGTTCGGCTTAAAGAAGGCTGGCATTGACCTCAATAGAAAGGTTCTTGCAGAAATCGCAGTTTCTGATGCTGCTGCATTTACTGCACTTTGCGAAAAAGCAAAGGCTAATATCTAATAAAATTGTAAAGCCTACCTTAAATTAAGATAGGCTTTCTTTTGATAATTATGATTAGTTCAAAACAAAACTCACTTATAAAAGAAATCCGTTCTTTAAGGGACAAGAAAAACCGTGATACTCTCGGTGTTTTTGTCGTTGAAGGGGTTAAGCCTGTCAAGGAAGCCATTGACTTATCGCTTTCCATCAGGGAAATTGTTTGTGCTGAAGATAAAGCCGAACAATTTTTGGGCTGTCCTTTTAGGGTGGAAATTGTTAGCAACCAAGTTTTTGAATATATCAGCGAAGAAGTGACACCACAAGGCGTGCTTGCTGTAGTTTATAAAAATGACGGCGTGTTAAAAGCCCCAACTGGCAGTTGCTTGCTTTTAGACGGCGTTGCCGACCCAACTAACGTGGGCGCAATAATAAGAACTGCCGTTGCTTCTGGCTATAAGGATATCTATATGACGCCTGATTGTGCCGATGCTTATTCACAAAAGGCTGTTAGGTGCAGTATGAGTGGCGTTTTCCGTGCAAACGTTATGCGTGGCACAGTTAAGGATATCTTAGAAGTTATCAACTTGCCACTTTGCATTGCCGATATGGACGGAGCGAACGTTTTTGAACTAAAAAATGATAAAGATATTTGCCTTGTTATAGGCAATGAAGGTAAGGGCGTAAGTCAAATCCTTAGAGAAAGGGCAGACTTAACAGTTAGTATCCCTATGCAAAACGGCGTTGAAAGTTTGAATGCATCTGTTTCTGCTGGAATACTAATGTACGCCTTGAAGAATAAATAAACTCAAATTTACTATATAAGGAGAAAAATTATGTCAGGACATTCTCACGCAGCGAATATCGCCGCAAAAAAAGCAAAGACAGACGCTGCTAAAGGTAAAATCTTTACTAAAGTTGGTAGGGAAATTGCAGTTGCAGCAAAATCAAATCCAGACCCAAACACTAACTCTAAACTTGCTGACGCTATTGCAAAAGCAAAAGCAGTTAATATGCCAAACGAAAACATCAAAAGATGTATCGCAAAGGCATCTGGAGAACTCAGTGGTGCAAACTACGAAGAATTGACTTATGAAGGTTATGGCCCAGCAGGTAGCGCAGTTATCGTTAAGACTTTGACAGATAACAAAAATAGAACAGTTGACTTTGTTAGAACTACTATGCGTAAGCACGGTGGTTCACTTGGCAACGCTGGTTGCGTTTCTTTCACTTTCTCAACAGTTGGCGTTATCGTTGTTGAAAGAACTGCTGATTTAGAAGAAGACGTTGTTATGGAATACGCTTTAGAAGCAGGTGCTGATGATTTCATCGCAGAAGACGATGCATTTATCGTTCACACTTCAGTTTCTGAATTCTCAAACGTAAGAAAATATCTTGAAGAAAAAGGCTTGAACTTCTTTGAAGCACAAATCGAAATGTTGCCACAAAACAAGATTACTCTTTCTGGCGATGAACTTACAAAGTTCAACAAACTTATCGACGCGTTGGACGACCTTGATGACGTTCAAAACGTATATCATAACGTTGACCTTCCAGAAGAAGACGAAGAATAGTAGGCTCTATTTCTTCATCTAATTGATTTTTAACGGAAAACTATTGCGAAATACTTTGTATTTTGTTCGGTTACAGACCTTACAGGTATGCGCTCTCACAAAAACACT
>JAZQYW010000045.1:0-3229 GCA_045633745.1 Christensenellaceae bacterium
TATGCAAGTTCCTGCAGGCGAGGGCGAACAAGTGGATACCGTTAAGCAAGTGTTCCAAAAAGGGTATAGAAAAAAAGATAAAATAATAAGATACGCTACAGTAAGCGTTATAAAATAAAATTTTAGTATAAGGAGAATATAGATTATTATGAAAACAATAGGTATTGATTTAGGCACAACAAACTCTTGTGTTGCAGTTATGGAAAATGGCGAACCAGTAGTTATCGCAAATGCAGAAGGTTCAAGAACAACTCCTTCTGTTGTAGGTTTTCAAAAGGACGGAGAAAGACTTGTAGGTCAAGTTGCAAAGCGTCAAGCGGTTTCTAACCCAGACAGAACTGTTGCATCTATCAAAAGACATATGGGTTCTGATTATAAAGTTGCTATTGACGACAAAAAATATACACCACAAGAAATTTCAGCAATGGTTTTAACAAAACTTAAAAAAGATGCTGAAAGTTATCTTGGTGGAACAGTCACAGATGCAGTTATCACTGTTCCAGCATACTTCTCAGACAGCCAAAGACAAGCAACTAAAGACGCTGGTAAGATTGCAGGCTTAAACGTTTTAAGAATTATCAACGAACCAACTGCTGCAGCACTTTCTTACGGTCTTGACAAGGAAGGCAAAACACAAAAGGTTATTATTTATGACCTTGGTGGTGGTACGTTCGATATTTCTGTTATGGAAATCGGCGACGGCGTTTTCGAAGTTTTGGCAACACAAGGTAATAATATGCTTGGTGGTGATGACTTTGACAAGAGAGTTATGGACTATTTAATCGCTGAATTTAAGGCAAAAGAAGGCATTGATTTAACTAACGATAAACTTGCAATGCAAAGATTGAAAGAAGCCGCTGAAAAAGCAAAGATTGAACTTTCTGGTATGAGCAAGACTAACGTTAACTTGCCATTTATCACGGCTGATGCAACGGGACCTAAACACCTTGACGTTGATATTACAAAACAAAAATTTGATGCTTTGACAGAAGATTTAGTTCAAGCAACAGTCACACCTATGCAAAACGCAATGAAGGATGCAGGACTTTCTTTTGCTGATATCGATAAGGTTATTTTAGTTGGTGGTTCAACAAGAATTCCAGCCGTTATCGACGAAGTTAGAAAGGTGACTGGCAAAGAACCATTTAAGGGCATCAACCCAGACGAATGCGTTGCTATCGGTGCTGCTATCCAAGGTGGTGTTTTATCTGGCGAAGTTAAGGACGTTTTACTTTTAGACGTCACACCACTTTCACTTGGTATTGAAACTTTAGGTGGCGTTTGCACAAAACTTATCGAAAGAAACACAACTATTCCTGTAAAGAAATCACAAGTATTCTCAACTGCTGCTGATAACCAAACAGCCGTTGATATTCATATTTTACAAGGCGAAAGAGAATTTGCTAAAGACAATAAGACTTTGGGCAACTTCCAACTTTCAGGCATTGCACCTGCTCCAAGGGGTGTGCCACAAATCGAAGTCACTTTTGACATTGACGCAAACGGTATCGTTAACGTTTCTGCAAAAGATTTAGGAACTGGTGCATCACAAAACATCACAATCACTTCTTCAACAAACCTTTCAGATGCCGATATCGATAAGGCAGTAAACGAAGCAAAACAATATGAAGAAGAAGACAAGAAGAGAAAGCAAGTTGTCGAAAACAAGAACAAACTTGACGGACTTATCTTCACTATTGAAAAGTCAATCAAAGACCTTGGCGACAAAATTCCTGCTGAAGATAAGGCTAAACTTGAAGAAGAAGTTAAACTTGCTAAAACAGAACTTGAAAGCAACGATGATGCAAGAATAGTTAGTGCAACAGAAAAGTTGTCACAAGTATCTCAAGAAATCTTTGGCAAGGTTTATCAACAAGCAAACCCTAATGGCGACCCTAATGCAGAAGGTGGCGCTGGGGATACTGAATTCCATCAAAACTAATGGAAGTTGATAACTTCAACTGTTGATTTTTAATCAAAATTATATGACTGAAAGGCAAAATTCTTGCCTTTCAGTTTATGCTTAAATAAAGGCAAAAAATGTTTAACTTACTTTCGATGAATAATTTGTTTGACGGGCTCACTTCTTTCTTAAGTGGAAAGATGGGGGTTTATTACATAGTTTTAATCAATATTTTCGGTGTGCTTGCAATTATAACAAAGTTGACCGAATATCAATTCAAGAAAAGAATTGTAAGGTCGCTAATTTGCTTTACGGCAGGTCTTTGGTGGCTGTTCTACTTTGTGTTGCAAGGCGAAACGGTAAGCGCACTTGCAAATTTGGTGTCAATGATACAAGTGCTAATTTTTATGCAAAGGGATACGCACAAGTGGGCTAAAAGCAAAATTTGGCTATTTGTGTTCTTATCATTAAACCTTATAATTTGTATTTTAGGATTTAAGGTTTGGCACGATATCTTCCCACCACTTGCTGGTATTTTTGGGGCCATTGCATACTTTGTTATTGATGAAAAAACTTATAGATATTTTGCGTTATTTAACGTTGTGTTCTGGCTTGCAAACAGTATAGCAAAGATGCCGATGACCGTGCTTGCACTTGTTTGCGATTCAACTTGCACGGTTTCTGCACTTATCGGTTTATATAGATTTTATAACAGAAAGAAAGTTGAAAAGACTAATGAAGTGCAAGAACAAACTATTATTGAACAAAAATTAGAAGCATAAAAAAGGTAATTTTATGGCAAAAGATTATTATAAAACACTTGGCGTTGGCAAAGATGCAACCCAAGACGATATAAAAAAGGCGTATAGAACGCTTGTAAAAAAATATCACCCCGACCTTCATCCAAACGATAAAGAGGCAGCGGAAAAATTTAAGGAAATCAACGAGGCAAACGAAGTTTTGTCTGACGACAACAAGAGAAAACAATACGATTTCCAACGTGAGAACCCAGGTTTTGGTGGCTTTGGTGGTCAAGGGTTTAGTGGTTTTGGCGGTCAAGGTGGTTTCGGTGGGTTTGAAGATATTTTCGGCGATATTTTCGGTGGCTTTGGTGGAAGAACCCGTCAAAGGGAAGTTAAAACCAAGGGCGAAGATATCACGGTTGAGTTAACCCTTTCCTTTTTAGATGCAGCAAAGGGTACAAGGCGCGAAATTACCTATAATAGAAACGAGCCTTGTTCGTCGTGTAAAAGCACGGGTGCTAAAAACGGCACAGCGTATAAGACTTGCGATAAATGTGGAGGATCGGGACAAGTTCAATACACC
>JAZQYW010000046.1:0-25361 GCA_045633745.1 Christensenellaceae bacterium
TTTTATTGACACATTAAGGCTTTCAAGAAGATTATTTACTTCTTTAGATAATCATAAATTAGATACAGTTAGTGCCTTTTTAAATATTGATGCTGTTGGACATCATAGGGCTTTGCAAGATTGTCAAATTGCACAAAATGTTTATGAAGAAATAAAAAGATATTTAGTAAATAATAAAATTGATTTACAAGAATTATTTACCCCTAAAAATAGTGAAAAATTAAAAGCAAGGAATATAACAACTGATAATATAGAATTTAATGAAAATCATTTGCTTTACAAAAAGAATTGCGTTTTTACAGGCAGTTTACAAATAGTGAGGAAACAGGCAATGCAAATAGTCGCAGACTTGGGTGGGTTTTGTCAAGATAATGTCACAAAAGATACAAACTTTTTGATTTTAGGGAATTATGATTATTCATCAAACGAAAAAAGTTCAAAATATAAAAAAGCAGAAAGATATATTGTTCAAGGACAAGATATAAGAATATTATCAGAAAACGTATTTATGGATTTAGTTGCCGATAAGTTAAAAGAACAAAAATAAAGGAGAAACACAAATGACGGAAAAGAAAAAAATCAATGAATTGGTGGTTTTAGTAGAAAAAATATGTGAAGACGATTTTGTTTCGCCTAATGAAATAGGCAAATTGCAAGATTGGTGTGACGAAAACTTTGTTGACCTTATTGGTGGAAAATTTAATGATGTTGCTTATGCATTACAAAACTTTTTAGATAATGGAGAGTTTTGTAATGATGAAAAATGTAGATTATTACAAACAATTAAGAGCCTTTTATAATACTATTAAAGCAGGTTAAATAAATGTTTGATGAAGTTGGTTTACCAAAACAAAGGAAATGTGTTGTAGCATTTATTGATTTTTTAGGTGTTTCTCATAAAATCAAAATAGAATCACAAAGTGCATTAAATTCAATTTGGCTTTTTTATCAATATATTACAGAAGAAATTAAAAAATACAAAGATATAAATTATAAAATATTTTCTGATAATATATTAATCTGTGAAGAAGTAAAGGAAGAAAATTTTAAGCAGACAATTTTTAACATTCTACAAATAGTTGAAAAAGCCGAAATATTTATGATGAAAATGGGAGCACTTTTCACTAGGGGTGCTGTTGTGGTTGGTGATTTGCATTTTAGCGAAAATTTTGTGTATGGAAATGCTTTGTTAGAGGCACACGATATTGAAAGTAATAAAGCAAAATATCCTCGTGTCATTATTGATGAGTCTGTTTTAAGAATTATAAAAGATGAAAAGTTGTTTATTGTTCAAGATAAAGACGGGCAATATTTTTATGATTTTTTACACGCAAAAATTCAGCAAGGGGAAGAAAGATTATCTCAAGAACTCTCAACTTTCCAAGGAAACATATTAAGTAATTTAATGACTAAAAATGTTAAACCTGAAACTATAGAAAAAATGGAGTGGACAATAAATTATTTTAACGATACTTGTGCAAAAAATGGTTTAAAACACAAGATTACAGTTGCAATGTTAAGTCGTTTTGGAGTGAATACAAAAAATATTCATATAAGCAACTGATAAATGGTGTGCTATTTTTATTGGAACAATATTAAGATATTAAATATTTTGATTTACGTTAAACGTCCTATCAGAATTATATCGGGTGGGTTGCTTAAATCTAAAATGTTTTATTTTGGGGTGGGATTTATGTCCTGCCCTTATTTTTTGCAAAAAAGAACGTAAACTAAACCTTTTGTGGTTCAATTTACGTTAACTTTGGCACCCCAAGGAGAAGCAACTACGTGCTAAAGGCACTCCATTGGACTAAGCCCATCAAGTAAGCAAGTCAAAAGGCGTCCGAACGAATTCGATTTCCAAGCGAGAGTACAAAACAAAAAAGGATGGAAATCTTCCATCCTTTTTTATTTGGCACCCCCAAGGAGAATCGAACTCCTGATTCCGCCGTGAGAGGGCGGCGTCTTAACCGCTTGACCATGAGGGCACACCGTATTTAACGAAAGTTATTTTAGCACAACAATTTAAGTTTTGCAACAATTTTTATAATAAAATAAAAAAAAGACCTGCATTGGCCGGTGGAAAAGAAAATAATAACCCGTTTTGTCAACAGGCGAATGCCACGCTTGTTGCATCTGCATCTCTTTATTAGTGGTTGGAATAAACGACAACCAAGAGCACCGCTCTTCAACAAAAGACAATGGCTTTCTTTTATATTATCTGTGGATTTTTTTTGCTTTTCCTATCGAACCATGAAGGCTAATATTATTATATCAAAAAAAATCAATTTATACAACGATTGAATTGACATTTTTTGTACTTTATTATAAAATTTTATTGAAAAATTTTGGAAAAAGATACTGATGAAAAAGTTGTTGAATTTTAGACCGATATTATTTATTGCCTTAAGCCTTTGCTTAGGGATAATAACTTCTTATTTTCATATGCAAAATAAGTGTGCTTTAAGCATATTCTTTCTTGCAACTTTCATTATCTTTTTAATTTTATTTTTAACAATATTTTCTAACAAAATCACAAGAATTCGCAATATTGTTTTCGTTATAATATTTCTAGTGTTTTTCATATTTGGAAACAGCAGTTTTTCTTATTCAGTTGACAGATTTAATAGGGCAAATTTAAATGGAAGAAATTATGATATAACAGCAAAAGTTATAAGTGTTGAAACGGACAATTCTATTACAAAATTAGTCCTTGATGATGCTACTATCGATGGCAACAGAAGCGGAAAAATTTATTATAAAATATCACTTACTGTTTACGGCGAAAACGATATAGAAATAGGGAACGTTATTTCCTTTAATGCAAACTTATATGACAACGACTATTTATATGAAGACAGGTTTAATGCCAACGATATTGAGCGTGGCATTAAGTATAACGCAAGCATTTCTGCTGAAAAGATTTCATTTGTAAAAAATAGTCCAAACATATTTGAACGCATAAATATCTTTTTAAAAAATTCCTTAAAATCAGGGCTAACTGAAAAGGAATTTTCAGTCGGTTATGCACTTTTAACTGGTAATTCAAGTTATATGGATTACGACCTTATTTCATCTTTTAGAGAAGCAGGTGTTGCGCACATTTTTGCCGTTTCTGGTTTGCATATCGGCTTTTTAGCAGTTGTTCTAGTATTCCTTTTCAAAAAAGTTAAAATAAGCCCATACTATAAGACAGCGATAATAACTTTTGCACTATTTCTTTATAGTGGTGTTTGTGGTTTTTCTGCATCATCGTTAAGGGCAACGATTATGACTTCGGTAACATTATTTGCATTTAGCAAAGGGGAAAGATACGACGGAATAACTGCAACTTCTTTATCTGCAATCATCATACTTTTATTTTCGCCAGTGCAACTCTTATGCGTTGGCTTTCAACTTTCTTTTGCTGTTGTTATCGGCATCTTAACATTGTCAAAAACCATAGAAAAACTATTCAAATTTTTGCCGACAAAAATCGCATCGTCTTTAGGTGTGGTTTTATCGGCACAACTCTTTTCTATGCCAATTTGCCTATATGCATTTGGGCAAACTTCAGTTATATCTATCATTATAAATTTACTGTTTATTCCAATCGTTTCTGCAATTTTCATTTTAACACTTGTCGGTGCAATTTTAGGTGGTATATTTTCAATTTCTTTTGTCACATTGTTTCCATCAAACATCATATTAAAAGTTGTTAATTTGTGCATACAAGCATTTGATTATAAATTCTTTATGGTTGGTGGTGTTGTGCTTGGCGCGGGAGCAATAACTTACTATTTAGCACTGCTTGTTTTAGGTGACTTTTTTAACATTAAAAAGTTAGCGAAAATTATTGTTGTTCCACTTATGGTTTTATCGTGCATTGGGTCGATAATATTCGTAAACGTGAGAGACTATAACAGCGTGAAGTTATACGTCACGTCAAGCGACAGTTTAAGTGCAACTTTTGTTTCACATAAAGATGAAAACACCCTTATCATAAGCGACGTTAATTATATTTACAGTGTTTCCAAACTAAAAAGAATTGTGTCAAAATCTAACGTTAACCATCTTGATAATCTTGTAATTATGGGTGGATATAATGCCGACATACAAGTTGTTTTAACAAAACTTCGTTCTGTTTATTCGGTGGACAACGTCTTTTATTATGGGGAAAAGCAAGATATGATGGAAAATATTTGCAAGGCATCTTTCCCAAGTGTTAATTTGCAAAATTTCTTGGATAATGAAACCTTGCCGATTTCAAACTTTAATCCTAAATTCCATATTAACGGAAAGGCTTTGCTGGGTGAAATGTCAAACAGGAAAACCATTATCTTTTCAAAGCTAGGCGAAGAGATATTGAACGACATTATTTTAGACCAAACTTTTGAAATTATGGTATGTTTGGATAGGGCAGAAACGCTTTTTTCAAAGCATAATCCAAAATTAGCGATATCGTATAAATATAGTAATATTTATAAAAATGCCGTAAAAAATGGTAATTTGTTCGTTAAATTTAATTAAATATATTAAAACTGAAAGCAATATCGTTGCAATATTGACTAAAAAGTGATAAAATGTATAAGAGGTAATTTGGTTTGAAATACATTGAGTTTAAAAATGGTCTTGCAAACGGTCAAGAATTTTCAGTATATTTGTTTGAAGGGGAAGACGCTTTTTTTAGGGAAAGTGGCGTTTCTCTTTTAAAAGAAAAGTTTGTAAGTCAGCCAGAATTAAACCTTGTTAACCTTGATGCCGATTGTTCGGTGACTGAATTGTTGACTTCGCTTGATGGTTATCCTTTTATGAGTAAAAAACGTATGACTATTATTAGAGAATTTTACCCAAAACAAGAGTTCTTTAATAATGGCTTTAAGAAATATTTGGAAAATCCATTTTTAGAAAGCGTTTTGGTTATTGTCAACGAAAAGCCTTGCGATTTACTTAAAAAACAATCAGTAGTTTGCTTTGTTGAGTGTTCTAAAGCAGACACGACCTTGTTGATAAAATGGATAAAGGCACGTTGCTCTTTATCAAACGTTAATATCGATGGCGAAACGGCAAAAGTTTTATCCGAATTTTGCCTATCCGATATGACAAGGATTAAAAACGAAACGGATAAACTTATATCATACGTTGGAAACAATGGGGAAATAACCTTGCAAGACGTTAAAAATATGGTCGAGCAAGATATGGAATATAAGATATACGAATTGACCGACTGTGTCGCTAAAAAGAATTTCTTAAGCGCTTTGACAATAATTAAGAATATGACAAACAAGGGCGAACAGTCACAAAGAATTTTGTCGTATATCTACAACTATTTTAGAAGACTTTTGCACGTTGCCATATCCGATATGCCAGTTGATGAAATTGCAAAGGCATTTAACGTGAAAGAATACGCCATAACAAAAATGAAACAACAGGCAAACTTGTTCAAAAAACGTGCATTAAAAAATGCAGTTGACGTTTTATCTGATGCTGATTACAAAATTAAAACTGGTTTGGCTGATGGCGAAGATTATCCATACTTAACAATTTTTAAGATAATGACTGAAAATTAAGGAGTAAATATGAACTTAGCAGAAAAGTTAAATACTGTTTATCAAAGATTAGTGGGAAGTAGCGATGGTATTGTCGCTGCTACTATCACTATTTTAGTTTTTACAGTGTTGTATTATTATATGATGAAATTTTTGTTTGACAACGATTCCAGTTCGTTAGTAATGCTATTTATTTTCGTTATGGTAATAGGTGCGGGCATTTTAACGGTTATACCAAATATTAATACTTCGGTTTACTTGTTGATACCAGTGTTATTTATAATTGCGATTTTAATTTTATATTCGGTTGAAATCAAAAGACTTTTATGGGCAAGAAGAAACACTAAAATGTTGGACGCTAAACACGGCGAAGGCATTTCTTACGATGAAGATAAAGTTCAACGTTGTATTGTGGAAATTATTAAAGCGTTGCAAAACATGTCTAAAAACGACGTTGGTGCAATTTTAGTATTATCAACGGGCAGTTTCCCAACGCAAATTTTAGACAGTGGTGTAAGATTAGAAAGTGATATCAGCAGTGAACTTATTGAAAGTGTTTTCTTCCCAAAAACCCCACTTCACGATGGTGCAATGATTATTAGTGGAACAAAAATTACTGCGGCTGGTTGTTTCTTGCCACTTTCACAAAATATGGAAAATATACCAAAAGACCTTGGTACTAGACATAGAGCAGGTATCGGTGTGACCGAAACTATCGACGTTATTTCGCTTATCGTTTCTGAAGAATCTGGTGTAATCTCAATCGCTCGTGCTGGTAAGATTACAAGATATGCCGACACTGAAGCCTTGAAGAAAGTGCTTGCAAAATATTACTGGCAAGAACTAGAAAGTGCACGTAAATAGGTGAAATTATGGATATTAAAAATAATAAAAATGAAGTTAAAAGCACAGCAAAAACTTTTTGGAAAAACGTTGGCTATATCGGTTTGGCACTTGCCCTTGCCATTGTCACTGTTTTTGTGCTAAATCTTAATTAAAAGGACTAATTTATGGACAAGAAAGTTATTTTAGCAGACAACATTTTGTTGCCTAATTCAGACGATTTTTCGTCTTGGGCGTGCATCGCGTGCGACCAGTTTACAAGTGAGCCTGAATACTGGCAAACACTCCAAACTCAAGTAAATGGCAAGAAAACCACTCTAGATTTGGTTCTTCCTGAAATTTATCTTGATGAAACGGCTGACGTTCGCATTGAAAAAATTAACCAAAACATTAAAGACTATTTAGCAAATGGTGCTTTTAACAAATTAAATTCAGGTGCAATCTTAACTATAAGAAAAACACCTTTCGTTGAAAAGAGAATTGGGCTTGTGGTTGCTATTGACCTTGAAGAATACGAGTATTCTAAAAAGAGTTCAGCATTAATTAGAGCAACAGAAGGTACAATCGAAGAAAGAATTCCACCAAGACTTAAGATTAGAAAAAATGCTGACGTTGAATTTCCACACGTTATGGTGCTTTTTGATGATGAAAAACGTGAAATTACTGAAAAACTATATGAAAATCGCAATAGTTATCAAAAATTGTATGATTTTGATTTAAATATGGGCGGTGGACATATAGAAGGATATTTCATTGAAGATTGTGAAAACGTTATTCAAAAGTTTTATGCTTTGCTTGACAGTGATAGATTAATTGCAAAATACGGCAAAGATGATAAATTTTTGTTTGCTGTTGGCGATGGAAATCATTCTCTTGCAACTGCAAAAACACACTGGAACAACGTTAAAACGTCATTAACAGAACAAGAAAAACTTTCCCACCCAGCAAGATATGCTCTTGTTGAACTTGTCAACGTTTATGATGAAGGTATTTACTTCGAACCTATACATAGATACGTTTACGGCGTTGATAGAAAAGATTTTATTGACGGCTTAAAAGACGTTGATGGTGGAAAAATTCGTATTTATAACGGCGAAGAAACGTTATCTGTTGCTGGACAAAGCGATTTGCCAACAGGTATTAGCAATATCGATGCTTATATCAAAGATTACATTGCTAAAAAGGGTGGCAACGTTGACTACGTTCACGGCGACGAAAACTTAAAGAAATTAGTCGATGCAAAAAATGACACCGTTGGCATTTTCTTTGAAAAACTTGATAAGGGCGATTTGTTTAGATATGTTTCAAAAAATGGGGCATTTCCACGTAAGACCTTTTCAATGGGTGAAGGTGTTGAAAAAAGATATTATTTAGAAGGAAGAAGGATAACAAAATGATTAAGGTATGTAAATTTGGCGGAACGTCGATGGCTGATGCGAAGGCTATGAGACAAGCAAAAAGTATTATTGAGAGCGACAGTGCAAGAAAGTTTGTTGTAGTTTCTGCACCAGGTAAAAGATTTAAGGACGATATAAAAATTACCGATATGTTATACAAGTGCTATAACGAAGTTGTTGAAACAGGCACTTGCAAAAAGTCTTTTGACATTATCCGTAATAGATTTGTTGAAATCGTTGCAGACCTTGGCGTTGATTTAGATATTAACACTATTTTAGATGAAACAGAAAAGGCTATTGATGAAAGTAAAAGTGCAGATTTTGCTGCATCAAGGGGCGAATATTTAAGCGCAAGAATTTTTGCTGCATTTTTAGGTGTTGACTTTGTTGATGCTGAAGAAATGATTAGATTTGATAGACACGGTAAACTCAATGATGATTATACCGACGATAAGGTTGCTTGCAGATTAGCAGACGTTGAAAGAGCCGTTATCCCTGGTTTTTACGGAAAGAATTTCCAAGGCGAACTCAAGACTTTTAGCCGTGGCGGAAGCGATATCACTGGTTCAATTATCGCACGTGGCGTTAAGGCTGATTTATACGAAAACTGGACTGACGTTAGTGGCTTTTTAGTTTGTGACCCAAGAATTGTTGCTGGTGCAAAGGTTATCAATCAAATTACATATAAGGAAGTTAGAGAACTTTCATATATGGGTGCATCGGTTTTACACGCTGAAGCCATTGCACCTGTTATGAAAAGAAGAATTCCTATCAATATTAAAAACACCTTTAAGCCAGACGATAAGGGCACTATGATTGTTCCAAACGACCAATATAAAGCAGATGAAAACGACAGCGTTATTACTGGTATCGCCGGTAAAAAGGACTTTACAGTTTTACTCATTGAAAAGTCAATGATGAACAATGAAGTTGGTTTTATTCGTCGCGTTTTATCCGTTGTTGAACACTATGGTATGTGCGTTGAACACTTGCCATCAGGTATTGACACGCTTTCAATCGTTTTGGGTAGCGAACAACTTAAGGGTGGTGTTTTAAATGAAATGGTTAACGAAATTCGTGAAAACGTTAACCCAGATTACGTTCACGTAATTGAAAACATTTCATTAATCGCAACTGTTGGTCACGGTATGGCAATGCGTTCTGGTACTGCTGCGACCCTTTTTAATGCACTTGCAAAGGAGAACATTAATATTAGAATGATTGACCAAGGCTCAAGTGAATTGAACATCATTATCGGCGTAAGCAACAGCGATTATGAAAAGTGCATAAGCGCAATTTACAATGCGTTTATTTAATGGTAAATAAAAAAAGCACGGCAAAATCCGTGCTTTTATCTATAGTTTCATTATTATAAGACTATTTTAGGAGTAAAAAACTATGTTAGATTTTATTTATAATACACCTACGAAAGTTTATTTTGGCAGGGATAAACAACATTTAGTTGGTGAAATTATAAAAGAACTTGGCTATAACAAGATTATGATGCAATACGGAAAAGATAGTATCAAAAAGAGTGGCTTGTATGACCAAGTTGTTGCATCATTAAGGGCAAACAATATTGAGTTTATTGAACTTGGTGGCGTTGAACCTAATCCAAAAGTTCAATTCATAAGAAATGCTATAAAAATTGCAAAAGAAGAAAAAGTTCAAATGATTTTGGCTGTTGGTGGTGGAAGTGTTATCGATTCATCAAAATATACTGCTTTAGGCGTAAAATATGATGGTGACGTTTGGGATTTCCCTATGGGTAAAGCAACACCAAAGGATTCAATTCCTGTTGGTTGCATTTTAACTCTTTCTGCTGCAGGTAGTGAAATGAGTAATTCAGCCGTTGTCACAGATTTAACCTTAAATAAGAAAAAAGGTACAACAACTGAATTTAATAGATGTAAATTCGCTATTTTAAACCCTGAATTAACTTATTCAGTTAGCAAATATCAAACGGCTTGCGGAATTGTTGATATTATGTCACACACAATGGAAAGATATTTTACCGTTTGTGACCCAACTCCGCTTACCGATAGTATTGCTGAAAGTTTGCTTAAATCAGTGGTTGATTCTGGTGCAAAAGCCATTGAAAATCCTAACGATTATGACGCTCGTGCAACACTTATGTGGGCATCGAGTTTATCACACAACGGCTTAACCTTTTGTGGTAGAGAAAACGCTTTGGCAGTGCATCAATTAGAACACGCTTTAAGTGGTAAGTTTGATAACGTTGCACACGGTGCAGGGCTTGCAGTTTTGCTTCCTGCATGGGCAAAATATGTTTATAAGAAAAACACTTCAAGATTTGCACAATTTGCAAGAAACGTTTGGGGTGTTGTTGAACAAGATGATGAAAAAGCGTCTTTAATTGGCATTGAAAAGATGAGTGAATTCTTTAAGGAAATCGGTATGCCAACATCCCTTCGTGAATTTGGTATCGAAAAGGGAAATGAAGATGCATTAGCACTTCTTTGTTCAAACGATAAAACAAGAATTATAAAGAATTATATTCCTTTAGGTTATCAAGAAGTAAAGGAAATATTCGAAAGTTGTTATTAATGGTTTATTTCAACTTTTAACGTTGATTTTGAAATAAACTATATATTAAAATATATAAAAGCATAAATGCTAAAGGAGATAAAAATGGATTACAAAAAATTGCAAAATGGAAGCGATATTCGTGGCGTTGCTTTAGAAGGAATTGAAGGTCAAAATGTTAACCTTACTGAAAAGGTTTGTAAAGATATCGGTAGAGGCTTTGCACTTTGGTTGATTAAAAAGACTGGCAAAACTGATTTAAGAGTTGCTGTCGGCAGAGATTCAAGACTTTCTGGACCACAACTTTGCAACTGGATTTGCTCTGCTATGGTTGAAAGTGGTTTAAAAATCACTAACTTTGGTATGGCAAGCACGCCTGCAATGTTTATGTCAACAATCGTTGATGGATATAATTTTGACGGCTCTATTATGATTACGGCAAGTCACTTACCATTTAACCGTAATGGCTTTAAATTTTTCACTGCACAAGGCGGTTTAGAAAAAGAAGATATCAAACAAATTTTAGCATTTGCTGAAAGTGATGAAAAAACTGGTTTAGAAAACGGCAGTATCGTTGATGCAGAATTTATGGATACATATTCAAAAATTCTTGCAGATAAGATTAGATGTGCAACTGGTGAAGACAAGCCACTTGCTGGATTTAAAATTGTTGTTGATGCTGGTAATGGTGCTGGTGGATTTTACGTTGATAAAGTGCTTAAACCATTAGGTGCTGACACAACAGGAAGTTGTTTCCTTGACCCAGATGGAAGTTTCCCAAATCATATTCCAAACCCAGAAGATAAAGACGCAATGGCTAGCATAACTAAAGCCGTTAAAGACAACCATGCTGATTTCGGTATTATTTTCGACACTGACGTTGATAGAGCAGGTGCTGTTTTATCAGACGGAAGTGAACTTAACCGCAACAGAATTATTGCAATGCTTTCTGCAATTCTCTTAAGAGAATATCCAAACACAACTATCGTCACAGACTCAATAACTTCAACAGGCTTAGCAAAGTTTATCGCAGAAAAGGGCGGAATACACCATCGTTTCAAGAGAGGATATCGCAACGTTATCAATGAATCAATTAGATTAAATAATCTTGGACAAGATAGCCAACTTGCTATTGAAACTTCTGGTCACGGTGCGCTAAAAGAAAACTATTTCCTTGATGATGGTGCATATCTTGTGACAAAACTTTTAATTGAACTTGCACGTGGCAAAAAGAACGGTTATACCTTAGAATCTCTTATCGAAACACTTGAAGAACCAAAGGAAAGCGTTGAGTTTAGAATGAATATTTTGGTTGAAGATTTCAAGGCTTATGGTCAAAAAGTTATTGATGAATTAAACGATTATGCATCAAAACAAGCTGGCTGGGAAATTGCTCCAAATAACTATGAAGGTATAAGGGTAAATCTTAACAGCGAAAAGGGTGACGGCTGGTTCTTATTAAGATTATCACTTCACGACCCATTGTTGCCATTAAACATTGAAAGCAATAGTGTTGGTGGCGCTAAAAAAATAGCACAAGAATTATACGGCTTTATCAAAAATTATGAACAACTTGAAGCTGCTAAACTTTGTGATTTTGTAAAATAATATTGACAAACTTTTAATATGCTCCTTATACGATTTAAGGAGCGTATTTTGTTATTTTTAATATTAATTGTAAATTAATATTGTTGACAATGCAACAATATTGTGATATAATCATTATAATAATGAGCGATAAATATTTTATCATAAAAAGGAGATAGGTATGCAAGAGCATTTTAAGTTATTTACGACACTAATTGCGTCAATTAATAGAGAAATAAAACACGTTAAAACGCAAATTATCGCAGACCACAATTTGAAATGTCCACACGTGTCAACGTTATATTATTTATATGTTGAAAACGGTTTGACCTTAAAAGAGTTATGCGAAAAGTGTAATGAAGATAAAGGTGCAATTTCTCGTTCTGTAAAGAGCTTGGAATTAGAAGGGCTTGTTGAAATGTCTTCTTTACAAAAAAAATATAAGCAAAAACTTATGCTTACTGAAAAAGGTAAAGAAATAGGTAAAGACGTGGCTAAAAAGATTGATATAGCCGTTAAAAGGGCCATTGAAAACTTGAGTGACGAAGATAAAAATTGTGTATATCGTTCATTGTCAATTATAAGTCAAAATTTAAGTAAACTTGACTTTACAAATGAAAAAGTGTAATAATTGGGAGAGAATTATGAAAACATTAATATCAACAGATACATCTGCAGTATTAAATTATGACGTGTTTAAGAAAAACGGCTTAAACGTATTTGCTTTAAACGTTATTGTTGATGGCGAAGAATTTTTAGATGGCATAACCATTGATCAAAAAACCTTGTGCGATGCTATGCGTTCTGGTAAAAATATAAAAACTTCAACTCCACCACTTGGTGAAGTTATTGAATATTTTGAAAACTTGTTTAATCAAGGCTATGACAGAATTATTCACTTTACAATTTCAAGCAAGTTGTCAAGTATGAACGATTTGTTTAAGAACGTTGCAACAAACAATTTTCCGGGGAAACTTTATGTTGTTGACTCTTATGCTGTGTCAACTGCAATGCTTTCTCAAGTATTATATGCGAGTGAAGAAATTAAGAAAGATAGACCTATTGATGAAATTTTAGCAGAAATTGAAAAGTTTAAGGAAGTGAATAAAATCGTTTTCGTTCCAGAAAATTTAAATGCCTTAAGAAATGGTGGCAGAATTTCTCCAACAGTTGCTTTAATTGGTAATATGCTTGGCATTAAGCCAGTAATTTCATTAAGCGATGGCGAACTTAAAAAGGAAGGAACAACAAAACAAGTTAAAAAACTTATGATTGAAACTGCTATAACTATGCAAGATACATATCCGGTTGAAGAATTCGACTATACTTTGGTTAATTTTGACGGCAAGCCAGAAGTTTTATCTTATATTGAAAGTGGCATTGCTGATATTATCGGTAATGACAGGCTTATTGCTGGGGTATTGCCTATTAACGTTTGTGCACACTGTGGTCCAGGAACAATCGGCTTAGTTGTTTCAAAGAAAATTAACGGCAAATCACTTAAAGAGTTTTTATAAGGTTAGGATAAAATCATGAGTATTGTTATTAAAGAAGTTATTACAAAAAAAGATTTGAAAAAATGGGTTGATTTCCCAAACAAACTTTATAAAAACGTTGATGCATACTGTCCGTTTTTGTTTTCTGACGAAATTGCAACTTTTACAAGAGCAAAAAACCCAGCATATGAATTTTGCGAAACAAAATTGTTTTTAGCATATAAGGATAAGAAAATTGTCGGCAGAATAGGTGGTCTTATTAACCACGCTGCAAATAAAAAATGGAAAACTTCTAATATTAGATTTACTCGTTTTGACTTCATTGATGATTATGAAGTATCTTCAGCACTTTTTAATAAGGTTGTTGAATGGGGTAAATCACGTGGATATGAAACAATTTCTGGGCCTATCGGTTTTACTGATATGGACCACGAAGGTATGCTTATTGAAGGTTTTGATGAATTAAATATGTCAATCACTTTCTATAATCATCCATATTATATCGACCACTTTGTTAAACTTGGACTTCAAAAGGAAGTTGACTGGGTGGAATATCAACTTAAAGTTCCAGAAAAACTTGATGAAAAATACGCTAAAATTGCAGAATACTTGGCAAAAAGAAGCGGTTTTCAATTAGTTCAATATACTGACAGAAAAGTGTTGAAAAAGGATGCTTATGAAGCATTTAAGGTTATAGACGTTGCTTTTTCAGTATTACACGGAACAGTTCCATTAACTTATGAAGTAATAGATAAAGCAATCAATGACTTTATACCTATAATTAACTTAAAATACATATGCTCTGTCAAAGATAAAGATGGAAAAATTATCGGCTTTGCCGTTATGTGCCCATCAATTGTTAAGGCATTGAAGAAATCTAACGGAAGAATGTTCCCATTTGGTGTGTTTAGATTATTAAAGGCATTAAACGGCAAAAACGACACCTTGGAAATGTTTTTTGTTGCTGTTTCGCCTGAATATCAAAGCAAGGGTATTCCAGCCTTTATAATGAATCATATGATTCAAGTTTGCATTGATAACGGCGTAAAGATTTGTGAAACTGGCCCAGAACTTGAACTAAACGAATCTGTTCAAAGTTTGTGGAAAGGTTTGGACGTTCGTCAACATAAGCGTCGTCGTTGTTGGACAAAGGAGATTTAATATGCAAAAGATTGAAAAAAAAGAGTGGATTAGAACGTTAAAATTTTTATTTTTCTCTATTAGTGCAGGTGTTGTTCAAATGGGTGCATTTGCTTTAATGAGCATCTTCCTTGACGATACGCATTATAGATTAAAATCATATATTGCTTTAGTTCTTTCAGTGCTTTGGAATTTTACCATAAACAGAAAACTTACTTTTAAGTCTGCAAATAACGTTAAAATTGCTATGCTTAAAACAATTTGTTTTTATATAGTGTTTGCGCCATTATCTATCGAACTTGGCGATTTATATTTAGTAAAAACGTTGGGTTGGAACGAGTTTTTAGTAATGTTTTGCACTATGGTAATCAATTTTGTAACTGAATTTTTATATCAACGTTTCTTTGTTTACGGTAAATCTGTTGATACGGCTGTTAAAAAAGATAAGAATAAAAAGAAATAATTAATAATGAAAAAGAAGTTAAACAACAAAAAGAAAAAGGGCATAACGTATAAAATATGCGCCTTTTTTCTTAAAATGATTGATAAAAAAGTTGAATATATTGGTTTAGAAAACATACCGAATGAACCTTGCATTATTACTGGCAATCACGCTCAAATGCACGGGCCTATCATTAATGAGTTTTATTTTCCAACTGATAAAAAGATTTGGTGTGATGCACCTATGCTTGACAAAAAAGATTTTACTAAATACGCTTACGATAACTTTTTTGGTGGCAAGCCAAATTTCTTTCAAAAAATACTTGTTGGTTTGCTTAAATTTATAGTTCCTACAGGTTTTTCATCTTCTGATGCTTTGCCCGTTTATCGTGATATGCGAATTATGAAAACTTATAAAGCGACTATGGATTCGCTTGACAATGGCTTTAACATAGTAATTTTGCCAGAATGTCCTGAAGAATTTAATGAAATCACTAATAAGTTTAATGAATATTTTGTTGACGTGGCAAGGTTGTATTATAAGAATACTAGTAAAGAATTGTCTTTTGTGCCTATGTACGTTAGCAAAAGTTTAAGGAAAATGATTTTCGGTAAGCCTATTAAATTTGATGCTAACTTGCCGATAGAAAGTGAACGTAAGAGAATTTGCGAATATTTAATGCAAGAAATCACAAGTCTTGCAAAGACTTTACCAGTACATAAGGTTATACCTTTTAATGCAGTACCTAAAAAAGACTTTAAGAATTCAAAATAATTAAAATTAAGTACATTTAGCAGTTGTTGTAGCAAGTAAAGGATAAGTTAAATGTCATTTTTAAATAAAATAGGAAAAGAAGTACTCTTTCTAAAAAGCACTGAAACTAATCAAAGAAATGGCGAAGGCGATTTTATAAGGCTTAAGGACGGCAGTATAATGCACGCATATACGTCGTTTGTTGGTACTTCTTGGGAAGATGACGCAAGAGCGCAAATTAGCGCAATTTATTCTTACGATTTTTTATGAATTGCCATTTGATGGCCCTGCTGGTATACAAGAAACAGGACTTATTGAACTTGAAAGTGGAAGATTGTTTGCTTGGTCAAGAACAATGTTTGGCTGTCAATATGAAAGTTTTTCTGAAGATGATGGAAAAACGTGGACTCAACCAAAGCCAAGTTGGTTGTTTTATTCGCCATTATCGCCAATGATGGTTAAACATTTGGGTGAAGAATATACCGTTGCTGTTCATAATCCATATGCAGAACACGATTATGGTATGACTTCAAGAACACCACTTGTTTGCAACGTGACAAAAGGTGGTGGGGAAAAGTTCTGGCTTGACGTTGGTGGAACTTTCTACATTGAAGATGATACTAATAAATATTATTCATATCCATCAATTTTTGCAGGCGATAATTACTTTTTAGTTGCTTACTATATTGCTCAAAAATATCCTGATAAAAACGTTGGTTTTGGCGATATGAAGATAACAAAAGTTTATTTTAATGAATTTGAACACATTTTTAACAAAAAATAAATTTTTTAATAAAAATAAAAGACACGCTACTGATGGTGTGTCTTTTTAAATTCTGCAAAATAAAAAATTCAATGATAATAGTTGCGTAATATAATAAAAAAATAACGCTCCACTTTTATTAGTGAAACGTTATGTTGGCAGGGGAGACGCGATTCGAACACGCAACCTACGGTTTTGGAGACCGCTACTCTACCGTTGAGCCACTCCCCTAAAGCAATAATGATTATATAACAAAATAAACATTATGTCAATTAAATTCAAGCGAAATAATAAACAATGTTTAAAAATTCTATATTAATATTTAACAAATCACGCTTTTAACTTAAATTAATTATTTTTATTATAAAAAGTAAGTAAAATTTAAAATTTAGTTGAAAAATACGCTAAAATATTATATAATAAAATGGTTAAAGTATATCTATAATTAACGTTGGTGTATAGTATGGAAAAGAAATTTAAATTAGGCGTAATAGGTGGTGGTTTTATGGCCACTGCAATAATAAATGGCGCTATTAATTCTGCAATTTTAGGTGCAAATCAACTTATCGTAAGCGATATTTCACCACTTTCTCTTGAAAAGTTTAAAAATAAGGGTATAGAAACAACAACCGATAACGTTGAACTTGTCAATAATGCAGAATTTGTTTTATTTGCCGTTAAACCACAAAGTATAAAAGACGTTTTAGATACTATAAAGAACTGCAATTGCGACAAGTTCGTTTCTATTATGGCTGGCGTTAAAAAACAAAGAATAAAAGATGTTTTCTCAACCGCAAAGGTTGCACGTTGTATGCCAAACACACCTTGTTCAATTGCAAGTGGGGCTATCGGACTTGACGTGACCGACTTTGACAATGAGTGTGACAAAGAATTTATCACAAACTTATTATCATCACTTGCAACAGTTGTTTTAGTTGATGAAAGCAAGTTAAATGCCGTCACAGGGGTTAGTGGAAGTTCGCCTGCATATTTCTATTTATTCCTTAAAGGAATAATTGAAAGTGGGGTAAAACAAGGTTTAAGCGAACAAGACGCAAAAACGCTTGCTGTAAACACGATGATAGGCGCGGGCAAAATGGTGCTTAACAACCCAAATAAGTCGCTTGACGACCTAATTAACGCCGTTTGTAGCAAAGGCGGTACAACTATTGAAGCGATAAATGTGTTTAAGGAAAATAATCTTGATATAATAACTGATAAGGCAATAGACGCTTGTGTTAAAAGGGCGTTTGAGTTGGAAAATTTATAATGAAAATAGTTGATATATATACCGATGGTGCTTGCTCTGGAAACCCAGGTGCTGGTGGCTATTGTTCAATATTAATTTATAACGGCGTAGAAAAAGTTGTAAGTGGTTCTGAGATTGAAACCACAAACAATCGTATGGAAATTATGGCTGTTATTAAAGGTTTGGACTGCTTGAAAGAGCCTTGCGAAGTTAATTTATATAGCGATTCGCAATATGTTGTTGATGCATTTAACCAAAACTGGATTTTTTCTTGGCAAAGCAATGGTTGGAGAACGGCAAACAAAAAAGAAGTTAAGAATATTGACTTGTGGCAAAGGCTTTTGGAATTGTATAACGTTCATAAAATCAATTTTATAAAGGTTAAAGGTCATTCGGATAACGAATATAACAACAGATGTGACAAAATTGCCGTTTCCGAATATAAAAAACTCCAAAAAAGTTAAACTGAAACGGATAACTTTTATTTCCAAGAATATAATATATTTATGAGAAAAATAAAAAAGTTATCATTATTAAAAGAAATACTTTGCGACGTTTTTATAGGACTTGTAGGATGTTTGGCAGTAATTTTCACCGTTTTATACGTCGATACGTTTGAAAGTGGTGTTTGGTATTCTTATTCAAGTGTTATAACTGCAGTTGCCGTAAGCATTATTTCTATATTAACAGTTTTGGCTATTGTTTTTCTTAATGGCAACAAGACTTTTGTTTACAAACTATTTCTTTTAGTTGTTATTTTTCTTGCAGTTATTATGATATCCCTTTATTTTCTAAAGGTTAGTGGCTTTTTGAGTAAGGTTGATAGCATAGACAAATTTAGGGAATATATAAATTCATATGGCAACTATGCCGTGTTTTTATTTGTTTTAATACAATTTTTACAAGTTGTTGTGTTGCCAATCCCTGCATTTATAACAGTTGGGGCAGGCGTACTTCTATTTGGCCCATTTAAAGGCTCAATTTTAAGTTGTATAGGCATAATATCCGGCTCTATTGTCGCTTTCCTTATCGGCAGAATATTTGGCTTTAAGGTGGCAAAATGGCTGGTTGGTGAAGATAGTCTTAACAAAGGATTGAAAGCAATTAAGGGAAAAGATAAGGTGATACTAACTTTTATGTTTTTGTTTCCTTTCTTTCCAGATGATATACTTTGTTTTGTTGCAGGCATAACAACAATGAGTACAACCTTTTTTGTTGTAATGATTTTTATAACAAGAATAATTTCAATCTTTGCATCTTCATATTCAATGAATAACAGTATAATACCTTACGATACTTGGTGGGGTATATTAATTTGGGTAATATTTATTTCCTTTACACTTGTTTCAATGGTTTTATTGTATAAAAAAGGAAATAAGATTGAACTATATTTTAAGAAAAGAAAAAATAAGGATAAAAACTAACGATATTATAGGTAATTATGTCACGCATAATGCCTATTGGTTGAGATTTTAAGAGTAAATGAGTAAGGTTTGTATTATTGGTGGTGGTGCATCTGGAATGATGTCGGCATACGCCAGTGCTAAAAAGGGAAATAAAGTTGTCTTAATTGAAAAAAACGAAAAATTAGGCAAAAAAATTTACATAACTGGAAAAGGCAGATGCAATTTGACTTGTGCTGTCGATAATAATGAATTTTTAAATAGTGTTGTTAAAAATCCAAAATTCTTATTTAGTGCCATAAACACCTTTTCAACAAAGGATACGATTAACTTTTTTGAAAATAATGGTCTAAAACTTAAAGAAGAAAGGGGAAAAAGAATATTCCCAAACAGTGATAAGGCAAGTGACGTTAATAAAACACTTGAAAGTTTGTTAAGAAAACTTAACGTTGAAATCTTGCTCAACACTTGTGTTGAAAGAATTTTGGTTAATGAAAATAAAATTGTTGGTGTAAAAACTAATAATGAAGATATTTTATGTGACAGCGTGATTGTTTGTACTGGTGGGATATCTTATCCATTGACTGGAAGCACTGGAGATGGTTATAAATTTGCAAAAATTAATGGACACACTGTAGTTGAACCAAAATCTGCACTAGTTGGCATAGAATTAAAGGGCTCTGATTTTATTGATTTGCAAGGTTTATCGTTGAAAAATGTTAAACTTTCTGCAAATTTAGGCAGTAAAATTATATATTCTGATTTTGGCGAAATGTTGTTCACTCATTACGGCATATCTGGACCTATTGTTTTATCTTGCTCATCAGTAATCAATAATAAAAGTCTTAACGAAATAACAATATCTTTAGATTTAAAGCCTGCACTTGACTATAATACCCTTGACAACAGATTAATTAGAGAGTTTAAGGAAAACAACACGAAAAATCTTTCAACAATGATGCACTCAGTTGTTCCAAAATCATTAATTGATTTAATTTTGAGAAGGGCAAACGTTAAACAAACTAAAAATTGTAGTGAAATTACTGCAGTTGAAAGGCAAAATATTATTTCTGCATTAAAAAATCTTGAGTTTAAGATATCAAAACTCCGTCCTATTGAAGAAGCAATAATAACGTCTGGTGGTATTTCTGTTAAGGAAATAAACCCAAAGACTATGGAAAGCAAGTTGGTTAACGGCTTATTTTTTGCTGGGGAAGTTATTGACGTTGATGCTTTTACGGGCGGTTTTAACTTGCAAATCGCATTTTCAACAGGATATCTTGCCGGCTTAAATGCATAAATTATAAAACAAAAAATTTTATTTTGTATAGATTATAAATTAGAGGTGATACAATGGAAAAAATGATAGCAATTGCTTTAGACGGACCTTCAGGAAGTGGTAAAAGCACTATCGCAAAGAAACTTTCTCAAAAACTAAATATTCTATATTTAGATACTGGCGCAATGTATAGAGCAACGGCAGTTAAGGCTTTATCTCTTAACATTGATACTTTTGATGAAGTTGGCGTAAAAACGTTTATTGATGATATCGATTTGGAAATCAAATATATTAATGGTTCACAACACACCTTTTTAGATGGTGAAGACGTGTCTGAAAAAATTCGTGAACCACACGTATCAATGGCAGCATCAAATATTTCAAGTTTAAGATGTGTAAGACTTAAAATGGTTGAAATGCAAAGAAAAATTGCTGGCTCTATGTCTTGTGTTTTAGATGGAAGAGATATCGGTTCATACGTGTTGCCAAATGCTAACTTTAAGTTCTATATTACTGCAAGCGTTGAAGTTCGTGCAGATAGACGTTATAAAGAATTAACACTAAAAGGTCATAACGTTGATTTTGAACAATTAAAGCAAGAAATCGAACAAAGAGATTATAATGATAAGAACAGAGATTTTGCACCATTAAAAAGGGCAGAAGATGCAATCGAAATAGATACATCTTTCTTATCAGTTGACCAAGTTGTTTCAAAAGTAATGTCTTATATTGAAAGGGATTAATTATGAACTTTTTTCAAAAAATTCCAATTTTTTTCTTTTCGCTTTTGTATCCTATGAAAGTTTATGGCAAAGAAAATATTCCAGAAGGTGGAGCAGTTTTCGTTTGCAATCACTTTAGAGCCATAGATTGTGGGTTTATTGCTCGTGTTTGCGATAAGGATATTAAATATTTAGCAAAAAAAGAAATTTTCAAGAATAAATTGTTTACAAAAATCGTCAGGTCATACGGTGGCATACCTATAGATAGGGATAACCCAGATATGAAATCACTTTTAGAAGCAATAAAGGAAATAAAAAAAGGACACAAATTGTGTATTTTCCCAGAAGGCAAAAGAAATATAAGTGGTACAAACGATTTGCAAGAAATAAAAGGTGGTAGCGTTATCTTTTCGGTAAAAGCAAAATGCCCGATAGTGCCTATTATGATGCTTAAAAAAGCAAAAATTTTTAGACGCACAAAAATGATAATCGGCAAGCCTTTTGAACTTGAAGAATATTATGGCAAAAAGTTATCTGAAGAAGATATTTCTGCGATGGCAAACATCGTTAGAGAAAAGATGATTGAACAACAAAATATTCTTAAAAATATGAACAAAAAGGGATAAAGATGCATATTTACGTTGGCGAAAATAACGGCTTTTGTTTTGGCGTTAGTCGTGCAATAAAAACTACGCTTGAATTAACCGGCGATAATAATTACGTTTTGGGTGAAATAATCCACAATGAAAAAGTTAATCAACAACTAACAGATAAGGGGATTAAAACAATTGACAGCGTTGATAGTGTTGATTTTAAGGGTGGCGAAACGGTTATAATAAGAACCCACGGCGAACAAAAAGCAACCTATGACAAACTTAAAGACTTAAATGTTAAGATTATTGATTGCACGTGCCCATTTGTAAAACAAATTCACGACATAGTTAAAAAGCATTATGATAATGGATATAAAATCGCCATCATAGGAAATGCTAATCACCCTGAGGTTATCGGTATAAATGGTTGGTGTGACAATACTGCTGTTATAACTGAAAGTAGGGAAGAATTGGAGTGCATTGAGGCGGATAAATTGTGTATTGTTGTCCAAACTACCTACTCTGAGCAAAAATTTGATAAAATTATTAAAAATTTTAACTCTAGCAAGGCAAAAACAGTTGATATTTTCAAGACAATTTGCTATACTACAACTAAGCGACAAATAGAGGCGGAAACTTTATCTCTTAAAAGCCAAGCAGTTCTTGTTATTGGCGGAGGGAAAAGTAATAACACTCAAAAACTTTTTGATATTTGCGCAAGCGTATGTCCAAACGTTTTTTATATTATTAATCCGGCCGAATTTGATTACTCAAAAATAAAAAAATTTAATAAAATAGGAATTGTTGTGGGAGCGTCAACGCCAAAAGAACAATTTCAGGAGGTTATCTCGCATATGGAGAAAATTACACCAGAAGAAACTATCACTACGGAAACCGTTGCAAGTGAGGTTCAACAAGAACAAAAGAACACAAACAGTGAAGTGGCAGTAAAGTCAGAATTTGAAAAAGCAATTGACGGCATGAAAGCAAGCAAAGACCTTAGAAAGGGTCAAATTGTTTCCGCAGTTATTACTTCTGCTAAAGATGAAGGACTTACTCTTTCAATAAAGGGCGCTAAAAGAGACGACTTGTCTTTACCAAAAGAAGAAATTTTAGGCGAATATAACAAAGCCGACTACAAAGATAAGGTTGGTCAAAAAATTCGCGTTATGGTTATCGCAAAGAATCCTATTGTTTTCTCTGAAAAAGCAATGGAAAGCGTATTGAAAGAAGAAGCCGAAATAGAAGAAATTAAAAACGGCAAAATTTTTGATGCAGTTATCACTGCAACAAATAAGGGTGGTTTAATCGGTAAGTATGGTTCATACAACGTTTTCATTCCATCTTCACAAATCAAGTTGGGTTTTGTTAAAGACCTTGAAAAATACGTTGGCAAGACTTTAAGACTTAAGGCTGAAAAGGTTGAATCAAGAGGCGCTCGTAGACAAATCGTTGGTTCACAAAGAGTTATCCTTGAAGCTGAAAAAGCTGAACGCGATGCAATTAAGGCTCAAAAAGAAGCAGAATTCTTTGGCAATATCCAAGAAGGCGACGTTGTTTTAGGAACTCCTGTTAGATTCTCTGCTTTCGGTGCATTTGTTGACGTTAACGGTTTTGACTGCTTAGCACACATTTCTGACCTTTCTTGGACTGGTTGCAAGGACTGTGCTGAAGTATTAGAACTTGGCAAAAACTATGAATTCAAAATCTTAAAGATTGACCAAGAAAACAAGAGAGTTTCAATCGGTTATAAGCAATTACAACCAAGACCATGGGATTTAGTTTCTGAAAAGTATAACGTTGGTGATGTTATTAAGGGTAAGGTTGTTAGACTTGTTAACTTCGGTGCTTTCGTTGAAGTTGAAAAAGGAATCGATGGTTTAGTTCACATTTCTCAAATTTCAAATCAATGGTTGGAAAATCCAGTTGCTTCATTAGAAGTTGGTCAAGAAGTTGATGCAAAGATTATCGACATCAATATTGAAAAAGAAAAAATGACATTGTCTATCAAGGCTTTATTGCCAGAAATCGAAAAACCTGTTGAAGAAGAAAAGGAAACAAAAGGTAAGAAACGCAAGGCAAAAGAACCTGTTGAAGATGCTGATGCAGAACTTCATGAATGGAAAGACAATGATGATGCAGGCGTTTCAATCGCTGAAATGTTGGCAAAATCAGAAAACTAATTTAGTTAAAAGTAATTAGAGCAGATATTTAATATCTGCTCTTTTTTTGTTCTAAAATTTATTTTTAATTCATAATTTAATATAAATGGAATTTAGTTTTTTACCGAAAAATATTAGACAAGCCTTAAAGAATGTTAACTTAGATTACTTGTATGAAATTCGATTAAGAAATGGCTATCCTATTAAAATTAATTATCAAAATGATTTTTGTTATTTATCAAAAGAAGGGACAAGCCTAAATAAAAACAATGCCATTGTTTGTAGTATAGATGATATTAACCATATAATCAGTTGTGCAACAGAACATTCCTTATACGCTTTTAACGACAAAATTAAAGACGGGTTTATAACTGTTGAAAACGGAATTAGAATCGGAATTTGTGGAGAGTGTGTATATTCTAACAATCAACTTCAAACGATTAAAAATTTCACATCACTAAACATTAGAGTTGCACACGAAATTAAAGATTGTGCTGAAAAGCATCTTAAATATATCGTTAATAACGGTGTTATTAATAACACGTTGATAGTTTCTCCACCACGACTGGGGAAAACAACCTTACTTAAAGATATTGCATCTAAACTTAATGATATTAATAAATTTTCAATACTTATAATTGATGAAAGGGGCGAATTTGAAAATGTTAAAGGAGAAAATATAGATTCAATTAAATTTTGCAACAAGTATTATGCATTTAATTATGCAATTCGCTCTATGTCGCCATCAATAGTAATAACTGATGAATTATTGAGTCAAGATGATTGGATTTGTGCTAAAAACGTTCTTTCTTCTGGTATAAAAATTATAGCAAGTTGTCATAGTGACGGAATAGATAATTTGATTAAAAAAGAACATTTTATCAACGATATCTTTGACCGATATATAATTTTGTCAAAAAACAACATAGGAAAGATAGAAAAGGTTTTTAATAAGGATTTTCAAGTTGTATGAAAATAGTTTTAGGTATAGTTTTAATTTGCCTATCAACTTTACTTGGTTATATAATGTCTGGCAAGTTTTCATTAAGAAAAGAATTTTATAATGATTTTTATAATTTTAACAATAAATTAAAACAGGAAATTTCTTTTAAGCAAACAACAATAACAAATATTATTAAAAACAATGATGAAAGTGATTTTTACCTAGTATTAAATAATTATATAAAAAATAATTCATTTGATTTTGATAAACAATATTTATCAAAAGATGAGATTGAATATTTACATAATTACTTAAAGATTTTAGGGACAGGCGATAAACAGTCGCAATTAGAATTCTTGGGTAAAGCAAACGAAAGTATAATGGAAAAACAAAAAGAAAGCACTGAAAACGAAAAGAAATACATAGTTTTATATATTAAGTTGGGGTTTTTGATAGGTTTAGTTTTATTTGTTTTAGTTTTGTAGGGGACTTAATATGGGCATAGACGTAATTT
>JAZQYW010000047.1:0-30596 GCA_045633745.1 Christensenellaceae bacterium
GGTGATGAGAATCGAACTCACAACCACAGCTTGGGAAGCTGTTGTTTTGCCACTAAACTACACCTGCTTTATTTAACGAAAAGTTTGCTTTTCGTTAAATTTTTTATCATTTTATCACATAAAGACTAATTTGTAAAACGATTTTTACAATAGTCCGTATAAAATCAAGCCTAACGTTGCTGAAATAATAATAAGCAAAATAGGCGAAATAACTTTTTTAGTTTTTTTCTTATAAACGAAATTTATGCCTACAACTATACCAAAAATTATAAGTGCTTTATAGTCAAAATTTATCGTGCTTGTTTGTACGTTTTGAAAAGCCAAAATCACTTGCAAAAATATAGTTATTGCCGTGCCTAAAATAAGTCCAACAACAACTGGGCGCAACCCACTTAAAAAGGCTTGCACACCTGCATACTTTAAAAGTCCTTTTATAATTGATGCGATGATTAAGATTATTACAAACGATGGCAAAACCACGCCAAGCGTTGCACAAAAAGCGCCAAACAACCCACCTTGACTTGAACCAACAAAAGTTGCCATATTTATTGCGATAGGACCGGGTGTGCTTTCAGAAACAGCAATAAAGTTTAAGATTTCGTTAATCGACAACCAACCGTGTGCAACAACTTCATCTTGAATTAGTGGTATCATAGCGTAGCCACCGCCAAAGGAAACTGCACCTATCTTTAAGAAGGTTAAGAATAATTCCAAATAAATCATTACTTATCCTCCTTGTCTTGTGGCGTTTTCTTTGCAAGTTTTTCCTTGTTTTTAAGATACGTTATCAAGTAAACGACAACGCCAACCACTCCACCTATAAGGATATAAAAAATGGAAGAAAAACTTATTTGTGGAAAGAAAACCGAAAAGGTTATTATCCCACAAATCGTCAATAAAAACAATATGATGTTAAGTGTGGTGCACTTTAATTTTTTTAACATTTTAAGCCCTGATGATAAAATCAAAAATGCAACGCAAGCGTTTATACCCTTAAAGGCATAACCCACCCATTTTATTTGAATAAACGCATCGTAAAAAATAGAAATTAAAAAGATTATTATAAAAGATGGCAACACTACGCCGAGCGTTGCAAAAAATGAGCCCAAAACTCCACAACTTTTATAACCGATATAAGTTGCACTGTTAACTGCAATAGGCCCTGGGGTGCTTTCAGCGATTGAAAGCAAATCCATAAATTCTTCGTGTTCCATCCACTTTTTTCTTTCAACAAGTTCCCTTTCCAAAATGGCAACCATAGCATAGCCACCGCCAAAAGTGAAAAGACCTATCTTAAACATCGTCCAAAAAAGTTGGAGTGCCATTTTTAATTTCTTCATACTTTATATTATAGTTAATACCTTAATATTTTGCAACTGATTTAATTATCCTTTTTGCCTATACTTAATAAAAAAACGCATATCAAGTTGATATGCGTTTTTGCTTTTTATGCTAATATTTTTACTATTTCGAATACCACAGGAAGTGTTGCCACAGCCAAAACGTAAGATATAAAGCACATCTTTGCGCCAGACGTTCCGTCAAGCCCTGCTGATTCTGGATATACAACGACGTTCATACCAACAGGTATTGAAATGCACGCCATACAAATTATAAACAACTCTCCACGTAAACCAAACAAGTACATAGGCACGCCAAGGATAACAGGTATTACAAGTAATCTTATCACACCTATAACGTAAGGTTTCCAAGAAGAAAACAACTTTAAGAAAGGAACACCTGCCAAAACAGAGCCTGTTAAAAGCATAGCCGTTGCACTTTGACAATTTCCTGCTAAATTCAAAAGGTTTGTTAAGTACGCTGGCATTGTAAAAGGAATAAGACCTATTATAACACCGAGCATTGTGCCGATAAATGGAACTGAACGTAAAAACCTTAAATTCTCTTTCCAGTTAAACTTCTTTTTATTGTTTTCCATCGTATTTGCAAGCGCTTCTGGTGTATCTTTAATTTTTGAAGTTAAAATTTGATAACCGTATGTATTTATAGCAATAGTTTGTGGAATACAGAAAAGAATCATCGTGGCCTTAACTGTTTCGTCAAACACTGCACCCACAACAGGATAACCAAAATAACCTATGTTAGCAAATGCCAAAGCATATTTTAAGATATTTCTTTCAAGTTTATCCTTGCCTAACAATCTAGCAAAAGGCAATGCAACAAAAATTATCACTATCGCAAGAACGGTTCCCGCAAGTAAATAAATTAAATATTCGTTTATTTTTTCGATTGAAAGTTGAGTTGACAAACTTGCAATCGCATAACAAGGTGAAAACAAGTTAACCAAAAGCCCAGCAAGAACTTTTTTGCCACTTTCGTTTATAATTTCTTTTTTACGCAAAAAATAGCCCGTTAATATGAATATTAATAAAATGCTAGTTTGCTCTAAAGTCTTAATAAAAACCATAACGTCTTCCCATATTAGTAAAATAATCAAAAAATTTTCTCTGCCAAAATTTTGACAGAGAAAACACTATATTTTAACAATTCTTATCTTTTCCAGTTCAATGTGTAGTGAACGTCATCAGCCTTTTCTTCTGGTGTGTACTTACGAACTGTTGTATCAACAACCTTACCATCGTTGTATTTTCTGTCGTTGATTTTTTCTGCTGTACCCATAACAGTCACGTTAAGTTGACGATGTCTAGCACGAACTTGGTCCCAGTCAATGAAGTAAACGTGAGCGAATTCACCACCATCAAGAACGCCGTCCTTAATAGTCATTGTTTCACTTCTGCCGAAGAAACAAGAACGAAGGTGTCCGTCTGTGTTAAGACTTGTGTGGTCACCTGGTTCGTTTACGAATCTACCGAATTGTGTATGTATTGGACCTGGGTGCATATATTGATTTGTTTCGCTATAATCTGGAATAATTTTTTGCATAATCTTTAATAAGTCGTGTTGCAAATATTCCAAATCGTAAAGGTCGATGTCGTGTGAACATTCTTGAACCATTACTGAACAAGTTGTGTGGTGTGATGCGATGCATACTGTACCGTTCTTAATGCCAGATTCTTCAACGATTGCCAAGATATCGCTTGTCACGTCGTGGAAGGTTGGTCTCCAGCCCTTTGATTGTAATTCGATTTCTTTTTGAAATACTTTAAATTCCATAATAAAGTTCTCCTTTAATAATTTTTTTCTTTATTTTTTCCCTTTCGGGTTAGTTTTTCTTATTTTCTTGTTTCGTCATAAGCGCGACGAACAGCACTAATCATTTCTTCAGCAAGTTTAAGTGGGTTTTCAGCCTTTGCGATTGCAGAAGAGCAACCTGATGCTGATGCGCCAGCCTTAATAATGTTATAACAATCTTCGCCTTTAGAGATACCTGCAGATGGGAAAGGTTTGATATCTGGGTTGATTTCTCTAATAACCTTAATAACTTCATCAACGTATTCTTTGTCTGCTGGTTTACCTGTGCCGATAAGTTCGGTTGGTTCAGCAACCAAAATGTTTGGTCCAAGTTTCGCAACAGCCTTAACTTCTTCAATAGAGTCTGCGCAAACCATTGTTGCAAGACCTAATTCATCTGCACGCTTAATTGCTTGTTCGATTTCTTCTAAAGTAAGTTTTCTTTCAGCGTGGTTGAGCATAACGCCAACTGCACCTGCTTCTTTAACTGCTTCTGGAAGAGTTCTGCCCATACCCCTACCAACAGGAATACTATCCATATGTTGTGAATAAACGTGAACTCTCTTAACGTGTTTTGCAACGTTATAAATTTCTGTATCAGGTATATCAAGAATAACGTCTACGTTATACTTTTTAGCAAGTTTATCTAATCCCTTTGCCATTTTAACCAAAGTTTTGCCATACATATAACATTTTGGACCGTATTCAAAAAATGGTTCGCTAATTTTATAATCTTTTTTCATAATTTTCTCCTTGTGTTTAGAAAAGTTATATTTTAGAAAAGTGCTTTTTCGTTTAATCTTTCGCCAACTGCTCCACCTGGGTGAGTCACAGCAAATTGTTCAATTTGGAAGTTGGTTTCTTCCAAAATTGCAGTTTGAATTGCGTGTGAAATCATACAGAGTGAAGTTGTGCTGGTCGTTCCTTGAGCGTTGTATCTATCACATTCTTTATTAACGTATTGCTTAATAACAACGTCTGCGCCCAAAGCCAAAGGTGAATCCAAGTTTTCGGTAATAGAAATAATCTTAACACCTTTCTTCTTGCAAATATCAAGTATAGGAAGAAGTTCTTTTGTCTTGCCACCACGTGATGCAAAAATCATAGCATCCCCTGCCTTAAAATAACCCGTTCCACCGTGAACTGCTTCTGCTGGAGAAACGAATTTTGCAGGTTGGTCAATACAGCAAAGAAGGTGTGATAAGTGTTGCATTATTATACCAGAGTGTCCACAACCAGTCGTACCTATTCTTTCTGCGTTAATTAAAATATCAATCGCTTTTGCAAATTCCTTTTCATCAAAGTAATTGAGCATTTCCATTATACATTCCGCTTCTGTTTTATAAGCGTCTTTAACCCATTTCAAAGTTTCTTGTTTCATAAGCATTTCCTTATATTTTTAATCACTTGTTTAATTATAAAACAAACGTGCGTTTTTGTCAACACAAAAACGTAAAATCTCTTGTTTTATTAGTCGTTTGCTTTTGATTCGCAATAAATACAACGATAAACTTTATTTTCCTTGTCAACAAGTTTAAACGTGTGTTCAATTCCTTGTTCAACGCTTGTGATACAACGTGGATTTTTACACTTTATAACGTTTTTAAGCGTTTCTGGAAGTTCAATCTTTCTCTTATCAACTATCTTTTCGTTCTTGATTATGCTAACAGTTGCAGATGGTGTTAAATATCCCAAAACGTCAAAGTCGATATCGATAATTTCATCAATTTTGATAATATCTTTCTTGCCTGTTTTCTTGCTGAAAACGTTTCTAATTAAAGCAACTGAACAACCTAATTGTTCAAGTTCCAAAAAGTCATAAATGGCTTTACCTTTGCCTGCTTGAATATGGTCGATTACTATACCATTTTTTATAGGGTCAATTATCATAATTATTCTCCTATTTAATCTCTAACAATTTTAATATCAACGCCATACGAATATATCTGCCGTTTTCAACTTGCTTAAAGTAGCAAGCACGTGGGTCGTTATCCACGTCAACCGATATTTCGTTTACTCTTGGCAATGGGTGCAGAATTTTCAAGTCGGCTTTGCCCTTTTGCAATTTTTCAATATCTAATATGTAACTGTCACGAAGTCTTAAATAATCGTCTTCATTGAAAAATCTTTCTTTTTGAACTCTTGTCATATACAACACGTCAAGTTCTGGCATAGCATCTTCAAGGCTTGTCACTTCAACGTATTCCATATTGTACTTTTCAATAACGTCCTTTTTAACGTAATCTGGAAGTTTAAGTTCGTTTGGCGAAATCAACACCAATTTTATACCCTTATATCTTGCAAGTGCTTGAATTAAAGAGTGCACAGTTCTGCCAAACTTTAAGTCCCCACAAAAACCTATGGTGAAGTTATCTAATTTGCCAGTTTCCGTTTTGATTGTGAGAAGGTCTGTTAGCGTTTGAGTTGGGTGGTTATGTCCGCCGTCCCCTGCGTTTATGATAGGAACGGTTGAAACGAAAGATGCAACGAGTGGTGCACCTTCTTTTGGGTGGCGCATTGCAATTATGTCAGAATAGCAACTTACTACTCTAATTGTATCAGCAACGCTTTCGCCTTTTGATGATGATGAACTGTTTGCATCAGAAAAGCCCAAAACGTTTCCACCAAGTGATAACATTGCCGATTCAAAAGACAACCTTGTTCTTGTTGAAGGTTCAAAGAATAATGTTGCAAGTTTTTTGTGTTTGCACTTTTCTTGGAATTCTTCTGGGTTTGCCTTAATTTTTTCAGCAACGCTAATTAACTCATCAATTTCTTTAACAGAAAAATCTGTGATGGCTAATAAATTTCTCATATTTTCTCCTTTTATGCCTTTATCCAACTTTCGTCAGATGGATTATCTCTAAACTTCTTTAATCTTTCAACGTCTTCCTTTTCAATATATCCCGTTTCAGCAGCAACTTCAATAACTGTGTCAAAGTCAGTTAAAGAAACGTTTTTAACCTTTGCTTCTTCTAATCTTTCCAAGCCTTTCTTCATACCGTACGTATAAATGCTTACTATACCCAAAACTTCAGCACCTGCTTCACGGAGTGCATCAACAACGTCGATACAACTTCCACCGGTTGAAATAAGGTCTTCAACAACAACTACCTTTGTGCCTTTTTCTAGTTTGCCTTCGATTTTATTATTTCTGCCGTGGTCTTTACTGCTTCCACGAACATAACCCATAGGCATGCCTAAAATATGACCTGCAATGGCTGCGTGTGCAATACCAGCAGTGCTTGTGCCGAAAAGTGCTTCAGCATCTGGATATTCTCTCTTTACTGTTTCTGCAATAGCCTTTTCAACTATGTCACGGCTTTCTGGTGCAGTTAAAATAAGCCTGTTATCGCAATAAATTGGGCTTTTAATACCACTTGCCCAAGTAAATGGTTCGTTTGGACGGAGAAAAACCGCCTTGATTTTAAGTAAATTTTGTGCAACTATTTTTGCTGTATCCATAGTAAAAATCTCCTTATATTAACCTAAAAATTCTTTTACGCATTGTCTATATGCTTTAACTGGGTCTTCTGCCCCAGTTATAGAACGGCCAACAACGATATAGTCTGAACCGATTTCTCTTGCAAGGGCTGGGGTTGTCACTCTCTTTTGGTCGCCAACAGCGTCCCCTGCTAAACGGATACCAGGGGTGATGGTTAAGAATTCTTTACCACATACTTCGTGAACTTTGCCTGCTTCTAATGGAGAACAAACAACGCCGTCAAGTCCACTTGCCTTTGCATTTAATGCATAACTCATAACAACTTCATCAAGTGGCTTGTCGATTAAAAGTTCGTTTGTCATAAGTTCTTGGTTTGTTGAAGTTAATTGTGTCACGGCAATTAAGAGTGGACGTGTGCCGTCTGGTCTTGTTAAACCTTCTAAAGCACCTTTCATCATAATTGAACCGCCACCTGCGTGCAAGTTAACCATATCCACGTCAAAACTTGATAAAACTGCCATTGCCTTTTTAACGGTGTTTGGAATATCGTGGAGTTTTAAGTCCAAAAAGATTTTATGACCACGCTTTTTGATTTCCTTAACGATTTCAATACCGCCCGCATAAAACAATTCCATACCCACTTTTAAGTAAGGTTTTTCACTGCCGTCAAACTTATCTAAAAAACTAAAAAGCTGTTCTTTGCTGTTAAAATCACACGCTATAATTACGTCTTTATTCATCTGTGTGCTTCTCCTATAATATCAGTTAATTTTTCTATTTTGTATTTTTGCATAACGTATGGCAAGTTGTTGATAATATCTCTGCAAGCATAAGGGTTAACAAGGTTTTCTGCCCCAACTTGAACAGCACTTGCACCTGCCATCATCATTTCAATCACGTCTTCAGCAGTTGCTACCCCTCCTATACCCATAATTGGAAGTTTAACTGCATCGTACACTTGATATACCATCTTTAATGCGATAGGGAAAATTGCTCTGCCAGAGAAACCACCGATTTTATTTGCAATAACCGGCTTTCTTCTCTTTAAGTCAATTCTTAATCCTTGCGAAGTGTTGATTAAACTTATACCGTCTGCACCACCTTGTTCGCAAGCCTTTGCAATTTCAACAACGTCCGTTACGTTTGGCGTTAGTTTTATAAATAGTGGTTTAGTTGTAACCTTTCTAACAGCCTTTACAACTGCTTCAGCGTTGCTTGCTTGAGTGCCGAAACTCATACCACCGTTGTGAACGTTTGGACAACTGATGTTTACTTCTATAATGTCAACGTCTTTAACTTGGTTTATCTTTTCACAACAGTGCACGTATTCTTCAATAGAAAAGCCACTGATGTTTGAAATTATCGGCTTATGATAAACTTGCCTTAATTTTGGGATTTCCTTTTCAATAACGGCGTCAATACCTGGGTTTTGCAAACCGATTGAGTTGATTAAACCTGCCGTACACTCTGCAATTCTTGGTGTTGGGTTGCCAAAACGTGCTTCTTTTGTAGTTCCCTTAATAGAAATTGCACCCAAAACGTTTATATCGTATATATCGTTGAATTCATAACCGAAACCAAACGTGCCACTTGCAGGAATAACTGGGTTTGTTAGTTCAACTCCGCAGAGTGAAGTTCTAATATCTACCATATGATTTCCTCCTTTTGAAGCACTGGGCCGTCCTTACAAATTCTCTTGTTGCCATACTTGGTCTTACAAGAGCAACCCATACAAGCACCAAAGCCACAGCCCATTCTTTCTTCAAACGAGTATGAGCCACCTTCGGTTGTATTGTTGTAAATTGCCTTAAGCATAGGTTCTGGACCACAACAATAAACGTGCGTATATTTTTCAACTTGTTTAATTGCATCTGTTACAAAACCTTTGATTCCAAAACTGCCGTCAACCGTGGTAACTAAGACCTTTACACCCAAACTTTCAAACTCATCTTTATAAAAGATTTCGCTTGCCGTGTTAAAACCTAAAATAACGGTTGGTGTTTTGCCTTCTGCTATCAAAGTTTTAGCAAGGTTATAAAGTGGTGGAACGCCAACGCCCCCACCGATTAAAAGTGGATATTCGCCAGCAAAATCGGTAAAATAGCCGTTGCCAAGACCAACCAAAATATCTAACTTTGTGCCAGCATCAAGCCAACTCATTTGTTCTGTGCCTTTGCCAACCACTTTGTAAATAATGGTTAGTTTGCCTTCTTCATAATCACACACCGAAATAGGACGGCGAAGATAAAGCCCGTCAAGTTGAATATTAACGAATTGACCTGGGCGAGCGATACCACTTGTATCGCCCGAAAGCGTCATTTTATACACCGAATCGGTTAATTTTTCATTAGTTAAAATCGTAAATATTACCTTTTTCACAATTTAACTCCTTTATGCATCTATTGTTGATATTGTAAGCGTTGTTTCTTCCAAAACGTCAAGCAATACTCTAACCGTATCAAGCGCAGTGAACATTGTAACGTTGTTTTCAACTGCAGCACGCCTAATTTGATAGCCGTCGCTTGCTTGTCCCAACGAATTAACGTCACGTGTGCTTATTACGTATGTAACGTATCCTTTTCTAATTGAATCTAAAATTTCTTCACTGCCTTCGCTTAATTTCTTCTTAATTCTTGTTCTAATACCGTTTTTCTTTAAGAAGTTTGCTGTGCCGACAGTCGCTTCAATGTTAAAGCCAAGATTATAAAATCTTCTAACAAGTGGAAGTGCTTCTTCTTTATCGCAGTCTGCAATTGAAACGAAAAGCGTGCCGTAATTCATAACGTTCATACCAGATGCTTGAATTGCCTTAAACAATGCTCTGTTGAGTTTATCGTCATAGCCGATTGCTTCGCCAGTAGATTTCATTTCTGGTGAAAGGTATGCATCCAAGCCCTTCAATTTGTTGAAAGAGAAAGCAGGAACTTTAACGTACCAACGTTTCTTTTCTGGTGGATATAAGAAATCTATTCCTTGTTCTTTTAGGCTTTGACCTAAAATAACCTTTGTGCCGATATCGGCAAGTGAATAGCCTGTTGATTTTGACAAGAAAGGCACGGTTCTTGATGAACGTGGGTTAACTTCGATAACGTAAACGTCTTCATTGCTGTCAACTATGAATTGAATATTATAAAGACCAACAATACCGATGCCCAAGCCCAACTTTTTGCCGTATTCAAGGATAGTTTGTTTTGCCTTTTGGCTTACAGAGAATGTTGGATATACGCTTATGCTATCGCCAGAGTGAATACCTGTTCTTTCAATAAGTTCCATAATACCTGGTATAAACACGTCTTTTCCGTCGCAAACAGCATCGATTTCAAGTTCCTTACCAACGATATATTTATCAACCAAAATAGGATGGTCTTCACTTATATCAACGGCTGTTTTAAGGTATTGTCTTAAACCTTCTTCGTTACCAACGATTTGCATTGCACGTCCACCCAAAACGTATGATGGGCGAACTAATACAGGATAACCGATTTCTTCGGCAACCTTAACACCGTCTTCAACGCTGAATACTGCTTGACCTTTTGGTTGTGGGATACCAAGTTTATGCATAATCTTTTCAAAAGCATCTCTGTCTTCAGCATTGTTGATTGCTTCACAGTCTGTGCCGATTAATTTTGCACCCCTTTCCATAATGTCTTCAGCAAGGTTGATTGCAGTTTGTCCACCAAGAGAAGTGATAACGCCTTGTGGGTTTTCAAACTCAATAACGTTCATAACGTCTTCTGGTGTCAATGGTTCAAAATAAAGTTTATCGCCAACAGTATAGTCGGTTGAAACGGTTTCAGGGTTGTTATTGATAATGATTGCTTCCCTTCCACTTTCCTTAATCGTTTGCACTGCGTGAACTGTTGAATAGTCAAACTCAATACCTTGACCGATTCTTATAGGACCGCTACCCAAAACGACCGTCTTTTCTTTATTCGTTAAGATTGAATCGTTTTTGCCTGTATAGGTTGAATAGAAATATGGGATATACGCCCCACTATAAAGTGTGTCAACCATCTTATAGACAGGCTTAATATCGTTTGCTTTTCTTAAAGCATTAACTTCAAGTTCCTTTTCATCCCAAAGATGAGCGATATATTTATCAGAAAAGCCCATTACTTTTGCTTTTCTTAATATTTCAATATCGTGTTTATTTTCCTTTAAGGTTTTTTCCATATTTACGATATCTAAAATGGTATTCAAGAAAAGTTTTGTAATCTTTGTAATTTCGTGAATTTTATCAACGCTTTCGCCACGCCACAAGAGTTCTGCAACGGCAAAGATATTGTCTGCCCTAAATTCAGTGATATAGTTAAGCATATCTTCGGTTGACATATGGTCAAATTTTGCAATGTAGAAATGGTTTACACCGATTTCAAGAGAACGGATAGACTTTAACATAGATTCTGCAAGGTTTGAGCCTATTCCCATAACTTCGCCAGTCGCTTTCATTTGTGTGCCCAAAAGGTTTGATGCCGTTGTAAACTTATCAAATGGGAAACGTGGGAATTTTGAAACTATGTAATCTAATTTTGGTTCGTGAATTGCAGTAGTGCCAGACACGTGAATTTCATCAAGGGTCATACCAACGGCAACTTTTGCAGTCACTTTTGCAATAGGATATCCACTTGCCTTTGATGCCAACGCTGATGAACGTGATACACGTGGGTTAACTTCGATAAGATAATATTTACCGTTTGTTGGGTGAAGTGCAAATTGAACGTTGCAACCACCTTCAATTTGAAGTTCACGAATAATCTTAATCGCTGCATCGTTAAGCATTTTCAATTCGTGGTCTGGAAGTGAAAGAATAGGTGCAACAACGATTGAGTCACCAGTATGAACGCCAACAGGGTCAACGTTTTCCATACCACAGATGGTTATAGCGTTATCTTTAGAGTCACGCATAACTTCAAATTCTATTTCTTTATACCCTTTTACGCTCTTTTCAACCAAAACTTGACGAACTGGTGAAAGTTTGAGCGCATTTTTCATAATTTGTTCTAATTCTTCTTCATTGTCAGCAAAGCCACCGCCTGTGCCACCTAACGTGAATGCAGGACGCAAAACTACAGGATAGCCGATTCTTTCTGCTGATTCTTTTGCTTGCTCAATGCTATATGTGATTTCAGATTCAATTACTGGCTCACCGATAGATTCGCACATTTCCTTAAACAATTCTCTATCTTCTGCCCTTTCGATTGAACGTGCGTTTGTTCCCAAAAGTTTAACACCACATTCATCTAAAACGCCTTTTTTAGCAAGTTGCATTGCAAGATTTAAACCAGTTTGTCCGCCAAGACCTGGAATAATGGCGTCTGGACGTTCATAACGCAAAATTCTTGCAACGTATTCTAACGTCAAAGGTTCCATATAAACTTTGTCTGCAATAGCAGTGTCGGTCATAATGGTTGCTGGGTTAGAGTTGCAAAGAATAACTTCATATCCTTCTTCCTTTAACGCAAGGCAAGCTTGTGTGCCAGCATAGTCAAATTCTGCTGCTTGACCGATTACGATAGGGCCACTCCCTATAACTAAAACTTTCTTAATGTCCGTTCTTTTAGGCATAATTATCTCCTTTTTTTCCTAAATATATGTGTAAAAATTTTTTATCTTTTGAAAACCAACTTGCCGTTGGTAAAGTTATATAAGCACTTGCCAAAAACTTTTTGTTTGTCAAACGGCGTGCATTTGCCCATTGAATAAAAGTTTGCACTGTCTATTTCATACTCTGTTTCAAGGTCAAATACACATAAGTTTGCTATTTTTTGTTCTTTTATTTCAATATCCAAATCAAAACGCTTTGCTGGGTTGACACTCATAAGTTCAACTAGTTTTTCTAAACTTATTTCCCCAGTTTTAACTAGGCTTGTGTATAGAGTTGGGAAAGCAGTTTCTAAACCAACTATTCCGTTTATACTCTTTAATCCCCTGCTTTTTTCTTCTGCTGAATGTGGGGCGTGGTCGGTGGCAATCATATCAATAGTACCGTCCTTTATCCCTTCAACAAGGGCAATCCTATCATCTTTTGCCCTAATAGGTGGGTTCATTTTATATGCGCCGTCTTCCTTCAACATACTGTCATCAAAAAGCAAGTAATGTGGACCAGTTTCTGCCGTTATGTTAACGCCGTCTTTTTTAGCCTTTCTAATCGCTTCAACGCTTTCTTTTGATGAAACGTGGCAAACGTGATATTTAACACCGATTTTACTAACTAATTCTATATCCCTTTCTATTTGCTTATATTCACTTGCAGAACAAATTCCTTTGTGGCCGTGTGCTTTTGCATATTCGCCATCGTGTATATATCCACCGTTAAGAAGTGAATTATCTTCACAATGCGCAACGATAAGTTTACCTTCTTGTTTTGCAATTTGCATTGCAGTTTCCATCATTTCACTATCTTGCACGCCAACACCATCATCAGAAAATGCCAAAACGTGTTTAGATAGTTCAGTCAAATCAGAAAGTTCTTCACCCTTTTGACCTTTTGTGATTGATGCATAAGGATAAACTGAAACGACAGCATCCTTATCGATAATTTGTTGTTGAACCATTAAGTTTTCCACACTGTCTGGCACGGGCTTTAAGTTTGGCATAGAAAAAAGTGCGCTATAACCTGCGCTTGCACCTGCCATTGTACCCGACTTAATGGTTTCTTTATATGAAAAACCCGGCTCTCTTAAATGTACGTGAACATCAACAAAACCGGGAAAAATAACTTTATTTAAACAATCAATAACTGTGCAAGAAGAAGAGTCTAATGGCATTGAAAACAAAACTTTCCCTGCAACTATTGCAAGGTCGGTTTCAACAAAACTACCATTTATATAGACTTTTGCATTTTTAAGTATGTAATCCATTTTTATCTCCTGCACTTGTAAAACAAAAGGCCGTGCTAAAGCAAGGCCTATTATAAACGTAAACTACGGGCTAGCCCGCTTTATTTATAAAACCTTGTCGGCATCTCGTACCGAATTAAAGATTTATTTATTAACCTTATTTAGAATAACATTTAAAAGACAATATGTCAAGAAAATACAATGCCTTGTTTAAAAGAATTAAATAAGTTTAGTGTTTTTAGCCCCTAATATTGCTTTAAGTATTTCTATGTCTTCTTTAGTGGTTATCTTAAAACTCTTGGTTGAGCCTTTTACTATCTCAATTTTTTTACCACATATAAAACTTAATTCAGTTGGTGCAATATTATCAATTCCGTTTTCTTCAGCGTAAGTAAAAATTTCTTTAAGTGCACGTACTTTACCGCATTCTGGTGTTTGCCCCTTAAATAGCGTATCTCTATTTGCCATACCCTCGATATATTTGCCCCCAACGGAAGTAAACATACTATCAGGGCATCTATCAACAGGTATAGTAAAACAATCCTTTTCTTTAACTGTATTTATAGAGTCGGTAAAAACTTGTTGTGGCACAAGTGGTCTAACAGCATCGGCAATTGCAACCACGTCATCATCGCTATATTTTTCAAAAATGTACTTTAAGCCGTTTAAGATAGATTGAAGTCTAGTTTGTCCACCAAAAATTATAGTTTCAAGTTTGGTTATTGAAAATTGTTTTGCATAAGATAAAACAAAATCTTCCCAACCTTGTGAAGCAACTACAACTATGCTGTCAATTTCTTCCATTTTTTGCACGTTTTCTAAAGTGTATATGATAATAGGTTTATCATTTACAGTTAAATATTGTTTTGGAATTTCTTGACCCGTTCTTGAGCCCTTTCCCCCAGCGATAATCAAAGCAATATTCATATTTGTTTTCTCCTTTATTTGACTTGTGAAAACACAAGTTTTAAACTAAAAATTTTTTATCAATATCTTTTTTATAAAACATCTTTTCTTGTTTTTTCTTTATAACGTTTTTCATACTGTCACCAGCCGAAAAATTCTTAATAGGCGTCATATAATTTTCGCCATAATTCGAAAGCAAAAATTCGTGATAACATGTTGGAATATTGAAAATAGTATTCTTTACTGGCTTTTCAATAACACCTTCTTTATAATCAAATATAACTTCTACAGGCGTAAATTCATTATTTAGATATTCCACGTCACCATAACGAAGTCCACTACATATTTTTCCTTTACCGTTATCAACGTAAACACCAAAGAAATCAACGTGAACTCCCTTATATCTAAATGCAAGTTCAGTAATTATATCGTTATATTCAAAATGGTGATGATAAGAAAAACCTGCTTTTATCAACGTATTATATAATCTTTCCCACACGCTATAATCGGTTATGGTTATGCCGTAATCTATATCGTTATCATACTTTATAAAAGCGTTTTCCCTAACGATACCTAAAAGGTTTCCACATAGTGCATAATACTCAAATTCGCCCTTTATTGTTTGATTAATAAGCGTGTTTATATCATAACCATACTTGTGGGTTATCTTGATTAATTTTTTATCGTGCAAATTTTTCTTTAATGACCTTATCGGTGCAAGAATTTTCCACTTTTTTAATTTTTGTTTTAGTTTAAACCACATCTTTTTCTTCCTCTGAAAAGGTTTTTCTATATTTAAGAACGAAGTATCCACGAGTTAACATAAGCACGCATTCGGTCACACTTCTTAAGATTATAATCGCCGTCATTGTAAATGCGTTTAGCGCAATAAGTATTGCCAAAACAATCACTTGAAAAAGTGCTGAAATTATAGTTGATAAAGTGACTTGTTTTTCCTTGTTTATTGCACCGAGTGTTGGCCACCCCATAAGCATTGCAGGAAAACTTAAAAACATGATAGGAATAAGCCCCCTAAACACAGGCACTGCATCGATATATTTTTTGCCGGCAACTATGGTTATTATGGTTTCTGGAATAAAGAAACACAACAAACAACCTGCCGTGACGATAGGCATAAATAGGCATAAAACTTTTCCTATAAACTTTATGTTTTTATGCTTAACCATTTGTGGATGTATGCCTTTCATAATAGGGTCATACATACTTACAACGGCATTTATTAATTGAATTGAAACACCCCAGTATGCAATAAGTGTTAAATCAGTTATAAATATACCGATAAGCAACGTCACAAGTGCAGTAAACACAGTGGTTGCAACGCCAGAAACAAAATATACGGTTGATTCTTTTAATTTTTCAAAAACGTTTTTAAATTTTGGGAAATGAAACTTAATTTTATACTTAAATGAAAAGAATCGTGAAATGATAACAGCACTTATATTACCTATAATATCAAGAATAGGAATCATCAATAAGTTCTTATCACTTTTAACAAACACAAACGTCAAGGCTGTTGTTATACCACGCATTATAACGAATATTATCGTTAACACGTGCATTTTTTCCAAGCCCCTAAACATAAAATCTAATAAAAGTGAAGTTAATGCAACGGCAACTGCCGATAACATTGTGAATAGAAAATAATCTTTTAGTATAGGCACGCAAAAGCACAAAACTACTGCTACAACTAACGAAAGTAAGGCTAACAAAAACCTTGCGACCAAAACTTCGCTAGTTATCATACTTATCTTCTTTTTATCGCCATTACAATTTACTATATCTTTTACTGCAGAATATAAAAAACCAAAGTCAACTAATATATGCAAATAGGTCATACAAGACTTCACGTAAGTCACAACGCCATAACTATCTCTAGTTAAAACTCTGGTCAAATAAGGAAGAGTTATCAATGGAAAAACCATTTTGGCAAATGTCAACAAATACAATAACGCCGTGTTTTTGGCTGTATTTTTTGTCATACTATCCATAATTTTTCCTCCTTATTTTTTTGTTTATTTTTTTAATTCTTCTCTTAATGCAGACGTTGAAACGCCTTGTGTATATGGGAAAAACACAATTTCAACGTCAATTCCATTTTCTTTAAATTGCTTTTCGGTTGCCTTAAACCTATCCGTGCCTTTCCAGTCATCACCGACAAACAAAACGTTATAGTTGAATTTTTCAAGTGCTTTCATTTTATCAATGGTTGTTTCCACGTCAATAACGTGTGCTTCATCAACCACCTTTAAGGCGTTAACTATTCTTGTTCTATCATTTTCATTAATCATCGGTTCTTTGTTTTTAACTGTACGCACGTAATTATCATCACAAACACCAACAATCAAATAATCACATTGAGCCTTGCATCTTTCAAAAAGATTTAAATGCCCAACGTGGAACAAATCGTAAACCCCACAAGTATATCCTATCTTTTTCTTATATGTTGCCATTATTCCCCCCCACTAAACTATTCGCCAAAATCTAAAACTTCTGGGTCGTGCTTACAAACTTGTTGGTCTTCTGGTGGAAGTTTCATATAGTCGCCATATTGAATAGTAAGCATTTTGTCGTAATCTTTAACTGCGCTAAAAGTTGTATCTTCGAACTTTATACTTGAAATATTTTCTATAACTTCTGCTGGATAAAACGTCTTAAAATTTTCTGATGCGGCTAAACTCATATATTCATAGCCACAGGTCATATCTTTGCATCCGTCAATTATTTGTTTTTCTAACTTATTACGAATTTTAATTTGTCTTTTTCTTGATGGAATAAGCAAAATTTTAGAAATAAGTTTCAAAAAAGCACTTCCTTTTGTAAAAGGATATCCCCTTGTATAAACCATGCGAAGTTTTGCCTTAAACAAGAATTTTTTGCGTTTTTTCTTGTCGGTTGGCACTTTATCAAATGGGAAAACGTCCAAATATATGCCAACGTTTTCTTCGCCATATAAACGCACGTCAAGACTTGTGCCGAATTTAGTTCCACATTTTCTAATTTTTGAAAAGTTTATAAATTCATAGTCAGGGCTATCCGTACCTTGCAAATAATATCCTTCAACAGGATTTTCTCTCCATAACTTCAAAAATCTTTCATACTCATTTCTTTCCATAAACACGTCAACGTCATCATCCCAAGGGATAAAGCCACCGTGTCTAACAGCACCTAATAACGTGCCCGAATAAATGGAATATTTCAAATCGTATTTTTTACAAAAAACATCAAAATCTTTTAGTAGTTCTATTTCTACTAACTGCAATTTTCTTAAAGTTTCGTTATCCATAATCTCCCCACCTATTTTATCTTGCTATACAATTTTATCAACCAAAAACATCTATGTTTTAATGCAAATTTAGCAAATTTGAGTTTTTTGCTTTTAGTTTTACAATTCCTTATTACTTGGTCGTAGAACGGTTCTTTTAAAACTTGTTTTAACTTTTTCTTCACTGCACCATATTTTTCAGTGCTGTAAAATTGAGTTGTCACAGCATTAAATAATGCGTGAAGAGTTGACCTATATAGTTGTTCTCTTAAATCTCTTACGCTTAAGTCAACACGACTTTGAATTTCTTTCGCCCTTAGTAAAGGCACCATAACGTCTTGTGGCTTTTTAACTTTTGAAAGAGATTGCAAGTTGGTGCGATAGCAATAAATAGATTTATCTTCAACGTAAATGCTGTTTGCAAAAAATAAACATATCTTACTGCAAACGGCATCTTCGCCTATTACAATTCGTGAATCTATTCCACTTAAAATAGGCTTTATAACTTCTTTCTTCGTCACCTTAAGCACTATTCCTGCTGGAAAACTTTCCCCGCTTTCACTTTCAAACAATATAGGAAAAATATCTTTTTCAATTTTTTCCCTATCGTAAAAACCAAGTTCACATTTATAAATGTCTTTTTTTCTTGAATTTATTCCGTCAGTTTCTTCATAACCAAAGCAAACCATATCAACCGAATATTTTTCGATTGCACTTGCTATTGTTGATAAAAAATCTTTCTTAACAAAATCATCGCCGTCAATATTGACAATATAATCGCCTTGAGCAATTTCTAAACCAGCCTTTCTTGCGCTTATAAGTCCGCCGTTTTCTTTATGAACAACCTTAACTCTTTTATCTTTTTTTGCATAATCATCGCACATTTTAGGGCAATTATCAGGAGAACCGTCGTCAACTAATATAACTTCAAAATCAGTATAACTTTGTTCTAAAATACTGTCCACACACTGTGCTAGATATTCTTCAACTTTATATATTGGAACAATAATAGAAAATAACATTTTTTCTCCTATCTATTAATAACTTCAAAAATTTGTTGATTTATTGCTTTTTGATTAAACTTCTCTTCCACAAATTTTCTTCCGTTTTCGCCCATTTCAACAACTTTTTCTGGGTTTTCAATAAAATAAACCATCTTTTCCACTAACGCAGAAACTGATTTAACTTCAACTAAAAATCCATTGTATCCATCTTTGACAGTATCTTTTGTACCATAAGTATTGCACGTTATAACTGGTCTGCCGACAGCGCCTGCTTCTGCATTTACAAGCCCAAAGCCTTCTCTATATGATGGAAGAACGCAAACTGATGCTTGTTCGTAATACTTAACAACGTCTCTAGTTTCGCCATAATAAACGACACTGCCATCGTCAAGATATTCTTTTATATCGCTAGCCCTTACAGTGCCTTCCTGACCTAATAAGCCGAAAACTGCATTTGGATATTTTTGTTTAACTATTCTTGCTGCTTTAACGTATTCGTAAACACCCTTTGTTTCAAGCAGACGGGCAACCATTAAAAACACGTTGTAATTAACAACTGGCTTAAATGCAAATTTTTCAAGATTAACACCAACGCCGTGCACGATTTCACACTTTTCGCTAGGCAAAATTTTTCTGTTTACAAATTCGTTTTTGTCATCATTGTTCAAAAAGAAAACCTTTTTTGAAATCTTGAACGCTTTTTTATACAAACGGCAAACGACCTTTCTTATAATGCTCCACTTAAAGCCTGTCTTAATAAACACATCGCCAGCGCCTTCAACCATAGAGAACACCTTTTTCACACCTGCTTTCTTTGCTGCACGTGTGCCGAAAACGTTTGGTTTTAACATAAAGGTAAACACGATTTCTGGATTAAAATCTTTGATGATTTTATAGTATTTTTTCTTCAAGGATAAAATCTTAAGTGGACTTGTATTGCGATTATTATCTTCTGCACAATAAAACTTAACGCCAAGTGCCTTTATTTGTTCTTCACAAAGGTTATCAAAAGCGACCACAGCCGCACTATAACCTTCTGCTTGAAACTTTTTGATTAAGTCAGTTCTAAAGGATAAAACCATATTTGATGCCGCAACTATAATCATAACTCTTTTTTCACTGTTTGCCATATTTATTTATCCTTTTTTTACTTTTTAAAAACAATACTTTCCTAATGGTAAATTATACTACATAATTTTATTCTTGTCAATAGTGAACGTATATTATAATAATATTATTTATATATAAAAGCCACCCAGACGGGTGGCTTACTTTATTGTGCTATTTCTTCTTTTTTGACTTGCTTTACTTTTGCAAATTCTTTTCCTAGTTTCTTCAGCAATGGAATTATTAAGAATAAGTGTGCAACTATATTTAACACCCAACTTACCGGATATGAAATATAAATCATTATAAACGTAGGATTTAATAAAAAGAAAGTCTTTAACCAAATAATTCTAAACACACACACGAAAAATAGTGCAAATATCATTGAGATGGTTGATTTACCCATTGCACGCATTGCAAGTTGAAAAACTTCCATAACCCCGCAAAGAAAATAGAAAAATGCTAAAACAAGCAAACTTTGTTTTGCAAAATAATATGCGCCTTGAGAATCTATAAAGAGCGAAAGAAGTGGCGTTGAAAATGCATACAACATAACTCCAACAAACAATGGCAAAACCGTGGCTGTCAATATAGAAGTAAATAAAACCCTTTTTACTCTTGCCATATTTTTTGCCCCGATATTTTGACTAATAAAAGACATTGATGCATGTGCAATTGCATTGCCGATAGTATATACAAAATTATTTAACTGCCCTGCCGCGCCAGCGCCCTCTAAAGCAAGTTTACCAAAACCATTTATGGTGGAAGTTATAAGTATATTAGAAATTGAGAAAAGCGAACTTTGAAGCGCCGTTGGAAAGCCAATTTTAACAATGTCACCAAGTTCTTTTTTGTATAGTTTTAAATTTTTATATTCTAATCTACTATACCCTTTACTCTTTCTCATCGCTATTAAAATCAATATGGAAGCAATGAGTTGTGATGCGACGGTGCCGATAGCAACACCTTCAACCGTCATATTAAATACTGCAATAAAGAAAACGTTAAGCCCTACGTTTGCAACGCCCGAAACTGATAAATATATCATAGGTCTTAAACTATCTCCAACTGCACGGAGCATACCTGAACCAAGGTTATAAAACAAAATTATAGGTGCGCCTAAAAGATATATTTGAACGTATTTGGTTGCTAAATTTAAAACTTCTTCTGGGCAACCCATCCAAGTTAAAAAGGTCTCTGCACCAAACCAACCTATAAACATCAATAAAAATCCTGCTAATAAACTAAACGATATAGCCGTGCCTACAACTCGCCTTGCCTTATCAATATCATTTCCTCCCACGCATTTTGAAAGGACTATACTTGCCCCAGCAGAAAAGCCGATAAAGAAATTTATAAACAAACTCGTTAAAGACCCCGTTGCGCTTACTGCCGCAACAGCATCGCCACCGACTAAAAACCTTAACGTTGCAATGTCTGTTGCGTGAAACAATAAGTTCAACACGTTTGCAATTATGAATGGAACTGCAAAACGCATAAGCATTGAAAATATAGGTCCTTTAGTTAAGTCAACTTCGTGTTTGTCTAACGTTGCCGTAGCCATAATCTTATCTCCTAAAAAATCCCAGTATAAAAGACGCCACATTAAAAGTTAGCGTCTTTTCATCTTAAAATTCCAAAATATTTGAGTTTTTGTAAATGGTAAATCTTATAATTAAGCCGTTAGTTTCTATCGGCTCTTCGCTTGAAATACAAGACCAGTTTTCTAATTTATCAAGGTTTTCATAAAAAACTTCTGCCCCTCCGTCTGCATCGACCTTGGTCACTAGGACTTCACTGCAATACGGAAGCATCGTTTTATAGAACATTGCACCACCTATTATGAATATATCGTCGGGGTTATACTTTTTAAGTTCCACCTTTAATTCATCAAGGCTTTGAACGATTATGCAATCGTCTCTTTGTTCTCCACCGGGATAAAGCACTATGTTCGTTCGGTTTTTAAGTGGTTTTCCGTTTGGAAAGGACTTCAAGGTGTTGCTTCCCATAACAACTACCTTACCACTTGTTTTTTCTCTAAAATATTTCATATCGGCAGGAAGGGAAAATAATAGGTCGTTCTTTTTGCCTATGCCCCAGTTTTTATCTACTGCAACTATCGCTTTCATTAGACTGCTACCTCAAACTTTTCTTCTATCTTGTTATATTTATAGTCTTCCAACACAAAATCATCAACGGTAAACTTATAAAAATCTTTAACGTCTGGATTGATTATAAGTTTTGGTGCTTCAAATTGTGGATTTTCCATCATCTTCTTTACAACAGGAATATGCCTATCGTAAATGTGCGCATCTGCAATAACGTGAACTAATTCGCCCACTTGCAAGTTTGAAACTTGAGCAAGCATCATAAGTAAAACAGAATATTGCACAACGTTCCAGTTGTTTGCAACTGCAACGTCATTTGAACGTTGATTAAGAATTCCGTTTAACGTGTTTCCACTTACGTTAAAGGTCATTGAATAAGCGCAAGGATACAAGTTCATTTCGTTAAGGTCTGCAAAGGTATAAATGTTTGTCATTATACGCCTTGAAGTTGGGTTGTTCTTTAAGTCGAAAAGCACTCTATCAACTTGGTCGAATTCACCTTCTTTATATTTATGTTTAACGCCTAATTGATATCCATATGCCTTGCCGATTGAACCAGTTTCATCTGCCCAACTATCCCAAATATGACTGTTAAGGTCGTGAATATTATTTGACTTCTTTTGCCAAATCCATAAAATTTCATCAATCGCAGACTTAAATGCAGTGCGTCTTAAAGTTAAAATCGGCAATTCTTTTGTTAAATCGTATCTGTTAACTATACAAAACTTTTTAACGGTGTGTGCTGGCGTGCCGTCAAGCCATCTTGGACGGACTGGCTTATCGGTATCCCAAACACCGTTTTCTATTATATCCGTGCAGTTTTGTATAAAAATTTTATCCGCTAAACTCATATTTTCCCCTTTTCTTTTGTTATTTTGCCGTTAGAACTTTACTGCTAACACCATCAATCATACCCAACTTTCCAGACAAGGAATTAATAACCGATTGTGGTGCGTCCATAACAACGCTTATAACGTTAACGTTTCTTTGCCTATATGGAATTCCCATTCTTCCCACGATGTATTCACTGAAATTATGTAAAAGAGCATTTATCTTTTCAACTGCATTAATTTCTTTAACCATAATGGCAACAACGGCAATATTATTTTCCATAAGTTTCTCCTATTTTTAATATTTTACCACAACTACAATTAATTGTAAAACAATTAACTCAATTTTTAGCAATAAAATTGACCTTTTTTCACAACTGCCCTTAATTTTTCCAAACCTTTCTTTTCTATGCGTGAAATATATGAGCGTGATATTTTCAAAAACCTTGCAACTTCCCTTTGTGCATACACTCTTTCCCCCTTAAGCCCATATCTTAAACACAACACAACGTATTCTCTTTCTGTTAAAATGCCTTTAATAAACTTTAAGAACTTTTCCCTTTCAATCCCCCTATCCACCTTTAGAAAAACCGAATCTTCCTTTTCGCAAAGTAAGTCCATAAGCGAAAGTTCGTTTCCATCTTTATCCGTGCCGACAGGGTCACTTAAGTATATGTCGTTTTTGTGTTTCTTGTTTGTGCGAAGCAACATCAATATTTCATTTTCAATGCATCTTGCCGTATAGGTTGCAAGTTGTGTGCCTTTGCCCTTTTCGTAAGTATTTATTGCTTTGATTAAGCCTATACTTCCAACCGAAATCAAGTCGTCTGTTTCTGCAGAACCTGAATATTTTTTTACCACGTGTGCAACCAAACGCATATTGTGTTTTATAAGTTTATCTTTTGCTTCTTTATCCCCCAACTTAATCCTTTCCAAACATTCAAGTTCTTCTTTTGCCGAAAGTGGTTTTGGAAAAGAACTTTCCCCCAAAACACTGCCGGCAAAAAAGGTAAACTTGCCCAAAATAAATAAAATTGCGTTTAAAAACATAAACCATCTCCTTTTTCTTTTTACAATCTACTTTATGCAAAAAAATTGTCGTTCATATTAAACAGCAAGTCCTTTATTTTTTGTGTCATATATCTATTTACAAATTTGATTTTAGTGCTAATATAATCACGGCGTTTGGAAATTGAAAAAGGGGGAAAAAGTATGTTTTATCATTATTTAAGGTTTAACGGTTTTTATTCAAGGCTTAAAAAAATTCACGCAAGATAATCATATTTTATTCCCCCTTTAAATAGGTGGATTATGAATGATTTATTTTTACAAGATTTTTTAGTTTCTTATAGCCTACCGACACTGGTCGTTGCAATTTCCGTTTGCACGGTCAGTTTAACGCTGAATAAGTTTTTTAAGAAAATGCCTAAATTACTAAAAGTTTATCTGCCTTTTATTTTGGCAATCGTCTTGTACTTTTGTTACGATATAATTTTTGTTTTGAAATCATTTAACATTAGACAAGAAACTTTTTACGCAGGGCTTTTAAGTGCATCGCTTTCAGCAATCATTTCTTCTTCATTACGCAAGATTTTTCAAGGCAAGACAGTTAACATTAATAAAACCGTTCTTCTTATTGAAGGTATTTTGGAAGGGTTTATCAATCAAAATTGCTTGACCCAAACGGCTTACCTAATCGAACAAATTTTGCTTAACTGCAACGATAGTGTTGAACAGGAAAAACAAGTGGAAAATGCTTTAAAAGAAAATAGTGGCGAAAGTGTTGAAGGTGATTTGAAGTATTTAGCAAAACTTATTATCAAGGCAGTTTCTTCTATCAAAAGAACTTAAAAAAATAAAAGGGGGATATCTCCCCTTTTTTATTTTGCTTTTTTTCTTACATAAATTTCTTTGTTTTTTCAATACTAAAGGTATGAATTTGTATTCTTCAATTAAAGAAAATCTAAAAGAACTAAAGCAAAAACTAGTCAGTGACGATATAACTTTTTTAGACTTAACCGTTGGCGAAAAAAGTGCCGTTTTAATTTTTGTTAACGATTTAGTCAACAAAGATATGCTTGGCGAACTCATTTTGCGCCCACTTGCAAATTGCAAGCAAAACCTTGACGAAAACGGACTTTTCAATGTGTTTTTAAGCCCAGAAAAAACTATGATTTTTGACTTTGACAATCTTTATAAAGACTTGCTTATGGGCAACGCTATTCTTTTATATGAAGGCTCAAAAACGTGCTTATCTTTTGGGCTTAAACACTTTGAAAAACGTGCCATCACCGAACCCCCAACTTCAACCGTTATCAAAGGTCCAAGAGAAGGTTTTGTGGAAAGTTTGCCTGTAAATATAAGTATGATGCGAAGAAAATTAAAGTCGAAAGATTTGATTTTTGAGAATATGACAGTGGGCAAATATTCTGCAACTTCTATCGCAGTATGTTACGTTAATGGTATTGCCGATAAAAGCCTTGTTGAAAAGGTGAAAAAGCGTTTACAAAACATTGAAATTGATGCAGTTCTTGATTCTTCATATGTTTCAAAATTTTTAAACGAACACAGTTTTTCTATGTTTAAGCAAATAGGAAACACTGAAAAACCAGATATTTTGGCTGGCAAAATTCTTGAAGGCAGAGTTGCCATTTTTGTGGACGGCTCGCCCATTGCTCTTACCGTGCCATACCTTTTAATTGAAGATTTTCAAAGTGCAAGCGACTATTACAATTCTTCTTACAGTGCAATCGTAGCAAGGTATATAAGAGTTTTTTCTGTTGCACTTGCACTATTCTTGCCTGCGCTTTACGTTTCGGCAGAGTTGTTTCATTTGCAACTTATTCCCCTTTCTTTTTTACTAACCATTGTAAACAGTATTAAGGGCATACCTTTGTCGCCTAGTTATGAAATGTTTTTCACTCTTTTAATATTTGAAATATTAAACGAAGCCAGTGTGCGTATGCCAAAATACGTGGGTATGGTCGTTTCTATAGTCGGTGGTCTTGTTCTTGGCGAAACGGCAGTTAACGCTGGAATAATATCTGCACCTGCACTTATGATAGTTGCTCTTTCTGGGATTTGCCTATATACTGTGCCAGAATTAGAACAAATTTTTTCAATATTGAGAATACTATTTTTGCTGATTGCAGGCACTTTGGGGCTTTATGGAATATTAGTTTTCATAGCACTATTAACCGTGTATTTAATATCCTTTGAAAGTTATTCAACACCACTTTTAGCACCTTATTCACCACTGATTATTCAAGATATGAAAGACGGACTTTACAAGGGGTTTTTGCAAGAAATGGATATGCGCCCAGCATCGCTTAAAAACAAAAATAAAAGAAGAATTAAAAAGGAAAAATAAATATGCATCAATTAAAAACAAGGCAAGTTTGCTTCTTTTTGATAGCGTTTTTGCCTATAACTAAATTTTTCAGTCTGCCTAGCCTTATTGCAAAAAGGAGTGGCGAAGATATGTGGATAAGCATTTTAATCAGTCTTTTGTTGGACTTTATTACCTTGCTCCCTATCGTTTTTGCTTGCAAGCACGCCAAAAAAGGTCTGTTTGAAATTTTGGAAGACACCTTTTCAAAGACAGGTGCAAAGGCCATTGCTTTTTTATATATCATTTACTTTGTGGCAAAAGGAATTTTGCCATTAAACGAACAAAAAGATTACGTTGATTTTACACTTTATACCTTAAAACCAAGCATAGCCTATTTTATACCTATCTTTGTTTTAGGGTTTTATATGTGTTTTAAGAAATTAAGATTTTTAGGCAGACTTGCCGATATAGTGTGGCTGATTACCATAAATGGCTTTATAACGCTTATCACCCTTTCAATTTCAAACGCTGACTTTTCGGCAATTTTGCCTATCGGCGTTCATAAGGCTGGCGATATAATTTCAGCAAGTTTTAACAGTTTAACTTGGTTTGGCGATGCCGTTTTTATAATGTTTTTTATCGGTCAGTTTAAGTATGAAAAGGGGTCTGCAACCAAAATTTTACTTTCCTTTTTCGCAGGGGCTGTGATGGTGCTAATCTTTATAATTATATTTTATTCGATTTTTTCTTATATTGCCTTTAGACAAAGGTTTGCCCTAACCGAAATTTCTAAATATACGACGGTTATCAGCAACCTTGGAAGAATTGATTATTTAGGGATAATTATGATTTTATTTTCAAATATGTTTGCCTTATGCTTGCCTATTTACTTTGTTTCCAAACTGTTAGATTACCTTTTTGAATTCAAAAAAGTTTGGATTGCCCCTACGATAAGCGTTTGTATTCAAATGTTTATAGCAATATTTTTGAACGAATTTATATATAGCATTGAAAAAATTATAACTGTCTATTTTGGGTATTATTTTATCTTGGTTGGCAACGTTTTGCCTATAATCTTTGCAATTTTAACAATAAAAAAGGAGAAAAGTTATGCGATTGAAAAGGGCTAAATTCTTAATGTTTTCAGTTTTAATATTACTGACGTTTTTTCTTTCAAACGACTTGGAATTAATCAACGTGGAAAAGACTTCTATCATAACTGCAATAGCCGTTGATAAAGAACAAGATGATTATCTTATAACAGCCCAAGTTGCCGTGCCAGAAGCCACGGACGCTAATACTGAAAACCAGAAAGCACAACTTTCTGGCAAGGGCAAAACGGTTGGCGAGGCCATTAAAGATTTGGGCAACACTTCTGGCTGGTTTCCTAAACTTGCATTTTGCAACCTTATTATTTTAGGCAACGACATTGCAAGTGAAAACGTTGTAAACGTTCTGGATTATTTTGCTAAAACCTTAAGAGTTCAAGACTCTGCGTTAGTTATCCTTGCTGATAAAAGTGCAAAGGAAATTTTATCGCTTTCCACCCCGCTTGATAACATTTCTTCGTTTGCCATACAAAAAATCGTGCTAAAAACGGTTGGTTTTGATGCCGACGTTGCACACAACGATATAAAAACCTTTTGCACGGGTTATTATTCGTTAAGCAGTTCTTCATATCTTCCTATAATCAAGGTTATAAGTGCAGATAGTGGAAGTGGAAAACAAGGCGAAAGTGCCGATAATAGCAGTGGTGCATCTAATTCATCAAGTCAATCAAGTTCTGGTCAAGGCGACAAGGCTAAAGGCAGTAATAGTGACTCAAATAACTTGTTTGACGTTAGAACGACTGCACTTTTCAAAAATGGAAAAAAGGTTGGCGAATTAGACCAAGATTTAACTTACACTTTTAATGCGTTTAACGCATCACTTACCGGCACAAGTTTATCTATACCAGACGTGCCGTTAGATGATAAACTTGTAAATTATTTTATAACCGTGTTTGGAGAAAAACACTCTTTTAAGGTAAAGGCAACTAATCAATCGGTGAACTTGGAATTCAACCTTTCGCTTTATTGCAAAATAACCGACGTTGACACCCCCGGAACTGACGATGCTTTGTCCACTAATTACCCTTTGCCAAAACCACTTGTTGAAAAAACGCAAACGATGTTGACCCAAAACATACAAAATCTTGTTAAAAAATCTATTGAAACAGAGTGCGATTTTCTTAAAATAAAAGAAAAACTGTATCGCTATAACCATAGCAAATACAGTCTTTTTAAGGATAATTTTTTATCTAAATTAAAAGTTAAAATAAACGTTGAAGTAAAAGGACCAAGATAAATCTATTCGAAAATTTTATCCACGATTTCTTGTCCATTTGCATTAGCGATATAATCACCCACACATAAAAACGCCTTTTCAAGTTCACTTTTAACAAACTTTACGCCATTTAATTTATCAGCAAATTCTTTCACAGGAAGTTTTTCAAAGAAATCGCCTTGAATTTCGGCATTGTCGATAAGCCCTTCTTTAGTGTCAAAAATAAATGCAAAAATACCAAAGTCAAACTTATTGACAAATTTGTTTTCGCCCTTTGGAGAACGACCTATATTCCACTCATAAGTTGAATATTTTTCATCAACCAGTTTTTGTATAGCATTTATGTCCTTTTCGCTAAACTCATAGTAATCACAGTCTTTTAAGAATTGTTCTTTTAGGCCGTTTCTAAACTGTTCAATATCCATTTTTTGTGGCAAATGGTCAATAACGTTTGTCACCCTTGACCTAATTGACTTTATGCCCTTGCTTTGCATTTTAATTTTAGATGGATTTAATGCGTTTGCAAGAACAGTGCCATCGGTGTTGAAAAGAATAGTACCGTGGTGCATAATCCTATCTTTATAAATAGTTTGTGCGTTGCCAGAAAACTTCTTTCCATCAATAGTGATATCGTTTCTTCCGCTAAACTCTGCGTTAACGCCAAGTGAGTTTAGGTATGAAATTACAGGTTCAGTAAACTTTCTATAATTATCTTCGTTTGCATCGTATGGTGCAATAATAGTATAACAAAGGTTGCCTTTATCGTGATAAACAGCGCCACCACCAGTAAGTCTTCTAACAACTTTTATGCCTGCACTTTCGGTGTAAGAAAGGTTAACTTCTTCTATAGTGTTTTGGTTTGTGCCAACTATAACAGCCTTATCGTTTATCCAAAGATAAATATAATAGCCGTCAGTTTGCTTTAACAAATATTCTTCAGACGCCAAGTTGAAATATGCGTTTGTGTTATCGTGTGTTAAAAATAAAAATTTTTTCATTGTGTTACCTTTTACTTTTATAAAAACAAGGGGTTGAAACCAACCCCCTGTCCTTTGTGTTTTTATTTAAGATTAAAACCTTTCGGTTAAGCCTTTCCTATACACCTTTCTTTGCTCTGCGTAATGCTTCAGCATCAGAAGTGTTAGTTGTGCTAACGTGACCTTTAAGTGGTAAAATCTTATCGTTAATGCAGTCGAGAATCCATTCTGCTTGTGGGAAGAATTCAGCGTCAAATTCAAATGGAGGAGTAATCCAGTTCTTTGCGCCACATACAACCGCTGGTGCATCCAAGTAATCGAAGCAGAGTTCTGAAATATTTCTTGCGAAATCGTTCAAGATGCTTCCTCTTGCACATGCGTCTGAAGCAAGGATAATTCTACCTGTCTTCTTAACTGATTCAACAACCTTTTCGTAGTTAAATGGAACGATTGAACGTGCGTCGATAACTTCTGCTTCAACGCCATATTTTTCAGAAAGAATCTTAGCAGCATCCATTGCTCTGTAAAGTGTTGCACCGATTGTAAGAATAGTGATATCGCTACCAACTCTCTTAACGTCTGGTTCGCCAAGTGGGATTTCATAGTATCCTTCTGGAACGCCTTCTTTTCTAAATTCTTCGCCCTTGTCGTAAATTCTTTGGCTTTCAAAGAAGATAACAGGGTCTGTTCCGTTAAGAGCAGAGTTCATCAAGCCCTTTGCATCGTAAGGTGTTACAGGGAAGCAAACTTTAAGACCTGGAACGTGTGCTGGAAGAGCAACCCAGTCTTGTGAGTGTTGAGCACCGTATTTAGCACCAACTGAAACACGGAGAACAACTGGCATCTTAAGGATACCACTACTCATTGCTTGCCATTTAGCAAGTTGGTTAAAGATTTCGTCGCCTGCTCTACCCATAAAGTCAGCATACATAAGTTCGATGATTACTCTACCACCGCAGAGACCATAACCAACTGCTGAAGAAACGATTGCTGCTTCAGAAATTGGAGAGTTGAACAATCTGTGGTATGGAAGTGCTTCTGTCAAGCCCTTATATACTGCAAATGCGCCACCCCAGTCACGAACGTCTTCACCATAAGCGGTAAGAGTTGGGTCTTTATAATACTTATCGATGATTGCTTCGAACAAGCCGTCACGGATATTGTATCTCTTCATGTTAGAAACTTGTTGTCCCTTTTCGTCAAATGCATAACGGAGTTTACCAGCGATTTGTTTAACTCTTGGGTTTTCTTCCATTGTCATCTTAACGTCTTTACCAACTTCAACTGG
>JAZQYW010000048.1:0-52153 GCA_045633745.1 Christensenellaceae bacterium
GATTCAACAGAACAAAATATTGAAAATATGGAACAAACCTTAAGCGATATGGGTGCTTTGTTTGATTGGAATGCAGAAATTAAAACCTGCAATGAAGATTATTACAAGTGGACACAATGGTTGTTCTTAAAATTATACGAAAACGGACTTGCTTATAGAAAGGAAGCGCCTGTTAACTGGTGCCCAAGTTGTAAAACCGTTTTGGCAAACGAACAAGTTGTTAACGGCGAATGCGAAAGATGTAAGTCACTTGTTGTTAAGAAAAACTTAACACAATGGTTCTTCAAAATCACAAATTATGCTGAAGAACTTTTACAAGGTCTAAACAATCTTGACTGGCCAGAAAAAACAAAACTTATGCAAAAAAACTGGATAGGCAAATCTTCTGGTGGCGAAATTGAATTTACTGCTGAAAGCGGTGATAAATTTAAGGTTTTCACTACCCGTGCAGACACCCTATTCGGCGTTTCTTACGTTGTTTTAGCACCAGAACATCCTTTAGTTGAAAAACTTACTTCTAAAAAACAAAAGAAAGCAGTTGAAGAATATATCTTTCAAACTTCAAAATGCACTGAAATCGACAGACTTTCAACAACTCGTGAAAAAACTGGCGTTTATATCGGTCATAACGCAATCAACCCTATCAACAACGCTATCGTTCCTATTTACGTTGCAGATTACGTATTGTATTCATACGGAACTGGTGCAGTTATGGGCGTTCCATCACACGATGAAAGAGACTTTGCTTTTGCAACTAAATACGGCTTGCCTATTACAAGAGTTATTAAAGGTAGTGGCTGTAATGATGATTTACCTTTTGTTGAAGACGGCATAGTTATGAATAGCCCAGGATTTGACGGATTATCAAGTGAAGAAGCAAGAAAGGCTATCATCAACTCACTTGTTAAAGAATGTAAAGCCGAACATAAAACAAACTATAGATTAAGAGACTGGTTGGTTTCACGTCAACGCTACTGGGGTGCACCTATCCCTGTTATCCACTGTGAACACTGTGGTGCTGTTCCTGTACCATACGACCAACTCCCTGTAAAATTGCCTTATGACGTTGAATTTACGCCAGACGGAGAATCTCCACTCGCAAAGCACGAGGGCTTTATGAACACAACCTGCCCTATCTGTGGCGCACCTGCAAAGCGTGACCCTGATACACTTGATACCTTCGTTTGCTCAAGTTGGTATTTCTTAAGATATCCAGATGCTCAAAACTCTAAAGAAGCGTTCAATACTGAATTAATCAACAAAATGTTGCCAGTTGACAAGTATGTTGGCGGTGCTGAACACGCTTGTATGCACTTATTGTATGCACGTTTCTTCACAAAAGCATTGCGTGATATGGGCTTGTTAAACTTTGACGAACCATTTAAGTCACTCGTTCACCAAGGCATTATTTTAGGACCTGACGGACAACGTATGAGTAAGTCAAAAGGCAACGTTATCGCCCCTGACCCATACGTACAAGAATATGGTTCTGACGTTTTAAGACTTTACTTAATGTTTGGTTTCTCTTACACCGAAGGTGGTCCTTGGAACGATGATGGCATCAAGGCAATTACAAAATTCTTGGATAAAATTGAAAGATTGGCTGAAAAAATCACAAGCCTTCCTTCTTCAAAGAATAATGAAATCGGCAAAGATGAAAAAGCATTATTATATGCAACTAACTATGCAATTAAAAACGTTGACAGAGATATGGAATCTTTCTCATTCAACACTGCAGTTGCTCGTTTAATGGAACTTCTTAATGCTCTTTCTAAATATGATTCGTTGGAAAATAAAAACGTTAACTTGTTTAAGAATTGCTTTAAGACATTAATTATGTTGTTAGCACCTTGTGCCCCACACTTCGCTGAAGAAATTTGGGAAATGCTTGGAAACAAAACTTCAATATTCTATTCTAAATACCCAGTATGCGATGAAAGTGCTTTGGTATTAGACGAAGTTGAAGTTGCTGTTCAAATCAACAGTAAAATGCGCACAAAGATTATGCTCCCTAACGAAGTGACAGAAGAACAAGTTAGAGAAATTATTTATGCAGACGCTAAACTTGCACAAGAATTAGACGGAAAAACAATTAAAAAACTTATAATTGTTCCAAAACGTTTAATTAACATAATTGTTTAATCGGAGAGATTATGAACAAAGAAAATTCAAACACAAACATTGAAAGATTTAAGCCAAACGCCCAGTTTGGCTTAACTGATATTCAAGTGACCTCAAGACAAGAAGGCGGACTCACAAACACCGTTAAGCAAAAGTATTCTAAATCTTACATAAACATTTTAGTAAATAACTTTTGCACATTTTTTAACCTTTTAGGTTTAATCGTATTTATTGCATTAATAGCAGTTGGTTCACCACTTGGCAACTTTTTCTTTGTATTTTTCTACGTTGCAAATATTTCAATCGGTATAATACAAGAAATTAGAGCAAAAAAATGCATCGATAAACTGTCTTTAGTTGCAAGTAAAACTATTAAGGTTATTAGAAACGGCGTTCAGCAAGAAATACTTTCTGAAAATTTGGTTTTAGATGACGTATATTTGTTAGGAATAGGCAATCAAATACCAACCGATTCACAAATTTTACAAGGTGAAATCGAAGTTAACGAATCTTTATTAACTGGCGAATCAGTTGCCGTTAAGAAAAAGGTTGGCGACACTATACTTGCCGGTAGTTTTATAACAAGTGGCATATGCACCGTTCAAGCAATAAAGGTTGGTAAAGACAATTACGTTGAAACGCTTTCCGAAAAGGCAAAAGCATATAAAAAACCACAATCTGAAATAATGTCTTCCCTTAAAATTATAATTAAGGTTATAAGTTGCATTATCGTTCCAGTTGCAATCGCATCTATTTTAAGAACACTTTTGCTTTTTAAGGACGCAAGTTTTGCAACAGCAGTTCTTGGCACTTCTACAATAATAATAGGTATGATACCTGCTGGCATGTTCTTGTTAACAAGCGTTGCACTTGCTGTTGGCATAATTAAACTTGCTAAACACAAAACACTTGTTCAAGACTTATATTCACTTGAAATGCTTGCTAGGGTTGACACTATTTGCTTTGATAAAACAGGAACGATAACCGATGGAAAAATGACAGTTGACCAAGTTGTTTCCCTTACAAGCGAAAAAGTTGACGTCAACCCTATCGTGAGTTCAATGTTAAACGCATTGCAAGATAACAACCAAACTGCCATATCATTATATAACTATTTCGGTCAACAAAGTTTTTACTCACCTATAAAAACCTTACCATTTAATTCTGCAAGAAAACTATCAGCCGTCACTTTTGAAGGCATAGGAACATACTGTTTCGGTGCACCTGAATTTGTTTTAGAAGATGCTGAATACAAAAAGTATCAAGATAAAATAAACGAATTTGCTAAAAAAGGTTTAAGAGTTTTAGTGTTGGCAAAATCTGAAGATGCATTAAAAGATGATTATGTTCCAAACGATTTTAAGGCAATATCACTAATAATAATAGCAGACAACGTTAGAGAAGATGCGATTCAAACTATAAAATGGTTTAAGGAAAACAACGTTCAAATTAAAGTTATTTCTGGCGACAACCCTATCACTGTTAGCGAAGTTTCAAAGCGTGTTGGCATTGAAAATGCTGATAAATATATAAGTTTGGAAGGCTTGACTGATGAAGAAGTTTTTGCCATTGCCAACGAATACACGGTTTTTGGCAGAGTATCCCCTGAACAAAAGGCTATATTAGTTAAAGCACTTAAAAAAGCAGGTCACACAACGGCTATGACTGGCGACGGAGTTAACGACATTTTAGCGCTCAAAGAAGCCGACTGTGCAATCTCAGTTGCGTCTGGCAGTGATGCAGCAAGAAACGTTTCACACTTGGTTTTACTTGATAACAATTTCAACTCAATGCCAAAAGTAGTATTTGAAGGAAGGCGTGTTATCAACAACGTTCAAAGTTCTTCTTCATTATTCTTAATGAAAACGCTATTTACTATGCTTTGGGGCATAATCACGTTGTGCTTGCCTTATATGGAAACATACCCTTATAAATTATCAAATATGATTATGTTTGAAATATTTATTATCGGTATTCCAACCTTCTTCTTGTCTTTCCAACCAAACGATGCAAGAGTTGACGGACATTTTATAAGTTATGTTATCAAGAAGTCTTTACCAAGCGCATTGCTAATGATATTAAGCGTGTTTATCGTTGAACTATTTAGAATGCAAAACCCTGCCCTAAACAAAGAAATTTATGACAGTATGGGAATTTACGTTTTAACGTTTGCAGGCGCAATCAATTTATTTATTGCATGCAAACCATTAAACAAATTCCGTTCATTTACTTTCTTTTCAAACTTTTTCTTTGTCGTTTTAATAACAGTGCTTGCAATGACAACTGATTTAGGTTCATACATTTCACTTGTAAAATTAGTTCCTATTTCTAAACATTACGTTCATATAACAATTGTCGCATTGATAGTTTTGGCAGATATTCCACTAGCCTACCTTTTCCAAAGGTTGTTCAAAAATCTTGATATGACAAAGTTTTATAAAAAGAAAAAGTAATTAAAAAAATAAAATAAAAAACAAGAAGTCGATTTCGACTTCTTGTTTTTTTATTTGTTAAAAATTATTTACTTTCTTCAATAAGTTTAACGATATCGCCAACGGTTTTAATGTTAACAGCATCTTCTTCTGGAACAGAGATATTGAATTCTTCTTCCAAACTCATAAGCATTTCAACAACGTCAAGTGAATCTGCTCCTAAATCTTTAACGATTTCCTTATCGCAAGTGACTTCATCAATAGCACGATTGAGTTGTTTTGAAATAAGTTCCTTTACTTTATCTGCAACTGCCATTTGTTTATCCTCCATAAATTTATATATATTGTAAATATATATACTATTATAATATATTTATTACAATATTGCAAGCATTAATACAAAATTTTTTGATAAATCAACATTTTATTAATCAACTTTTGGCAACGTGTTAAATCCTTGTTCAAGTTCTGCATCAGTTGGAATATAGTCAGACATCGTGTTATTATTGTATGACATATATGCTGAAAGGTCAAAGTACCCTGTTCCTGTCAAGCAGAAAACAATCTTTTTCTTTTCGCCTGTTTGTTTACACTTAAGCGCTTCATCAATAGCAACTCTAATTGTATGTGAAGATTCTGGCGCTGGTAAAATGCCTTCTGATTTAGCAAACATAACAGCCGCTTCAAATACTTTTGTTTGTTCCACTGCAACAGCATCAATATAGCCATCGTGATACAATTTTGAAACGATAGGATTCATACCGTGGTATCTTAAACCACCTGCGTGGTTTGTTGATGGCATAAACCCACTACCTAAAGTGCACATTTTCATAAGTGGTGTCATTTTACCAGTGTCACCGAAGTCATATGCATATTTACCCCTTGTCATTGATGGACAAGATGCAGGTTCAACGCCGATAATCTTATATTTTGCCTTTCCGTCAATCAAATCTTTAACAAAAGGTGCAATAAAACCACCGAAGTTAGAGCCACCACCAACACAACTTATAAATAAATCTGGTTCAATACCATATTTTTCTAAAGCAGTTTTTGTTTCAAGACCGATAATTGATTGATGCAAAATAACGTGGTCTTGAACGCTACCTAAAACGTATTTACAGTTTGGCGTGTTGAGTGCCTTTTCTGTTGCTTCAGAAACAGCACAACCAAGTGAACCGCCAGTGTTTGGATACGCTTTTAAGATTTCCCTACCAACGTTTGTGGTTGTAGATGGACTTGGGATAACCTTGCCACCATAAGTTTCAATAATAGCCTTTCTAAAAGGTTTTTGTTCAGCACTGCTTTTAACCATAAACACGGTCAAATCCAAGCCATAAAATGCGCAAGCCATAGAAAGTGCAGTTCCCCATTGACCAGCACCCGTTTCGGTTGTTAAGCTTGTTAAACCTTGCTTTTTAGCATAATATGCTTGTGCGATTGCAGAATTAAGCTTGTGTGAACCAGAAGTGTTGTTTCCTTCAAATTTATAATAAATTTCAGCAGGTGTATCAAGCACCTTTTCTAAAAAATACGCTCTTGTTAAAGGAGATGGTCTAACCATCTTATAAAATTCTTGAACTTCATCAGGAATAGGAATATATTCGTCTGTCATATTTAATTCTTGCTTTGCAAGTTCTGTGCAAAGCGTTTCAGAAAGTTCTTCAACCGTCACAGGCTTTAATGTTTTTGGATTTAAAGCAGGTGCGTGTTTTTCTTTCATAACAGCGTTCATATTATACCAACATTTAGGCAACTCACTTTCAGATAGATACATTTTTGTAGGTATTTTGTTGTTTTCCATAGTTCTTCTCCTTTTTAATTTAAAATAAAAACACGAATATATTCTATGGGACGAATATATCCGTGTTGCCACCCAATTTTACAAAGAATAATCTTTGCCTTTTTCAGATACGATAATATCTTGCCACTTTAACGCTTGGCTTATTGCGTCAGCAACTACTATTTTATTCATTGCCACCCTCAGTAATCCATTCAATTTTGCTCCACTGATTGTTTACACCAGCCACAATCTCTCTATAAGTTTCTGCAAAACCTACTACTTTACTTCATCGGTTTGTATTTCGTTATCATAATAATAACACCTTTTTAATTTTGTGTCAACTATTTTATGAACATTGAATTTGTTTTAAACAAAACTATTTAACTTGGTTAAAAAGTTCGTCCATAATCTTAACGCCGTTTTCAACTGATGCTTTAACCAAGTATTCTTCCCTTGTATGTACGCCCTTGCCTTCATAAACGCCAACACAAATTGCAGGAATTCCCAAAGAGTGTGGAATATTGCAATCTGTTGAGCCTGAAGTGATAGCAACTGGTTTACTTACATATTGTTGTTGAATAGCAACCACCATTTTAGCGTATTTATCCAAAACTTCAGCATCAACCTTACCCATCGCTGGTCTATCCCCAACAAGTTCAACTGTAATTTTTGCATCTGGATACATACTTTTAACTTCTTCAAAAATTGAATTAAACTTATCTTTCATTAAGTTAAGGGAATCGTTATCATCAGACCTATATTCGCAAAGCATTTCTGCCTTTTGTGCAATAGTGTTTACTGAAGTTCCCGCATTAAAGATGCCAACGTTATAAGTTGTTTTTGTGCCTTCCTTTTTAGGAACTTCAATTTGATAAATCTTGTTGATAATTTGAGATAAAACAAAAATTGCATTTAAGTTTCCAAAAGCACCGAAAGAGTGCCCACCCAAAGTTTCAGCAACAACCTTATATCTGTGTGAACCAACGCTTCTATTAACGATGTGGTTATATCCACCGTCTAAAGTGAACATAACCTTAATTTTGCCTGCAAAATCCTTGAAAATTTGTCTAACTCCCTTAAGGTTGCCCAAACCTTCTTCACAGGCGTTTGCAGAGAATAAGATTGAATTTTTCGCCTTATAACCTATATCTTTTAAGTATTTGCAATATGATAAAATAATTGCAACACAAACTGTATCATCGCAAACACCAGGGCATTTAATTAAAGTGCCGTCATCTTCATATGGCAATGGTTCTAAATCTGGAAAAACGGTGTCGGTATGTGCCATAAACAAGGTGTAATCACTTGTTTCGCCATCTAATTTCCAAAGCACGTTTTTGGCACTGTCAATATATGCATCTTGATAGCCGATTTCAATTAAATAGTTTTTAATATATTCGGCTCTCTTATCTTCAAGCCCTGATGGAGCAGGAATTTTGCATAATTCTTTAGTCAATTCTAATGCTAGTTCAAAATACTTTTGTGCGTCAAATTCTTTCATAATTTTTCTCCTATATATTAAAAAAAACTGCAATTGAGTTCTTGTTTAATTCGTAATAACTATTATATTCTTTATTTGTTATAATTTCAAGCAAATTGCCATCAAAATAAAAATAAACATTATCGTTTGAAATATTTACGGCAACTAAAACTTCACTTTTTTCATCAAACCTTTTATAAATAAACACGCCGTTATCTTTATAAACTTCTTCAAACTCACCACAATAAAAAGCAGAATATTTTGACCTTAATTTTGACAAAAACACATACCAGTTGTAAATATCTTTATCTTCATTACCCCAAGGAAAAGTCTTGCGATTTAACGGGTCTGTATAACCTTGCAAACCAACTTCATCACCATAATAAATAGTTGGCACACCCATAAGCGTATATTGAAGCAAGGTTGCAACCTTTAACTTGAATTTTGCAGTTTCAAAATCGCTTTCTTTTATTTTCAATTCAGCAAGTTGGGTTTTAGTTTTCCCATTAATATCTTCGACACTTAAGTTTGACAAAAGCCTGATTGTATCGTGAGTTGCAAGTATGTTCATTAAAGCATGTAAGGCTTGATGTGGATAATGGTCAAGTTGTTCTTTTATCGTATAACTTAAAGCATTAACGTTGCCATATTTAACAAACTCAAGTATAGCGTTTTTTAACGGATAATTCATAACGCTATCAAGTTCTTCGCCTTGAAAATACTCTCTTCTTTTTCCATACGAAATCTTGTTTGTGGCATCTTCCCAAACTTCGCCGATAAGCACTGCATTTTTGTTATTTCTTTTGACGGCATTTCTTATCTTTTTAACAAAATCTGCTGGCAATTCGTCAACAACGTCAAGTCGCCATCCACCTATTCCAAGTTTTGTATAAAACTCAACAACACCGTTTTTACCCGTTATAAAATCAGCATAATCAGGGTTAGTTTCGTTTATTGCAGGCAAGGTTTTTATGCCCCACCAACTTTCATATTTATTAGGGTAATCGGTAAAATTATACCACGAATAATACTTAGAATTTTTGTCTTGAAAAGCGCCAAAACTATCATATCGATTATATTTATTAAAATATAAACTATCGTCGCCCGTGTGGTTAAAAACACCGTCTAAAATGATTTGAATATCCTTTTCTTTAGCCTTTTTTATCAAAAGTTCAAAGTCCTGCATACTGCCAAGCAAATCGTCAATTTGCATATAATCGCCAGTATCATATCTGTGGTTGGAATATGCCTTAAAAATAGGGTTAAGATAGATTATTGTGACACCAAGTGACTTAAGATAATCTAACTTCTCAATTATACCTTTAATATCTCCGCCAAAAAAATCGTTATTTAATATTTCTCCATCTTCATTTGGTAAAAATACAGGCATTTCATCCCAGTTTTCGTGCAAAACTTTATAGTCTGGAACTTTTTTCTCTTTTTCACCCCTATAAAACCTATCTGGAAAAATTTGATAAATAATTCCACCATAAAGCCACTTAGGAACAGAATAGTCTTTATCAAAAACGGTAAGTTGAAAATTAATCTTTTGACTAGAAAATTCACCCAAAAACTCATTATTTTTGCCTAATAAGTTGCCATCACACTCAAAATGGTAAAAATATAACCCACTCAAAAACGCAATTTCAAGTTCAAAATATTCGCCTTTGTTTTGCATTTGACAGCGAATATATTCTTCACCGTCTTTTTTATAGCAAAAAACAACCGAACTAAAATCACCTCTTACTCTAAAAGTAATTTTATCGTTATTTGACACTGCGCCTATTTTGCTTTTATAAAATTTATCAAGTGGATTAAAATATATCATTATTTAATTCTTTTTAAGCCCCAAACGTTATCTGCATATTCCCTAATACTTCTATCACTTGCAAAAATGCCAGAACTTGCAATATTGTTAAGGCTCTTTTTAGCCCAGTCAAGTTTATTTTTATAAACGTTGTCAGCCTTTTCGTGTATATCACAGAAAGAGCCAAAATCAGCAAGGCACATATAAGGGTCAGCGATAGGACTGCCCACCAACAAATAGTTTGCAATGTCTGAAAAACTTTGTCCGTTAAAGCCAACGTTTAGTGCGTGGATAACTTTTTCTAATTTCTTATTATTTGCATAATACAATGATGAGTTATAACCTTGTGCCCACTTTCTATCAACTTCTTCAGCAGTTAAGCCAAAGATGAAAATATTGTCACTTCCACAAACTTCAGCCATTTCAACGTTTGCACCGTCAAGTGTGCCGATTGTCAATGCGCCGTTTATCATAAATTTCATATTGCCAGTTCCACTTGCTTCTTTGCCGGCTTGAGAAATTTGTTCACTTATTTCTGTTGCAGGCATAAGCTTTTCTGCCATGGAAACACAATAATCTTCAATATAAACAACTTGCAATTTTTCGCTTATTTTAGGGTGCTTTTTAATATCAGCACTGATAGAACAAATAAGTTTAATTATTTGCTTTGCAAAGTAATAGCCAGGTGCCGCCTTTGCACCAAAAATAAAGGTTTTTGGTTGCATTTCAAGGTCTGGATTTTCCTTTAAGTCGTTATATAACGATATAATATAAAGTGCATTTAATAGTTGACGCTTATATTCGTGCATACGCTTTGCTTGAACGTCAAAAATAGAATTTGGGTTTATGATAAAACCTTGTTTTTTGCTTGCAAATTCGCAGAATTGCAATTTCTTTACGTTTTTAATTTCATTTAGCCTTTCAAGAACTGCTTTATCGTTTTCAAACTTCTTAAATTCATTAAGTTTTTCTGCATTAAGAACGTATCCTTCGCCTATACAATCGTTAAGCAAAGAACACAATTCTGGGTTTGACTGACATAGCCAACGTCTATGTGCAATACCATTTGTCACGTTGGTAAATTTGCTTGGATAAACGTCGTAAAAATCTTTGAAAATACTGTTCTTTATGATATCGCTATGAAGTGCCGAAACGCCGTTTACAGTGTGCGATGCAACGACAGACAAATTTGCCATTTTAATTTGACCTTGCGAAAAAATACTCATTCTGCCGATTTTATCCCAGTCCCCAGGGAATTTAGCCCACATTTCAGCACAAAAACGTTCGTTTATTTCCTTTAAAATCATATGAATTCGTGGAAGTCTTCTTGCAATAAGGTCTTCACTCCACTTTTCAAGCGCTTCGCTCATTACAGTGTGGTTTGTATAAGCAACTGTTCTTGTGACAATATTCCAAGCAACGTCCCAAGTGAAATTATGTTCATCCATTAAAATACGCATAAGTTCAGGCACGCAAAGTGCTGGGTGCGTATCGTTAATATGAATTGCTGCTTTTTCTGGCAATGTTGAAAGTGAGCCGTATCTTTTGATATGGTCGCTAACGATATCTTGCAATGCTGCAGAAACAAGCAAATATTGTTGTTTTAATCGCAATGATTTGCCTTCAAAATGGTTGTCTGATGGATATAAAACCTTTGAAATTAGGTCTGCTTCGTTATCTTCTTGCATACTTTGGATATAATCGCCTTGAGAAAAGGTTTTCATATCAAAATCTCTAATATTTTGTGCCTTCCAAAGTCTTAACACCGAAACGGCTTTACTATCCTTACCAGATATCATCATATCGTAAGCAACGGCTTCAATTTCTTTTGCGTTATAATGTGCGATTTTTAAGCCGTTTTCCGTCCACTTTTCTTCAATATGTCCGTCAAATTTAACCTTGAAAGTCTTATCAAGTCTTTGTGTTAGCCAAACTTCCCCACCAGGAAGCCAAATATCAGGCAATTCCATTTGCCAACCATCAACAAGCTTTTGCTTAAACAAGCCGTATTCATACCTAATTGAGTACCCCATTGCTGGATAATCTTGGCTTGCAAGTGCATCCATAAAGCAAGCGGCAAGTCTGCCGAGTCCACCATTACCAAGCCCTGCATCAGGTTCTAAATCGTATAATTCTTCTAGAGAACAGTTAAATTCGTCCTTTAACACTTTGTTAAGAACTTCTTGAATACTTAAGTTATAAGTATTGTTTTTAAGTGATTGACCAAGCAAGAATTCCATACATAAGTAGTAAATTCTCTTACCGTTTTTTGCACGATATTCCTTATTGAACGCACTGCGTTTTTCCAAAAGAATATCTCTAACACACATTACAACTGACTTATAAATTTGTTCTTTAGTTGCTTCTTTCGTTGAAACTCCAAAATATCTTGACAACTTGCTTTTAATTAAAGCAAGTGCATCTTTTTCCGTCAAATGATTCATTAATGTCTCCTAAATTTACTTGTTATATAGTTCTAAATACTTGCTTGCTTGATTATTCCACGAAAAATCACTTGTCATCGCCCTATATTGAACGTCTGCCCACGCTTTTTTATCGTTATAAGTTCTTATTGCATCGTTAATAACGTGCAACATATCGTAAGCATTATAGTCAGCAAAAGTAAAACCGTTTCCACCTGCACCTGTATAAGCCTTAATACTGTCGTTAAGACCACCAGTTTCACGCACTACAGGCACTGTTCCATAACGGCTTGCAATCATTTGAGAAAGCCCACACGGCTCGCTCTTTGATGGCATTAAAAATATGTCTGCGCCAGAATAAATCTTTCTTGATAAATCTTGATTATAGGCTATAATTGTGGCGCATTTGCCTTGATATGTGCTTGCAATATGCGTAAAGTAATTTTCAAAGCCTACTTCACCCTTACCTAAAATCACAACTTGAACGTCTTGAGTTAATAGATTTTCTAAAACTTGCTTAACAAGGTCTAAGCCTTTATGTGACACAAGTCTTGATATTATGGCGATTATAGGCACGTCTTCCCTGACAGGAAGTGACAACATATTTTGCAATTCTGTCTTGCAAATTGCCTTTCCAGACAAGTCTGCGCTTGAGTAATTCTTAAATAAGCACCTATCGGTTTCTGGATTATAATAATCTATATCAATGCCGTTTAATATGCCACATAATTTATTAGCGTTTCTGTTCATAATATCTTCAAGTCCGTGCGCAAAGAAAGAGTGTTTAATTTCTTCAGCATAAGTTGGACTAACCGTAGAAACGATATCGGTCATTTCTATTGCACCTTTCATAAGGTTTACACAGCCGTTAAACTCAACAAAGTTCTTGATAGCATCAGGGAAACCGAACAAATCTCCATAAGTAAACATATCAAATGCGCCTTGATATTCTATGTTATGGATAGTAAACACTGTTTTTATCCTACGGAATTTTTCATCGCCATAGTACATACCTTTAAGATAGATAATCGCACCAGCCGTTTGCCAGTCGTTGCAATGCAAAACGTCTGGATAAATATCTAATCTTGCGATTGTGTCAAGTGCTGCACGTGAGAAAAATGCAAACCTTTCCCCGTCATCATAATATCCATAAATATTTCCATCTCTTTTGAAATAATATTCATTATCAATGAAATAAAACTTAACGCCTTGATATTCATAATAGAACACGCCTGCATATTGATAGCGCCAACCAACTGACACGTTAAAATTAGTCAAAAACTTAAACTCTTTCTTAAAATCAGCATTGATATTGCTATACATAGGCAAAATCACACTTATATCAAGATTTTTGTTCTTAGCAAGTGCCTTTGGGAGCGAACCTAAAACGTCTGCTAACCCACCCGTTGCAATAAAAGGTGCTGCCTCAGAGCCCAAAAATATAATCTTTTTCTTTTTTGTCACGTTAATTTTAGGTAATTTCTTAGTTGCTGATTTGTTTTCTTTTTTTCCTTTTGTGGTTTTAGCCGTTTCTTTTTTAACCATTTTTACCCCTATATCATTATTCCTTTTCCTATATAAAATGGATGATTTTCACTGCCAGATAAAACTCTCTTATCTCTAATAAGCACGTTTTTATCGGCAATTATGCAATTTAAGGTTGAATTTTCGCCAAGAACAGTGTTTTGCATTATAATACTGTTTTTCACAACTGCACCACGTGCAACCTTAACGTTTCTAAAAATAATACTATTTTCCACTTCGCCTTCAATAATACAGCCGTCTGCAATCATTGAGTTTTTAACGATTGCACTATTGCCATATTTTGTTGGTGCAGAGTCACGAATTTTTGTAAACACACTTCTGTCGCCAAAGACTTCGTTTCTAATATCGACATCAAGCATTTTCATATTGCTGTCATAATATGCTTGCAATGAAGTTATGCCTGCAAAAAAGCCTTTGTGTTCATAAGCCATAACACGCATACTTGTTAAGTTTGATGCAATAATATCAGACAAGAAGTGTCTTTTATTGTGTGTTATGCTGTCCATAACGATGTTTTGCAACAACGACTTTTTCATTACGAACACGTTTGTGAACACGTTTTGTTCTTTTGCAACAGTATCATCTTGGAAATTCAAATTAACGATTCTGCCGTCAACGATATCAAAAGTGGTTGCATTTTTGTGCGAATATTCATCGCTGTTAAGTCTTTTATACATAAGCGTGATATCTGCACGATTTCTTATATGGTATTCGATTATTTCGTTAAAATTAATTCTGCAAACGGTATCGCAATCGGTCATAACAACGTATTCTTCGTCTGCCCTAAATAAGAAGTTTGTTATACCTTTCAATGCTTCAAGCCTAGAACTATAAAGACTGCTACTTTCAATATTGCCATAAGGTGGAAGAATAATAACACCACCGTCTTTTCTTGCCAAATCCCAATCCTTACCACTTCCCACGTGGTCCATAAGTGATTGATAGTTGTTTTTTGTGATAATACCAACTGTGTCTATGCCCGAATTAACCATATTTGAAAGTGGAAAATCGATAAGCCTATATCTTCCACCAAAAGGAATAGAGCCAAGAGTTCTTATTCTTGCAAGTTCAGGAACGTTATCATCGTGAATATTTGAAAATATAATACCAACGGCTCTCATATTAGTTTTCCCCCTTGATTAAGTCTTTTTCAACAATTTCGCCACCAGCAACACATATGCCGTCTGCAATTTTTATGCCCCTGCCCAAAAGTGCTATTCCCTTATTTTCTTCTTTTGGTTGACCGATTATGGCATCTTTGCCGATTGAAACACCTTCATCAATGATTGAATATTCAATTTTTGCACCTTCTTCAACAACAACGTCACCCATTAAAATACTATTTTTAACAACAGCACCTTTTTTAACGATAACATTACTTGCAAGAACGGAATTTTCAAGGTCACCATAAACTTCGCAACCAGACATTATAATGCTGTTAAAAGTCTTTGCATTTTCGCCTATATAATGTGGTGGAGCAAGTGGGCTTCTTGATTGAATTTTCCAAGAAGAATCAGTCACGTCAAACTTTGGATTATCACCAAGCAAATCCATATTTGCATCATAAAGCGAATCTATTGTTCCAACGTCCTTCCAGTATCCTTTGAATTGATAAGCCATCATCTTTTCGCCACTAGCAAGCATTTTTGGTAAAATATCCTTGCCGAAATCGTTTGATGATTTTGGGTCTTTATTATCTTCTTCTAAATATTTTTCAAGTTTTTTAGTAGAAAAAATGTAAATTCCCATTGATGCAAGAGTAGATTTTGGTTTTTTAGGCTTTTCTTCAAACTCGTAAATACTGCCGTCTGCATTTGTGTTAAGTATGCCAAATCTTGATGCTTCTTCAATAGGCACGTCAATAGCAGCGATAGTGCAATCAGCGTCGTTTAAGATGTGATAATTAAGCATTATCGAATAGTTCATCTTGTATATATGGTCACCTGACAAAATAAGCACGTAATCTGGATTATACTGATTTATAAACCTTAAGTTTTGGTAAATCGCATTTGCCGTGCCCTTATACCAGTCTGACGAATTCTTACCTTGATAAGGTGGCAAAGTGTGCACACCACCAAACTCTCTATCCAAGTCCCAAGGCTGTCCATTGCCGATATAAGTGTTTAATATCAATGGTTGATATTGTGTCAAAACACCAACAGTATCAATGCCAGAATTTACGCAGTTTGACAAAGGAAAGTCTATAATCCTATACTTTCCACCAAACGATACTGCAGGTTTTGCGATATTATTAGTAAGCGCATAAAGTCTGCTTCCTTGTCCACCTGCAAGCAACATTGCAACACATTTTTTCTTTCTAATTATTGCCATTTTTCTCCCCTTTTTATATTACAATTTTATAAAATAAGCACCAGAAAATTTAGGTAAATTAATTTTTATCGAATATTCTTTATTATGTGCAGTTTTCTTTGCACTTTTGTATGTCTTGCGTTTTAAAACGCCTGTCCCACCATATTTTTTCTCATCACTTGAGATTAACAGTTTGTATTCACCCTTATCACAGCCAAACCTATATCCACAGTAATCGTTTCCTGAAAAGTTGAATATCGCAAGAATTTTATTTCCCTTTTTATCAATTCTGTTATAGGCAATAACGTTGTTTTGTCTTTCATCAACGCTTACCCACTCAAACCCGTCCCAACTATCTTCAACTTCATAAAGTGGCGAATTTGATTTATAAATTAAGTTTAATTGTTTGTTCAATGCCTGTAATTTTTTATGCAAATCAAACTTAAGCATGAAAAACTCTAACCCTTCCTTATAAGCCCACTCCTTAAACTGACCATATTCATTGCCCATAAAAGAAAGTTTTTTTCCAGGGTGCGACATCATATAAAGCATAAAAGTTCTTGTGGTTGCAAACTTATCTTCAATAGAGCCGTTGACCTTGTCTAACAACGATTTTTTACCGTGTACAACTTCATCGTGCGAAATAGGTAAAACAAAATTTTCACTAAACGCATAAAACATTGAAAAGGTCAAGTTATCGTGATGGTCTGCCCTATAATAAGGGTCGCAACTCAAATAGAACAGAGCGTCGTTCATCCAACCCATATTCCATTTGAAATTAAAACCAAGTCCACCCAAATAAACTGGCTTTGTCACCATAGGATATGCCGTTGATTCTTCAGCAATCATCATTGCATTTGGAAACCTTTCAAATACAACTGTGTTTAACTTTTGCAAAAAAGCAATGGCTTGCAAATTATAATTACCACCGTTTTCATTTGGTATCCACTCGCCGTCTTTTCTATCATAATCTAAATACAACATCGATGCGACTGCATCAACCCTAATTCCATCAATATGAAATTTTTCAAACAAATATACTGCATTTGAGATTAAAAAACTTTGAACTTCATTTCTACCCCAGTCAAAAATTCTTGTTCCCCACCCTTTATGTTCTTTTCGTGTTGGGCTAGGGTTTTCATAACAAGGCGTGCCGTCAAATTCATAAAGTCCAAACAAATCTTTTGGGAAGTGTGCTGGCACCCAGTCGATAATAACGCCTATTCCGTTAATATGAAACTCATTAATAAGTTCCATAAAATCTTTCGGTGTGCCAAATCTTGAAGAAATTGCATAATACCCCGAAACTTGATATCCCCACGAACCGTCAAACGGATACTCTGAAACGGGCATAAATTCAACGTGTGTATAATTCATTTGAAGAACGTATTTAACAAGTTCAGTCTTTAATTGTTTATATGAATAATAACTGCCGTCTTTGTTTTTTTTCCACGATGCAAGGTTAACTTCATAAATATTCATCGGCTGGTTATATGGTTGTTTTTTATCTTTGATATAATCGCCGTCTTTCCAACAATAATTATTTATATCATAGACCTTTGATGCAGTTTGTGGTGGCGTTTCACAGTGAAATGCATAAGGGTCTGCTTTTAACACAGTATTACCATTATGACTTACTGCAAATTTATAATTGTCGTATTCTTTAATGCCTTCAATAAAAAGTTCGAAAACACCTTGACTTGATATGCGTTTCATCAAGTTTTTAGTTGTATCCCAACCGTTAAAATCACCCACAACGGAAATGGCATCGGCATTTGGTGCCCAAACCCTAAACATAACGCCGTCTTTGCCATTTTCACAGCACAAATGTGCACCTAAAAAATCATAGGCGTTATAATTCGTGCCTTGATGAAATAGATATAAAGGCAAATCTTGATATTTAGTTGTTTGTTTCGTTCTCTTTTTCATAAGTAATTAACAAATATATTTTGTTTGCTTTTTAGGTGCGTTATCCATTTCTTCTTTAGTTTTTTCATAACCTTGTTTACCAAATAAGGCATATGTTGCATTTTTTCCACCTTCAACACCCGGTTGGTCAAAGGTATTTATGTTAAGCATTGCGCCAGCATATGCCGTTTGCATTTCGAATAAATATAAAAGTTCACCGATAGTAAATGCGTTAACTTGTGGCAAAATAATGGTGTGGTTTAACCTGTTTGCTGTTGTAAGTGCATACTCTGTCGCCCTTCTTTCAGCATTGATAAGTTCGTTCATCGTGTGACCACAAAGGAAAGACACGTCTTTTATATCTTCACAACCTTGACTAATTTCAAATGTGGTACGGAAGTTTTCAACTGCGATTAAAGTTATAACCTTATCGAAAGGACCTTCTCTATAAAGTTGAATTTGTGAGTGTTGGTCTGTGACGCCAAGTGCCTTAACAGGCGTTTGTCCAACAAATACTTTATTTCCGTCGTTATCAACAGCCTTTCCCAAACTTTCGCCCCAAAGTTGACAATACCAGTCTGCGATATATTTTAAACTGTCTGCATAAGGCATCATAACTGAAATATTTTTACCCTTTTTCATTGCTAACACTTGCAAAAATGCCGTCAATAATGCTGGATTTTTTCTAACGTCTTTATTTTGGCAAATTTTATCCATATGCTTTGCACCTGCAAGCATTACTTTAATATCAATACCTACAACTGCTGCTGGAAGTAAACCAACTGGGCAGAGTTCAGAAAATCTTCCCCCAACGCCATCTGGAATATAGAAGGTCTTTAAGCCTTCTTGCTTTGCAATTTTAATTAAATTGCCCTTACTTTGCGAAGTAGTTGCAATTATATGCTCTTTTGCTTTTTCGCCATATTTTTTCTTTAGTATGTCCATTATGATAAGATATTGAGCCATTGTTTCACTTGTTGCGCCACTCTTTGTGATAACGTTAAACATTGTCTTGTCAAGGTCAATCACGTCAAGCAAGGCTTGCATTCTTTCTGGGTCAACGTTATCTTCCACGTAAAGTCTTGGTGCTTTTCTTTTTGATTTTGGAAGTTCGTTGTGTCTTAAATGGCAAAGGGCATTAAACACAGCAACAGGGCCAAGTGCAGAACCACCTATCCCAAGAACTACGAAATTATCAAATTTTTTCTTTATGCTTTTTGCCGTTAAAATTATATCTTCAACGATTTCACTTTGGTTATAAGGCAACTCTGTCCAACCCATCATACCTGTTCCACGATTTTTTAAAACAGTTTGATAACTTGACTTTATCATTTCTTTGTTGTCAAAAAAATCCTTGTCGGAAAATCCTTGCTCTTCCCCAATAAACTCTTTCATCATATTGTTGTAATCAATCTTTAGTTCCATTTCTTTGCGCCATTTAGCGTTTTTATAATTCATAATAGACTCCTAAAATTTTATTTGATTCCTATTATATCTTAATATAATAGGAAATAAATGTCAATAGTGATTTTGAATATTTATTCGCTTTTTTAAATTAATATTTAACAATAACAAAAAAATTGACTTTTTTAGACAAGTTTATTAAAATGTAAATACGTGTTGATTTAAAATCTGTCAATAACGATGTTTATTTAGGTAAGAAAAATGATTAAAAACGTTATTTTTGATATGGGAAACGTAATGTTTAATTACGACAGAGATTATTTATTAAGCCATTTTTATACTGGCAAAGATTTTGAATTGCTAAAAGAAAAAGCATTCAAGAACTGGGAATTGCTTGATGAAGATGCGATGTCGCTTGATGAATATTATAAGGACGTTGAAAATGAACTTCCACCATATTTATCGCACTATGCTCTTTCTGCCCTTAAAACTTGGGAATATTTTATGACGCAAAATAAAGAAGTGATTTCTTTAATTCGCGAATTAAAACAAAAAGGCTATAAACTATATATTCTTTCAAACATTACCAAACACTTTGTTAATATTCAATACAAATTCCCTATCTTAAAAGAATTTGACGGACTTGTTTTTTCTTCACTTATAAAATCTGTTAAGCCAAACAAGGAAATTTATGAGTATTTATTAAACAAATATAACCTTAACCCAGAAGAATGTATATTTATTGACGATACAAAAAAGAACCTTGCAGGTGCTGCAAGGTTCGGCATAAAAACTTTTCATTTTCAATCAAACGTGAACGAATTAAAAGATTTTATATTTAATAATGATTTTTAGGCATTAGCCCTTTAAACTTTCAATTTGGCTAACAAGTTTATCTCTCATATCGATATACTTGTTGAGTTTTTCTCTTTCAGCATCAACCAAGTTCTTAGGCGCTTTGCCTATAAAACCTTGATTTGAAAGTTTTGCGCTTGCTCTCTTGATTTCACTTTCAACAGAGTTAAGTTCCTTTTGAAGTCTTTCAATTTCTTTGTCAAAATCAACTAATTCCCCAAGTGGAACGTAAAGTTCAAATCCATCAATTACTTGTGAAACAACCTTTTCTGTAAGGTTGTTTTTGTCTTCTATTAAGACAATTTCTAAAACGCCGGCAAGTTTTTCAATATAAACTGCACAGTTCTTGATAACCTTCTTATTTTCGGTCTTAACGTAAAGTTTAACCTTCTTTGATGGAGCAGCGCCAACTTGTGCTTTAATATTTCTAATGCACTTGATAATTTCTTTTACTGGCTCAATTTCTTTTACGCTTGCTGAATAATTATATTTAGCGTTATATCTAGGGAAATCTGCTAGCATAAGTGGGCCGTTTACATTAGGAATACTCTTATAAATCTTTTCAGTGATAAATGGCACAAATGGGTGCAACAATTTAACAATTTCACCAAGAACGTAAGTTAAAACACTTATTGTATCGTTGCGTTTCTTTTCATCTTCACCATATAAAATAGGCTTTGTAAGTTCGATATACCAGTCACAGAAATCGTTCCAAACAAAATCATAAAGGTTTGCAAGAGCAACACCCATTTCAAATTTTTCCATATTGATTGTCACGTCTTTAACAGTCTTGTTAAGTTTAGAAATAATCCACTTGTCAGCACTATTAAGTTTGCAATCTTTAATGTTAGAAACGGTTTTATCTTCGGTATTCATCAAAACAAATCTTGATGCGTTCCAAATTTTGTTCATAAAGTTGCGTGCACCTTCAATCTTTTCATCAGAAAATCTCATATCGCTACCAGCGGCAACGCCGTTGATAAGTGAAAATCTTAAAGTATCTGCACCGTATTTTGAAATAATTTCCGTTGGGTCAATACCATTGCCCAAAGACTTACTCATCTTTCTTCCTTGAGAGTCACGAACAAGACCGTGAATTAAAATATCCTTGAAAGGAATTCTGTTCATATGTTCAAGACCAGAGAAAATCATTCTTGCAACCCAGAAGAAAATAATATCATATCCTGTGACTAAAACGTCGGTTGGATAGAAATATTCAAGGTCAGGTGTTTTATCTGGATAGCCAAGTGTTGAAAATGGCCACAATGCTGAAGAAAACCAAGTATCAAGCACGTCTTCATCTTGCTTAATGTTAGTGCTTGCACACTTTGAGCAAACCTTAACATCTTCTTTAGAAATAATCATTTCGCCACAGTCTTGACAATAGTATGCAGGAATTCTATGTCCCCACCATAACTGACGGGAAATACACCAGTCCCTAACGTTTTCCATCCAGTTGAAATAAATCTTTGAAAATCTTTCTGGTGTGAATTTAACACTTTTCTTTCTAACAACGTCGATAGCAGGTTTTGCAAGTGGTTCCATCTTAACAAACCATTGCTTACTTACGATAGGTTCAACCGTGTGATTACATCTATAACAATGACCAACACTGTGATGCAATGGCTCAATCTTTTCTAAAAGACCAAGTGACTTCATTTCTTCAACGATAGCCTTTCTGCAATCCAAGGCTTGCATACCACAGTATTTGCCAGCAAGTTCGTTCATTGTGCCGTTATCTGCAATAACCTTTACAACAGGAAGATTGTGTCTTAAACCAACTTCAAAGTCATTTGGGTCGTGTGCAGGTGTGATTTTAACAGCACCAGTACCAAATTCAAGTTCAACGTAATCGTCATAAACGATAGGAATTTCCTTGTTGATAATAGGCAAAATAAGTGTTTTGCCCTTCATATCTTTATATCTTGGGTCTTTTGGGTTAACTGCAACTGCAGTGTCACCAAGCATTGTTTCAGGTCTTGAAGTTGCAACTACAACGAATTCATCGCTGTCCTTTACTGGATATTTAAGGTGCCAAAGATTGCTATCTTCTTCCACGTATTCAACTTCTGCATCAGAAAGAGCAGTCTTACATTCTGGACACCAGTTGATAATTCTGTCCCCACGATAAATAAGACCTTTTTCATACAAGTTAACGAATACTTCTTTTACGGCTCTTGAACATTTTTCATCCATAGTAAAAGCAAGGCGTGACCAGTCACAAGAAGAACCAAGCGTCTTTAATTGTTCAATAATTCTTCCGCCATATTGTTCTTTCCAAGCCCAAGCCCTTTTCAAAAAGCCTTCTCTGCCGATATCCTTTTTCGTTATGCCTTCTTTTGCCATTTGTTCAACGATTTTAACTTCAGTTGCAATCGAAGCGTGGTCAGTACCAGGCAACCACAAAGCACTATAACCTTGCATTCTCTTAAATCTAATCAAAGTATCTTGCAAAGTTTCGTCAAGTGCGTGGCCCATGTGTAATTGACCAGTAATGTTTGGTGGTGGTATAACGATTGTAAAAGGTAGTTTATTTGCATCTACCTCTGCTCTAAAATAACCTTTCTTTTCCCATTCTTCGTAAATTTCTTTTTCAAATTCCGATGGGTTATAAGTTTTTGCCATATCCATAGTGGATTTTCTCCTTTTTTCGTACAGTGTTAATTATACTTTATTATTTTAATAAAGTCAAACAATATTGCTTTAATCGTTGTCAATAATCAAAACATTTTCATAAAATGAACTATAATAAAAATGTTTTCAAAGGAGAATAGAAAAAATGAAAAGAATTTTAACTATTATTTTGGCTTGTTTTTTAGCCATAATTCCATTTACTGGTTGCAAAAAACAAGATAAAAACACTATTAGAATCAACGAAGTCACCCACTCGGTTTTTTATGCCCCACTATATTTAGCCATTGAAAACGGCTATTTTGAAGATGAAGGCTTAAAAATCGAACTTACAAACGGTGGTGGTGCTGATAACTCTATGACTGCTTTATTATCTGGCACTGCCGACGTTGGCTTAATGGGTCCTGAAACTGTTATTTATGTATATAATCAAGGCAAAGCCGATTATCCTAAAGTTTTTGGACAGTTAACACAAAGGGACGGCTCCTTTTTGGTTTCAAGAAATGATGAGCCAGACTTTGACTGGAACAATCTTCGTGGCAAAGAAATTTTGGCAGGTAGAAAAGGTGGCGTGCCTGCAATGACTTTTGAATACGTTATGAATCAAATGGGTATGTATGACGGCGTTGATTTCACTATGAATTACGACGTTCAATTCAACCTTATGACAAGTGCTTTTATCAGCGGAACAGCCGATTACTGCACTGTTTTTGAGCCAACTGCATCAGAATATCAAGAAAATGGAACGTGGCACGTGGTTGCAAGTGTTGGCGAAAAAAGTGGCGAAATCCCTTACACTTCTTTCATTGCGTTAGGAAGTTATATTAAAAACAATCAAGGTAAGTTGGAAAAATTTATTAAAGCACTTAAAAAAGCATATGAATTTATAGAAACACACACCGAATACGAAGTTGCCGAAGCCATTGTAAAGCAATTCCCTTCAACAACTATCAAGTCATTTGAAACATCAATTAAAAGTTATAAACAAATTGATGCGTGGAAAACCGACTTACAAGCAACCGAAGAAAGTTTTACAAGACTTCAAGATATTATGGATAATGCAGGCGAATTATCAGCAAGAGTACCTTTTAGCAAAATTGTTGACAACAGCATAGCACGAAAAGTTTTTAGTTAATAAAGAATGTTTTTACGGCGGATAAAATTATGAATAAACTACTAGAATTTAGGAACGTTTCATTAACCTATCAAACATTAACAAATGAAATAAAAGCAATCGGCGGGCTTAATTTTAACTGCCAAAATTACGAATTTTTGTCTATCATTGGCCCGTCTGGTTGTGGCAAAACAACGATATTATCTTTAATCGCCGGCTTAATCAAACCAACAAGTGGAAAAATCTTAATTGATGGAAAGGAAAATTCAAACACGTTGGATATCGGTTATATGCTACAAAAAGACCAACTTTTTCCGTGGCGTACTATCGAAAAAAACGTGTTTTTACCACTTGAAATAAAGGGTATGAAAACGCCAGAAAACAAAGAATATGCTTTGCACCTATTAGAAAAATATGGACTAATTGACTTTAAAAATAACTATCCAGACCAACTATCAGGTGGTATGCGACAACGTGTTGCACTCATAAGAACGCTTGTGTTTAAGCCTAAAATTTTATTACTTGACGAGCCTTTTTCAGCACTTGATGCACAGACAAGATTAAGCGTTTGCGACGACGTTTATAAAATCATAAAAGCCGAGCAAAAAACTGCCGTTTTGGTCACTCACGATATATCTGAAGCAATCTCTATGTCTGACAAAATCGTGGTCTTAACTAATAGACCTGCACAAGTTAAATCAATATTTAGACCTAACCTTAACGGCGACTCACCTATTAGAAAAAGAGAGAGCAAAGACTTCGGTTTAATGTTCGAAAAAATATGGAAGGAATTGACTTATGACTAAAGATAAAAATTTTTCAAAAGAACATATTTTATACGTGAAGAAAGCAAAACGTGAAACGGTGTTTGTTTGGATTATGCGGTTTGCAATTTTAGGGTGTTTCATTGCACTTTGGGAATTGTGTGCACAAACTGGTGTTATCGATGCTTTTATTAGTAGCAGTCCTTCACGAATTTGCAAAACTATAATTAATCTTTTCAGCGACAACAATCTCACTTATCATATCCGCGTGACCTTATATGAAACAATCGTTGGATTTTTAATTGCCGTTGGGTTTGGATACCTTATAGGAATACTATTATGGTGGTCTGAAAGATTAAGAAGAATATTAGAACCTTACGTTGTCGTGCTTAACAGTTTGCCTAAAATTGCACTTGGTCCTATCATTATCGTTTGGTGTGGCAGTGGCAGTAAAGCAATTATATTTATGGCTGTTTTAATAGGTATTATCGTTGCAATAATCACAATGCTTAACGGTTTTTTAGCGACCGATAAAGATAAAATTTTGCTCTTAAAATCAATGGGCGCAAACAAGTTTCAAATACTATTAAAACTTGTTATCCCCGGCAGTTTCCCGACATTTATAAGTATGCTTAAAATAAGCGTTGGTATGGCGTGGGTTGGCTCTATAATGGGCGAATATCTTGTTTCAAGGGCAGGACTAGGCTATCTTATTGTTTATGGTGGGCAAGTTTTTAAACTTGATTTAGTAATGGCATCAACTGTAATCTTATGTGTTTTAGCAGCCTTAATGTATGGTATAGTTGCATTGCTTGAAAAAATAATAATTAAATACGATAATAAATAAACAATTAAATAAAAAAAATGCACGAATTGTCGTGCATTTTTTTATTTATCAAATATTAAAGCAAAATACAGATAATTCCACCCTTATTTTCGTTTACAATTCTTGTAAGGGTTTTACGCATTTTTACTTGTGCTTCTTTTGGCATAGCAGTCAATTTTCCTGCCAAACCTTCATTTACGATATCATGCAAAGATTTTCCAAACATATTTGTTTGCCAAATTGCAGATGGATTATCTTCAAACTTGTTTGCCAAGTAATTCACAAGGTCTTCCCCTTGTTGCTCACTTCCAACAGTTGGAGCGACTTCGGTTGTCACGTCAACTTTCATAATATGCAAACTTGGTGCTGATGCCTTTAATTTTACGCCATATCTTCCACCCTGCTTTACCAAAACTGGTTCTTCAAGGTTCATTTCATCTAACGTTGGCAAAACTACGCCATACCCATCTTGCTCTGCCATAGATAAAGCATCTTTAATTTTGCCATATTTTTTCTTTTCATCGGCAAACGATTTTATATATCGCATAAGTGAATAATCATCTTCAATTTGCTCACCACACTCATTTGAAATAACAGAAAAATACAAGTTTTCTTTTGGAACAACTTCAAATTCTGCAACGCCGTTCGCTAAAGAAAGTTCTTTAAGACTAATATCATCGATATTTTCACTTGCATAAAAAATATCGTTAAACTGTGTAAAATCACGCATTTTTTCAACGTTTGAAGATGCTTCTTTAACTTTTTCTAAGATTTCGCTTATGATAGTGTTTTCTGCTGGCAATGCTTGCATCCATTTAGGAATATTAACGTTTATAGACTCCATTGAAAATTCCATTAAAACCCTTTCCATTATTATTGACAAGTCGTCGTTGCTCAATTCTAAAGCATTGATTGCAACAACTGGAACTTTATATTTTTCTTCTAAACTGTTTGCAAGTTCAACACTGCTTTCTGCTTTTGGATTTTTGCAGTTTAGCACCATTATAAAAGGCTTATTTAATGCTTGCAATTCCTTAACAACCCTATTTTCTGCACCAACGTAATTAGACCGTGGAATTTCACCAAAACTGCCATCAGTTGTTACAACGATACCTATAGTTGAATATTCATCGATAACCTTTTTAGTGCCTATTTCTGCAGCCTTTTCAAAAGGTAAATCTTTATCGTCCCACGGCGTTTTAACTAAACGTGGTTTTTCACCTTCTTCGTGTCCAACAGCACCATCAACCATATAACCGACACAGTCAATTAACCTTACGTTTGCACTTGCTTTGTTTTTAAATTGCACTTTAACAGCGTTTGCTGGCACAAATTTTGGTTGTGTTGTCATAATCGTTTTTCCATCAGCAGATTGTGGCATTTCATCGGTTGCAATTTGTTTTTGTAATTTATTATTTATATTAGGAATTACAAGTTTTTCCATAAATTTCGTTATAAAAGTAGACTTACCTGTTCTAACTGGCCCAACAACACCAAGATAGATATCTCCACAAGTTCTAGTGGCAATATCCTTATAAACATCAAATTTTTCCATAAAAAAACCTCCCACTTATTACACGGATAATATATGAGAGGTTTGATTTTATTATGATTACTTATAAAATTTATTGATTTTTTGATTTTTCTTCTTCAGCCTTTTTTGCGGCTTTCTTTGCTTTCATCTTAACGACCATTTCCTTAATTGAAGTTGGGTGTTCATCCCCCGAAAGCATACGCTCAATGTTTTTACGATGTGCAAACCAAGTAAAGAAACAGATTGTGAATATAATAATATTTGTTGCAATAAAAAGGAACATTGTTGGACCTTCAGTATAATTGCCGTATAAAACGTATAGTCTAATTAAACTTGCGATAACTGGAGGAGTAATTGCGATAAAAGAACCCATCGCACCAAACTCTGTTAAGTATATAAAAACAAGCGCAGCAACTAACGCCATTATAATAACAACAATCCAAGGACCTTCAGAAACAGACTCACAAGCGATGAAAACACCGATAGTCGATGCAATTCCTTTTCCACCCTTAAACTTGAACACAACAGGATAAATATGTCCTAAAACAACCGATAAACCACATAGATATACGGCAAAATCCGAAATCATAAATTCGCTATTAACAAAAACTTTACCCTTAAAAACGAAAAATGCAATTAAAACTGGAATTACACCCTTCATAATATCCAAGAAGAAAGTTAAAAGACCGAACTTAAGCCCCAAATTTCTGCTCATATTAAGAGTACCAGGGTTTCCACTGCCCATTTTTCTAATATCTTGCTTTTTTGACTTTGAAATTATAATTGCCCAGTTGATATTACCGAACATATAACTTACAACAGCCAAAATGCATAAAATTATAATATCACTCATCTTCGTTATTTTCCCTAACAATAATTTTTATAGGCGTTCCTGAAAAATCATACGCTTTGCGTAAACAATTTTCCAAATATCTCTTGTAAGAAAAATGCATAAGTGCAGTTTCGTTTACAAACAAAATAAACGTTGGTGGATTTGTTGAAAGTTGGGTGACAAACTTAATCTTCAATCTCTTTCCGTTAACTGAAGGTGGTTCGTTTGCCCTAACACAATCTAAAATCAAATCGTTTAATTGACCAGTTGAAATGCGTCTGTTTGCGTTTTCCATTGCCTTTAATGACAAGTCTAAAATCTTATCAGTTCTTAAACCAGTTTTTGCAGAAACGTATATAGGCAAAATGTAATCCATAAACTTTAAGGCTTCGCTTAAATCTTTGTTAAACGCATTGATAGTGTTGGTGTCTTTTTCAATTAAATCCCACTTGTTCATTACTATTACAGATGGCTTGCCTTGTTCGTGAACGTATCCACAAATCTTAACGTCTTGTTCGGTCACACCGACTGATGCATCTATCATTATTATACAAACGTCAGCCCTACGAATTGCACCTAAAGCACGTAAAATACTATAGTATTCAAGGTCTTCTTCAACGCTCTTTTTCTTTCTAATACCAGCCGTATCAATCAATGTGTAATTCTTATCTTTATACACGAAAGGCGTGTCGATAGCATCTCTTGTTGTACCTGCAATGTCTGACACAATGGTTCTATCAAACCCTAGTAATTTATTACATAAACTTGACTTTCCTGCATTTGGCTTACCAACAACTGCAAGGTGCAAAGAATCATCATCTTCCTTTTCGCCAACGTTCTTAAATTCTTGAACAACTGCATCTAAAAGTTCGCCTATACCCGTTCCGTGTTCGGCTGAAATTCCATAAGGCTCACCCAAGCCTAGGTTATAAAATTCATATAACTTTTCTGGTGAGTAATTTTCAAGTTTATTAACTGCTAAAACGATAGGTTTTCCAGACTTACGAAGTTTCATCGCAACGTCTTCATCAGACGCATTAAGCCCAGCCTTGCCGTCCGTAAATAAAATTATTACGTCAGCCGTTTCGATTGCAATTTCTGCTTGCTTTTGAATATGCTTCCACATTTGGTCGGTTGATTTTAATTCCAAACCACCCGTATCAACCATTGTAAAATAATTCCCACACCACTCTGCATCAGCATAAAGCCTATCACGTGTCACCCCTGGGAAATTTTCAACAATAGACAATTTCTTTCCTATAACTTTATTAAAAAATGTAGATTTGCCAACGTTTGGTCTTCCTACAATTGCAACTAATGGTTTTGCCACTTTCTTCACTTCCTTTTTTATTGACACAAAATTACCGAATCATTGTGTCCATCTATTTTTACGCAAACTATTTCTTCTTTAGACGTTGGAACGTTTTTACCAACGTAATCGGCACGGATAGGCAACTCTCTGTGCCCCCTGTCGATTAAAACTGCAAGTTGAATACTCTTTGGCCTGCCGTTTTTGATTATTGCTTCAATACCAGCACGCACAGTTCTGCCAGTATATAAAACGTCATCACACAAAACAACGTCCTTTCCTGCCAAGGAAATTGCGATATCACTTGCGCAACTCGCATTATCACTTTGAATTTTATCATCACGATAACTGGTTATATCAAGTTGTGCCGTTGGAACGGATATCTTTTCAATATCTAATATATTCTTTGCAAGTTTTTCGCAAACAGGTATTCCACCCTTTGCAATACCCAAAAGAACAACGTTTGAAACACCCTTGTTATTTTCAATAATTTCGTGTGATATTCTTTTTAACGCTCTTTCAATCGCTAAATTATCCATTAAAATTGTTTTTACTTGCATTTATTTTAATCCTTTTAAAACTTTACTAAAATAATCTGGCAACTCACTTTCAAAACTTACAAGTTTGTTTGTCGTTGGATGCACAAACTCAAGTTTATAAGCGTGCAAGAGTTGACCTTCTAAGTTAAACTTTTGGTTCTTAAACCCATATTCTTTATCCCCGACAATAGGGTGACCTAAATGTTTTGCGTGAACTCTGATTTGATGCGTTCTTCCAGTTTTAAGCGAAAACTCACATAACGTATAACTAGTATATCTATTTATAACTTTAAAGTTTGTAATGGCTTCTCTTCCGTGTGAAACGACTGCCATTTTGGTTCTATCTTTTTCACTTCTGCCGATAAAGGTTCGAATCACGCCTTCATCTTGTTTCACAACCCCTTCTAAAAGTGCCAAATAATTTCTATGACAGGTTTTATCTTCAAGTTGTTTTGCAAGGCTTAAATGCGCTTTATCATTTTTTGCGACAACTAATAAGCCAGACGTATTTTTATCGATTCTATGCACTATTCCCGGTCTTATAACGCCGTTTATTCCGGACAAATTGTCTAAGTGAAACAAAAGTGCGTTAACAAGCGTATCTCCGTTAGTGCCACTGCCTGCGTGCACCGTCACGCCCTGTGGCTTATCAATAACTGCAAGGTCGCTATCTTGATAAACAATATTTAACGGCAAGTCTTTAGGCTCTAAATCAAGGTTCTTATTTTCAGGGATAGAAACTTCAACGATATCGGCATCTTTTAAAACCTTGCTTGACTTTACAACTTTGCCATTAACAGCAACGCCACCTTCATCACAAAGTTTTTTTATGTGAGAACGTGTCAAGTCTAGTTTGCTTGATAAAAAGACGTCGACTCTAACGCTATCTTCATTAGTTATTTGAAACTTCTCTACTCTCATCTTTTCCCTTAAAAATTGCATTTTTATCTAAAAATAAAAAATGAATTACCAACATTATTGCACCGACAATCAAAAAGACGTCTGCCAAATTAAATACAAAAGGAAAAAAAGTAATACTTATAAAGTCGATAACGCCATTTATCGCAAGCCTATCGATAAAGTTGCCGATAGTCCCACTAATAATAAAAATTAAGCCGACTTTTTCCCATCTGTAATTGTTTTTAATAGCAAATACATACAAAACGCCAAAAACAACAAGAGCAAAACTGGTTAAAATTTTAAAAAATGCTTGAGCCCAACTAACTTCGGACAAAAAACTAAAACTTGCACCAGTATTGATTTCATAAGCCCAGTAAAGAAGTCCGTCGATAACAGGCAATCTTTCCCCTTGCTTTATTGTTGATGAAAAATGGCATTTTGTAATTTGGTCAATGGCGATAAGTGAAAGAAGAAGGATAACGAATAAAGTTTCAACGATTAATCTTCTATTAGCCCTAATTCTTTGCATAAATCCTCTAACTCAAGTTTGCCTGGGTTAAGCACTTCGTCAAGATTAAAACCACTGTCACTTGTTGCCACAACGTAATCTTTTATTTTTTGTTTTGGGTTAAACTTTTTCTCAGTAATCATACTATCAAGTTTTTCAATAGTTTTTTTAGCGTTGCTAGTTTTAGAAAAATCTTTAACCTTATCCTTAATTTCAACTGCTTTTTTAGTGGTTGGATAAAGTGGATATTTTTCTTGCAACAGATTAAAATAATCATCCCACTTTTCAGCAAAGTCTTTTAACCTTTGCATTTCAAGAGAATATTCTAATTCGGCCCTTTCAACAATTTCTTGCGAAGTTTTTTCTGCACGCTCAAGGGTGGCAACGATAAGTGGCTCTTTTTTAGTTAACTCTTCAACCTTTTTAGAAAGTTCAGTATTTTCTTTAACTAATTCACTTATCCTAGCCCTATATTCCATTATTAAATTGTCATATTGCGCCTTATAAGCATCAATCATTGCAGAAACTGCACGCCTTTTATATTTTCTCTTTTTTAATTCCAAAACACTATCTCCAAAATCTAGTTGTCGACCTTACTGCTCCTAATTTTATCAAGCATACTGCTCTTTAATTCATAAAGTTTGTCTGATAAGTCAACTTTATACAAATGTGGCCTATCAAGACGTTTATATTCATCCCAGAAACTTTCTAATTCACGTTCTGTATATTCTTTTATTTCCTTAAGGGTTGGTAATTTATATACTAATTCGCCGTTCTTAATCACGTCAATATGCAATTTTCTTATTTCGTAATTTTCAAACTTAATCTTTTTCCATCTTTCAGTTGGGTGTGTCAAAGTCAATGGCTTACTTGTGTCAACATCTTCTTCATTTCTTAAGAATATGCAATCGGCCTCAGCCTTGTTGGTATTTTTATCGTAAACCCTATAGATATTCTTAAAGCCTGGGTTAGTAATCTTAGCAACCGTTTCAGAAAGTTTAATCTTTGGCGTTTCGTTTCCTTCCTTATCGATTATTGCAGCAAGTTTATAAACTCCACCAAGTGCTGGCATATCTGCACTTGTGATAAGTTTTGTTCCAACACCCCACGAATTGATTTTTGCACCTTGACTTTTTAACGAAGTGATTAAATATTCATCTAAATCGCCAGATGCACATATAACTGTTTCTGGATAACCAGCATCATCAAGCATCTTTCTTGCTTTTTTAGATAAATATGCAAGGTCACCAGAGTCAAGACGAATACCCTTTGGCTTGTGTCCTTTTTCCTTTAGGTAATCAAAAACTTTTATAGCATTAGGCACACCTTGATTTAACACGTCATAGGTGTCAACTAATAACAATGCATTATCAGGATATATTTTCGCATATTCCATAAATGCAGTATATTCATCTTTAAAGTTCATAACCCAACTGTGTGCGTGTGTTCCTGCAACTGGAATATCAAACATTTTTCCAGCAAGAACGTTTGAAGTTGAGTTGCAACCGCCGATAACGGCTGCTCTTGCCCCGTAAATGCCAGCATCAGGTGCTTGGGCACGGCGCAAGCCAAATTCCATTACGATATCGTTTTTAGCCGCAGAACGAATCTTTGCAGACTTTGTTGCGATAAGCGTTTGGAAGTTTATCATATTTAGAATTGCCGTTTCAACAAGTTGTGCTTGTATAATAGGCGCTTTAACAGTTAAAATAGGCTCACCTGGGAAAACTATAGTTCCTTCAGGAACAGCATAGATATCACCAGTAAACTTAAAGGTCTTTAAGTATTCCAAAAAGTCTTCGCTGAAAATGTTTAAACCTTTTAGGTATTCGATTTCTTCTTCACCAAAATTTAAGTTTAACACGTAATCAACAACTTGCTCTAAACCACAAGCAATTGAATAAGTTATCATATCATTTTGACGAAAGAACACGTCAAAAACTGCTATTTCATCTTTCTTTTCGTGACCTAAATAACCGTTCATCATTGTAAGTTGATATAGGTCTGTTAATAATGTCAAATTCCTTTTTTCCATAGTGACTCCTAAATATTACAAACAATAATCCATTATTTTCTTTAGTATAACATAATTGTGTGAATTTGTAAAACATTATTGTCGCATTTAATTAGTCATAATAATTATTTTTTGTCATTTTTACGCTTAATTTTATATTTTTAATATAAAAAAACAGCGACCTAATCGCTGTTTTAATATTTTTATCCTTTTTATAACACTAAAATTCTGCGTCAATCTTTTTAATCAAAGCAACCATATTTTGGGCAATTTCTTGGTTTAGAACACTGTCTTTACTTTCAACCATAATACGAATTTTTGGTTCAGTACCAGATGCTCTTATCATAATTCTGCCCTTGCCTTCAAGTTCAGCATTATATTTAGCAACGTTTTGTGCCAATTCTTCGCTATTCATAATACGGAATTTGTCTTTAATGATAACGTTTTCGTTTGATTGTGGATATAAATCAACCTTCAATGCTTCAGACATTGCAACTTTTTTATTTATAACCATATTTGCAACCGTTATTGCACTTAAAATACCATCACCAGTTGTTGCCAAATCTTTTATAATTATGTGGCCACTTTGTTCTCCACCTATTGAAAGGTCTTTTTCAAGAAGTTTTGCAAGAACGTATTTATCACCGATATCAGTTCTTATAAGTTTCATACCAAGTTCGTTTAAAGCATCTTCAATCGCCATATTAGTATGGGTTGTGCCAACAACTGTATCGCCTTTCAACTTGCCCAACTCTTTGTAATACTTTGCCAAGCACAAAATAATTTTATCGCCGTCAATTATATTTCCCTTTTCATCAACAGCAATAAGCCTGTCAGAGTCCCCATCGAAAGCAAAACCCATATCAGCCTTGTATCTAAATACTTTTTTAACCAAATTTTGTGGATATAACGCACCACATTTTTCATTGATTTTTAAGCCATCGTTAACACTGTTTGCTGCGATAACGTTTGCACCAAGTTTTCTAAACACTTCAGGCGCAACCTTGTGTGCTGCACCATAAGCACAGTCAAGAACAATGGTTTTCCCCTTTAGGCTGTTTTCACTTGTTTCAATAAGATAATCCCTATAAATTTTGATTAAATTAAAGTTTTGTTCATAAGTGCCGATATTTGGAAAACTATTTATTTTTTGCTTAATAAAGCAACGTTCTACTGCCGTTTCTTCCTTATCGGAAAGTTTATAGCCATCTTTACTGAAAATCTTAATGCCGTTATATTCGCCACTGTTGTGTGATGCACTTATAACAACACCATAATCAGCGCCAACTGATTTTGTAATATACGCAATACCTGCAGTTGGAACAACGCCGATATCAATTACGTGCGCCCCACCACTCATTGCACCAGTTGCAAGTGCCAAAGTTAAATATGTATTAGATATTCTTGTGTCTGAACCAACAATAATAGTTGGTTTATCTTTCAAAATTGAAAGCGCATTACCGATTTTATACGCAATGTCGTGTGTTAAATCTTCGTTAACCTTACCACGAATTCCGTCTGTACCAAAAAATAATCCCATTATAGTTCCCCCTCAAATTTCTTTAAGTAAATATGTGCTCTATGTTCTTTATTTTCTTGTTTAACTCTGCCGATAACAAAGTCATCGTTATTAGTATCCCTTGTGACCGTTGTTCCAGCACATATGTAAGAATTCTTTTCAATATTAAGTGGTGCAATCAAGTTGCAGTTGCTTCCAATAAAGCAGTTGTTTCCAACAACTGTTCTGCTTTTTGTCTTTCCGTTATAGTTAACGAAAATTGCACCACAACCGATATTACAACCATCGCCAAGGTCAGCATCACCAACGTATGCAAGGTGACTTACCTTTGTACCATTGCCAACCGTTGCATTTTTAATTTCAACAAAGTTGCCGATTTTTGCATTGTCTTTAACCAAAGCCTTTGGTCTTAACCTTGCAAAAGGGCCTACTTCACAATTATCGCCAACACTACTATCTTCCATTTGACTGTGATTTACTTTTGTGTTTTTGCCGATATGCGAATCTTTAATCAAGCAATTTGGCAAAATAACTGCCCCGTCTTCAATAACGGTATTACCTTCAATCCTGTTATTTTCATAAATAGTCACGTCATTGCCGACAATAACAGTTTTGTCGATAAAAATTGATTTTTTATCCTTGAGAATTAAATTTTTTCCCTTTTGAAATTTCATATTTCCCCCTAAACATAAGTGTTCTACACGATTTTAAATTTTACACTATTTTTTGATTTTTGTCAATATATTTTTTTAAAATAATTGATAAAAAATGGTGTTTTTTGATAATACATCAACAAAAATGCTTATTTTTTGCATATTCACGATTTTAAAATCACGACTTAATTTGGTATAATTTTTGGATTATGTGCAACTCACATATTAAATAACAGCATCTTAGACAGTAAAAAAATTTTGCCGATAAAATTTATTTGTATTTTTTGCGTTTGACTAACAAAGTCTCAATATGATATAATATTCCAAAATTATTTATGGTGTTATATGATTTGTTTTGTTGTTGCCCTAAAAAAAGAAGTTCAAGGCTTGCTAAATAAAGCAACTGACTTAAAAGAATTTAAAATTGCAGATAAACCTGCTTATTCTTGTCAACTTGGTGAAAAATCTTGCATAATTGCAATAACTGGAATTGGCAAAGTTAGTTCTGCCCTTACCACCCAACTTTTAATTGATAAATATACTCCAGAATTTATAATCAATTTTGGAACTTGTGGTGGTATGAATAATAGCGTTGAAATCTTAAAATATTACGCAATTGAAAAATGTTGTCAATATGACTTTGATTTAAGCACACTTGATAACGTTCCAGTTGGATATATTCAAGAATACGACACGGTATTTTTCAATGCATACACTAAAAACTTGGACTTTTTGCCAAAAACAAATATTGCAAGTGCAGATAAGTTCACAAGCAAGGAAAGTGACGTTAAACTCATCTGTGATATGGGTTGTAGCGTTTGCGATATGGAAGCAGGTGCAATCGCACAAGTTTGCACGTCAAATAACGTACCTTTTATCGCAATCAAAGGTATTAGCGACGTGCACGGAAGTGGTGTTCAAGAAGAACAGTTCTATAAAAACCTTGAAACTGTTGGACAAAACTTTCCTGAAGTTATCCTAAACGTGTTAAATAGTTTATAATGTTATCGAAAACTAAAAAACTCACCTAATTTTCGGTGAGTTTTTTGTTATACATTATTGTATTATATTAAAATTTTAAGCCGTTTTCGTAAATGCCTAATTCGTGTGTCATCATATGTTTTACTTGACGAATTTTCCACTCAATATGAGTTCTATCGCCAGCATAACCCATTGTCGCCTCATAACCAAGTGCAGAGTCTTTGTCAACAGCCTTTAATGCCTTTTCTGCATTTTTAATTTCAGCCGTGCCAAGTTTTCTTATGCCGTCGATAATGCTTTTAACTTCTTTGTTTGAAGATGCAATAAATAATCTTTGACGATAAATATACATCTTTTTAACGTTAATGTCAGTCGTAAAGCAACAAACCATATATTCACCCATATTAATTAAACGTTTTATGGTTTTGTTCTTCTTTGGAAATTCTTTTAATATCTTTAAGCCTTTCTTAACAAGAGCAATGATATCTTTTAAGATTTTCATTTCCACTCTCATTCTAACACTGTGAAGTGTAAATAAGCCTTCAGCAGACTTTCTTCCACTTTGCAAATGATATTCTTCTGTAATACCACCTTTAGAGTGCTTTGGCTTAACGTCAAAATACAATCTTTCTGGTGGTCTTGGGAAAAGACCTAACGCAAGTGGATATGCTGGACCAACACGCATTGCACAGTATTGTTCATCATCGGTTGGCATATACATTTTTATTGCATCACTCCAGTAGTTTAAGGCTTCCAAACATTTATCCGTTTGACCTTCAGAGAATTTGCCGATAACGTCAGACAAAATCTTATCTTTATCATCTGCAAAATAGTTAAACGCCTTTGTTGAAATATCGGTAATAAAAGATGGATAATGACCAAAGTGGTGTGATTCCATAAGCCCACAAAGACCATATTTTTCGTTGCATTCACGGAGTGCTTGATATCTTCTCATCCATTGTTGTGGGAATGGTTCAAATGGCATACAGCCGAAGTCCCAAGTTCTTCCACCAGCATTGCACATTGTATAAAGTCTAATACCCCTACGCTTTGCAGCCTTTGCTTCGCTTAAGAAATAATCCCCTGGGCCTTCAAAAGCAACCGAATAGTCACAAACTCTTTCGGTTATGCCATAATTTGTTGGCAAGTTTTGGAACATTTCAAACGTCACCAAAAGACTGATATCGGTTGGAAGTTTGTCAATAAGTTCAATTCTTTCTTTTTCCGGCGCCCAACCCCAGTTATACGTCCAAAATACTATGTCGGCATCTGCCTTTTGACGTCTAATTACCTTTTTAACAACGTCAAGCCATTGTGGGAAATCTTCACAAGGCCACCAGCCCGGTGCTGGTTTTGGGTCTGGGAAATTGTCTTCATTTAAGAACTCTCTATGCGTTCTTCCAGTCGTGCGACTGTCTTTACTTGGGAATTGCACAGATTCGCCAACAAATACCATGCCTTTTAATTTATTGTGCGCCTTAAACACGCTAGCAAACGCATTGTCAAACACTTCTTCAGCATCGTCTGCATATGGACTATAAAATACCGAACAATAACAGTATGCATAAACGTCGATACCGTATTTTTCAGCACGTTCACACAAGTCATTCACATCGTAATAGTCACCTATTGAAGATTTATTTACGCCTTTTACAAAAAGTAAAATAGCATCAATACCTGTCTTGGCAAGTTTTAATAAGTATTTATTTGGGAAAACGTCAAGGTCGTAAGCAGAGTGCGTCATTCTTGGTGAAAACATCGGCTTATTTTTGGTTTTGCCCTTTAATAAATATGGCGCTTTTGCTTCAGTCATCATATCTTCAAGGTCGTAAATTGCTTGCGCCAAACCCCTTTCATCATATGCCCTAATCTCAATTTCGCCATCTTTAATTTCAACAATTCTTCCCTTATAAGAGCAAACGTCTTCCAAATCTTTTTGAGTTAGAATAAGTTTGATTTTTATAGGATTAGTTTTGTTTTCCTTAACGCCAAAACAAACTTTTATGTAATCATACATGTCTTTTTTAGCATTAGAAACCACTTGTCCGTCAAAGCCTTCAAAAACAACACCGTCTAAAACAGAAATTTCTTCAGCCGTTTTTTCTCTCTTTTGATAGTCAAAAGGTTGGTTTGAAGTTGTCAATTCCTTTCTAAATGAAAATCTTTTTTGTGCCATAATCTCTCCGTTAGTAATTTTAATAAAAATTATTGCAAAGCAATAATCATCTTTCGTTTAATTTATATTTCGTAATCTATTGCAACGCTATTTTTAACAACGGCGTGCATATGTTTTTTTACAACGCTAACGTGATATGCATCTTGTTGATATTCTTCAAGAGTTTGCATATCTTTTAATGTCACTTGCAAAATTACGTCATAAGAACGAGCCGAATGTAAAAGGTCTGTTCCCACTTCAATATCTATAAGCATAGGCACGTTGCCTTTCATTGAAAGCAAAACTTCTTTTGCTTTTTCCACACTTTCCCCTTCATTTAACTTAAAACAAACAATATGTTTAATCATAATTTCTCCTTTACTTTAGTGGCACAACTGCACTTGCATTTAAGTCTAAATCTGCAAAATTGCCTTTTTTATATTGCAAATACCCTTCTGCGCCTATCATCGCACCGTTATCCGTGCAATATCTTTTTTCTGGAAGGATAAGTTTAATATTCTTACCCTTAACTGCATCTTGCAATGCACTTCTCAAATAACCATTTGCACCTACGCCACCACAAACGCAAATTGTATCATAACCGAACTTTTTAGTTGCAAGAAGTGCCTTTTCAACCAAAACATCTATTGCAGAACATTGAAAACTCTTTGCAACGTCTGCCTTATTAATTTGATTGCCACGACTCTCTTCATTATGAACGTAATTTATAACTGCCGTCTTTAGCCCACTATATGAAAAATCAAAATCACCACCGTTATAGTTTTTCAACATTTTTGGCAACGGAATAACGTTTTGACCTTGATTTGCAAGTCTTTCAACGTTTGGACCACCAGGATAACTTAACCCCAAAACTCTTGCAACCTTATCAAAGGCTTCTCCAACAGCATCGTCAAGCGTGCTTCCCAAAATTTCAAAATCATAATAATCTTTAACGGCTATAATAGAAGTATGCCCACCACTTGCAAGTATGGTTATAAATGGTGGCTCAAGTTGTTTATCTGCAAGATATGATGCTGAAATGTGTCCACGGATATGGCTTACTGGAACAAGTGGCTTTTCAGTAGCAAAAGCAAGTGATTTTGCAAACGAAACGCCCACCAAAAGCGCACCCAAAAGCCCTGCACCATAAGTGACAGCAAAAGCATCGATATCATCAAGTGATAAATTAGCCTTTTTAAGTGCATTTCTAGTTGCAGTTAAAATTGCCGTTGTGTGTGTTCTTGATGCAATTTCTGGCACAACACCACCAAATTTTGCGTGTTCTGTGGCAGAACTGATAATTTCATCTGCTAAAATTTCTCTGCCGTTTTTTATAATTGCAACGGCAGTTTCATCACAAGATGTTTCTATGCCCATTATTATGGGATTTTCTTTAATTTGATAATTTTTTATCTTTTCAAAATATGTCATTGTGATTTCTTCAAATAGTCGTTTATAAATTCTTGAATATTTCCGTTCATTACAGAATGAACGTCACCCGTTTCATAACCAGTCCTATGGTCTTTAACAAGCGTATATGGACAGAAAACATAACTTCTAATTTGACTGCCCCACTCAATCTTTTTAATTTCGCCTTTAATATCTTGGTCACGTTCTAATCTTTCGGCTTCTCTTTTTTCTATAAGTTTACTGATAAGCATGCGCATTGCCATTTCTCTGTTTTGAGTTTGGCTTCTTTCATTTTGACAAGCGACAACTATTCCAGTTGGTATATGCGTTATTCTAATAGCCGAATCAGTCTTGTTGATATGTTGACCACCAGCGCCAGATGCACGGAAAGTGTCAACTCTAATATCTTCTTGATTAACCTTGATTTCGCCTTCATCTTGTATTTCAGGCATAACTTCTAATGATGCAAAAGACGTATGCCTTCTTTTGTTAGCATCAAAAGGCGATATTCTAACAAGTCTATGCACACCTTTTTCGGCTTTTAAATATCCGTATGCAGATTCACCCTCAATCTTAAAGGAAACAGATTTAATACCTGCTTCATCACCTTCAAGTCTATCCAACTCAGTGAGAGTATATCCGTGCTTTTCAGCATAGTACATATACATACGATAAAGCATTTCCGTCCAGTCACACGCTTCAGTGCCACCAGCACCAGCGTGCAAGGTTAAAAGTGCGTTCAAACTGTCGTATTTGCCACGGAGCAATGCTGAAAGACGCATGTTTTCCACAGTTTCTTCAACGTTTTTGAGTTCTTTTTCAATTTCCTCGAACATACTTTCATCGTTTTCTTCTTCAGCAAGTTCAACGATTTCAAGCGTATCGGCAATAACTTTTTCAGCCTTATTAAAGGTTTCAATTTTACCGTTTAACGATGCAATTTCTTTTAAAATTTGTTGAGATTTTGAAAGGTCGGTATATATTTCTGGGTTTTCGGACAATTTTGTTTTTTCTGCAAGTTGCTCTCTTAACTTATCGATGTCAAAGAGAGTATCCCGTTTCCACAAGGATACCTTTTAATTCTTTAATTTTTAATCTAAATTCTTCGCTTTTTAGCATAGAACACCTATTTACCTTGACCACAACAGTTTTTATACTTTTTGCCAGAGCCACAAGGACAAGCATCGTTTCTGCCTATTTCCTTTTTAATAACTCTTTTTTGCACAACTGGACCAGTTGGTTGATTTGTGGTTAAATTTTCATTTTCTGGTTGTTTTTGTGGAACTTTTTGCAATTCTGCCTTTAACAACAAGGTAATTGTATCGTCTTGAATAGATGCTGTTAAGTCTTCAAACATTTCAAAGCCTTCTTTCTTATATTCAAGAACAGGGTCAACGTTGCCATAACTTCTTAAACTGATACCCTTTCTCAATTGGTCCATAGAATCGATATGGTCAATCCATTTTGTATCGATATTGCGTAGCAACACCATTCTTTCAATTTCAGTAAAGTTTACGCCTTGTTCTTTATATCTTTCAATCTTTTCTTCATAAACGTTGATTGTTTCTTCAGTAAGTTTTTCCAACAAATATTCATAGTCCCAGTTTGAAGCACGTTCTTTTGTCACGTATTCGCTGTCTTTTGGCAACAATTTTAATTCAATGGCAGTATTTAATGCTTCCAAATCCCAAGTTTCAGGCTTATTTTCATTATCAACTGCAGAACTTACAACATAGCGAACAAAGTCTGGAATAAGTTTTAAGATGTCGTTATGAACGTTTTCATCTTTAATAACCTTCATTCTTTCAGCATACATAACTTCACGTTGTCTATTCATAACGTCATCATATTCAAGAACGTGTTTTCTTATAGCAAAGTTTTTACCTTCAATGGTTCTTTGTGCATTTTCAATACTTCTTGACAAGATTTTCGTTTGCATAGGTTCGTTTTCGTCAATATGGAAGAAATCATAAATTCTTTGCATTCTTTCGCCGCCGAAACGTTTTGCTAAATCATCTTCAAGCGAAATGAAGAAAACTGATGAACCAGCATCGCCTTGACGTCCACTTCTACCACGCAACTGATTGTCGATACGGCGTGATTCGTGTCTCTCTGTACCTAAAATGTGCAAACCACCAGCTTCAACAACCTTAATCTTTTCTTCGTCTGTTTGGGCCTTCAAGGTATCATAGATTTCTCTATAATGTTCCCTAACTTTCATAACGTCTTCTGGGATATCGGCGATAAATGAAGTTGCAAGTTCGATAACGTCATCAGTGACACCTTCTTCCCTTAACTTTCTCTTTGCCAAAAATTCAGCATTACCACCAAGCAAAATGTCAGTACCACGACCAGCCATATTGGTTGCAATGGTGACTGCACCAAGTCTTCCTGCTTGAGCAACGATATCTGCTTCTCTTGCGTGGTTTTTAGCGTTTAACACGTTATGTTTAATGCCGTTTTTAATTAAAAGTTTAGAAATTTCTTCAGATTTTTCTACAGTGACTGTGCCGACAAGAACTGGTTGACCTTTTTTATGGCGTTCAACAATTTCTTTGATAATAGCATTGTTTTTGCCCTTAACAGTTTTGTAAATAATATCAGGCATATCAATTCTTGCAACAGGTTTGTTTGTTGGGATTTCCAAAACGTCAAGCCCGTAAATTGCTCTAAATTCTTCTTCTTCGCTCTTTGCAGTACCAGTCATACCTGAAAGTTTTTTATAGATACGGAAATAGTTTTGGAAAGTGATTGTTGCATAAGTTTTGTTTTCGTTTCTAATCTTAACACTTTCTTTTGCTTCGATTGCTTGGTGCAAGCCGTCAGAATATCTTCTACCTATCATTAAACGACCAGTAAATTCATCAACGATAATAACTTCGCCATCAGAAACAACGTAATCGTTGTCACGCTTAAAGATATAGTTTGCTTTAAGTGCTTGTTGGATATGGTGTGAAAGTGAAGCGTTTTCAATATCAGAAAAACTGTTAAGTCCAAAGAAAGTTTCTGCTTTTTTTGCACCCATTTCAGTGATTTGAACGCTCTTTTCTTTAATATCGATAGTAAAATCTTTGTCAAGCACAAGCGTTTTAACAAACTTATTTGCAGTGATATACTTTTCGCTTGATTCTTGCCCCCTACCAGAAATAATAAGTGGTGTTCTTGCTTCGTCGATTAAGATTGAGTCAACTTCGTCCACGATAGCAAAGTTCAATTCTCTTTGAACCATTAATTCGGTTTTGGTCTTAAGGTTGTCCCTTAAGTAGTCAAAGCCCATTTCGTTGTTAGTACCATAGGTAATATCGCAAGCATAAGCCTTTTGCTTGTCTGCATCTTCCATACCAGTGACAGCAACGCCAACAGTAAGACCAAGGAATTTATAAACCTTACCCATCCACTCAGCGTCACGACTTGCAAGGTAATCGTTAACCGTCACTATGTGCACGCCCTTTCCAGACAAAGCATTTAAATATGCAGGTAGTGTTGCAACCAAAGTTTTACCTTCACCAGTTTTCATTTCAGCAACTCTGCCTTGATGCAAACAGATACCACCGATAATTTGAACTTTATAGTGTTTCATCTTAAGAACACGATAAGACGCTTCTCTAACAACTGCAAAAGCATCGCACAAAATATCATCTAATGTTTCGCCTGCTTTAAGTCTATTGCGCAAGAAATCCGTTTGTTCTTTCAATTCTTCATCGGTGAATTTTGAATACTTTTCATCTAATGCCAAAACGCTGTCAGCAAGTTTATCTAACCTTTTTAAGTTGCGACGGCCTTCTCCACCGAGTATATATCTAAATAATCCCATAATATCTCCTTTTTTAATGGATAATTTTGCTTTTAATTTTTGTCTTTTAATATTTATCAATCGGCGGTGTGCTTGCCACCGTCAATAAGTTTACAATCTTTGCACCTGCACTTTTAAGCCTTTTTGCAATGGTTTGTGCCGTTGCACCAGTTGTTGACACGTCGTCAATGATTAAAATACTTTTATCTTTAACAGACTTTTTATCAACAACCCTAAATACGCCGTCCAAATTCTTCAATCTTTCTGCTCTGCCCAAGGTTGCTTGGCGTTCTGTTTCCTTAATCTTTTCAATGCAATCAAGCACTGGCACGTTTATTCTAGCCGAAAGTTTTTCTGCAAGAATTTTGGACTGATTATATCCCCTTTTCCTTTCAGCCTTTTCGGTCATAGGAATAAAGGTTAAATAATCGGCGTTAAAATAACTTTGAAGATAAGTTAGCGACAACTGTTCTGCAAAGTAATCAATTACGTAAATTCCCCTATCGTATTTTGCCTTCTTAATAAGTGTGCTTATAGGTGGTGCATAGACGAACGGACTTCTACACTTATCAAGGTCAACTAAAACGTTTTTACAAGTTGAACAGTAAGATTCAAAAGAACTTACAGCCCTGCCACAATGTTCGCATATTGCACCGTCGTTATAAGGCAAGGTGTTTTTACAATCATCACAAAATTTTTCATCTTCGAAAATTTCTTTCCCACAAGACAAACAACGCCAGTTTGGATTGTAAAAATATTTCTTTAAGAATTTGGGAAATAATTCTTTAATCTTCATAAAAATTAAAGATATTTTTTAAGGTCATCTACCTTGTCAACCTTTTCCCAACTCAAACCGTCTTTACCAAAGTGGCCATAACTTGCAGTTGCAGAGTAAACAGGTTTTCTTAAATCTAATTTTTCAATGATGGCAGATGGACGCAAGTCAAATTCTTTTACAACGATTTCTGCAAGGGTTTGGTCATCAAGTTTGCCAGTTCCAAAAGTATTAACTAAAACAGAAACAGGCTTTGCAACGCCGATTGCATATGCAAGTTGAATTTGGCACTCTTTTGCCAAACCAGCCTTAACGATATTTTTACAAACGTATCTTGCCATATATGCTGCTGAACGGTCAACTTTAGTTGGGTCTTTACCACTAAACGCCCCACCACCGTGTGGACATTTTCCACCATAAGTATCAACGATAATCTTTCTGCCAGTAAGCCCAGAGTCACCAGTTGGACCACCAACTTCAAATCTTCCCGTTGGGTTTATGTAATATTTGGTGTTTGCATCAAGATATTCGCTTGGCAACACTTTATCGATAACTTTTTCTTTCAAGTCTTTACGCAACTGTTCAGTAGTCACGTTTTTATCGTGTTGTGATGACAAAACAACGGCTTCGATTCTTGTTGGCTTGCCGTTATAATATTCAACAGTCACTTGTCCCTTTCCGTCTGGTCTTAAGTAAGGCAATTCCCCACTCTTTCTAACTTCTTCAAGTTTTTCGCACATTTTATGAGACAAACTGATAGGAAGTGGCATCAATTCTTCAGTTTCGTCACAAGCATAACCAAACATAAGACCTTGGTCACCTGCGCCCAACTTATCGAACTTATCTCCACCGTCTTTCGCTTCTTGTGAATTATCAACCCCCAAAGCAATGTCTGGGCTTTGCTTGTTGAGTTTAACCAAGATTTCAACTTCATCTGCGCTAAAGCCGATATCTTTTTGTGTATAACCAATACGGGTGATAACGTCTTTAACAACTTTTTTGATATCAACCGTTGCATTTGACGTAATTTCTCCCATAACCAAAACAAAGTTAGTTGTCACAGAGCATTCGCAAGCAACTCTTGAATTTTTATCGCCTGCTAAAAATGCGTCCAAAATAGCATCTGAAATATTGTCGCAAACTTTATCAGGATGACCTGACGTCACACTTTCACTTGTAAAAAAATTTCTCATACTGATTTTCATCCATTGTTATATTTTTCGCTATTAAATTATTATACACTAAAACTTAACAAGTGTCAAGACTAAACTAAGTATAAATATTATATTTTTATTAATATTTAGCACGAATTTTGACACATTTAAAAACCACATTTTTGTAGTAAAATTTTTGTAAATATTGTAGATTTTTCTTGGCTTTATAACGCTTATACAGTTGACATTAAAGTCAAAAAAATGTATAATGATAATGTATTGACTTTAGTGTCAATTTTTGTTTAAGAAAATGCTTTTGGAGAGTAGAAATGCCAAAGGAAAAAACCGAAAAAAATATTTGCGATATTAGAAAAAACAAACTGATTTTAAGCGGGTTAAAAGTCTTTTGTAAAAAGGGTTATGACGGGGCGACAATCAACGATATCGTTAAAAATGCAAAGTGCAGTCACGGGCTTTTTTATCATTATTTTGATAATAAAAAACAACTTTTTGATGCCGTTTGTGAAATGCGTGGAAACGATATGATGTTCTTTCTTGACAAAGTTCTTCAAGAAGACAATAATTTCGTTGAAAAACTTATTCGCCTTACTGAATATACTTTTAACAATATGAAAAAAGATGAGATTTTTGCTTATAAATATTACTTTTTTGTTTCAAGAATTTTTGAAAATGCAGAAAAGAATATTTTGCCAAAAAAGGAAGGTATTCCACCCCATTTAAGAATGCAAGATTTCTTTAGTGAAGGCATGAATCGTGGCGATTTTCACAACAAGTATTCGCCAAAAGATTGCGCACGTTTATATAATTGTATAATACAAGGTGCAACTTTGAGTTTTATTCTTTACCCTAAAGAACTTAAAAAATCATTTAACTTTCCACCTATATCGTTTATTGCTGACGTTTTCAAAAAGGAGATATAAAAATGCGAGCACAAAATAATAACACAGGATTTTTTCAATCTGTAAAAACATTGTCGCATTCAATTCGTGAATACAAAAAACCATCACTCCTATCGCCTATTTTCATTGCGATGGAAGTTGTTTTAGAATGCCTTATTCCTTGGATAATGAGTTTGCTTTTAGAAGCGATGAATTACCTTTCGGGGAATACTGCAAAAATTTCAAATTTGGTTAAAAACATATTGTTTTTCTTGTCAAAAGATGGCAAGCCAGAAATTCTTGCAACCATTTTATTTTTCGGTGCAATTTTGATAACTTGCGCACTTTGTTCACTTGTTTGTGGCTTTTTATCGGGTAAATTCTGCGCTATTGCATCAAGTGGTTTTGCAAAAAACTTAAGAAAGGATATGTATTATAAAATTCAAGATTTTTCATTTGGAAACATCGATAAATTCTCTTCTTCAAGTTTGATTACACGTATGACAACCGACGTCACCAACGTTGAAATGAGTTATATGATGATTATAAGAACGGCAGTTCGTTCACCATTTATGCTAATCTTCTCACTTGTTATGTCGTTTATTATAAACGCTCAAATGGCGTTGATTTTCTTGTGCACAACCCCACTTTTAGCAACCGGTCTTATCATTATAATGAGAAAAGCCATACCTTTCTTTAACAAAATCTTTAAAAAGTACGATAAATTGAACGAATCTGTTGAAGAAAACATTAAAGGTATGCGTGTTGTTAAATCTTACGTTAGAGAAGATTACGAAAAGGAAAAATTCAAAAAAGCATCTGCAGACGTTAGAAACGATTTTACAAAAGCAGAAAAAATCATAGCTTTTAACACCCCACTTATGAACTTTTGTATGTATGGTGGTTTAATCGCAATTTATATCGTTGGCTCAATGCTTATTATCAACTCTAAAGGTGCACTCCTAAAATGGACGGAATTGCAAAGTTTTATGGCATATTCTTTCCAAATGCTTATGAGTTTGATGATGCTTTCTATGATTTTCGTGACACTTATAATTTCAACTGCAAGCGCAAAACGTATTGCTGAAGTTTTAAACGAAGAAAGCACTATTGTTTCCCCTGAAAACGCAATAACAACTGTTAAAGACGGCAGTATTGAGTTTACTAACGTTGATTTTTGCTACGCAAACAATACCAACAACAACGTTTTATCAAACGTAAACTTAAAAATTGAAAGTGGTCAAACAATCGGTATTATCGGCTCAACGGGAAGTAGCAAAACTTCGCTTATAAACCTTATCCCCCGTTTATATGACGTCACAAACGGTTCTGTAAAAGTCGGTGGCGTTGACGTTAGAGATTACGATTTGGAAATCTTAAGAAACAACGTTGCAGTTGTTTTACAAAAGAACGTTTTATTCTCTGGCACAATTAGAGAGAATATGCAATGGGGCAACAAAAACGCAACCGATGAACAAATTGAAAATGCAATGAAAATGTCACAAATAAGCAATTTCCCACTTGATAAACACATTGAACAAGGCGGTGCAAACGTTTCTGGCGGACAAAAACAAAGATTATGTATTGCCCGTGCTTTATTAAAAGAGCCAAAAATTCTTATTCTTGACGACTCAACCAGTGCCGTTGACACAAAGACCGACGCTTTGATTAGAAAGTCTTTAAGAGAATATATACCATCAACAACAAAGATTATAATTGCACAAAGAATTGCATCAATTCAAGATGCTGATAACATCATTATATTAGACGGTGGAAAAATCTCTGCAATGGGCACACACGAACAATTGATTAGAACTAATGAAATTTATCAAGAATTGTTCTACTCTCAAAACAACATAGAATCTGATTCAACCAGAAAAATTTTGGAAGAAGAAAAGGCAGGTAAACAATAATGGCAAGGGGTTTAAGTATGCCACGTGGTAAAGGTGGCGCAAAAGGTGGTCCAAGACCAAAAGCAAAAAAAGGCACGCTAAAAAGATTGCTTAAAATGTTGTTTACCTTAAATAAGGGTCGCATTATCGCCACTATTATTTGCTTGCTATTAGCAGGCATAACAGGTGTTGCAAACTCTATCTTTTTACAAGAAATTTTAACACTTATCAACAAGGGTGTTGCCAGTGGTTTAGATGCCGTTTGGGGCGCTTTAATGACAGTATTTATTGTTATGGGCGCAGTGTATTCAACTTGTGTTATTTGCAACTTTATTCAAACAAGACTTATGGCGTATATAACGCAAAACTTTTTACACCAAGTAAGAAGTGCCGTTTTTAATAAAATGCAATCATTACCTATAAGGTTTTTTGACACGCATTTAACTGGCGACATTATGAGTTCATACACGAACGATACTGATGCTCTTCGCCAACTTGTTTCTCAAAGTTTGCCTCACCTATTCACTTCGTTAATAAGCATAATAACACTTTTAATTATTATGTTTACAAAAAGTATTTGGCTTTCTTTGGTTATCTTTTTAGGCGTTATATTAATGTCTTTCGTGACCAAAGTAGTTGGTGGAAACAGTGCAAAATACTTTATTAAGCAACAAGCATCTCTTGGTGAAGAAGAAGGCTTTATTCAAGAAATGATAAACGGACAAAAGGTCGTTAAGGTTTTCTGTCACGAAGAACAAGCAAAAATCGACTTTGATAAAAAGAACGATAAACTTTGTGAAGATGCAACAAGCGCACATAAATTTGCAAACGTTTTGATGCCTATTATGGGTAATATCGGCAATATTTTATACGTTTTACTTGCCTTTGTTGGCGGGTTGTTAGTTGCCCTTAACGTTCCAAACGTGTCAATCACTGGTATTGAAAGAGATGCAACGGCATTTTTAATCGTTATCGTTTCTTTCTTACCTATAAGCAAACAATTTACTGCAAACATTAGTCAATCTTCACAGCAAATCAACAGTATCGTTATGGGGCTTGCCGGTGCATCAAGATTGTTTGATATCTTAGATGAACCAACCGAAGCCGACGAAGGATACGTGACTTTAGTACGTTGCAAAAAAGATGAAAACGGAAGCATTATAGAAACCCAAGAACGCACGGGGCTTTGGGCGTGGAAACACCCACACAAAGCAGATGGCTCTATCACCTATACCGAATTAAAAGGCGATATACAAATGTATGACGTTGACTTTGGTTATACACAAGATAAAATTGTTCTTCATAACGTCACCTTATATGCAAACCCTGGACAAAAGATTGCCTTTGTTGGTTCAACTGGTGCAGGAAAAACAACCATAACCAACCTTATTAACCGTTTTTACGACATTGCAGACGGAAAAATTAGATATGATGGTATAAATATCAACAAAATCAAAAAAGCCGATTTAAGACGTTCTTTAGGCATCGTTTTGCAAGACACAAACTTGTTTACTGGAACGGTTATGGATAACATTAGATACGGCAGGCTTGATGCCACTGATGAAGAATGTATCGATGCAGCAAAACTTGCTTATGCACACGATTTTATAACCAAATTACCTAACGGATATAACACAATGCTTGTAGCAGACGGCGCAAACTTATCACAAGGTCAACGCCAACTCTTATCTATCGCTCGTGCCGCTGTTAAAGGCGCACCTGTTATGATTCTTGACGAAGCAACTTCTTCTATCGATACTAGAACCGAAGCACTTGTTCAAAAAGGTACTGATAGGCTTATGGAAGGAAAAACTGTTTTTGTAATCGCACACAGACTTTCAACTATTCAAAACTGTGACGTTATTATGGTACTTGAAAACGGAAACATTATTGAACGTGGTTCACACCAAGAATTAATCGACAAGAAAGGCAAGTATTATCAATTATACACGGGGGCATTTGAACTTGACTAACCATTGTTTACTCTGCCCTAATGCGTGCAAAGTTGATAAATCTAATACAAAAGGTTTTTGTGGCACAGACAATAATTTGGTTATCGCAAAATACTATTTACACAAGTTTGAAGAGCCTGTAATAAGTGGCGTTAACGGTTCTGGCACAGTGTTCTTTTGCGGTTGTTCGTTAAAATGTGTTTTCTGCCAAAACTACGAACTTTCAAGGTCTTTGCGTGGCAAGACTATAACAACCAAAGAACTTGCGGACATATTTAAGCAGCTTGAAGATTTAGGGGCACACAATATAAATTTGGTTAACCCAACGCACTTTTCTAACAAGATTATTGAAGCGCTTAACATTTATCGCCCCAAAATTCCTATCGTTTATAACACGCACGGATACGAAAACCTTGATATGCTTGAAAAAATCAACGATTACGTTGACATATATCTTCCTGATATAAAGTTTTTCTCCCCTACTCTTTCAAAAAGATACACGGGAAAAGAAGATTACTTTCAAGTTGCAAGCAAGGCACTAGAATTTATGGCAAACTCAAAGCCATACATTTTAGGTGATGACGGCTTATTAAAAAGTGGCGTTATTGTAAGGCATTTAGTTTTGCCACAAGGTGTTTCGGACAGCAAAAAAATTCTTGACTGGTTTAATTCGATAAAAGAAAAGGCATATATCAACGTTATGAGTCAATATACGCCTTTTGGTAAAATTGATAACTTTCCAGAATTAAAAAGAAAGGTCACCAACAGAGAATACGAAAGCGTGCTTGATTATGCAATGAGTTTAGGTGTTGAAAATATGTATTATCAAGACAAACAAAGTGCAAGTACCGAATATATTCCTAGTTGGGATTTCTAAATTTAAAATATTAAAGGCGACCATCTGGTCGCCTTTATTTTTATGTTGTTTTATAATCTTATTTCTTTACGGCTAATTTCTTTTAAGTCTTTTCTTTGTGCATAAGTTGTTTTTCTTTCTGGCAACTTAAACCATTTAATTTTATCTCTGTGCTTAAACAAAACGATAATGATAGCAAGTAAAAGAACAAGTGCAATAATTAAATTAATAACCCACCAAGGCCACGTTTCGCCCTTGACTTTTTCCCACATTTCATTGATATCCATTAACGTTTCGCTATCAAAGAAACTCATAACGGCACATCTAGAAACGATTTCTTCGGTTGGATATTGTGCGATTAATCTGCCATACCCTTCTTCCGAAACGACAACAACGTATTCACCCGCTTGTCCACCAAAGAAATATGATAAATCAATTTCAATACCTTCGCCTACTTCAAGGTCTTCACTCTCATCAAACCAGCCTAAAACAACTTCGTCAAAAAGATTTGTTGTGTAAGGGTTGCCTTCTTCATCTTCCAACTCAAAGTCAGCACCACCAGCAATCATACTTGTATAGCCAGTATAGTTCATATTTGCATATACGGTTGATGAACGTGAAATGAATTCCAAGAATTTATAAACTGCATCATAGTTCTTACTGCCTGATGGCATAACAAATCCGTCAAACCAAATATTACTACCTTCATCTGGGATATAATAACTTAAATTTCTAATAGAATCGCCTTCAACAAAAGTTCCGTCTTCATCTTCAACTTCGCCGGCAGCAACGTCAATAGCATATGCAGCATCGCCACTCCAAGCAACGTAAGCATCAATATTGCCCAAAACTATATCGTTTTTACCACTATCTACTTCAAAACCGTAAATATTGTTTTTAATTTGTTTTAAAAATTCTTCAACTTTTCTAACCGTTTCAGCGTCCGTTCTATTGAAAATTTCAGCAAGTTTACTAGAATAATTGCTTGCATTTTTATCAAGAGATTTTAATTCTTCTTCGTAAACTGCACCAACAGCCATAATATAAGTATCCCTTATACTATCTTTAATGGTAGTTT
>JAZQYW010000049.1:0-4738 GCA_045633745.1 Christensenellaceae bacterium
TATTTTTTTTATTTGTCTGCTTTTTTATATGAATTGCAATTTGAACAGCCCCCGCAAGACGAACAGTCACACCCACAAGAAGTTTTACCTTTTTTCTTGTTTATTATTGACGTTATAATAACGGATACGACTATTGCCACGCAGGCAATTATTAATAGTATTTCCCAAAACATAATTAAACCTTTTTACTTTTTTTCTTGTTGGCTAATCTAATTATAACCACCGCAATAACAAATACACCCAACCAAATGAACGCAGTCCACCACCAACTGCCAACCGTATAAACGATTGCAGAAACAACGTAAGACGTTGCAATCCAGAAAAGAAGTGTGTTCATATAAGTGTTTCTTGCCTTAAGTTCGCCTTTTGCCGTTGCAACCGACGCAAAGCAAGGAATAGTTGTCATATTAAAAGCAATGAACGATATAAGTGCAGGAACTGAAACGTTGGTTGCCATTATTATAACTTGAACGGCATCAATCCCACTTTCTGCCATAACGTCAAGTCCACCCACGTTTAAGCCAGCCGTTGCAATCAAGAAAGATGCAAGCGTTGCAAAAGTTGCTATAACGTTTTCTTTTGCAACCAAGCCAGTTACGGCTGCCACCACGAACACCCAGCCAAATGAACCCAACTGACTGCCAAAGCCAAGTGGTGTGAATATAGGTTGAACTAATTTGCCAACGTTTGCAAGAATACTTTGATTGATTTGTTCATCGCCAAGGAATTTCCAGTCAAAACTAAAGTGCGTAAACACCCAAATAACTATTGTTGATGCAAGGATAACGGTAAACGCCTTTTTAATAAAGTGTTTTGCCTTATCCCAAAGGTGCAACATCAAGTTCTTAAAGCGTGGCATATGATAAGTTGGCAATTCCATAATAAATGGTGGCGCTTCTCCCTTAAGTGAAGTAGAACGCATCAATAGCACGCTTACGATTGCCGTAATTATGCCAAGCAAGTACATACCGTAAGTTATAATGTCTGCATTTCCAACACCAAAATATGCAACTATTGCACCAGCAATAGCCGTGAGTATAGGTAATTTTGCCCCACAAGAAAAGAAAGGAATAACCCTAACGGTTGCAATTCTTTCCTTTTCATCGGCAAGCGTTCTGGTATTAATCATTGCGGGAACTGAACAGCCAAAACCCATAATCATAGGCATAAACGCCCTGCCTGAAAGCCCAAACTTTCTAAACATTTTGTCAAGGATAAAAGCAACCCTTGCCATATATCCAGAATCTTCTAAAATTGAGAAGAATAAGAATAGCACCAAAATGTAAGGTAAAAATGAAAGCACGCCAACGATACCATCTATAATACCGTTGTTTAATAGTCCAACAGCCCATTCGCTCATACCACTGTTTTCAACCGCACTTTGAATAAGCCCAAACACTTCACCAACGATTATTTCGTTCCAAAGGTTGTTGATTATGCAACCAGGGGAATATATTGCGCCATCATAAAAACACGACAAAAGTTTTACGCCAAAGTTCTTGAATTCGCCATCAGCCGTTAAAAGCGACAAATCTTCAAGCGTTGGAAGGTTAAAAATTGAACCAAGATATAAAAAGTTTTCCGAAAAGGTCAAGTGAAATATTCCAAATAATATAAGCAAAAAGATAGGAATACTCCAGATTTTATGTGTTAAAACTCTGTCTATCTTGTCAGATTTCGTCGTCTTAAATTTGTTTGGATTTTTTCGTTTTACAGTTGGAGTAAGATACTCTGTTATGTATTTATATCTGCCGTCGGCAACGATGGCTTCAAGGTCTGTGCCAAAAAGGTCGTCTTTGAAAGTCTCTTTGAATTCTTCAACCATTTCAACAACGTCTTTGTGCATTGAAACTTCTATGCTGTCGTTTTCAACAAGTTTAATTGCGTGGAACAATGGATTTTTAACGTTTCGCCCCTTTAACGCAATTCTAACGTCACCTATCAAGTGCCCTATTACAGTATTGCTTAAAACGGTAACGGCTTTTCTTTCCTTTTTGCATACTTCATATGCCCTTGCCATAAGTTCATCTTCGCCTTCTTCTTTGAGCGCAGAAATCTTTACAACAGGAATGCCCAACCTTTCTTCAAGTTTCTTTTCATCAATGCTATCCCCAGCCTTTTCAACTTCATCCATCATATTGAGCGCAATGACGATAGGCACGTCTATTTCCAACATTTGAGTGGTTAAATAAAGGTTTCTTTCAAGGTTGGTTGCATCAACTATGTTTATAACACAATCTGGTTTTTGGTCAACGATAAAATCCCTTGCAACCACTTCTTCAGGGGTGTAAGGTGACAAAGAATATATGCCGGGAAGGTCAACGATTTGAATAGGCTCTGCTAGTTTTTTATAAGTCCCTTCCTTTTTATCCACCGTGACGCCCGGCCAGTTGCCAACGTGTGCCGTTGAACCAGTAAGCCCGTTAAACAAGGTGGTTTTTCCGCAGTTTGGATTGCCTGCTAAAGCAAACTTAAGCATTTTTATCCTCCATTACAACAAAACTTGCTTCGGCTTTGCGGAGCGTCAATTCATAACCCCTTAAGGTTATTTCAATAGGGTCGCCAAGCGGTGCTTTTTTACGAAGCATTATTTCTACCCCAGGGGTTATCCCCATATCAAAAAGTCTTCTTTTAATTCTGCCTTCGCCCAAAACAATCTTAACTTTTCCACTTTCGCCAATAGCAAACGCGTCTAGCCCTTTTTCCATTTATATCTCCTTTATTTGCAAACGCAAATTTGTTGCCCAAAATATGAAATTGATTTCACTTTCATAATTTTAACAAAAAAGCATTTGTTTGTCAATCAAAAATGCGAATATGATTTCACATTTATTTAAATCTTATTGATTTTTTTTGGAGTTTATGATACAATATATATAATATATAAGCAAAAAACTACAGGTTGGTGCAAACTTTTATGGATAAAAAGATAAGAGAGCCAAAACAATCCCGTTCGGTTGAAAAGAAAAATCGTATCGTGCAAGCAGGATACGAACTTTTTGCCGAAAAGGGATACATAAACACGAATACTGCTGAAATCGCAAAAAAGGCAGGTGTTTCGGTGGGCTTGGTTTATGGTTATTTTACCGATAAAAAGGATATTTTGTTGGAAGTTTTAGATATCTATATCAACAACGTGTTCAGCCCTGTTTTAGATATGTTTGAAAGTTTAATCGCACCGCTTGATATTGAAAAAATTATAAATCTTATTGTAGATAGAGCGGTTGAATTGCACAAGAACAACGCATTAATTCACGAAACCTTGCATTCTATGACCTATATTGATGAAGAAATTAAGAATAAATTTCTTTTGCTTGAAGATAATATGACTGAAAATATTGTCAGCGCACTTAAAAAGGCGGGATATAGTCCTATCGACCTAAAAGAAAAAGTGCATTTAGCCATTGAAACTATTCAATCATACGCACATGAGTGTATTTACGATAATCACAACTATATAAACTACTCTGCTATGAGAGAAAACGTTATTAAAATGATGTTTGCACTATTTAAGATTTGAATAAAAAAGTTTTCCCCACCATACAAAATGGTGGGGTTTTTGTTTAATTTAGACCTTATAAACACAAAAAAAGAACCTATTTTGCAATAGGTTCTTTTTTATTAAAATACGTTTATCTAAAAACTATTTTGGATTTTTAAGATTTGCTTGAGCAGCAGCAAGTCTTGCGATAGGAACTCTAAATGGTGAGCATGATACGTATGAAAGACCGATTTCGTGACAGAATTCGATAGTATATGGGTCACCACCGTGTTCACCACAGATACCACAGTGCATTTCTGGACGAACCTTTCTACCAAGAGAAACAGCCATATCCATCAACTTACCAACACCGTTTCTGTCGATTTTTGCAAATGGGTCGTTTTCGAAAATCTTTGCATCATAGTAAGCGTTCAAGAACTTACCAGCATCGTCACGAGAGAAACCGTATGTCATTTGAGTTAAGTCGTTTGTACCGAAACAGAAGAATTCTGCTTCTTTTGCGATTTCATCAGCAGTGATACATGCTCTTGGAATTTCAATCATAGTACCAACTTCGTAAGCAATCTTAATGCTTGCCTTTGCAATTTCTTCTTCAGCAACCTTAACAACAACGTCTTTAACGTTCTTAAGTTCCTTAACTTCGCCAACAAGTGGAATCATAATTTCAGGAACAACTTTCCAGTCTGGGTGCTTTGTTTGAACGTTGATTGCAGCACGGATAATTGCTCTTGTTTGCATAACAGCGATTTCTGGATATGTAACGGCTAATCTACAACCACGGTGACCCATCATAGGGTTGAATTCGTGAAGTGATGCGCAAATTTGTCTAATTTGAGCAGAAGTCTTGCCTTTCTTTGCTGCAAGAGCATCGATATCAGCACCAAGTGTTGGGATAAATTCGTGTAGTGGTGGGTCCAAGAAACGAATTGTAACAGGGTTGCCTTCAAGTGCTTCGTAAAGTTGTTCAAAGTCGCTTTGTTGCATTGGAAGAATCTTATCAAGTGCTTCTTCTCTTTCTTCTTTGGTTTCAGAACAAATCATTTCACGGAAAATTTCAATTCTGCCTGGACCGAAGAACATGTGTTCAGTTCTGCAAAGACCGATACCTTCAGCACCGAGTTCACGTGCTTTAGCAGCGTCCTTTGGAGTGTCGGCATTAGTACGAACGCCTAATGCTCTATATTTATCTGCCCACGCCATAATTCTGCCGAAGTCGCCAGAAATTGTTGCGTCAAC
>JAZQYW010000050.1:0-2808 GCA_045633745.1 Christensenellaceae bacterium
ATCCGACTTCTTCAATAAAGTATATCACAAAAAAATAAAAGGTGCTATATATTTATAGCACCTTTATATTAATATTCAAATTATCTAGGGAACTTAATTGCAGCTTGAGCAGCAGCTAGTCTTGCAATAGGAACTCTAAATGGAGAACAAGAAACGTAATCAAGACCAATAGCGTGACAGAAATCAATTGAGCTTGGGTCACCACCATGTTCACCACAAATACCACAATGGATAGTTTTATTAGTTGAATGACCTAGTTTAACTGCCATATCCATAAGTTTACCAACACCATTAGTATCTAACCTAGCGAATGGGTCTGATTCATAAATTTTGTTGGCGTAGTATGAACCTAAGAACTTACCAGCGTCGTCACGGCTAAATCCAAACGTCATTTGTGATAAGTCGTTAGTACCAAAACAGAAGAATTCTGCTTCTTTTGCAATTTCATCAGCAGTTAATGCTGCTCTTGGAATTTCAATCATAGTACCAACTTCGTATTCAAGTTTAACACCAGCGTCTTTAATAACCTTTTCTGCAGTATCAACAACAGTTTGTTTGCAGAATTTTAATTCTTTAATTTCGCCAACAAGTGGAATCATAATTTCTGGTTTAACGTTCCATTCTGGATGACGAGACTTTACAGCGATAGCAGCCTTAATAATTGCTTTAGTTTGCATTTCAGCAATTTCAGGATAAGTCACTGCTAAACGGCAACCACGGTGACCCATCATTGGGTTAAATTCGTGTAAGCCACTGCAAATTTGTCTTATTTCTGCAGGGGTTTTGCCTTGTGCGTCTGCAAGCGCTTCGATATCGTGTTCCGTAGTTGGAACAAATTCATGTAGTGGTGGGTCTAAGAATCTAATAGTGACAGGTTGACCCTTTAACGCTTCCATTAAACCTTCAAAGTCTGCTTGTTGCATAGGTTCAATCTTATCTAATGCTTTTCTTCTTTCTTCAACCGTTTCTGAACAAATCATTTCACGGAATTTATCAATTCTGCCAGCACCGAAGAACATGTGTTCAGTACGACATAAACCGATACCTTGAGCGCCAAGTTCAGCGGCACGTTCAGCATCAGCAGGCGTATCAGCGTTCGTTCTAACGCCCATAGCCTTATATTTATCAGCAAGTTTCATAATTCTGCCAAAGTATCCACTATTTGGGTCAGCAGGAACAGTCTTAATCTTTTTATTGTAGATTATACCAGTTGAACCGTCTAAAGATAATTCATCGCCTTCACGGAAAATCTTGCCTGCTAGTTCAAAGAATTTTTCTTCTTCGTGCATTTTAATATCGCCACAACCAGAAACACAACAAGTACCCATACCACGAGCAACAACGGCTGCGTGAGAAGTTTGTCCACCACGAACAGTTAAAATACCTTGTGAATATTTCATGCCTTCGATATCTTCTGGAGAAGTTTCAAGTCTAACTAAGATAACTTTCTTACCTAATTTGCCTTGAACAACTGCGTCTTCTGGAGTAAATACGATTGTACCGGCAGCAGCACCAGGAGATGCGGCAATACCTTTACCGATAACGTTATTTTTGTTTGCTTCTGCTAATGCTTCAACGTCAAAAGTTGGGTGCAATAACATATCTAAAGTCTTAGCGTCAATTTGTAATAATGCTTCTTTTTCAGAAATCATATTTTCGTCGATTAAATCACAAGCAATTCTAATTGCTGCAGCAGCAGTACGCTTACCGCTACGGCATTGAAGCATATATAACTTACCGTGTTCAACGGTAAATTCCATATCTTGCATATCTCTATAATGGTCTTCTAAAATTTTGCAAACGTTAATAAATTCAGCGTATGCTTCAGGGAATTTATTTTCCATTTCAGAAATAGGCATTGGTGTACGAACACCAGCAACAACGTCTTCACCTTGTGCGTTGGTTAAGAATTCACCCATTAATCCTTTTTCACCGGTTGCAGGATTTCTTGTGAACGCAACACCTGTACCACAATCATCACCCATATTACCGAAAGCCATCATTTGTACGTTAACTGCCGTACCCCAACTATAAGGGATATCGTGGTCCATTCTATAAACGTTAGCACGTGGGTTATCCCAAGAACGGAAAACAGCCTTAATTGCTTCGAATAATTGTTCTTTAGGGTCTGATGGGAAATCTTTACCTAAAGCAGCTTTATATTTAGCCTTAAATAAATCAGCAAGTTCTTTTAAGTCTTCAGCCGTCAAATCAACGTCAAATTCAACGCCCTTTCTTTCTTTTAATTCGTCGATTAAAGATTCGAATTCCTTTTTAGAAACTTCCATAACAACGTCAGAGAACATTTGAATAAATCTTCTATAACAGTCGTAAGCCCAACGAGGATTGCCTGATTTTTTAGCGATAACTTCAACAACTTCTTCATTTAAACCTAAGTTAAGAATAGTATCCATCATACCTGGCATACTTGCTCTTGCACCTGAACGAACAGAAACTAAAAGTGGGTTTTCTAAATCACCAAACTTTTTGCCTGCAATTTCTTCAAGTTTCGTTATGTTTTCCATAATTTCAGCCTTGATTGAATCATTGATTTGTCTGCCGTCTTCATAATACTTAGTACAAGCCTCTGTAGAAATAGTAAAACCTTGAGGAACAGGTAAACCGATATTGGTCATTTCCGCAAGGTTTGCACCCTTACCACCAAGAACTTCACGCATACTGGCATTGCCTTCTTTGAATAAGTAAACGTACTTCATTTTAATCTCCTTATTTCTTATATTTGTATTTAATATTTTTTTTATTTTCTAACTTGTTTATTTTACACTAATTTTCTTTTTTAATCAACTA
>JAZQYW010000051.1:0-9087 GCA_045633745.1 Christensenellaceae bacterium
TCTAAATGGTCCGCGACGCCCTTCAATGCCTCGATGTCTTCAGTCAGCTGCTCGAGCGTCTTGTCGTCGGTTATGATGGCGATTTTTTTGCCAGAAAATCTTTCTATAAAAATGTCGCCAACGCTCTCTAACAAGCCGTGCCCTATTAAAATATCATAACTCTTTGATGCGTTTACCGCAATTTTTTTAATTTTTGTTTTCATTGTTTTTGCTTCTTCTCATCTTTTCAGACAAAAGTTTTTTATCGTTGCCATCGGCAAGCAATTCTTTCATCTTTTGTCTATCTTTATTTTCAAGTGCGTTTCTATACTCTGTTAAACTGCCGATAATGTTATCGATTTCCCTAACCAAAAAGTCAGAGTTATCAATGGTTAACTGCGTCCACATTTCAGGCGAAAGCCTTGCAACCCTTGTCATATCCCTAAAACTGCCAGCCGAAAACCCCATAAACTGTGACGCCATAGGGCTTTTAATATATGAACTTGACACGAGGTGTGCTAGTTGCGAAGTGAACGCAATAATTTCATCGTGCTTTTCTGCCGTGGTAATTTCCACGTTGGAAAACCCTAAAGAAAGCGAATACTCTTTTAAGTCTTTAATTCTCTTTATGTCAGCCTTAACAGGCACTAAAATCATTGACGCTTTTTCAAAAAGGGTTGCCGTTGAGTGCGAAATGCCAGAAAACTCTCTGCCAGCCATTGGGTGTGCACTTATAAAGTCTAAATTGTTATAAACTTTAGAAAGGTCTTGCATTTGCTTTACAACACGCCTTTTGTTTCCACAACAATCTACCACAAGCGCCCCGTCTTTTAAGAGTGGGCAGTATTCGTTGAGCGCATTTTCCAAAACATCTGGGCACAAGGAAAAGAACACCATATCCATTTGTTTAATATTTTCTTTTGTCAAAGGCTTATGGTAAGCAGATAAAAGTTTGCCTTCTATCATTGCGTGGTTGTTTATATCAAAGGCATAAACTTCATCGTCAGTCTTTTTTACAATCGTTCTTCCAAGAGAACCACCGATAAGCCCCAAACCGATAATTGCAATCTTCATTTATTCACCTTCAAACTTTTTGTCAACGACAGGCAAAATAGTTTTAATTTTAGTCATCAAGTTGTCAAATTGCACTGGGTCAAGTGACTGTGCGCCGTCGCACCACGCTTTTTTAGGGTCGTTATGCACTTCGATAATAAGTCCGTCTGCCCCAGCGCCGACTGATGCAAGCGACATAGGTGCAACGTATTTTGCAATGCCTGTTGAGTGGCTTGGGTCAATTATTACTGGCAAGTGCGTTTTATCCTTTAATGCTGGCACAGCAGAAAGGTCAAGCGTGTTTCTAGTTAAAGTTTCAAACGTTCTAATGCCCCTTTCACAAAGGATAATGTCGTTGTTGCCTTCTGCCATAATGTATTCAGCACTCATTAAAAGTTCGTTTAGAGTGTTTGCAAGACCACGCTTCAACAAGATAGGCTTGCCCGTCTTTCCAACTTCTTTTAAGAGTTCAAAGTTTTGCATATTCCTTGCACCGATTTGAATAACGTCAACGTCACGGAATAAGTCAATGTCGTTTATGTTCAAAAGTTCGGTGACGATAGGAAGCCCCGTTTCTTGCTTTGCCTTTATCAAAAGTTCAATGCCTGAACCCTTTAAGCCTTGGAAAGCGTATGGCGAAGTTCTTGGCTTAAACGCACCGCCACGAAGCATTGTTGCACCCGACTTTTTAACAGCCTTTGCAACTGCTATAATTTGTTCTTCACTTTCAACAGAACAAGGTCCGGCGATAACTTGGAAGTTAACTCCCCCAACTTTTTTTCCACAAACGTCAACCACAGTGTCTTCTGGGTGGAACTTTCTGTTGGCGTTTTTATAAGGTTCTTGAACTCTTTGAACTTGTTCAACTATATCAAGTGATTTAATAAGGTCGATATCCACCCTACTCGTGTCCCCAACTAGTCCTAAAACCGTTGAAGTTTCGCCACGACTAGTATGAACGTCAAGCCCTAAATCCTTTATCCATTCAACAAGGTTGTCAAATTGATTTTGTTCACAAGAATTTTTTACAACGATAATCATAATATATACTCCTAATATAAAAACGGTAAGTATTTAGACTTTGGAACTGAAGCAAGTTGATTAGCGCTAGCGTTTCAATGAGAAAAATACAAAAAAGACGAGTGTTCTTGTAAGGGCGCATACTTGAAAAGTATGCAACCGAGCAAAACACAAAGCATTTTGCACAATTTTTCCATTAAAAATCAACTAGATGAAGTGACAAAGTCTTATTAAAAAAGGCTTTGCAGTAATTACCACAAAGCCTTTGATTTTCTCTCAACGCAAAAACAATCCCAATTAGTAATTACTATCGTGATATTGAAAAGTTGCTATTAAAATAAAAGTAAAAGTATTGTTTTTTCATAGTTTTTGCCTCAAATTTAAGTTCATTATACAACTACAACTTTTCAATGTCAAGTAAAATCAAAAATTTCTAAAAATAATTTAAGTTTTTTTGATTATTAGCCTTTCGCCATTTTTCATTATTAAATAATATGTTAAAGCACTTAAAGACGACAGTAAAAGGAACACTATTAAAAGCAAGATTTCAAGGTCAAGCTGAACGAAGAAAAACAAGCAGAAAACTCCACCAGCGATTGCCATGCCCACCAAAACCGTAAGTACAAGTGAAAGACCTTGCTTAACGGCTTTAGTTATGTTGTCCCACTTCATCATAGGGAACAAAAGGTTAAACAATAACCCCAAATTGCCACCCAAAACTGAATATAGTGTGCTGTTTAAGATAATTAATAAAATAAACCAGATAGATGCGCCCTTTAGTGCAAAGGCAAACACAACGCTACCGACAAAAGCAGGAACAGCCCCAACCAAAAGGTTTACGCATAGTTTTGTGTTCAACAATTTTTTTATAGGAACGGGCATAGTGCGCATTAGATAAAAGGTGTTGCCCTCAACCGAAATGGAAACGGCTGTGGTTGGGCTTATCATAAGCGAAAAAGCAAACAGCGCTTGCATAATAACGGCAAGCATCATTGACATTGCCAAAGAGCCTGTTTTTATTGCAATAATCATAAGTGCAATAGAGCCGATTATTACCATAAACGAACCCATAAGCGTGTTCATTGCGTAAGTAGGCGCAGAAAACAATAACTTAAATTCCTTTTTTAACAAAACTTTGAACTGACTGTTTTGGTTATAAGTGCCCAACTTAAAGTTTTTCGCACGCTTAACAGATTTAAGTTTGGTGTTAAGTGCGTTGTAAGTTTTTTCAACGACCAAAAACGCCACGATGAATATCAATATACTTGCCCCACAGAATAGCGCCGTGAACTTAAACGAATAAATACCCTTTATAACTAAAGGCATTAGGAAATACATTTTTCTAATAGGGGCTAAAGTGTCCATCATATTAGTGTCGATGAGCGAAAGTGCATAAGCACCGATAAAGATAATGCCGTAAAGCAAAGATTGAACAAGTGCTTTTCTTTTAAACTTTGTGGAAATAAAGGAAACAATCACACCCAAAACTATTGAAACAACCGTTGGGAAAACTGGCAAGAAAAGTGCCATTACCCCAAGACGAACAAGGTCAATGGTTGCAATCTTACCCAACATATTAAATTGCACCACAACTGCAGGCACCAAAATCAAAATGGCAAAAACAAGGTCTGCCAAATACATAAATATGAGTTTTGAAAGCACTATAGTGTTGGTTTTTATAGGCATTGCATTAAGCAAATCAAAGTCCTTTCCACCATAAAGATTGCTTGAAGACGAATAAAAGGAAAAGATAAGACAAATTATGCACACCAACGCAAAAATTGATGGCAAAAAGTCTTGCTTTCTGTTAAGCAAAAGGTATGTTTCTGCAAACATCTTTGAATATAAGTACGAAACAGCGCAAACTATCACTGCAAAAATCAACGCCACGCCCAAAACCCCAGCAAAGCCAACTGCCTTGCCTTTCTTTTTATGTGCCGTTTTGTTTATGCCAAACAGCGAAAGGAATTGCACTTTTAATAGTGGCAAAAGTTTATTCATCGGCAATCTCCAAGAAAAGTTTTTCTAAAGATTTATCGCCGGCAATTTCTTCAATAGTGCCTTCGACAACGAGTTGACCCTTTTTGATAATGCCCACCCTGTCGCAAAGTTTTTCAACCACTTCTAAAACGTGGCTTGAAAAGAAGATTGAACTTCCTTTTTTACAAAGTTCTTTCATAATTTCTTTTAACCTAAAAGACGCAATAGGGTCAAGTCCAACGAAAGGTTCGTCTAAAACCAAAAGTTTTGGAGAGTGAACAAGGGCTGATATCAACACCAACTTTTGTTTCATACCGTGTGAATAGGTTGAAATCAAGTCGCCCAAGTTTTCTTTGATTTGGAAGTCTTCTGCATAGCGAGAAATAAGGTCGTTTCGCTCATTGCCAACGCCGTAAATATCGCAAACGAAGTTTATGTATTGAATACCCGTTAGGTGTTCGTAAACGTCTGGATTATCTGGGATATAAGCCAAAACTTGCTTTGCACCGATAGGGTCTGACTTGATAGATTTTCCGTCGATAATAATATCGCCGTTATCAAAGCCGAGTGCACCTACGATTGCCTTTATGGTTGTTGATTTGCCAGCGCCGTTATGACCAACAAAGCCGTAAATTTCGCCACTCTTTACGCTTAAAGAAAGGTTATCAACTGCTTTAATCCCCGCTTGATAAGACTTTTCTAGGTTTTTGATTTCTAACATACTTCTCCTTTTTAGCAACTGCTTTGATTTTGGTTTTTTGTTTTTCCACACTGTAAACGTGCTTATTGATAACCACGCCCATAAGCAGACCCATCATCAATATATACGCCCAAAGCAAGAATATAATCACACCTGCAAGTGAGCCGTAAAATGCGTTATAGTTGGAAAAGAACCTTAAATATACAGTAAAGCCGATAGTCCCAAACACCATTATAAAAAGTGACGCCATTGCCCCTAATAAAAGGTGTTTTATCTTGATTTTTATTGGACTTACAAACTTATTAAGTATTATTATAATAACATACGAAAAAATAATTGTAAACAAAAACACAAAGATAGTCAAAAAAAGGTTCTTTTCGGCAAAAATAAAACCCCGTGTTTTTAGCGAAGAACTAAAGGCAAATAAACACGCCACGCCCAAAAAGAGCAAAAATAAAAGCCCAAGTGCAAAAAACGCCCAAAGTCTGCGCATTAAACCACGCTTGATTTTTGATTTTACTCCGTATATATAGTCGCCGTCTTTTGACATTTGATTAAGAAGTGTGGTGCAAGAAAACACCACCGTTATCACGAAAAAAACGGTTGCGCCGTTTGATGCTTTTTCAGCCGTAGATGCGATGGCAAAGCCAGCCTGTCTAAATTCTTCTGGCAAGCGGGAAACAAGGTCTTTTGTCAAACTTACCCCAAACACACTAAACGCCGAAACAAGCAAAAACACAAGTGGAATGAGCGAAGTTAAAAAGAAATAAACCCACGCACCTGCAACCGTGGTTAAACGCACTTCCTTAAAAGCATTAATCAAATTGTTTTTTCTTTTTTTCATAAACAAAAATAGCCTATGCATTTATAGACTATTTATGCTTTTTGAAAAATATTAAGTTTTCTGCGTTTTAACTTTGCAAAACGCCACGGCTATATTCTTTATCTTAATAAATTCTTTCCGAATAAATCTTGGAATAGATTTCGTCGTATTTATCTTTATAGAAAAGATTTGTGCCACTTGTTGTGACGGCGGCAGTTCCCGCTGCCGTTGCCATCTTTAATAGTTCAGGTGTTTTAACGCCCTTTTGTATACCCACACAAACGGCTGAAACCATACTGTCCCCAGCGCCAACGGTAGAGTTAACGGCAACCGACGCACTCTTACAAAAATAACTTTCCGTTCCGTCCGTTAAAACTGCACCTTCGCTTCCAAGAGAGATAAGCACGTATTTCACGCCTTTGTCAAAGTATTTTTTAGATGCTTTGACCATATCTTGAAGGGTGTGTATGTTCGCCCCTGTAAATTCTTCAAGTTCCCTTAAGTTTGGTTTTACCATAAACACTTCACGGCTTTCAAGCGCAGAAAGAGTGTTTGCTTTTTCCGCATCGATTATAACCTTAACTTCTTTAGGAATAGCCGATAAAACTTGTCCGTAAAATGTTGGACTAACACCTTTAGGCAAACTTCCGCTCATAACGGCAATTTCATAGTTTGGAGAAAGTTTTTTGACTTTTTCTATAAGTTCAAGTTGTTTTTGTTCGCTTACGGCTTCGCCCCTGTCGTTTATTTCGGTTAACATTGACTTTTTGTCTATAATTTTATAGTTTGTTCTTGCACAGCCGTGATTGTAAACGAAATCGTGCTTAACCTTTTCTCTATCAAGCACTTGCTCAAAAAGTCTTGCGTGTGCATCAAACATAAATCCAGTTGTAAAGCATTGTTCACCAAGTCTAGCAATGCCCACGGCAACGTTAAGCGCCTTGCCCGAATAAGTTTCAACTTTGTTGTCCACCCTGTTGAGTTTGCCAACGTTAAGACTGTCCAGTTCAATAGTGCAGTCTATACTTGGGTTCGGGCATATAGTTAAAATCATTTTAATTCTCCTTTAACCTTTATCAAGGTCTATTTTTTTGCATCTGCTATGATTTTTTCTTGTGCTGAATAAGGCACTTCTTCATATCTTAAGAACTCTGCCGTAAATTTGCCACGGCCTTGAGTCATACTTCTTAAATCGGTTGCATATTTAAGCATTTCTACAAGTGGCGCTTCGGTTGAAATTTCTTGCAAGCCGTCAACCACTTCCATACCCAAAATTCTGCCCCTACGCTTGTTGATATCGCCTAAAATATCGCCAGTATAGTTATCTGGCACTAAAATTTTATAACTGTAAATAGGTTCTAAAATCACAGGCTTTGCTTTTCTTATGCCTTCATCGAAAGCAAGTTTTGCAGCAGAAATAAAAGCAACTTCCTTACTATCAACAGGGTGTTCTTTTCCGTCGAATAAGGTGCATTTTAAGTTGGTCATAGGATATCCTGCTAAAACGCCCTTTTGCATTGCTTCTTTAAGCCCTTTTTCTGCAGCAACGGCAAACGGTTTTGAAACAGCACCACCAACGATAGCGTTAACGAATTCAAATTCTCCGTTTTCTGCACCCGGCTCAAACTTAATGTTAACAACGCCGAATTGACCTGCACCACCAGATTGTTTCTTGTGCTTACCTTCGGCTTCAGCCGTGCCTGTAATAGTTTCCTTAAACGCAACTCTTGGTGCACTTAAAACGGCTTCGCACCCGAATTTTGCCTTGAGTTTTTTGCATAAAATTTCAAGTTGAGTTTCGCCTTGTCCACGAATAACCATTTCGCCAGTTTGTTTATCTTTTTCAACTATAAACGTCAAGTCTTCTTCAGCAAGTCTGTTTAAGCCTTGGAAAACCTTGTCTTCTTCGCCAGATTTCAAGGCACTTATCGCCATCGTTATAACTGGCTTTGGAAGTGGAATATCATAGAACTTAACTTGTTCTTTTTCATCACATAAAGTATCGCCCGTGTTGGTGTTGTTAAGTTTGTTAACAGCGCCGATATCACCTGCAACAAGTTCGTCAACGGTTTCTTGTTTTTTGCCTTTCATAACGTAAAGAGTGTTGATTTTTTCCTTTTCGCCAGTGGTTGCATTAAGCACGGTCATACCACTTTTTAAAGTTCCCGTATAAACTCTTATCATATTGAGTTTGCCAACGAATGGGTCTGCAACAGTCTTAAACACTTGTGCAGAGAAAGGTAAATCCATATCGCAAACGACTTCCATAACCTTGCCGTCGTTAATCTTTGTTGCCATAACAGGTCTTCTATCATATGGCGATGGCAACAAGTCAACTATTTCGTGCATTAGGTTGATAATACCCATATTTTGAAGGGCTGAACCACCCATAATAGGGATAGTTTCACCTTGTTTTAAGCCGTTTTTAACACCCGTCACGATTTCTTCGTTTGTAAGCGTGCCATCAGACAAATATTTGTCAAGCAAGTCTTCAGAAGATTCTGCTGCAGATTCGGTCAATGCTTCTTTTAAGGTTGACAAATCGCCAGTCAATGCGCTTGGCACGTCGATAGGATTTCTTCCACCTTGAGTGAACTCAAACGCCTTGCCTGAAATAACTGAAACGTAGCCTTTCATCTTGCCGTCCCTTAAAATAGGCAAGTGTGTTGGAGAAATTTTCTTTCCGTATTTTGTTGTAAAGGCTTCAACCGTCTTAACGTAATTTGCGTTTTCCTTGTCCACTCCGTTAACGAAAATCATAAGTGGAATATGACGACGGATACAGTAATCAACAACTTTTTCTGCACCGACTGCAATATCGCCAGATGCATCTGCAACCAAAATTGCAGAGCCAACTGCACGCATTGCTTGTTCAAATTCGCCTTCAAAATCATAAAAACCCGGCACGTCTATAAGGTTAATCTTAACGTCACGCCAGTATGTATATGCACAAGCAAGAGAGATTGAAATACCCCTTGCCATTTCTTGTTCATCATAATCCATAACGGTGTTTTTATCAGCCGTTTTGCCCATTCTGTCAATACTCTTGCCGTTAAACAAAATCGCTTCTGCAAGAGTGGTCTTTCCTGCACCACTGTGCCCTACTATCGCTATATTTCTAATGTTTTCTGATAATATTTTACCCATAATACTAAACCCCCTAATTTGGTAAAATCCGCTATCAACGGTTAAGAATATTATAAACCATATCTATCCATTTTTCAAGGGGGTTTTAAAAATTTATTCTTTGAAAAAATTCGTTTGGTTTTTTATTCTTTTCTTTTTAATAATCATCTAAATCAATTCTGCCATTTTCATCAAACATTGAACTCAAGTCTAAAGTTTCATTTTCCTTGCATTTTGGTGGACAAGGATTATGTTTCGGTGGGCAAGGATTATGTTTTGGTGGACAGGGATTGCAATTCGGTGGGCTTGGTGGTGGACACTTTGGTGGGTCTGTTTCCACTTTGGTGTTCGGCAAACAGTTGTTTCCACAACTGATATTAACCAGTATCACGTCACCGCCTATCTT
>JAZQYW010000052.1:0-39006 GCA_045633745.1 Christensenellaceae bacterium
TATCTATATACATTTATTTAAGGTTTTAGAAACGAGCAGGTCAAGGCACAAAAATCGGAACGGACAAGATTGACCTTTTTTGGTCATTCGTGGTCGGAACGACTTTTTGTAACGATGAGATGCGAAGTTTATAAAGCCTTAAATTACATTTGTTGACCACCAGTAACGTTTATTGCTTGTCCTGTCATATAACTTGAATATTCAGATGCTAAGAATACCATTGCATCTTCGATATCCTTATATTCGCAAGAACGTTTCATAGGAACTTGATTGATATATTTTGCTCTTACTTCTTCTTCAGTAATGCCTTGGTTTGCAGCATATTGTTTAAATAGGCTGTTTACCCAAAGTGGAGAGTTCAATAAATTACCTGGACAAATGCAGTTTACTCTTACGCCTGATTCAGCAAATTCTAAAGCCAAACTTTGTGTTAAACCAACGCCACCAAATTTACTTCCAGCATATGCGCCGTTCTTAAAACTTCCTTTTCTGCCTGATTTAGAGTTGATTTGGATAATACTTCCGCTCTTTGCTTCAAGCATATATGGTGCAAAAGCCTTAACAGTGTTGAAATAACCGTTTAGGTTGATGTTTGTGACTAAAGCAAATGCTTCTGGTGTGAGATTGAAGATATCGCCACTCTTAACGATTGCTGCGTTGCAAATAAGGATATCAACCTTACCCCATTTTTCGATAACTGCTTTTGATGCTTCAACAAGTTGGTCGTACTTTGTCACGTCAACGGCTAAAGCCATTGCATCTGTTAACTTTGCAGCAACTGCCTTTGCGCCATCGATATTGATATCGCAAACTGCAACTTTACAACCTTCTTTGTCTAAACGCATTGCAAGTGCTTCACCTAAACCTTGGCTTGCACCTGTGACTACTGCTACTTTGCCTTGTAAATTGATTGTACTCATATAATTTATATCCTTAAGATTTTTTCTTATATTTTTTATTTTATATTGTTTCTTTGCCGATTAAGGCGAATTTTTCTATTCTGTCTTGTAATGAAGGCGTTTCTAATATTGATTTATTACCGAACATACCTTCTTCGATTCCCTTTTGACTGGAAATCGCTTCGTGACCGATTAATGCCCACGTAGATTTGATTAGGTGTGAATATTCAGGAAGTGCCAAAGCCTTACAGTCAAATTTTTGACGTGGAGAGTTAACGTCTTCCCCACTGATTTCAAACAAACCGTTTTCATTTAACAGTTTGGTTAATCTTTGTAATTGTGAATATGTGTTTCTAGTTGGCATATAAGCAACTGCACAAAATCCTATCTTTTTAAGTTCTTCGATTAAATCTTCCAAAAAGTCATCTTCAAACTTTTGTGCCTTTTTATCGCCTGTAACAGAATCGCCAACGTCCCCTAAATAGGCATAGGCTGGAATTGCACCAAAACTTTTTGCAACCTTTACAAAATCATCAACTAACGGCATTTCTTCATCAGCATCTATGTAAAAGAAACCCGTGTCTGCCTTAAGCACACCCAAAAGGTCATACAAGAAGTGTGGGTTTTGTTCATCAAGTAAAAATGCCTTTATCTTTTCATTAACAGATAAGTTAAGGTCTTTTTGCAAAAAATCAACAAGTGCGCCAGTTCTTCCAAACTTATTTTCAAGTTTTGTTGCCAAAGCGTATAAAAGATGCCTTTCGGTTAAACTTCCGCCGTCCCTATCTTCAGAAATAGCAACAACATCCTTTTCAAAATCTAGTTCAATGCCAAACTTGCCGTATTTTTCGGTGATAAGTTTGCACATCTTTTCATCTCTTTCTTTTCTCTTGTTGCGATAGAATTGCAAATATTCGTTAAACGCCTTTATACTTTGTGCTGGAACACCGTGCGCTGCCATATAAACGCAATCTTTTTGGTCTGGGTGATTTATCTTGCCATATCCACGATTGAATTTACAACGAACTTCAACACCACAAGTTGCACCAAGCCCCAAAATTTTGCAAGCACGCTTAAATTCTTCTGCACCAGACAAACTATCGTGGTCCATAATGCCTGCACTTGTAAGCCCTGCACGATACGCCATATACGCTGCCTTTGTTGGCGAATATGGTGAAAAGGAATATATGGTGTGAATATGGTTGTTTGCATCATTTTCACGACGGATAGGTTTTTCTTCTTTTTCAATAAGTTCAGCAAGTGCGTTAAGCCTTGACTCCACCGTTCCACCGTTTAGTTTTTCAATTAATTGTTTCATAGCCACCTGACTTTTGTCTATATATATTGCATATATATAGAATTATATAAAAAAAAGCAGTTATAGTCAAGCAATATCCACAGGTTTTAACATTGTTTTTAATATCTAAACTGCCTTTTAACAAATTTTTCCCTTTAAAAGAAAGAAGCCCCTAACCACTTTGGTTAAGAGTTCTAAAGATTACCACAAAAATCTTTTAATTAGTTGTTTGAACTAAGCATATTCATTGAAATTAAACTGTCATAATTTGACTTCAAAAACATAATGCCACAGTTTGCTATAAACTTTTTCATTTTTGCCTCCTTTTGAGCCTTACGCTCAGTTATTGAATTTGTAAATCTATATTAATCAAAAGATAAATTAAGGGAGAGAAAAAAAATTTATCTTTTGTAATTTTCGCCCATATTATAGTCCCGCATTTTTAAAATGTCAACTATTTTATGCCACTTTTTTAAAAATATTTTTTTTATTTTTTATTTTGTATATAAAGCAACAAAATTTGTTATAAATTCACAAAAAAACACCACTCCGTGCAATATCGGAGTGGTGTGGTGTTATTTTATTTCACTTACTTTCTTACAGCGCCATCGCCCAAGCATATATATTTGGTGGTTAAAAGTGCAGATAGTCCCATAGGTCCACGTGCATGCAATTTTTGTGTGCTTATGCCTATTTCAGCACCCAAGCCGAACACAAAACCATCTGTAAATCTGGTTGAAGCATTGTGATAAACTGATGATGCATCAACTTCGTTTATAAACTTTTCTGCCCTAGTCTTATCAGCCGTGATAATACTTTCAGAGTGGCGTGTGCCGTGTTCGTTTATATGTTCGATAGCCTTGCATAAACAGTCAACCGTTTTAACCGAAATTACAGGGCCACCAAATTCAGTGTAAAAGTCTTCATCAGTCGCTTTTGCCAAGTATGGATAGTCTTTGATTACTTCATAAGCCCTTTCATCAGCACGAATTTCAACTTGTTTTTCTTCTAACGCTTTGGCAATTTTTGGCAATGAATCTTGCAAAATTGCAGAGTGGATAACCAAAGATTCACACGCATTACAAACGCTATATCTTTGCGTTTTTGCATTGAATATTACCTTTGACGCCATATCTGTATCGGCAAATTTATCCACGTAAACGTGGCAATTACCCGTGCCTGTTTCTATAATAGGAATTGTTGAGTTTTGAAGTGCAGAATTGATTAAAGATGCACTTCCACGTGGGATTAAAAGGTCAACGTATTTATTAAGTTTCATAAACGCCGTGGTTGTTTCCCTTGAAGTATCTTCAATAACGTTTATTGCATTTTGGTCAACCCCACACTCTTTGAGCGAATTTTTAATAACGCTTACGATAGCAACGTTTGAGCAAAGAGAATCACTGCCACCCTTAAGAATAACTGCGTTTGCAGTTTTAAAGCAGAGTGCAAATGCATCAGCAGTCACGTTTGGTCTTGATTCGTAAATTATTCCAACAACGCCGAAAGGCACGTTCTTTTTAACAATGCTTATGCCTTGAGCAGTGTTTTCGTGTGAATAAACGGTTTTGCCCAAAGGGTTTTCAAGGTCTGCCACTTGTTCTAAACCGACAGCCATACCTTCAATAACCTTTTCGTTCAACAAAAGTCTGTCGATAAAAGCATCGCTCATACCCTTGTTTTTTGCATTTTTTATATCAATTTGGTTTTGTTTAATCAAATATTCGGCATTATCCCTTAATGCTTTTGCACAAGCAACAAGCGTTTGGCTACGCTTTTCTTCAGTCAACTTGACAAGGTTAACTGATGCCGTTTTTGCACTTTTGCCCAAAGATACTAAATCATACATCTTTTTTCTTGCTCCTAAAAATTCTTTTAAGTTTGTTTACTACACGCTTTCTAAAAAAATAGAATTTTACTCTTAACTTTCTTATTTTATTATGTTTATATAATTTTTCTACGCTTTTTATATATTTCGGGTCTTTGCAGTCAATATATTTTTTGCCACGATAAAAGCCTATCATAACGCCAAAAATTTGGTCTTCAGCCACTTTTTCAAGGTCAAACTGACTATCCCCACAAATAATATATCCGTCTTCTAAAACCTTAACCACCCTATGCAGTACAAAGGTGTTTTGCCCACGCACGTAAAGTGCAACGTCAAACTTTTCTAGCCTTTGTTTTTTGGCAGAAACTATTACCGACTGCCCCATATTCTTGAGCGTCGGCCACATACTATCCCCTTTTGGAACAAAGGAAATAACTTCGTTTTTATTAAGTTTTTCGATATAATCTTTTCCCTTAACTTCCATAACGATTAAATTATAACAAAAATGCCTGTCGTTTGTCAACGCCAAGCATTTTATTTATTAGATTATATAATGTTTTTTATATCAAGCAAAGATGCAACTTCATAATCTGGCACAATTTCCGTTTTGTTTGACTTTTTTAAATGGTTATACCAAATAGATTTTATTCCGTAATTTTTCGCACCTATAATGTCTGCAGTTAAACTATCGCCTATCATAACGGTTTGGTCTTTAGTTATTCCGTTCATATTTTCAAAACAGTAATCAAAAAACTCTTTAGTTGGCTTTTGCACACCTATTTTTTCAGATATAAAAAAACCTTCAAAATAATCGTGCATTTGGGCAATCTTAAGCCTATTTATTTGCTGATTATATATGGCATTGCTTGCACAATAAATCTTGTATTTTTGCGATAAATATTTTAATAATTCATTTGCTCCGTCAACCGTTTCTGCAATATCGAAAAGTGCCTTTCTAAACTCAAGTTCTGCTTTATCGCCATCGCCAGTTATGTTGAGAGCGTTAAAAATAATGCTAAACCTAATTTTATGTAAGCCTTGTCTTGTAAGTTCGCCACGCTCTATCTTTTCCCAAAGCAAATCATTTTCCCTTGTGAAAACGCTAAAATATTCATCTTTAAATATTAGGTCACACTCTTTAAACGCTTTTTCCATAGCGAGTTTTGCACCTTTATTAAAGTCAAGCAAAGTGTTGTCTAAGTCTATTAAAATTGCCTTAATATTTTCTATCATAGTTTTATGATAACAAAATTAGCCTAATTTTGTCAAGTGAATATAATTATAGTATAAATATTGAACTTTCGCCTGTGCGACCTACCCGTTCAAGCCCCATAATGAACATAAAACAAAAACGACCTAAACTTAATTAGGTCGTTTTTGTTTGGTGCGAAGGATGGGACTTTCGCCTGTGCGACCTACCCGCAAAATACTCCACTGGACTATTTTTTCGCCTGTCGGCGAACACGCAACTAAAGTTGCTCGCTCCATATTCAAGTCCCACCTTCTTTAAAACAAAAAAATACAGATACACTTTCGGTATCTGTATTTTATTTGGTGCGAAGGATGGGACTTGAACCCACACGGATAACCATACGCCCCTCAAACGTACGCGTCTGCCAATTCCGCCACCCTCGCAAGTTGCTTATATATATTACTCAAAAAAACTTTATTTGTCAAGAATTTTTTTATATAATTTGCTATATTTTTCAAAGTTTTTATGAATTTTTGTTATATATTCATTACTCTCTTGAAAGGGCGTTGTCTTTAACCTTTTTCCATCATCGCTATACTTTTTATCTGTTAGCCAAATTGAAACGTTGCCTTCGCCTGCGTTATATGCTATTAATGCCGTGTTTATATCCTTAAATTTTGTATATAAATACTTTAGATAATAACAGCCGAAATTTATATTTATATCCACGTCGAAAATATCGTAATCTTTATATTTTTCTGCACCCAAAGATTGCGCAATATAATCTGCAGTATTTTTGGTCAACTGCATAAGCCCCATTGCCCCAGCCTTGCTTTTTGCTTTCGCATTAAAACTGCTTTCAGTCTTTATAACGGCAAACACAAGTGCTCTGTCAAGTCCATAGTAATCGGCATATTCAATCACCGTTTCTTTATATTTTAATGGATAAACACATTTAATTTCATAATACCTGACAAAAGATAAAATTGCAAAAGTTCCCCAACAAAAGAATAAAAAACCGACCAAACACTTATACAAAATTTTGCTTATTTTAATTTTCATCTCTAACGATATAGTATGCGCTATTTTGCCTACTTTAGCCGTTTTTAAGAATTTGGGCAAAGTTTTTTGACAATAATTCTTTTTTTACGATAATTTTTCTTTCTTTTTGTTAAAAAATTCTAATGTATAATGTGCCCACTATCTTTAAAGGTGAATTATGAAAAGACTTTTTTCTTTTGTTTCAATATTATTAATTTTGTTTACTTGCTTTGGGTATTATGCCCCGAATATTGCATATGCCCAAACAGAATATAGACGAGTTATAAACTCCACAACACCCTTTTATAAAAGCACGATTGATGAAAACCCCTTATTCTTTTTGCCTTTTTCCTATTACGTTAAGGTCTTAAACCACAACAACAGTTTTTGCCACGTGGAAATAAACGGCAACAACGGACAAACTGCAATAGACGGTTTTGTTCCCACAGACCAACTTTTCTATGACGGACAAGAAGTTATATCGCCCTACCTTAACCTTTATATAACCACCATTGACACAGCCGTCTTATATGCCGACAGCAACCTTTCATCGCCTATACAATATATTTTTGCAGACCGTTCGCTTTTATATTTTGGCGAAACACAGTCTGCAAACGGAAAACTGTTTTACGTTGCGTATAACGACAAGTTGGGATACGTTAAGGAAAGCGATATTTTTCCATTTGTAATAAAAAACCACCCAAACAAATTAACCTTTTCTTCAGCACCCGAAACTAACGTTGATGAAAAAATAGTTTTGCAATCAAACGGCTTTCCTTTAACCTTAAAAACAATGATTATAGCGTGTTTATTGCTGGCTGGATTAATTGCACTTTTTATTGCCTTATCCAACAAGAAAAAAAGTGAAAGTCAGCAAAACTATTATGAAGAAAACGATTACGAATAATCTATGCAGTAAGTTTAACAACCTTGCTATTTTCTTTCTCAAGTTGCTTTTTCTTTTGTTTTTTTGCTTTATTTTTATAGTTTTGTTTTTCGGCTAGTTCAACTCTCTTTAATAATTCTTTGAAAAAGTTTGTTGTCAAACAATTTTTCTTAAACCACTCGTCAGTCAACCCCACGTTTTCAAAGAATTCTGCAATTTTCTTAATCAAACTTACTTGTCGCCTAAAATATCCCCTGCTTTGACAGTCAAAATCTTGGTAATATTCTCTTGGCTTTTGCTTAAAATACTTATAATCTAAGCAGTCCATTTCATATTCGGACAGTTTTTTAAGCACCTTTTCAACAAGTTCTTTTAATTCAATCAACGCCACTTTTTGTGCCGTATAATTAAGAATACTCTCACATTGTTCAATGCAAGGCGTGTAATCACTCATTGACGATAAAGCCTTCCTTTCAACAAAATCATCAATTTGTTCCTTGACTGCTTCTATGTTTGCATAAGCATACAAAACAGTCTTTGTGTAGTATATATTCATAAGTTTCTCCTTTCAATTTAACTTTAGCATCGATGCAAGTTTATTGTATTACCCCAAAGTGTCAAAGTCAATATTATATGTCTTTAAATGCGAACATTTGTTCGTGTTTTTTATTATATAATATCGTCGAAACATGTCAAACTTTGTCATATTTGAAAAAACATAAAAATAAGCACTGAATTTTTATTGCGAATATATATTTTGTTAAAAATTTTTAATTAAATTTGCAAATGTAATGACAAATAATTTTTTATGTGTTAAAATATGTATTATGAATACATATTTGAAGAAGAAAACTAAATTTACAATCATCACAATTTTATTTACCCTATTTGCGTTATGCTTTACCCTTGCTTTTTGTTCGCCTTTTATTGTTAAGGCTGAAATCAAAGATATTGCAAAAACAAACTTTTTGCCACAAAGCGATTTGGAAAGCATTGAATTATCTGGTGCAAACGCCGTTTATTGCGATGAAAACATTACTGCCACGGTTGAAAACTCATATTTGTTTAACCTTTACGTTAACGGCGAAAAAATCGTTATCAACGATGATATAAGCACGTTAAACGAAATTCTTGACGTTAAACTTTTTAACGACACGACTTTGTTCTTTTCTGCAAACGCAAGGCTTTACTCTTATGATTTGCAAACAAGGACTTATCAAAAAGTTCAACTTGGTAATTCTGTTGATGAACCTGTTAGTTATTTTGATTTCAACCAAAACTATTTGGTGACAACCTATCAAGCAACTTGCAAAATCTTTCAAATAACAAACGGCGCTTTTACAAGCGTTTCAAGTTCTGGTATTGCCATTGCTGATGGTAGCAACGTTGCCATAAACCAAAACAACGAATTATTTATCGTTGGAAACGACGGTATTTATAAAACACTTGCATCATTGCCTGCAATTCAAACGGCTGATAATACTTTGACTTTAGATACCCCTTCTACCCTAATTGCAAACAATGATTACATTTTCTATATTGCAACTGAAACCGGCTCTGGAAACAAAATAATAAGAAGGCTTTGTTTAAGCGACAAAACCACCACTGATTTTTCTTTGTTTGCAGATGACAGCGCTTATCAATTAGGAAACATCACTTCACCAAAGAAGATTTCTTTTATCAACGACAATCTTTTAGTTCTTGAAGAAGATTGCGCTCAAGAATTCTTTATTGATGATGAACAACTTATTTTCTCTGGTTTTGCAATCGCCAACGACAAAACTGCTTACAACCGCATCTTATCAAGTGCGATTAAGGTTGAAAAGGTAAACCAAACCGTTGCAGTTTTAGATACCTTTAAGTTGACCGTTTTCACAAACCAAAACCAAAACGATATATATGCTAGAGAAAACTATAAAAATTATCTTTTGTCTAACCTATCAATCGATGGCATCACACCTTCTTCTTTTGCTTTGGGCGATGGCAATGCGTTATTATATTACAGCGATAACGAAACAAATAAGTTTGTGGCTCTTTTAGATTTTTCTAAAGGTCAAAACTACTTGTCTAATAAGATTACGTTTGAAACGGGTGTAAACGTTAAAGACGTTTGCTATCAAAGTGGAAATTACTATATTTTATGCGATTATGGTCAAGCACCACAAAACGTTTATAAATCAACAGTCATCGATGGCGAACTTTCTTTTAGCAAGATAGACAATAACACTTCTTCAACAGAGTTTACCTTTATTGCCGTTGACGTTTATAAGAATATTTATCTTGCAAACGACACTACTATTACAAAGTTAAATAAAAGCGATGATTACACACAAATAGACGTCGTTGCAACTTTTACTAACGTGACAAGGTTGCAAACAGACCTTTTGGGCAATCTTTTCGTTTTGGCAGACGGGAAAGTTCATTGCGTTAATAACAGCACTGAATATTCTATTGACAACGTTAAGACTTTTGCTCTTGATTACGTTGACAACGCTGTTTATTTTATTAAAAACGACAGCACAGTCCTTTCATCAACAACACAAATGGATAACGTTTCCATATTAGACATAGCCGTTCCAAGTGATTACACTTTAACCAACCCTATTGGCGTGACAACGGCAAACGAAACTTTAGAGTTCTTTACTGCAACTGAAGATGCTAATGCATACGTTGTTAGTATTAAAGAACAAACTTTCACCTTTAAGAATTTAACAACTTATTCGGGTGAATACGTGAAGATATGCACAGTTGATTATTTGGGCACTCCAAAGTTTTTAGTGTTTGCAAACCAAGATGATATCGTGCTTATTGAAATTGACCACGCTCAATCTGTTCAAAAACAAAAGATAACACAAAATCTTCCTGAAACTGTGTTTGTTGCAACAAACGTTAATGCTTATTACCTACCTATTATCAATGCAAACGATGACTTTGCTTTTACTGATACTGATAAGGTTAGGTTAAACAAGACAACTCAAATTAGCGTAATTCACAAAATTGAATTTTTAGGTTGCAAATATTATTACGCTCAATTTGAATTTGATAGCAAAACTTATTCGGCATATATCCCTTGCAAATACACTGTTGAAGTCTTAAACAAAGACTTTGCTTGGGATTCATACGAAATAGAAACGGTTAAAGAAACTGCCGTTTATAGTGACAACGATATGCAAACTGAAATAGCAAAACTCAACAAAAACACAAAGGTTAGAATTATTGAAAAAGGCAAGACAGTTTGTAAAATTGCATATAAACTTGATGACGGCACTTACCAAATCGGTTATATTTACACCAGTAAAATCCTTGATGAACCTAGCATTGCAATACGAAACATTTTAGTTATTATTGCTGTCACGGCTTGCGTTTGCGGAACTTTAACCTATTTTATTCTTCGTAAAAGAAGACGTGATTAAACTTAATATAAAAACCAAAAAATCCTCTGCTTAATGCAGAGGATTTTTGTTTTAATTTTATTGTGTATTAATCTAAATATACGCTTTCCTCCTGTGTGTTTTGCACAATTCCTAATAGATTAAATTCTTCTTCTGTATCAAAGGTTAGCACGTTCTCGTTTGCAACAAGTTTACTAATTGAAACTTCATAAGCAGTCATAATTTTAACGTCATCATCAGTGATTTTCTTTTGATATTCCCTGCTTTGAATTCTGCCACTTACGGCTATTTTATCCCCAACTGCAAGGCTTTTTGCAAACCTTGCATTTCTTCCCCACGCAATGCAAGGAATATAATCTGACTTATTATAAGAGCGGTTAACTGCAATCAAAATGTCTGCAATTTCCCTATTAAAAGGCGTTGTTCTGTATATAGGTTGTTTACAAATATAACCGGTTAAAACTATACTGTTTGGATTTCTTAAAGAAACTTCGTCCAAAAGTTCACGGACAAAAACCGTAAGCATAAGTTTGCTTTTTCCACCAAGCAGTTTGTTATAACTTCTAAACTGCCCTAATGCATTGATTGTCACGCCAACCTTTAAGTCTCTGTCACTTATAAGCCTTTCGGATATAGTCACGGGCAAAACGTCGCCTTGTCCTGAAAGTCTTTTCACTAAAACGTTCATTTCATAAAAGCCTTCGCCATAAACTTCGTGTGAAAATACTGCATCGGTCAATATTTCGCCACTAATAAATACCTTGTTGTTTTTTTCTGCTAAAATGTTCATATATATATTTCCTCCAAAGATTTTCTTAAGGATTTTTAACTTGCGAACCATCAGTTCGCATTTTATAGTTATCTCTGTATATCAATTCGCCTATGCTAACAAATTCATAACCCTTTGCTTTTAATTCGGTTATAATTGTTGGCAAGGCTTCAGCCGTGTTTAGCCCTTGATTGTGAAATAAAACTATCGACCCACTCTTTACCCTTTTTATAACCCTTTCGCAAATTTGCTTTGCTGAAAGGTCTTTCCAGTCCAAACTATCAACGTCCCACTGAATAGTAAAAAGGTTCAACTCTCTTGCCGTGCTAATAAGTCTATCGTTATAATCGCCGTATGGTGCACGAAATAGTTCAACTTTTTTGCCAGTAATTTTTTCAATTTCATTTGTAGATGTTGAAAGTTCTTTTATTATGGTTTGCTTGTCAAGTTTACTCATATATGGATGAGTTGCAGAGTGAGTACCTATTTCGTGCCCAAAATCGCTAATCTTTTTTATGTATTCGGGGTTTTTCTTGCTCCAAAATTCAACTGCAAAGAAAGTGCATTTAACGTTATGTTTATCCATAATTTCAAGCAACTGGTCAGTATAATCAGTTCCCCACGCACAGTCAAAAGAAATTGCTATTTTGTTGTCTTGCCTTTCCACTCTATAAATAGGCAGTTCCCGAACGGCATAACCAAAGAAAACGTTATACGCGCCAGTTTTTGATATGGTGATTGAAGATATTATCATAACCATTATTAAACTGCATAGCGCAAGTATTTTCTTTTTTGTAAGCACTGCAAAATGCATTATAATATATTCCCCTTATCGAATTTTGAAAGTTTTTGTAGAAAAAACAGTTGCCTTGTCACAACATTATTTATCCTAATAATCAATATGAATTTATAAATTAAATTATGATATCAATAAAAAAACTGCCGAGCAAAAATGCTCGGCAGTTATGAATTTTATCGGTTTTTATGCACCATGCAACATATTTGAAATAATTTCTATAATCTTATCGTGACAGCCACCACAACCAGTTGAACAATGTGTGATTTCTTGAACGTGTTTAAATTCTTGTTCAACGTCTTCAAACCTTTGGTGGTCCTTCAATGCGTCTTCGATATCAAATAGACTTACTTGTTTACAATTACAAATAATTTGATTTTCTTTGTATTCCATCTTTTGCACCCATATTATTTAAAGTATCTCTTCAAAAGTCCTTCAAATGCTTTGCCATGACGTGCTTCATCTCTTGCCATTTCGTGAACAGTGTCGTGGATAGCATCTAAATTCAATGCTTTTGCCTTTTTAGCAAGTTCAAACTTACCAGCAGTTGCGCCGTTTTCTGCTTCAACTCTCATTTCCAAATTCTTCTTTGTTGAATCTGTCACAACTTCGCCTAAAAGTTCAGCGAACTTTGCAGCGTGTTCTGCTTCTTCAAAAGCAGCCTTTTCCCAGTAAAGACCGATTTCTGGATAACCTTCTCTATGAGCAACTCTTGCCATTGCCAAATACATACCAACTTCGGTGCATTCGCCTTGGAAGTTCATTCTCAAACCTTCGATAATTTCTGGGTCAACGCCTTTTGCTACGCCAACAACGTGTTCAGCAGCCCAAGCCAAGCCTTCTTTTTGTTCCATAAACTTGGTATCAGGTGCGCCACATGTTGGGCATTTTGCTGGGGCTGTATCCCCTTCGTGTACATAACCACAGATTGTGCAGACAAATTTTTTCATAATATTTTTCTCCTTATAATGCGATTTTTTTCGCTAAATTTTTTCTTTTTAATTTTCACACTCTAAACAAGAGCCGTAATAAATACACTTTTCATCTTTTACCTTTACCCCAAGTTCATCTAACTCTTTAGGTACAGGCGCTGGGTGGAACAAGTCAATTATCTTGCCACAGTTCGAACAGATAAAGTGGCTGTGCCTTGACGTGTCGCCATCATAATGCAATCTTTTATCTTCGGTTTCCAAAGTTATTATCTTGCCTTCATCTGCAAGCAACTTAAGATTGCGATAAACTGTTCCAAGACTGATGTTTGGGTTAACTTCTCTTGCTGAAAAATAAATCATCTCAGCAGTAGGGTGGTCACACCTACCTTTAATCAACCTTGTTATCAAGTCCCTTTGCTTTGAATTGCGCATCAATTAACTCCTTATTAGTAATGATTACTATTATTATAATCAATAACTAATAGTTTGTCAAGAGTTTTTTCAAATATTTTTAAAATTATTTTATTTATTTTTTATATACATTATATATATGTCTTTTTACAATAAATTAATTTTCATTTTATAAATTTTCAAGTTCTTCTAACCACAAAGTGTTAACTGCGTCTGACGGCATCTTGAATTCGCCCCTAGGAGAAAGTGCCACAGTGCCCACTTTAACCCCGTCTGGAAGGCAAGAACGCTTAAATTGTTGATTAAAAAATCTTCTTGTAAAGATTTTAAGCCACTTTAATATGGTTTGCTCCTTAAAGTCCCCCGCAAAAGTTTGACAAGCAACGTAATATAATTTTTTAGGGCTATATCCCCTTCTTAACATATTATATAAGAAAAAGTCGTGCAAGATATATGGTCCAACGATATCTTCGGTTTTTTGGGCGATAGTGTCGTTTTCAACAGGCAAAAGTTCAGGACTTACAGGTGTATCTAAAATATCCAACAAAACGGCTTTCAACTTGCTTTTAGAATTTTTTGCACAATATTCAACGATATGTCTAACCAAAGTTTTTGGGATAGAACCGTTTACACCGTACATTGACATATGGTCGCCATTATAGGTTGCCCAACCAAGTGCAAGTTCAGAAAGGTCGCCCGTACCTATAACCAAGCCGTTATTCATATTTGCAACGTCCATTAAAACTTGCGTTCTTTCCCTTGCTTGTGCGTTTTCAAAAGTGGTATCAAACACGCCTTCTTTTTGTTTGATATCCTTTAAGTGCCTTTGAACAGCCTTTGTTATATCAATCTTCTTTAGGGTCACCCCAAGTGCTTTTGCAAGTTTAATCGTGTTTTGGAAAGTCCTTGAAGTTGTGCCAAAACAAGGCATTGTTATGGCGATAACGTCCTTTAATGGTCTATTCAACATTTTTATAGTTTTAACGGCAACAAGGATAGCCAAAGTTGAATCTAACCCACCAGATAAGCCCAACACTAGACTTGATGATTTGGTGTGTTCAACTCTCTTTTTTAAGGCTTGTGCTTGCATTGTTAAAATACTTTCTGCCCTACTGTTTAAGTCACTTGCATCAACTGGCACAAACGGTGTTTTTTTGTATTTGCGATTAAGTTTTTCACTATCGCCACTTGCATTAAAGATTATTTGTTGATAATCTTCTGTTTTAACCATATCCTTAAACAAGTTTGCCCTTTCGTTGCTGATAAAATCAGTATCGATTTCAGTTATAATCGGCGTGTTGTCAAAGGCTTTACTTTGGCTTAAAACCTTACCCTTTTCTGCAATAATTTTTTGACCAGCATAAACGCAATCGGTTGTTGATTCGCCTTCACCAGCATTACATAAAACGTATCCACAAACAAGCCTTTCAGACTGACCTTTAATAAAATTAATTCGCTTTTCCGGTGCGCCAACAGTTTCAATAAAGCCACTTAAGTTAACTATAATATTTGCACCAGATAGCACGTGAGTGTTTGATGGACAAAGTGGACTCAACATATCTTCGCCTATTTCCACCCCGACAGTAAAGGTCTTATTTTGCTTATCGCTAAAAAGAAGTTTGCTTCCAAACGGAACTGTTTTGCCTAAAATTTCTATAGTTTGGTTTTTGTCCACGGCTTTTGCAAACACACTCGAACTTTTAACAAAAGTTTTAGGAACAACACCCAAAACTTCCCCATCACTAATGGCAATGGCACCGTTATAAATTGCGTTATCCTTTTTAATAGGTGCACCGACAAAGATAATTGACTTTAAGTCTTTTGTACTTTCTAAAATTTTTGCGATGCCTTGTATAGCCCCGTCAAGCAAAACGTTTGCCAAAAACAAACTTTGGCAAGTGCAACCTGTTAAAGAAAGTTCTGGAAAAACTATTAACTCTGCACCTTGTTTATTCGCAAAATTGATATCTTCAATTATTGCATTTACGTTATATTGAACGTCTGCAACCTTAATTTTTGGTGAACATAATGCTGTTTTCACAAACCCGAAATTCATTTTTATTCTCCTTTTTGATAAAAAAACGATTTTTCAATATCTACATTTTACACCATTTTTTAATTTTTTGCAATATTTTGAAAAATAAAAAATGGCAAAATTCTTAATTTTTGCCATTTTTAACATTTTTATTTACTTTAAAATAAGTTTTTATTTTTATTCATCATAACCATTTGGGTTTTTGGTTTGCCAGTTCATAGAATCTCTGCACATATCTTCAAGAGTTTTTTCAGCCTTAAAGCCTAAAATTTCTTTTGCTAGGCTTGGGTCAGCATAACATTCATCAATATCACCTGGGCGACGTGGCATAATCTTATAAGGGATTTCCCTGCCGATTGCCTTTTCAAAAGCCTTAACGATATCTAAAACGCTATATCCCTTGCCTGTACCAAGGTTTACGATTATTAAACCAGGGTTTTCAGCAAGTTTGTTTACCGCAAGCACGTGACCTTTTGCAAGGTCAACAACGTGGATATAATCTCTAACTCCCGTGCCGTCGTGCGTGTTATAATCGTTGCCAAAAACACCCAAATATTCCCTTTTACCAACAGCAACTTGAGTGATGTATGGGCAAAGGTTGTTTGGAATGCCTTTTGGGTCTTCCCCAATAAGCCCAGATTCGTGTGCACCGATAGGGTTAAAATATCTTAAAATTGCAATGTTAAAAGAGTTGTCAGATGCATATAAGTCTTTTAACATATACTCAATAAAGAGTTTTGTACTGCCGTATGGGTTTGAAGTTGAAAGTGGAAAATCTTCCTTTATTGGCACGCTTTTTGGCTTGCCGTAAACGGTTGCAGATGATGAAAAAACCAAGTTCTTAACACCGTGTTTACGCATAGCAAACGCCAAAACCAAAAGACCTTGTATATTATTTTCGTAATATTCAAGTGGTTTTGCACAAGATTCGCCAACTGCCTTTAAGCCGGCAAAGTTGATAACTGAATCAATCTTGTTTTCAGTGAAAATCTTGTCTAGAATTTCGCCATCTCTAATATCCCCTTGATAAAAGACAACCTTTTTGCCAGTTATCTTTTCAACCCTTCGTATAGACTCATATTTGCTGTTCATAAAGTTATCAATACAAACAACACTATGCCCTGCGTTTAGAAGTTCAACCATTGTGTGTGAGCCGATATAACCAGCGCCACCAGTCACTAATACGTTCATTTTTACCCCTTATTTATTTATCATTTCTTCAAAAGCTTCAAAATATCTTGCACCCAAAGTTTCAAGTGCTGTTTTGCAGAAATGGTAAACGTCGTTATAACCGATATCAGAATTACACTTTAATCCTGTTGAATCAACAAATTTTGCCTTTGTCCATTCTTTCATTTTGGTTTGCAAAACTTCTAAAACGGCATCACTACCTTTTTTGAATTCATTTATAAATGCTGGTGTAAAGCCTGCGCACATAAATGGAACTTCACCATATCTTTCTCTTAAAGAATTAAACAATTCGGTAATCTTTTCATCATAATATGCCTTAATTCCATCATATGACAAATCTCTGTTTTCATAAGCATCGTGTTCGCCTTGATGCCACAAAACTGCAACAACTTTATTGTTCTTATTTAATGCAACTGCACTATCCATCATATCTATCATACGCTTATACATTTTATCATTTTGTCCCCAATGTTCACCCTTAAAACCTGTGCCACCGATTGGAGTGTTTACGATTAAAACCTTTCTGCCTTTTTCAAGATATTTGTCAGCATACATTTTTGCAAAAGTTAATGCAAAACAGCCGATTGTGCTAACACCATCATCTCTTACAACTTCTTTTGCTTTTTCAATATAGCCATCTTCTTTTGCATTTATATCAATATAAGTGGTATTTTCATAAGGATGCTTATAGCAAATTTCAAAGTCGTTTTTAAGCATCAAAACGTCATCTCTTTCCTTCCAAGGATTATCCGTTTCTCCATATCCATTGCCATACGCATTTGATTGACCTGCAAGCAAAATAATATCAAATTCGCTGTTGTCATAATTTAAGATTTTCATATATTTTCTCCTTTATTCTTGTAATAGTAATAATATTTACACTCTCTGTTAGAGTTATATAACTTTCTTTCTCTATCTGGTTTTTTGCCAAATTCTTTTGGGAAGTTTTTAGCACTTGTTATAACAAAAGCCGACCAGTTGTCAAGCCTTTTATAAAGACTGCCTAATTCCTTATTGCATATACTTGCTTCTTCCCTATCATAAACCCTTTCTCCATAAGGTGGGTTTGTTATAATAGTGCCGTTTGAAAGATTATTTCTAACGTTTTTAACGTCACACACCGAAAAGTTGATTTTATCCAAAACGCCTGCCCTTTCAGCATGGCGCTTTGCAAGTTTTATGGCTTTCGGGTCTATATCAGACGCAAAAAACTCTAACTTTTGGTTTCGTTTTTCCTTATCAAGTGCTTCTTCGTAAGCAAGGTCAAAATATTTTTGATTGAAATTATCCCAGTCGTTAAAGGCAAATCTCCTGCCTATGCCACCAGCGATATTTAAGGCTATCCTTGCACTTTCTATCGCAATCGTGCCCGACCCACAAAACGGGTCTAAAAACGGATTTTTATAATAGAAATCGCTTAAAAGTATCATTGCTGATGCCAAAGTTTCTTTTATAGGTGCAATACCCACAAGGTCACGATATCCCCTTTTATGAAGCCCTGCACCACTTGTGTTTAAGTATAAATTTACAGTGTCTTTAAAAACTGAAAACTCCACGGCATATTCATTGCCATTTTCATAAAGTTTTTGATTATATACTGATGACAACCTGTCCACAATCGCCTTTTTGATTATGCTTTGGCAAGCAGAAATCGCATAAAGCGTGCTCTTAACACACTTGCCGTTAACCAAAATCTTTGCCGTTGGTGGAATAAAATCTTCCCATCTGGTTTGCTTAACACCGTCAAACAAATCGTCAAAGGTGGTTGCCGAAAATTCATTTATCTTTATGTAAACCCTATCTGCACACCTTAAAAACAAATTGCAACGGCAAACGTCAATAGGACTGCCCGAAAAGGTAAGTGAGCCGTTTACGGCTGGCACGTCATCATAACCAAGCCTTTTAAGTTCGCTCTTAACAACCTTTTCAACACCAGATGCGCAGGTCAAAGTTATATCAAATTTATCACGAAAATCCTTGCTATTTCTCATTAGTTTTATTTTAAACAATATTATAAAATATTGCAACTGATTTTATCAAATTTTTATAAAATTTGCACTTATTTCCTTTCAAACGCAAGCCTTTAATAATTTTTAAAATGTAAACTCATACAAAAAAATCAAAAAGTATTGTCAACACTTAATTTTTATTGTATAATAAATTAAAATAGAAGTTTAATTTTTTAGGAGTTTTTATGGAAAACAGAAAAAATTATTTCAAAAACTTGCTTAAAAGTGGACATTTTGTGCTTGCTTTACTTATATCAAGTCTTGTTATGACCTTTGTCGTGGCAAACTATGAATATAAATTTTTATCTGTATTTTTTGCAAACAATCATATTTTATCTTTGATAACCATTCTTTTTGCTGTGTTTGCAGTCGTGCTTTTAATTTATCTTTGCATTGAATTCAAAAGCAAAAAACCGACCATTGCCGATTCGATTTATATTGCACTAATAGTCGTTGGGCTTGCTTACTTTGTTTACGTTGGTCTTGTGCTTAAAACTTTTAATCTTAACAGACTTATTTTCCCTATCTCATCGCTTGTTTTAGGCTTTTTATTCCTTTCTATTAGAACACATTATTTTTACATAGATGCAACTAGAAAACCTTTTGTTCCAAAAAATAAGATTTCTCAATATTATTCAGCACTATTCTCACAATATCCTTTCTTTGCAATCGTTGTTATTAGTGTTGCTTGTCTTTTCCTTTCTTATTTTTTAACAGATGACCCAATTATAACTGTTATCAAACACAAAACAACTTTTATCGTTTGTTCTATTTGTGTTTTGCCAACCATAATTTATGCCATAACAAAGGCAAACAGCAAAACCATAACCGTATTTGACGCTTTGGCTTGCGCTTGCATTTTGGCTTTGCCTCTTATTTTGGTTAAACTTGTTTTACTTACTTATTCACCATTAAAAGTATGTGTTTGGGCTGTGGCTTTTGCCATTTTTATTATTTATCAAATAATAAGATTTCAAGCATTTGACATAACAGTAAACGTTCAACCACAAGAAAAACACGATTATTTCTCAACACTTTTCGCTAAATACGATATCGGCTTGATTTTAAGCGTGGGTGGATTAATTGCAACTTTTTCTTCACTTCTAATTGACGGAGATTTGTTGCACCCATTATACGACCTTAAAAACTTCCACTTTGACGCATATCTCATCCCTATCGTTGTACTCACGGCACTTTCTTTATTTGCACTTATTTTCTTTGCTTTCGTGCCATTGTTTGGACTTAAAAAGAGCCACGTGGGAATAATCGATTTATTCTTACTTTTCTGCTTATCTTTTATAATATTTAGTTTTATCGCATTGATTTCACACCCATCAATATTAATGTTAATTCTATTAATTGCATTTTTACTTTACACTTCAATATTGTTAACGATAAGAGTTCATAGTTATCACAAAAACTAAAATCATCAAAATTAAAAGGCTAACGAATTTTCGTTAGCCTTTTTTGTTTTTGAATTTTATACCGTATCAGAACCTTGATAAATCTTTTCCCATTGTGCTTGATATTCTACGTCGTTGCCATCGTGAATAATTTTATATTCGCCGTCAACCTTTTCAAGCATTTCGCCTGTCGATAAGTTTTTCCAACCCAAGAATTTATATCCCCAACACTCTATTTCTGGAATAATTATTTCTTGACCAACGTATGGAGTTAAAGTGCCTTGTGTAAAGCCGATAACTAATTGACCGTCCTTATTCTTATCCAAGGTTATAACGCCACGGATTTCGCCCCATCTTGCCTTTAATTCAACGTTTCTTGCTTCAATCGTGTCGAATTCGTAAGGCAAAATCGAATTTTCTTCAAACCAACCGATGAAAACGTGTCCGTCTTTTGTTGGATTTGCTGGCGCAATAACTTCAGTGCCATAATCTTGAGTTATTGTTTCAACGACAGAGCCACCATCTGCATCAAAGGTTATTGAATATTGATTAATTGTCCATTTTGCCTTTAATTCAACGTTTCTTTCTTCCATTGTGCTAAACACGTAAGCATTTAATGAACCTTCTTCAAACCAACCACTAAAGGTATAGCCCGTTTTTGTTGGTTCTGCTGGTGCTGACACTGGCAAACCAACTCTTTCGATAATAGTTGCAACAGGTGTGCCACCATCACTATCAAAGGTTATGCTATATTCTTGTGCTTCGCCCCATTTTGCTTTTAATTCAACGTTTCTTGCTTCCATTGTGCTAAATACGTAAGCATTTAATGAGCCGTCTTCAAACCAACCTAAGAAATTATAGCCTACTTTAGTTGGCTTTGTTGGTGCGATAACAACTGTGTTGTAATCTTGTGTTATCGTATTAATGGTTGCTGGCTCTCCACCATCGGTGTCAAAACTAATTGAATATTGGTTAATTGTCCATTTCGCCTTTAATTCAACGTTTCTTGCTTCGATTTTGTCAAACACGTAAGCATTTAATGAGCCGTCTTCAAACCAACCACTAAAGGTATAACCCGTTTTTGTTGGTTGTGTTGGTGCACTAACTGCAGTATCAAAGTTTTGTGTTATTGTATCAATAGTTGCTGGCTCTCCACCATCAGTATCAAAACTAATTGAATATTTGTTAATTTTCCAGCCTGCTTTTAATTCAACGTTTCTTGATTCCATCGTGTCGAATTCGTATTGCAAAACTGAATTTGCTTCAAACCAACCCATAAAGGTATAACCTGTTTTTGTTGGGTCTAAAGGTTTTTCAACATTTTCGCCATAGGTTTTTGTTATATCTTCAATGATAGAGCCACCGTCACTATCAAAGGAAATTGTATATTCATTTATTGTCCATTTTGCCTTTAATTCAACGTCCCTTGCTTCGATTTTATCAAACACGTAAGCGGTTAATGAGCCGTCTTCAAACCAACCACTAAAGGTATAGCCCGTTTTTATTGGGTCTGCTGGTGCACTAACAACAGTATCAAAGTCTTGTGTTATTGTATGAATAGTTGCTGGTTCTCCACCATCAGTATCAAAACTAATTGAATATTGATTAACGTTCCACTTTGCCGTTAAAGTTGTGTTCTTTTTGATTGAAGTTTTTTCAAAATCAAAAGGCGTTTGTTCTTCGCCCAAATACCAGTCATCAAACTCATAACCAACCTTTGTTGGATTTTCTGGTTTAGATGCTTTTGAGCCTTCTTTAACCTTTTGTTGTTCAACAAGCGTTCCACCAGCACTATCAAAACTTACAGTATAGGTTGGTGTTTCTTTACACGCCGTCATAGTGAAACAAGCAATCACAAGAACAACTGTTAAAAGTATTAACAATATCTTTTTCAACATCATTTTCTCCTAAAATATTTGTTTTTATCTATACACTATTATTTTAACACTTTTTTATAAATTTTGCAATAGGTATTTCTATATTAGGCATTAATTATAAGTTTTTCCCAAACGGGTCGCCCTTAATATCCGTTTCGGAAAGTTTTTTGTCTTGCATAATCCTTGCCCTTTGCATAGAAGAATTACCATATTTTTTTCGTATATTATCAACTGCAAGGTCAAGCCTGTCTAACTTGTCGATTTTATCCTTGTGTTCATCAAAAAACATTTGCTCTGTTCCCAAAGTAAAATCACTTATGGCAACACCCGCCGCCCTAACTGGATTATTCCATCTATAAAGGCTTTCAAAAAGTTTATAACTAGCCTGTGCAATTTCTATCGCACTGCTTGTTGGATGAACAAGTTTTAACTGTTTGCCAAAGGTTTGCAAAGTGTTATCTGTGACTGTTATCCTAACGGTATTTGCCTTACCAAGTCCACTTTCCCTTAATCTTGATGCAACACTTTCGGACAATAATAATAAAAGGGTTTTAACTTCATCAACGTTATATAAATCTTTATAGTAAGTCAAACTGTTGCTTATGCTCTTAATGTCTTCGTGCTTGCTTATAACTGGCGAATTATCCAGCCCGTTTGCATAACAATGAAGAACTTTTCCCCACACTCCAAGCAGTTTTTCAAGAACGTTTTGGTCAGTTGACGCTATATCACCGATAGTATGAATTCCTATCGCCTTAAGTTTTTCAAAAGTCGATTTTCCAACAAATAATAACTCCTTTGCATCAAGTTTCCACACTTTATCCTTAAAGTTTTCAGTGTTTATAACTGTTATTGCATCGGGTTTTTTCATATCAGAGCCAAGTTTGGCAAACACTTTATTAAAACTTACGCCTATACTTACAGTTATACCTATTTCTTCTTTTACCGTTTTTCTTATCTTTTCAGCAATTTCTTCGCCCGTGCCAAAGTTTTTAACACAGTCGGTCAAATCCAACCAGCACTCATCAATACCAAACGGCTCTATGTGGTCGGTAAACCTTTCGTAAATTTCTCTAACTTGCTTTGACACTATTTCATAGGAAGTGTGGTCGGCTGTGACAGCAACCACGCCTTTACATTTCTTCTTGGCTTCCCAAAGCACGTCTCCCGTCTTAATTCCATACTCTTTGGCTATTTGGTTTTTAGCCAAAACAATGCCGTGCCTGTCTTCAACCTTGCCACATACTACAAGTGGGCAATCTTTATATTCGGGGTGTTTTAAAGTTTCAACAGATGCATAAAAATTATTTAAGTCACTATGCAATATAGTTCTCATTTTAACCCCCTTTTTCAAATTGTATAAAAATAGATTTTTATAGCGCATAAAGATATTTTGCGTCTATTTTATCTTTATATGCTTTCTTCACATTGCAAAAACGCCCCTTAAAAACGGGGCGATTTTATAGTTTGTTTCTGTAAGAAATGAATTAGAAACAAGTGTGGCAAGGCTCTCACCACGTTTACTCTCTTTAAGAGTGGAGATGCAAACAGGTCAAGGCTCGCTGTATGTCATATGCTTGTACTCTGTTTCTGTAAGAAATGAGTTAGAAGCAAGCAAGACAAGGCTCGCTTGTAAAAACGGATGAGATAGACCGTCTGGTCATCGAAATCGTTTTTACAAAGCAGTAAACGCAGTATTGCGACGCTTATAACTTGTTTCTTTGGATTTTGCCACTTACAGTCTTTGGCAATTCATCTCTAAAGACTACTATTCTTGGATATTTATAAGGTGCGGTCTTACTCTTAACGTATGTTTGAATATCTTTCTTTAGTTGTTCGGTTGGCTCTGTGCCTTTTACAAGTACGATACTTGCCTTAACTATTTGACCACGAACTTCATCTGGAACTGCTGAAACGCCACATTCTAATACGTATGGAAGTTCCATAATAACGCTTTCGATTTCAAATGGCCCGATACGGTAGCCAGACGACTTGATAACGTCGTCAACACGACCAACGTACCAGAAGAAACCGTCTTCATCACGCCAAGCAGTATCGCCCGTATGGTAATATCCATCGTGCCAAACTTCTGCAGTCTTTTCTTCATCTTGATAATATCCACAGAATAAACCGCAAGGTGCACCATCTTTAACGTTAACAACAATTTCGCCCGTTTCACCATCAGCAACCGAATTGCCGTTTTCATCAACCAAGTCGATATCGTATATAGGTGCAGGTTTACCCATTGAGCCGATTTTGTGTGGCTTACCAACAAGGTTGCCGATAAGCATTGTGGACTCTGTTTGACCAAAGCCTTCTTTAATTTGAAGACCTGTAAGTTTTTCAAATTGATAATATACTTCTGGGTTTAATGCTTCGCCAGCCGTTGTCATATGCTTAACTGAAGATAAGTCATACTTTGAAATATCTTCCTTAACAAGCATACGGAGCATTGTTGGTGGAGCACAGAAGGTTGTGATTTGATATTTTGCAAACATAGGTAAAATATCGCTTGCATCAAACCTATCAAAGTCGTAAACGAAAATTGCACCTTCAGATAACCATTGACCATAGAGTTTACCCCACATTGACTTTGCCCAACCAGTATCTGAAATAGTGAAGTGCAAGCCGTCTGCATCAACTGTGTGCCAGTATTTTGCAGTATGGAAATGACCTAATGGATATTTATGGTTGTGCGTTGCCAACTTTGGATATCCACTTGTACCTGAAGTAAAGAACATAAGCAACATATCTTCGCCACAAGGTGAATCTGCAGTTCTTTTGAATTGAGTGCTGAAAAGTGAATATTCTTCATCAAAATTGCGCCAGCCTTCCCTTGTGCCGTTAACCATAATTTTATGAACAACGCTTGGGCATTTTTCACTTGCAATATCAACTTGATGAGCAGTATCGCCATCTCCTGTGCAGATAATTGCAGAAACGCCAGCCAAGTTGAATCTATATTCAAAATCGTGTTCTTGAAGTTGGTTTGTTGCTGGAATTGTAATTGCGCCAAGCTTATTTAAACCTATCATTGCAAACCAGAATTGATAGTGACGCTTTAAAACAAGCATAACCCTATCGCCTTTCTTAATACCCAAAGACTTAAAGTAATTTGCGCATCTATTAGACTCTTTCTTTATGTCCTTAAAGGTAAATCTGCGTTCGGTTTTATCCTTTGAAATATGGAGCATTGCAAGTTTTTCAGGCTCTCTTTCAGCAAGAGCATCAACAAGGTCAAATGCAAAGTTGAATTTATCTTGGTTTTTGAACTTGATTGAAGTTGGTGTGCCATCTTCATCTTCAGCGATATCGATAAATTTATGATACTCTCTTGTTTTTGTATCTTTAACACTCTCTTGCTTTTTATAATCCACCAACTTTTTATTGCTAGAAAGTTCTGGAATAGGTTCGCCTGTTGGGTTTAATACGATTGCATAGAAAATACAGTCTTTGCCGTTTACTGCAACCATACCATGTGGCGTATCACTATCGTAATAAATGCTATCGCCCGGTCCTAAAATTTCTTCATGTTTGCCGATTTTAACCTTTAAATAACCATCAACAACGATATCGCATTCTTGACCAGCGTGGGTTGTAAGTTCAATTTCTTTGTTTGCATTTTCTTCATTATAAACACTCTTTACGTAAAGTGGTTCTGCAATTCTGTTTTGGAAAGCGTATGCCAAGTTATAATAGGTCATTCCGTGTGCTTGAGAAATCTTTTGACCATTTTCCCTTCTTGTCACAGTATAACCTTTAAGTTTTGGGCTATAACCTTCAATGATTTCAGTCACGTTGACGTTAAGTGCATTTGCACAGCGATAAATAAAGGTAAAGTTAAGGTCCTTTTCCCCATTTTCACAAGAAATATATTCACTTTCAGAAATGCCAGTTTTTAAAGCCATTTCTTCAGTTGAAAGGCCAACGATATCACGAAGTTCTCTAATTCTGCCAGCCATTTCTTGAATTTTTTGATTTAATTCTTTCATTTGTTCCATATATCACTCCTTTTGGCAAAAAAAATCGCCCCAAAGTATTACTTTGAGACGAGTCATCTACCCGCGGTACCACTCAAATTGCGAAATATTCGCCACTCTTGGAATCCATCAATTCCTATGACATTAACGCAGCAATCACGGAGAAGTTCTACTCTTGCAAAAAGCAATTTCTTCCTCTCGGCTCGGAAACTACAAACGTTTTAACCACCTTTATTGACTTTCACCAACCGTCATTTCTCTAAACAGGTAAATTTGAACGCCCTTTTCGTCAAAGCCTTTATTTTTTTATAATTTTAACACAAACCTATTCTTTTGTCAACATTTTATATATAAAAAAATAAAAAACACTATCGCAAAAAAATGTGATAGTGTTTTATTTCTTAAAGAACTTTTGATAAGAATTCTTTTAGTCTTTCATCTTTTGGATTTTCAAAGAATTCTTTAGGATTATTTTCTTCCTTGATAATTCCGTCGTCAATGAATAGAATTCTATTTGCAACTTCTCTTGCAAAGCCCATTTCGTGTGTGACTATAACCATTGTCATACCTTCGTTTGCAAGTTCACGCATAAGGTCTAAAACTTCGCCAACCATTTCTGGGTCAAGTGCACTCGTTGGCTCGTCAAACAAAATTACCTTTGGGTTCATCGCAAGTGCTCTTACGATAGCAATTCTTTGCTTTTGTCCACCAGATAAAGTTGATGGATAAGCATTTGCCTTGTCTTCAAGCCCAATTCTTTTAAGTAATTCAATCGCCTTTTCTTTGTTTTGCGCCTTGATTTTTGCAATAGTTGTATCTATTGCGATTAACTCTTTCTTTTTGTCCTTTACCCTAAAAAGATTACTGAACTTAATGAAGAAATTTTTAATTCTCTTTTTTTTGTGCTCTTTTACCTTGATTATATTTGGAGCAAGCATTATGTTTTGAATAACCGTTTTGTTGTTGAAAAGGTTAAATTGTTGGAAAACCATACCGATATGTTGGCGATGCACGTTTATATCAACCTTAAAATCTGCAAGGTCTTCGCCTTCAAAAATTATTGAACCGCCAGTTGGGTCTTCCAAACAGTTTAAGCATCTTAAAAAGGTTGATTTACCACAACCAGATGGACCTATAATAGCAATAACGTCCCCCTTATAAATTTTGGTGGAAATGCCTTTTAATACTTCGTGTTTGCCAAAAGATTTCTTCAAGTCTTTTACATCTAACAATATTTCTTTTTCATTTTCAAGAAGTTTAGTCATTTGTATCACCTTTTACAAGATTTTTATCAAATCTTTTCTTTGAAGTAGTTTTCTTAACGCTTGTAGTTCTTCTATCACTTTTTGACATTAAATACTCAATAAATCTAACAAGCATTGTAACGAATAAAATAAGTACAAAGTAAGAAAGTGCCAACATTAAGAAAGGAATATATGGTCTGCCATTATACCCTATCATTGTGACAAATGCTCTATATAAGTCGTTTGCTGCAATTATGTTAACAACTGAAGTGTCTTTCATAAGTGCAATAAATTCATTTCCAAGCGTTGGAACTATATTCTTAATTGCTTGTGGCAATACCACTTTAAGCATAGTAGTCCAATATCCTAACCCCACTGCTCTACCTGCTTCCAATTGACCTTTGTCTACAGAATTTATACCGCCACGCATAATTTCAGAAACATACGCACCTGAATTAAGTCCAAATATTAATATGGCTTCCATTGTTGTTCCCATAGTTATGGAAAGAGCATCCATTAAAACAAAGTGAAACACAAGTAGTTGAATAATTATAGGTGTTCCCCTAAAAATAGCAACATACAAAGTACATATTTTGTCTAAAATTTTAGGCAATATGTTATATTTAGGCATTACCTTAATTATACCAATTAATGCACCTATAACTATACCTATTATTAAACCAAAAATTGCTATCTTACACGTAGTTGTAAGCCCATTGAGAAACAACTCAAAATTCCATTGTTTTGTAAATCGTTGCCATTCGTACTGCCAATTTATCATAATTTTCCTTATATAACACAATATTGACCTAACAGCTTTTGCTAGGTCAATATGGTTAAGTAATTTTATATTTTATTCTTAAATAAGACCACTTAATACTGTAAGAACGTCAACTGCTGAAGTTGCGCCATCAAGTTTTGTATTTGATTCTTTACACATTACAACTTGATAAATACTTGTGTCAGAGAAATAACCATTAGTAAAATTCAATGCATCCTTTCTTTCTGCTGTAATTGAAAGTGCTGCGATTGCACAGTCAACGTTATTTTTACCAACAGAAATACATACTGCATCAAAGCCCATGTGCTTAATAACTAATTCCAAACCTAATTCAGTAGCAATGATGTTTGCAATTTCAATATCGATACCATAATATTTACCATTGTGCATAAATTCCCATGGAGAGAATTCAGCATTCGTTGCAACTACTAATTGTCCTTCTGGATTAGAACTTGTTTCTGATGCTTCTGCTTTTGCATCCATTGCAGAAATATCAAAACCAACACAGTCTGCAATATTTGCTTCAAAATCACTATATTTTTCAACAATTTCTGAAATTACATCTGCTTTTTCAACCAAAACTTCATTGATTTGTTGTTTCAATGCATCTTGTTCCTTATCAACACCAACTGCATATGTGTCATATGATAGTGGGATATCAATAACCTTAACACCTTGTCTTTCTGCTGCGATTGTCTTTGCTGTTTCACTATCAACGATAACGTATTCAACTGTTCCACGAAGCAAATCATCAACTGCTAATACTGGTGAAGTATAAGCCTTTGCTTCACAGTTTTTAATACATGATGCATAAATATGACCAGTTGTTGATGCTTGAACACCAATTTTCGTTGTATCATCTTCTTTCTTACAAGCAGACATTGATACGCAAGCAAAACACATAACAAGTGCTAATAAAAGAGTTATAATTTTTTTCATTTTTGTTTTCTCCTTAATTTTTTATGATTTAATTATATTAATTAAAAATATATAAGTCAACTATTTAACCCAAAATTGTGTATAAAACGCTAAATTATTCGCAAATTTGCCTAAAAATGAATATTTTTAAGCATAATTTTAATTTTATGCACTCGGCTAAAAAATGGTGGCAAACCAAAAACATAACAAAAAAAGGTTGGCAAAATAGCCAACCTTTTGTATTTTTAATGGTTTTTAGTTCAAACTTTCAAGATAAATTGATGCGTTTGTCGCTGCGATAGCGCCGTCTGCAATGGCAGTTGAAACTTGTCTAACAGCCTTTGTTCTGCAGTCCCCCGCAACGAATAAACCTTCGGTTTTAGTCTTGCAACTTTCATCGGCAATGATATAGCCGTTTGCATCTAAATCTACAAGATTTTCAAAAGCCTTGTTATCTGGCACTTGACCGATTGCAACGAATACTGCAGGAATTTCGTGCGTTAAGATATTTCCGTCCTTATCCTTATATTCGATAGCCTTAAGTTCGTTTTCGCCTATAAAGTCTATTACGCTTGTGTTTGGTCTAACTTCGATATTTTCCTTTGCTCTTAATGCCTTAACCAAAGACGCATCGCCAAAGAATTTATCAAAGAGTGTGTAAACGTAAACTTTTGAACAATAACTTGAAAGCAAGAGTGAATATTGTAATGCTGTGTTTGCGTCGCCGATAATTGCAACTTCTTTGCCCTTATAAAATGGTCCGTCACAAATAGCACAGTAGTAAACGCCACGGCCGACTAAATCTTCCCTATCGGATTTTGTACGAAGATGCTTGTGCTTAACGCCAGATGCGATAATAACCGTCTTTGATTGATAAGCGTGGAATTCAGTCTTAACGTTAAAAATCTTGTCTTCGGTCTTTTCAATGTTAACAACCTTTTCGATTTCCAAATCTGCACCGTGGAAGGTGATTTGTTCAAACAAGTTGTCGGCAAACTGTTCGCCACTGATTTCTTTTATTGATGGATAATTTTCAAGTCTTGGAGAGTTTGCAATTTGCCCACCCAAACTTTCACTTTCTAATACTAAAACTTTTTTTCCGTTTCTTAAAGCGTATAGCGCAGAGGTCATGCCTGCTGCGCCTGCGCCGATTACTATTAAATCATACATTTTTAATTTGCTCTCTTATTTGCTTTCGATATACTTTCTAATTTCGCTTGCGTTATCGTAAACGTCAAAACCGTTTCCGTTAGGAACTAATAAAGTTGGGGCTTTCTTGATGCCAAACTTCATTGTTGTGTCCTTATCTTCTTCGGCATTGATAACTGAATACTTAACACCAGCCTTATCGAGCATCATTTTGCTTGTTTTGCAGTTTGGGCAACCGTTTCTTGTAAAGAGAACTGGTCCGTCAAGTTCTAATTCTGCTACACCTTGCTTTTTGGTTTCGCAAGCGCAAGCATCTTTTGCAGTGAATTTAGAATTTTCGATATCGTAAACCTTTCTGTCTTCAAATTCCTTTCTCTTACCATCGTTCCAGTTTTGGATAGGACGATAGTAGCCGGTAATTCTGCTGTAAACTTCAGTCTTTTTACCACAAGTTGGGCATTCATAAACTTCGCCAGCAATGTAGCCGTGGTCAGCACAAACTGAATATGTTGGGCTCATTGTGTAGTATGGCAACTTGTAGTTTTGAGCAATCTTCTTAACAAGGTTTGCAGCACTCTTCCAGTCTGGGAGTTTTTGACCAAGGAATGCGTGGAAAACAGTACCAGAAGTGTAAAGTGTTTGCAATTCGTCTTGAATATCAAGTGCTGTAAAGATATCAGCAGTATAACCAACAGGTAAGTGTGAACTGTTTGTATAGTATGGAGCGTTATCATTGTCAGATGCAGTGATAATGTCTGGATATCTCTTTCTATCGTGTTTAGCAAGTCTAAATGAAGTTGATTCTGCTGGCGTTGCTTCCAAGTTGTAAAGGTCGCCATACATTTCTTGATAGTCAGAAAGTTTGTTTCTCATAAAGTTGAGAACGTCTTTAGTGAAGTTTTGTGCTTCAGCGTTAGTTAAATCTTTACCTATCCATTTTGCGTTCAAGCACGCTTCGTTCATACCAACCAAACCGATTGTTGAGAAGTGGTTGCTGAAGGTTCCAAGATATCTCTTTGTATATGGATAAAGTCCTGCTTCTAACAACTTGGTGACAGTATCTCTCTTAACCTTGAGTGAACGAGCAGAGATGTCCATCATCTTCTTTAATCTATCGTAGAATTCTTCTTCAGTCTTTGAAACGTAAGCAATACGTGGCATATTGATTGTGACAACGCCGATAGAACCTGTGCTTTCACCAGAACCGAAGAAACCACCTGATTTTTTACGGAGTTCTCTTAAGTCCAAACGCATACGACAGCACATTGAACGAACGTCACTTGGTTCCATATCACTGTTGATATAGTTAGAGAAGTAAGGTGTGCCGTATTTAGCAGTCATTTCAAACAAGAGTTTGTTGTTTTCTGTTTCAGACCAGTCGAAATCGCTTGTGATTGAATATGTTGGGATTGGGTATTGGAAACCTCTGCCGTTAGCATCACCTTCAATCATAATTTCGATATACGCCTTGTTTACCATAGCCATTTCGGTCACGCAGTCTTTATATTTGAAATCCATTTCCTTGCCACCAACGATAGCGTTCATTTCAGCAAGGTCGTTTGGAACTACCCAGTCAAGAGTAATGTTTGTAAATGGAGATTGTGTACCCCATCTGCTTGGTGTGTTTACGCCATAGATAAATGATTGAATACATTGTTTAACTTCTTTATAAGTTAAGTTATCAACCTTTACAAATGGTGCTAAATATGTATCGAAAGAAGAAAATGCTTGTGCGCCAGCCCATTCGTTTTGCATAATACCAAGGAAGTTAACCATTTGGTTGCAAAGTGTTGATAAGTGGCTTGCAGGTGCTGATGTAATTTTACCTGGAACACCACCTAAACCTTCTTTAATGAGTTGACGAAGTGACCAACCAGCACAGTAGCCTGTAAGCATAGAAAGGTCGTGAATATGAATATCAGCGTTTCTGTGTGCATCGCCGATTTCATCATCATATACTTCTGATAACCAGTAGTTAGCCGTCACAGCACCACTGTTTGACAAAATAAGACCACCAACTGAATACGTGACGGTTGAGTTTTCCTTAACACGCCAGTCAGCAACCTTCAAATAGTCGTCAACAACCTTTTTGTAGTCAACGATTGTTTCGCCTATATTACGAACTTTTTCTCTTTGTTTACGATAAAGAATGTAGCTCTTTGCAATATCAACGTATCCCGTTTGAATTAAAACAACTTCGGCACTGTCTTGAATATCTTCAACGTTAATGATACCGTCTTTGATTTTCTTTGAAAAATCTGCCGTCACTTTTAATGCAAGCGTGTTAAGAATATCTGCTGTATAGTCGATATTCTTTGCGTTAAATGCCTTTGATAATGCCGTTGTGATTTTTGACATATCAAATTCTACAATTTTACCGTCTCTTTTCTTTACTTGAAACATTTTTCTTCTCCTTAAACTTTTATCTTTTAGTGTGCCTATTAAATATAGCACATAGCGAACTTGCTTGTCAATAGTTTTTTTCAACATTTTGTAAATTATTTTTATAAAAACCACTATATGTTGTGTTTGCAACAAAAAACACCTTTTCATAACCGAAAAGGTGTTTTTCTTGATTTTTTAGTGGTTTTTTAATAGTTTTTTGCCATTAAATATCCAAAATTCTGAATATTCTTTGATTTAAGAACATAAATACTATATCTAAAATCCAAATAATGTTCCAACCTAACACAAGTCTTAAAATACCTGCAACAATTTTACCTTCTTTAATACGTGTTGCAACACCTAAAACTAATGAAGTGATAGGAATAATTGCCAAAATCAAACTAACAATCCATTCTAAACCAAAATAGTCTTTTTGTTTCTTTGCCATAAAAATTTCTCCTTTTAAACATTATATAATAAGTGATTTTTGCAAAAGGTCAAAAATCTTTTTTCTTGCGTATATTATATCATATAAATATGATTTTGTATAGACCTAATGACAAAATAATTTTAAAAATTTTGACATAAAACCACTTGATTTTATCATTAAAATATATTAAAATATTTTTAGTTGTTTGGAGAGATGTCAGAGTGGTCTAATGTGCACGCTTGGAAAGCGTGTATGCCGAAAGGCATCGGAGGTTCGAATCCTCTTCTCTCTGCCCACGAAATTAAAACCCTGCACTTATGTGTGGGGTTTTTATTTTGTTTGTTAGAAAGGTTAGAGAGGATTCGAATTAGGAGCGAGCAACCAAAGGTTGCGTGTTCGCTGAAAGCGAAAAAACAGTCCTGTGGACTGTTTTGCGGGAGGCTCGAGAGAAGCGAATCCTCTTCTCTCTGCCACGAAATTAAAACCCTGCACTTATGTGTGGGGTTTTTATTTAAGAAAAGTTGGTTGGAGAGGATTTGATATATTGTAATTTAAGGGGTAATAAACATTTTCTTTCTTTTTTTCATATGATGATTAGTAAGTAATTTTTTATTTTTAAGGAGAAGAAAATGAATCCATTTAATGAAAAACCTTTATCTATTTTAAGCAGTTTTCAAAACTGGAAACAACTTTATCCAAAGCCATACAACAAATATGAAGTGAATCCTTACACTAAGACTAGAATTATTCTTATGAACGGCACGGAATTTGAAGCCAACTGGTTTTCACACCAACTTGCACGCCATACGACCGACAATGATTTAAGGCGAGAAATAAGCGTTACTCGTTCAATAGAAAAGCAACAGCAATTAAAAATCTCACTATTAAAACCTGCAAATGAAAGTGCACTTGAACACACTATTTCTTACGAACAGTTAGCAGTTGACTTAACTGCCGAACTTGCTAGGCGTGAGTGTGATTGCTACGTGAAAAAGGCGTTAGATTTTGCACTTTTAGAAGATTTTGACCACTTATACCGATATGCAAACCTTTTACATATGGAGCAAGGTGTGTTAGCCGAAAACTTGGTTGGAAAATACACAGAAATTATGCCCGGTAGACCAACCATTTCCCATCACCGATTTAGCAAAGACAACGTAAAACGAAATATCAATTCTAAAACAGCCGATAAACAAACTGTTTTATCCACCATGATAATAACCGCCGCCGAACAGCAAACGATGAATTATTATATGAATATAACAAACCTTGCAAACAGCGAATTATCAAGGAAATTATATCAAGAAATCGCGCTTGTTGAAGAAGAACACGTTACTCAATACGAATCATTAATGGACTCAAGTGCGACTTGGCTTGAAATGCTACTTTGGCACGAATACTGCGAATGTTACCTATACTGGTCTTGCTACCTTACCGAATGTGACCCTTACATCAAATCGCTTTGGGAAGAAAATCTTGATATTGAAATTGGGCATTTGCATAAAGCAGTGGAACTTCTTAAAAAATACGAAGGCAAAGATTGGCAAGAAGTTATCCCCGATGGAAATTTCCCTGAGCCTATTTCTCTACACGAAAATATCAATTACGTTAGAAACATTTTGGAATCGACTGTTCAATTTACAGGACATTTAGAAGAGTACGTCAACGTCAACGAACTTCCATCAGACGCAAACTTCTTCCAGTACCAAAATATTATAAACCCATCTACAGAAATAGTTCCATCACATATTGTCATTGAAAAACACATCAGAAACTACGGCAAGGATTATCGTTTTGAAGTTGCGCCAAACCCAGTAAAAGAACTGCGTTCAAGGACTGTTGACAACACTTCTGTCGGCAGAATCAAAGATGAAGCAACAAGTACAGACTTTTTCTGCAATATGTGCAAAAACAAATAAATAACTTCTCTAAAAAACAGCAAGCCCTGCACTTTTGTGTAGGGCTTTTGTTTGTTTTTATATTATTTTTATTATTATTTTATTGCCTTTTGAATTTAATTATTATATAATGATTATCGAACAAAAGGAAGTATATTATGAAACTATTTGAACCAAAAATTTTAACAACTTTCAAGACTTACAAAACCAAAGACTACGTTTCAGATATTATTGCAGGTATAATCGTTGCAATCATCGCTTTGCCACTTTCAATAGCACTTGCTATTGCATCTGGGGCAACACCTGAAACAGGGCTTTTCACTGCCATTATCGCTGGCTTTTTTACAGCACTTTTAGGTGGTAGCAAAGTTAATATCACTGGCCCTACTGCAGCATTTGCAACAATAGTTGCCGGTATCATTATTACACAAGGTATGGAAGGGCTTTTCCTTGCGACCATTATGGCAGGTATTATCCTTGTTTTAATGGGTCTTTTAAGAGTAGGCTCACTTATCAAATATATTCCACACACTATCACGGTTGGCTTTACTTCTGGTATTGCCGTCACCCTTGCGATAGGGCAACTTAAAGATTTCTTCGGCTTAACCTACCCTGCTGGCACAGTTGCCATTGAAACGACCGAAAAACTTTCACTTGTTTTTGAACACTTCTCAACCTTTAACCCTTGGGCTTTTGGCGTTGGTTTGTTAGGTCTTGCAATTCTTATCGTTTGCCCAAAACTATTAAAGAAAATTCCAGCGTCACTTATTGCTGTTATCGTTGGCTCTTTAATTTGTATTATTCCACTTGTCAGTGCAAACACGATAGGCTCGCTTTACACGATTTCTTCTGGTTTGCCAAAGTTCAACTTCCCTACCATTACCGGTCAAAAAATTGTTGATTTATTGCCAAATGCATTTACAATCGCATTGCTTGCTGGCATTGAATCTTTGTTATCTTGCGTTGTTTCAGATAAAATGATAAACGATAAGCACAATTCAAACACCGAACTTATCGCACTTGGAACAAGCAACGTTTTGGTTGGTTGTTTTGGTGGTATTCCAGCGACTGGTGCAATCGCAAGAACGGCTGCAAACGTTAAAAACGGTGGCAAATCGCCACTATCTGGTATGGTACACGCCGTTGTGCTTTTGCTTGTGCTTGTTATTTTAATGCCACTTGCATCATATATCCCTATGCCTATCATTGCGGCTATATTGATTATGGTTGCTTATAATATGAGCGAGTGGAGAGAATTTGTTGCCATTATTAAAAGCAAAAAATGGAACAATATTCTAGTTCTAGTAATCACTTTTGCACTAACCGTTATTTTCGACCTTGTTAAAGCCATTGCCGTTGGATTATTAGTTCATTATGCAATAGTGCTTGTTAAATATTTGATAGAAAAAAACAAGACAAAACAAGAAAATTAAAGGTAAAAAAACAAAAAATTAAAAGCACGGAAATATCCGTGCTTTTTTGTTATCTTTTTATGTTTGTTAAAAATCAATTTTTGGCAATTCTTCAAAGTCAAAAATATAAAAATCGCAAGCATTTTTCATTTGCTCAACAAAGTCATCTGAAGATTTATCGTAAACCCCGCAAACTTTCATACCAGCAGTTTTTGCCGTTAAATCTGCATTGATATTATCGTCCAAAAACAACACTTTTTCAACTGGTTTTTCTAACTTTTTTGCCACCATTTTATAAATTTCAGGGTTGGCTTTTGTGGTTTCAAAATCATCACAAGACCAAACGTTATCAAACAAATCAAAGATGCCAAGTCTTTTAAGACAAGCATCTAAAGTCACGTGTGGGCTTGCCGTTAAAACGTTTAGACTTGCACCCTTTTCTTTCAATTCTTTAAGCACCTTAATAACGTTGTTCTTTGCTTGTATTTTATAAAAATACTCATCTTTCATATTGTCTTTAAAAATTTGAACAAGTTCTTCTACCCCAACATTTAAGCCAAAAGTTTTGATAAAATAATCTGCCGTGCCAGCAAACCCTAAAGGCGTGATAATTTTAATGATATCATCACCATATTTGCAGTTATTTTTATCTAATTCCTTTAACACACCCGAAATAAATGCAGGCATTGAATCGACAAGTGTTCCGTCAAAATCAAAAAGATAAGTTTTCATGTTTTTTCCTTTATTGTTTTTTATAATTATACAAAATTACACTATAAAAAGCAACTTTTACTTAATGTGTATTACCGATTTTTTCATTATTTAATATACATAATATAATAAAAAACAATTTTTTATAGACATTAATCTTAAAAAACACTTGACAACCCACAATAACGGTGCTATATTTATTGTATTACAATAAACATTATATTGTAAAAATTAGTGTATTAATTTTTGGAGGAACAAAAAAAATGAAAAAACTAAGCGCTTTAATAGCAATGATTCTTTGCGTGACTATCGGTGGTGTTTACGCAGCATGGACTTACACAAATCCTAATGCAGATATAACCGATAAAAACTTTGAACAATTGATTACAATATCAGAGGCAACAGAAAGTGGTGCTGCAGGTACCTATGCTATCGAGACTAACATTACAAAAATGTCTATCGAACAAACGGGCACAAACTCTAATGGTACTGACTTCCATAAAGCAGTATTAGAATATACTACTTCAGATGGCGAAACCCCTTACGTTAAGTTTACCTTAAAGTTGCAAGAAAACACAGGTTCTGATATTTTTGAAACATTGACGTCTACATATTCTATTACTGTAGAAGACGTTGTGTCACAATATAATTCAAAAGACATTTTTATTGACAACTTTCCTAACAAAACCGAAATCGAATGGAAATACGATAGTGTAAACGACATTTACTATTACATAATCGAAGATATTAGTACAGAAATTGCACTTAACGACTTCATTCTTAGTTCTAAACCAGAACATACTGCTTTTTCAACTGCATTAGGTCGTCCTGTATTGATGGTGACAATTTCAGACGGTGTGACACCACAAGCACAAGGTTAATAGGTTTTTTTGATAATTTAAAATTAAACTAATATTTACTTATGCCTACCCGCATTTTCAACGGGTGGGCATATGCCATATTTTAAGAATTAAAATTTAGACACTTAAGAAGGGTTTATTATGACGCCTTTTGAAATTTACACCCTTGTAATTTGTATCATAGTTTACGTTTTGCTTGCAAGCGTTGGTATTTTTATGGTATCAATCGTTTATAAACTTTCACTTAAACTAATAAGAAGTGGTGCAGAAGACCAAGGAATTTTAAAAGAATATGAAAAAAACAAAGGAAAAAAGAAGAGTTGCTTTTTCGATTGCATTTCTTCATTTTTCCTATGTTCAATTTTGCTTATTTGTTTTGTTTTTTCAACTTATGCCAGTTGTACTTCAAATACTTATAAAGCCGACTCCCCTACTTTTAAAGTTGTAAATTCTTCTTCTATGGCAACAAAAAATAAAGAGAATAAATATCTTTTTGAAAACAACCTAAACAACCAGTTTAGCACGTTTGACCTTATTTTAACCTATAAATTGCCAAAAGAACAAGATATTAAACTATACGATATAATCGTTTATGAAATTGATGGATACTTGGTAATACACAGAGTTGTTAAAATTGAAGAACCAAATGAAAGGCACCCTGATTGCAGATGGTTTTTGATGCAAGGTGATGCTATTAGCAAACCTGACCGTTTCCCTGTTAAATATTCTCAAATGAGAGCAATTTACAGAGACCAAAAAATCCCTTTTGTTGGCAGTTTTGTTGCATTTATGCAATCTCCACCAGGTTATATGTGCATAATTTTGGTTGCACTTGCCATTGTTTTTACACCGATTTTTGACAAGAAATTAAATAAAGAAAAGGCATTAAGACTTGAAATTATTTTACCTAAAGTCCAAACGGCTGTGGCTAATGATGAACAAACAACTTCAGTTTTTGCATTTATTAGGTCTAAAATTAACGACTTAACATTTAATCAAAAACTTGAAGAAAATCCTATTGCAAATGATAGATATTCTAATATTTCTTCATTGCTAAACAGAGTTAAAAATGTTAGAGTTATTGAAAGTAAAAAAGCAAGAACCTTTAAGTGTGGCAACGTTGCACTTGCAAAGTTTGCAGTTAAAGGTAAAACCTTAAATACTTACGTCGCTTTAAACCCTAATGAATATCAAGATACAAAATATATCTTTATTGATGAAAGTTTAACTAAAAAGCACTCTAACTACCCTATGCGTGTTAAGGTTTCTTCTGATAGACA